>JBEKTY010000266.1:0-7759 GCA_049515555.1 Thermoguttaceae bacterium
ACCCCGATGAGCGACTTATCGTGAGCCACCCAAGGTAAGAGCCGTATGAGGTAGTGCTTCAAGTACGGATCTGTGCGGGGGGCCGCCCGCAAGGGCGGTCCCTACCGCGACAAATTTGCAGGGTGGGTCGAGCGGAGCGAGCCCCACAAAGAGCACGACGGAGGACGGGCGACGGACGACGGAGGGAATCACTCCCACCCGTCGTCCGTCTTCCGTCGTCCGTCGAAAATGGTGGGGCTCGCTGCGCTCGACCCACCCTACGCCGGCCGCCAGGGGTTGGGCCAGTCGCCCCAGCGATCGAGATAACGGCGGAAGGCGGGCGCCTGGGGGGCCTTCGCCTCCAGCCAGGCCTTGGTCTCGTTGACGATCTGCTGCTCGGTCTCCAGCGGCAGTTGGCCCAAGAGCACGCGAGTCCGCAGGAAAACGAAGTACGTGTCCAGGACGTCACAGCGGCAGTAGTCGTTGATTTCGGCGAGTTTTCCGGTGTTGTAGAGGTCTTGGACCATGTCGCCCTGCACGTCCATCTTGCCCGGCTTGCCGAGCAGATTGGCCGCCAGGTTCAGGCCGCCGGTGAATCGGCTGCTGCCGAAGTTGGTCAGAAGCTCGCACAGATCGAGGTGCGAGGCGGTGTTGTAGCGGTTGCGAAGCTGCTCGGACGCCCGCGGGGAGGACTGGAACCAGCCGGGCAGGCTCAGGCCGTAGCGGAAGGCGGCCAGCTCCAGCAAGGGCAGGTCGAAACCGCGGCCGTTGAAACTGACCAGCGTGGGGCGATTGTATCGCTCCCAGCCCCGCCAGAAGTTCTCGGTAATGACGTGGGGGCGGAACTGCGGCTCGTCGAGCACGACCACGTCTACCAGCCGGAAATCGGCGGCGACTTTGCCCGCCGCCACCGAGATCGGCACCTGGAAGGTGTAGGGGATGAAGTCGCTCTGGTACTTATCCATCAGTTCCGCCCGATAGCGTCTGACGGCCTCGGAGGGCTCGACCGCGGGGTCCGCCGAGCGGAGCTTGGCCACCAGCGGGGCGTCGGCGACCGTCTCGACATCGAACACCAGGTAGCGGATGGCAGGGGTCATGGTAAAGGGCGAGGGGTGAGGGGCGGGGGGCGAGAGGTGAGGTTCCGGCTTTCAATAGTCCTGGGCTGAGCAGTCTTCGGTTCTGGCCCGCGTTGTGGCCGGTCTCCGACCGAGCCACACCACCGCGTTGAAGGTCTCCCTAACACCTGAGACCTTCGGTCCCTGCGGCGGCGGGGTCGGGAGACCCGCGCCGAACTTGGGCACAAATCGATTCCTTCACAAGCTCTGAGCAGTCTTCGGTTCTGGCGGCGCGCCGGACCGTCGGTTATGCTGACGGCGTGTGCGGGGGCGGGCGCTGAAACGGCCGGCCCGACGGTCCGCTACGTACGCCATTGTACCGCTTTGGCCGGCGGTGAGAACACCCACCGCCCAGAGTTATTTTCTGAGATCAAGAGGGCCTTTCCAGTGAACCAGCGCCGGCTGTTGCAGCGGTTCATACGGTACGTGAAGATCGACACGACGGCCCGAGCCGATGCAAAGGGCTACCCCAGCTCGCCGGGTCAACTTCGGCTGGGGCGGCTGCTGGTCCGCGAGTTGCAGGCCGCGGGCATAGCCGATGCGCGGCAGGACGGCCACGGGATCGTGCTGGCGACGGTTCCGGCGACGCGGGCCGGCCACGGCCCAACCATCGCCCTGTGCGCCCACCTGGACACGTCGCCCGAAACGAGCGGCGCGGGGGTCAAGCCGCAGGTGATCCGGGGCTATGCGGGCGGCGACCTGGTGCTGGGCGGCGCGGCGGGGCGCGTGATCCGCGCGGCCCACCAGCCGGAATTGGAAACGCTCGCCGGCCGGACCCTGATTACCTCCGACGGCACGACGCTGCTGGGGGCCGACGATAAGGCCGGCGTGGCCGTGATTATGGAAACCGCTGCCTGGCTCATGGAGCACCCGGAAGTCGAGCATGGCGCCGTGCGGCTGTGCTTCACCTGCGACGAAGAGATCGGGCGGGGGATCGAACACCTCGACCCCGGCCAGATCGGCGCCGTGGTCTGCTACACCCTGGACGGCCAAGGGACCGACCAGATCGACGTGGAGACCTTCTCGGCCGACGAAGCCCGGATCACGATCGAGGGCATCAACATCCATCCTTCGATTGCCAAGGGGCGGATGACCAATGCCATTCGGGTGGCGGCCGACCTGCTGGCCCGGCTGCCGCGCGACCGGCTGGCCCCGGAAGCCACGGAGGACCGCGCGGGCTTTGTGCATCCGTACCAGATCAGCGGCGGGGTGGGCGAGTTGACGATCCGGCTGCTGCTGCGGGACTTCGAGGCGGCCCGCCTGGCCGAGCAGGCGCAGTTCCTGCGCACGGCGGCGGCGGGGGCCGCGGCCAACTTCCCCGGCGCCAAGATCGACATGGAGATCAAACCCCAGTACCGCAACATGGCCGCCGGGCTGATCCGCGAGCCCCGGGCCGTGGGCTACGCCCGGCGGGCGCTGGAGGGCCTGGGACGCACGCTGCGGGAGACCATCGTCCGCGGCGGTACCGACGGCTCGCGGCTGACCGAGCTGGGCCTGCCCACCCCCAACCTCTCGTGCGGGGCGCACACGCCCCACTCGGTCTTGGAGTGGGCTTGCCTGGAGGAAATGATGCAGTCGGCCGAGTGGCTCGTGGCCTTGGCCCAGACCTGGGGCGGAGGCTAAGGCTTAGGCCGGCGCATAACCGACGGGCTGCGTGGCGCCGACCCCCGCGTGCTCGCGGTGGTGTTCAAAGTGGTCGGCTTCCTCTTCCGCGTCCAGGTCGTCTTCCTCGTCTTCGAGCATGGCGTGTTCCAGCGGTCCGGCCGCGCCGCGCCGACTGCCGGGGTAGAACAACTCCGCGGCGGCGTAGAACTGCTGGAGATCGGGCGGCGGATCCAGGTGCTTGGCCTCGCTGGCGAGCTTGTCGCGAAGCTCGTAGAGCTGGTGCCGGCCGGTGGGCCAGCGGACGGCCAGGATGTCGTTGATCTCGTTGAGCAACTGGTAGACGCGGGCGCGGGTCAGGCCCATCACGCGGGCCGCCTGCCGCACACTGGTGATGGGGCCGAAAATGCCCAGCCGGTTCTTCGCCAGGTTGGCGATCTGCTGCGTAGCATCGATCTCGACCTGCTCCAGGAGCGGGCGGACCAGGTGCTCGAAGATTTCTTCCTTGCCGGCGCAGCCCGGCGTTTGCAGGGCCTGGCCGAGCCACTGCTCGACCTGGTCGATCAGGCGGGGCACGATGCGGACCACGAGGTGCTCCTGGGTGCCCATTCCCGACACCAGGACATGAACGCTGTGGAAGACCTCCAGAATGGCGCGGACCCGCTTCTCCCCATGGGTCTTCATGGCGCGGATTTCGGCCAGCGTGTAGCGGGTGTAGTTCTCCAGGGAGGCATTCCAGATGACGCGGGTCATGTTTCGCAGGCTGGGGGCGAAGCGGCCGAGCCTCTCGCCGCCCAAGCCGTGCTTGACGACGCTGGCCCGCCACTGCGCCCAGACGACCTCCGAGACCGCGCTGGGGTTGAAGCCGTCGCCGCCGCCGCCTTCCGCCTCAGGGCCGCCCCGCTCCGGGTACCGAACCGGCAATTGGGCCACGTCGGCCGGCAGATGCGCGGGATCGGTGTTGGCCGCCCGGGCCAGCAACTTCACGAACGAGCTGATCTTCTTCTGCCCGATGCCAGGAGTGTTTGAAAGCTCGCCAAACGGGGTATGCAGCAGGTCATCCAGCGTCCGGCCCAGGAAGGCCAGCGGCAGCCTCCGATCGGCCGGCAGGGCCCAATAAGCCAAGGGCTTTTTCAGGTGATCCGCATATTGCTCCGCCAGAAGGATCCTCCGGAGACTTTCGAACCGGCTGCTCACCTGAAGTTCTTCGACGGTAGCGGACTTGCTAAGTTTCATGGTCTCCTCCGTTACGGCTCTCCCAAGTCGTCCTCACGGTGTTGCCGACGAAAACAACCCGGAAGCACTGGGGTGAGAGAATAATCGGCACCTCTTCTTCCATTTCCAATAATAATCTTTTCCTGTTACCGGCCACCAGTCAAGAGGGTCGAAAGAAATATTTTCAAAAGTGGGCTTTTACCAAACATCGAGCAGATACCACCCCGCTAGGTGGGTCACAGGTCTGCTGGACATCCGGAAACAGGGGCACGCCACGGGCGCCGAGAACTCGGCCACGCCAAGCGAAACCCGAAATCTCGCCTTCCCCTGCCAGGATTGGGCGCCACTGCTGGCTTGTCCAGCAGTGTGAGAGGCACTGCTGGACAAGCCAGCAGTGGCAGTCTGCGCCAAATGATCAATAGGCGTTAGTGGCGATAGTCTGCCGATCCTGTCGATTGGACAGGTTGGCGTGAACGGTCGGGTTGATCGAGAAGTTGACGGTGTGGACCGACCCGTCGCACATGGCGACGTTGAACCCGGACGAGTGGGGGCTGCCCCAAACGTGACTGAGCGAGAGGTAGCGGCGATCCTGCTGCGGGGCCTCCGGCGGTGTAGTAACAGTAACTTGGTTGGCCGCAGTCGACTTCGAGGTAAGATCGAGCCACTGCTGTAGCGAGCAGTCATCGCCCGAGTACATGGTCTGACTGTCGGTGGGATCCATTCCGTCGAGGTAGTGGTCCGGGTTGATATACCGCTCGCCGAGCAGGTAGGTCTGGCTGGCGCCGTCGACGATGTCGTCCGGGCGGACTTCGGTCCGCTGGCCGACGATTCCATTGAAGTTGGTCATGTCGGACCAAGTGACTGACGTTTGTTGTGCGCCGGTGGGCAGGGATGACGGTCCTGCACCCCACGGCACCCAGGGGCTTATGGCCGCGGCCGGGGCGAGCGGTTGGGGGACGTTCGTGCCGGCGTTGGCCCCGTAATCGGCCCGGGCGCACAACGTAAACTGGCTGGCGTTGTTCAGAGCGCTGCCCTGGTACGGCAGCAGCCTTGCGGCCCGCCGCGACGGGCAGTTGAACAGCGGGATTGGCGTTTGCACCTGCTGCGCCGCCAACGCCATCTGGTTGGAGTCGATCGTGGCGCCGTTGGGGTCGAACTGGCCGGTCGCGGCCACCCCGCCGAGGCGCCAGACGGCGTCCTGCTCCACGTACGGCAGCGTGCTGTAGATCCAACTGCCGGGCTGCGTTCTGCCCGAGCTGCGATCCGGGTCGCCGACCCAACTGTAGCCCCAACCAGCCGACGGAAAAAAGCCCTTGGCGGACTGGTGCTGAAGCACACCCGTGGCGATCTGCAAGACATGGTTGAGGCACTGTGAGCGGCGTGCCGCCTCGCGGGCCGCCTGCACCCCGGGCAACAACAGCCCCACCAGCACGCTAATGATGACAATCACCACCAGCAACTCGACCAGGGTGAAGCCGAAGCCCCGAAGACCGCTAGCTGGCCGGGAAACCCGGACACTCCGCCGGGTAGAACGTCGGCAAGGCCTATCCATGTCGCCTCCTTCTGGAGTTTCGCCAGAGCACGGGCTGCGTGCCCTGCTGGCTTGCCCAGCAGTGTGAGAAGCACTGTTGGGCAAGCCAGCAGCGGCACCCACTAGTTATTCTATCACTTTCGGAGGAGATTGCATAGATTATGTATACTGTGGCCGGGCGCGTTTCCCTCGCCCGCGCCGGGCATTACAATGACGCGTCTGTCGTGACGGTTCGCACTCGATTTCCCCAACCCAGAAAGGGACTTCCATGACGATGATGAAGCGATTTTTGACCTGCTGCGCGATGGTCCTGGTGACGGCCGGTTGTCTGGCGGCCGTGGGGGCCGCGGCGGCCGATCCGTGGGTGGTCTATGCCGGCTCCGACGGGCCCGGCAAGGGCAAACAGGTCGTGCTCGTCTCCGGCGATGAAGAGTACCGCTCCGAGGAGACCCTGACCCAACTGGGCCGGATCCTCGCCCGGCATCACGGGTTCACCTGCACGGTACTGTTCGCCATCAATCCCGCCGACGGCACAATCGATCCGCTCGTGCTGAACAACATTCCCGGGCTGGAAGCCCTCCGCTCGGCCGACTTGATGATAATTTCCACCCGCTGGCGCAATCTGCCCGACGAGCAGATGCGAAACATTGTTGACTATCTGGCGGCGGGCAAGCCGGTAATCGGCCTGCGAACGGCCACCCATGCCTTCAACATTCCCCGCGACAGGGAGTATTACCGCTTGAGCTCGAATGCCCCGGGGGGCGGCTTCGGCCGGGAGATCCTGGGCGAGACTTGGATCGATCATCACGGCCATCATGGCGCGGAGAGCACGCGGGGCGTAATTGCCCCCGGCATGCGCGAGCACCCCATCCTCCGCGGCTTCGCCGACGTCTGGGGCCCCACCGACGTGTACAAGGTGCGGCTCCCCCTGCCCGGCGACAGCACGCCGCTGGTCCTCGGGCAGGTACTCCAAGGCATGCAGCCGGCCAGCCCGCCGCTGCCGGGCGCGAAGAACGATCCGATGATGCCCATCGCTTGGACCAAGACCTACCGCGGCGGCGAGGGCCAGGTGGGCCGCGTGTTCACCACTACGATGGGCGCAGCCGCCGACCTGGCCAGCGAAGGCCTCCGCCGCCTGCTGGTCAATGCCGCCTATTGGTGCCTGGGCATGGAGAAGCAGATCCCGCCGCGGGCCAACGTCGAGCTGGTCGGCCGGTACCAACCGTCGGGCTTCGGCTTCGGCAAGTTCGTCAAGGGCCTGAAACCGGCCGACTACGCGCTCGAGCCTAAAAGGGATTAGGGATTAGGGATTGGGGATTGGCAAGCGACAGCCGACCCCCATTCCAAGCACCTAATCCGTAATCATCCCCAATCCCTGTCTTCAATCAGTCACCCCCCAACCCCCGATTCCAATTTTCACGGCAATGTAGTCGGCACACGCCGGGTGCGGAAATACGGCACACGGCGTGTGCCGACTACAGTAAAATATTACCGATGGACGCACTGATCCTCGTCGATCTGCAAAACGACTTCTGCCCGGGCGGGGCCCTGGCCGTCCCCGCCGGCGATCAGGTCGTGTACCTGGCCAACCGGCTCCAGAAGCAATTCCGCCTGGTGACGGCCACCCAGGATTGGCACCCCGCCAACCACGGCAGTTTCGCCGCCAACCATCCGGGCCGGCGGCCCGGCGACGTGATCGACCTGGCCGGCCTGCCGCAGGTCCTGTGGCCGGTGCATTGCGTGCAGGGCACGCCCGGGGCCGAGCTCCATCCGGCCCTGGATCGCTCGCAGATCGCCCGCGTCTTCCAAAAGGGGACCGATCCGAGCATCGACAGCTACAGCGGCTTCTTCGATAACGGCCGCCGCCAGGCCACCGGACTGGGCGACTATCTGAACCAGCACGGCGTGCGGCGGGTTTACGTCTGCGGCCTGGCCACCGACTACTGTGTGAAGTGCACCGCCCTGGACGCCGTGCAGCTCGGCTTTCAAACCTTCTTGATCGAAGACGCCTGCCGCGGCGCCGAGCTCCAGCCCGGCGATGGCCGCCGGGCCATCCACGAGGTCGAACAGGCGGGCGTCGGCATCGTCCGGTTGGAAGAGGGATTAGGGATTAGGGATTAGGGATTGGGGAGTGGGGAGTGGGGAGTGGGACTTCCGCCTTCCGCCTTCATCTTGTTGCATCTTGCATTCCTTACTGGTCAGCGTGCCTGGCCGTGCTGAAAACTGAACACTGAAAACTTCTTCGCCCTCATCCCTCCCCACTCCCCACTCCCCACTCCCCACTCCCCACTCCCCACTCCCCACTCCCCACTCAGTT
>JBEKTY010000267.1:0-7729 GCA_049515555.1 Thermoguttaceae bacterium
TCATGGTTTGGTGGACGCCATCGGGTTGGACTTCTATCACCTGCGGGAGAACCTGCAGAAGAGCCGCCGGATTGTGTTTGGCGAAGAGTCGGCGCAGGGTAAGACATGGCTGGAGGGAGTGATGCACACGTTTCGGCACGTGGGGTACGATTCCGCGTGGGACCAACTGGTCGCCTGGCGTTCTTCCGCGCGGGGATCCGGGTTGACACCTTCGCGTGCCCTTTTACTTCAGCTATTGGTCGCAAAGACGCAAGGCCAGGCTTCCGCCTTCCCCCTTCCGTCCCCCCCTTTCCTCTCTCGTCATCCTGCCCCTTCATCCTTCGCCCTTCATCCTTCCCGGTTCCCCCCCGCCACCCACCTTCCGCCTTCCCGAGATTCGCTCTTTACACGCCGGTGGTGAATCGAGTATGAAACCGCCCTTTGGAAAAGGATTTCACGCGACGGCCATGCGCCGCCGCAGCCCTCGCGTTACCCAGTTGACAGGAAGTCCATGCGAAGTATCTCGGGCAGCCCAATCGCTGCCGGTTCGGCCCCGGCGCCGGCCGGTCCCCTGGCACTGGCTGGCAACCGGCCGGACCACGACCTGACGGTCATTCTTCCCGCTTACAACGAGGAGAATCGGCTCCCCTGGACGCTCGGTGAACTGGGCATATTCCTCGATACCTGGGGCCTCGATTACCGGGTGCTGGTGGCCGACGACGGCAGCCGCGACCGCACGGCCAAGCTGACCGATCCGCTCGGGCCACGGTTCTCGACGATTTCGCTGCCCCACAACCGCGGCAAGGGGGCGGCCGTGCGAACCGCCATGCTCTCGGCCAGCGGGGCGGTAGTGGGCTTCACCGACGCCGACCTGCCATACGAGCTTTCGGCCCTCCGCGAAGGCTACGAGTTGATCCGCGGCGGGCAATGCGAGGTCGTCTTCGGGGCCCGCGACCTGGAACAATCGGCCCACCGCGCCAATCGCCGGCTCTCGCGAACCGTCGCTACGGAGGTCTTTCGCGAGGTGGTCCGCTGCCTGGTCTCCCGCCAGGTGACCGACACGCAGTGCGGCCTGAAGCTGTTTAGTCTGCGGGCCGCGGGCGAGGTCTTCTCGCGGCTGGTGCTGGAAGGATTCGCCTTCGATGCCGAGGTCGTACTGCTCACCGAGCGGCTGGGCCTTCCGTTCCGTCGCATTGCGGTAAACCTGATCCGCGAATACGCCTCCACGCTATCGCTCCGCCGCGACACGCTCCCCATGCTCCTCGATATCGTTGGCCTCTGGTGGCGTAACCGGTCGCGGCAGGGCCTGCCGCCGGTGCGATGGCCTGCCCGGCAACCCGCCGACCAGCGCGACAAGAAACGGGCCGCCTGATGGGTGCCGATGGGCGTGCAATCGAGTCGGGCCCGGTCCGGCGGATCGTGCTGCACGCCGACGATCTGGGCCTGAATCGGGCGGTAAACGACGGCATCTTGCAGGCCTTTCGCCAAGGGATACTCACCAGCACTTCGGTCCTGGCCAATGCCCCCGACGCCGAACGCGGGTTGGAAGCTTGGAAGGAGTTGGCTCAGGAGCGGTCCCGCGGCGGACTGCCTTCGGCGGCCCGCCGCCGGCGGCTGGACGACCCCGATCGCCCCTTCGATCTCGGCGTGCATTTGAACCTGACCCAAGGTCGGCCGCTCACGGGCGACCGTTACCCGGCCGAGCTGCTAGACGCCCAAGGCCGGTTCCCCGGCATCTTCGGCCTGCTCGCGCGGCTGCGTTGCGGCGGCCGGCGATTCCACCAGGCCCTCGATCGGGAACTCTCCTGCCAGATCCAAGTGCTGTTGGACCACGGCCAGCAACCCACGCACCTCAACGGGCACCAGTATGTGGAGCTGCTTCCGGCCGTTTCCCGGCTCCTGCCCGCCATGCTGGCCCGGTTTCGCATTCCCGCGGTCCGCGTGGCCGTCGAGCGGTGCTGGCTGCCGGCGCTTGGCTGGCCGGGCGTGGGCTTGAAGAAATGGCTCCTGGCGAGCGTTCAGAATTTCCTCGCGCGGCGTTTCCGTGGGCAGATCGCCAAACTGCCGGTGTCCTTTCCCGGGGCTTTTTTCGGCACGCTGACCGCGGGCCACACCGACCTGACGAAGATTCAGACCTTCTTGGCCGGCGGCCGGCGGTTCGACGTGACGGAGATTGCCCTGCATCCCGCCCTGCCCGCCCCACCAGGTTCCGAGGCCGATGCTGACGGTTGGCACGATCCGTTGGCCAGTCTGCGGCCCGGGGAATTGCAGTGCCTGCTCTCCGAGGAGCTTGCCGAGTGCCTCGAAGCCTCCGGCTTTCGGTTGGGACGAATGGTACCATAGGTCCCTAAACCCCCACACCCCCAAATCCCTAAATCCCTAAATCCCTAAGTGGTCCTATGGCCGCGGATCGGCCCGACCCCACGGTGCGGATCTTCCGGTGGTTCCTCCTGGCCCACCTGGTTGTCTGGACGGCCATTCCCACCCTGACCAAGCCCAATCCGCCCATCGACGTGGTGGAGCAAGTGCTGTGGGGGCACGAGTGGCAACTGGGTTACACGAAGCATCCCCCGCTTCCCAGTTGGATTTGCGGGGCGGCGGCGGCGGTGACCGACCGTGCCCTGTGGGCCCAGTACATGCTGCCGCAGTTGGCCGTAGTGCTCGCTTTCTGGGCCGTGTGGCGGCTGGCCCGCCGGCTTCTCCCGCCGCAGGCCGCTTTGTTGTCGGTTTGCCTGCTGGAATGTTGCCCTTTCTACACCTGCAAGTGCGAGGCGCTGAACAACAACTATGCCCTTTATCCCACCTGGGCCCTGGCCGTGCTGCTGCTGGATCGAGCCCTCCGGGGGCCGTTGGGGCACCGCGCAAAGAAAACTCGCACATCTCTCAACGAGGGTGGCACCGAACTTTGGCCGTGGCTGGCCCTGGGCGTCTGCCTGGGCTTGGGTCTCTTGACCAAGTACACGACCCTGTTGCTGGGCGGAACGATGCTGGCCTTCGGACTGCTGCATCCCCAGGCCCGCAGGGCCTGGCGATGCCCGGGGCCATACCTGGCGATCATCGTGGCCACCGCGGTATTCCTTCCCCACGCCGTCTGGCTGGTGCGGCATGACCGGGCGGCGGTCCAGCACGCGGTCGCACACCTCCAGGGCCCCGGCGGCTGGCATCACCACCTTGAAGAACCGCTCCGCTTCGGCCTGTTTCAGCTTGCCATGCTTGCGCCCCTGGCGGTGGTGCTGGTTCCGCTGGCCGGGCTGCGCTGGCGGTGGAAGTGCGGTCAGCGGTCAGCGGTCAGTACCCAGTACCCAGTACCCAGTACTCCGTACTCAGTACTCAGTACTCAGCACTCGGTAGCCGGTGCTCAGCCCCCGAGCCCCTCAACCCCCAAATCCCTAAATCCCCAAATCCCCAAATCTCTTCTGGCCGCTGTCGTACTGGTTCCCGTCGCGGCGCACTTGGCAGTCGCCGCCGCCGGCGTGCCGCTCCGCGGCGACTACGGCTCTCCGCTATGGCTGCTGGCCGGGCCGCTGCTGCTGGCGTGCCTCGAACTGCGTCCATCGTCCGCCGCCTGGCGAAGAACCTGGATGGCCTGGGCCGCCGTGGTCTTTCTGACCATGATCGGCACGCTGCTCCACCCCACCGTCGTACCGTACCTGCTCGGCAAACCCACGCGGATCCACTATCCGGGCAGGCTCCTGGCCGATAAAGTCAACGAGGTCTGGAACCAGCGGTACGGCCGGCCGCTGCCGATCGTCGCCGGCGACTACTTCCTGGCCGGCAACGTGGCCCTGTTCAGCCCCCAGTGGCCGCGGGTCCATCAAAGCTGGCGTGGCAAGAAGGAGGACATCGGCATCGAGCGCTGCCCCTGGCTCAGCGACGACGAGTTCCGGCGGCTGGGGGGCGCTATCGTTTGGCGGGCCGAGGATCATCCCGAGGGGCTCTCGCCGGAAGTCGTCCGGCGATTGGGGGTTGTCGAAACAATCGAGCTTCCGCCGCTGAGGTTATTGACCGGTGCCCCCTTACCCCCCCTGAATATTTGCGTGGCCCTCGTTCCACCCCAGGCAAATGGCCGGTGAACCACGGCCTTCCCCCTTCCGCCGGCCTTTTTCCCCGACCCCGCTTGTCTGGCGGTTGATTCTTGGTACACTTAACGCTTTCCGCCCTTGGGGCGGCGATCGGCCCTGTCGGGGCGAGGCCGTCATACAACACCGCAGCAGGAAAACCGAATCTCCATGGCACGCAAGTTCCAGGTCAATCGAGTTAGCAAACGGCGGACCAAGGCCAAGGTCCGCACCAAGAAGAAAGATCCCCTGTTCGTCGGCGGGCAGCGGCCTCGCCCGCTGTACGTCGATTACAAGAACTTGGACCTGCTGAAGAAGCTCGTCAATCGCCAGAGCAAGATCATCAGCCGGCGGAAGAGCGGTTGCACGGCCGTCAGTCAGCATGCTGTGGCCCTGGCGATCAAGCGTGCCCGCTTCATGGCCCTCCTGCCCTACGTCGGCGAATAGCCCTCTTCCGTTGCGCTGAGGCTATGACGACGCCCGTGATGCAACAGTACCAGGCGGCGAAGCGGGCGTGCCCGGACGCCCTGCTGCTGTTCCGCATGGGCGACTTCTACGAGCTGTTCTACGACGACGCCAAGACCGTGGCCCGGGTGCTCAACCTGGCGCTGACCAGCCGCGACAAGGGCGAGGCCCCGGTGCCCATGGCCGGCTTTCCCCATCACCAGTTGGAAAGCTACCTGGCCAAACTGATTGCGGCGGGGTTTCGGGCCGCCGTGTGCGAACAGGTGGAAGACCCCAAGCTGGCCAAAGGGCTGGTCAAGCGGGAGCTGACGCGGATCGTCACACCCGGCACGCTGACCGACGAGGCCCTGCTCGACCCGCACGAGAGCAACTACCTGGCCGCCGTTGCGCCGGGCGATCCGGTGGGCGTGGCGTGGGTCGAGCTTTCCACCGGCCGCTTCGTGGCCGCCGGTTTTCCCGCCGGGCAACTGGCCGATCAACTGGCCCGCATCGCCCCGGCCGAGTGCCTGCTGGCCGAGGAGGCCGCCCCGCTGCCCGCCAGGCTGGTCGAGCGCATGATGGTCACGCGGCGCCCCGGCTGGGCCTTCGCTCCCCAGACGGCCCGCCAGGTGCTGCTCAAGCACCTTCGGCTGGCAACCTTGGAGGGCCTGGGCTTCTCCGACGCCCCGGCCGACCAGCAGGCCCTCCGCGCCGCCGGGGCGGTGATCGACTACCTCAACGAAACCCAAAAAACCTCGCTCGCGCACGTCGATCGCCTGCTGCCGTATCACAGCTCCGGCACCCTGGAGATCGACGAGGCCAGCCGCCGCAGCCTGGAGATCACCCGCACGCTGCGCGACGGCCGGCGTGCAGGCTCGCTGCTGGCCGTGCTCGACCGGACGGTAACCGCCATGGGCGCGCGGCTCCTGGCCGATTGGCTGGCCAACCCGCTGGTCGAGGCGGCGGCCATCACGGCCCGGCACGCGGCCGTCGGCGAGCTGGTGGACCAGGCCCCGACGGCCGAGCACCTCCGCAAAATCCTCCGCCGCATCCACGACCTGGAGCGGCTGCTGGCCCGGGTGGTGACCGGCCGGGCCAGCCCCCGCGACTTGGCTTTCCTGGGCCGGACGCTCCGCCTGCTGCCCGATGTCAAGGCCGGCCTGGCCGGCAGCCAAAGCCCGCTCCTGGCGCAGTTGCAGACCGAAATCGACCCCTGCCCCGAGCTTCAGGCCCGGTTGGCCGCCGCGCTGGCCGACGAGTGCCCCCTCTCGGCCCGCGCCGGCGGACTGATCCGCGACGGCTTCCACGGGCCGCTCGATGAGCTCCGCGAGTTGGCCCACGGCGGCAAGCAGTGGATCGCCCGCTACCAGGCCGAGCAATGCCAGCGGACCGGCATCCCCACGCTGAAGGTCGGCTTCAACAAGGTCTTTGGCTACTACATCGAGATCACGCACGCCCACCGCGAGAAGGTCCCGCAGGATTACATCCGCCGGCAGACGGTGAAGAACGCCGAGCGCTACGTGACGCCGGAGCTGAAGGAGTACGAGGAAAAAGTGCTCTCGGCCGACGAGAAGGCCAAGGAGCTGGAGTACGAGCTGTTCGTGGGGCTGCGTGAGGCGGCCGTCGCGGCCCGCCGCGAGATGCAAGCCAGCGCCTCGGCCCTGGCCCAGCTCGACGTGCTCGCGGCCCTGGCCGAGTTGGCCCGGCAGCGAAATTACTGCCGGCCGGACATCGTCGAGGAGCCCCTGCTGCGGATCGTTGACGGCCGGCATCCGGTGCTGGACCTGTCCGAGCCGGAGGGCACGTTCGTGCCCAACGACGTGACGGTCGGCGGCCCGGCCGGCGCCATCTTGCTGATCACCGGCCCGAACATGGCGGGCAAGAGCACCTACATCCGCCAGGCGGCGCTGGTCGTGCTCCTGGCCCAGATGGGAAGCTTTGTGCCGGCCCGGCAGGCCACGATCGGCCTGGCCGACCGGATCTTCGCCCGCGTGGGGGCCAGCGACGAACTGGCCCGCGGCCAAAGCACGTTCATGGTCGAGATGACCGAGACGGCCCGCATCCTCAATACCGCCACGGCCCGCAGCCTGGTGATCCTCGACGAGATCGGCCGCGGCACGAGCACTTACGACGGCATCTCGCTGGCCTGGTCGGTGGTCGAGTTCCTGCACGAGCACCTGGGCTGCCGCACGCTCTTCGCCACGCACTATCACGAGCTGACCGACCTGGAAAAATCGCTGCCGGGGGTGAGCAATCTCAACGTGGCGGTGCGGGAATGGCAGGACGAGGTGGTCTTCCTGCACAAGATCGTGGCCGGGGCGGCCGACAAGAGCTACGGCATCCACGTGGCCCGGCTGGCCGGCGTGCCGGCCCAGGTCATCGAGCGAAGCAAGGAGATCCTCTCGCAATTAGAAGAGGAGCACCTGGATGCGGAGGGTCGGGCCAAGATCGCCCGGCCCCGGCCGGCGGAAAAGAAGACCCACGTGCAGATGACGCTCTTCGCCCCGGCCGAGCCGCCATTGGTCAACGAGCTGCGGCGGCTGGACCTGGACGGCGTTACCCCGCGGGCCGCCCTGGAACTGCTCCACCGCTGGCAGCAGGACGTCCGCTCCCCGCGCCCTCCGGGAGATGGTTAGGGTGAGGGGCAGAGTTGCTACCGCAGGATCACCGGCCGTTGCGGCGCTGTCGTGGCTTGCTTTCGGGGAGCACTTCGATCCGGGTGATGTGCAACGGGTCGCAGTAGACGGCACGTTCCGGCACGTCGTCTGCCCCCGCAGGGATGCCGATCGCAATCTGGCGCTGCGTCACCAAGGCAAACTCCGGGTGCCGGATCTCGTAGGACGAACCGTCCGACATACAAAGCCGAAACGGCTGGAACGGTTGCGTGCGTAAGTGTTCGCGTACCTGGTCGGGGCTCATTGGACGGCCTCTCACGGATTCTATGGCTCGAATTAGGAGTGCCTACGTTATTCTACCGCGCCAAATCCGGGACTGAAATCCCCGCAAGAAAAAGCTCGGCCCGGCCGGGTTGCCCCGGCCGGGCCGTGATCTGCTTCAAACAACAGGCCGTGATGCGTCTCGACTCCGACCGGTTTTAAGGATCGGCTCCACAATTTTTTGATCCGATCGGTCGTGAGACCGGCCGGATGAAAATAATCCTTAGAAAGGAGGTGATCCAGCCGCAGGTTCCCCTACGGCTACCTTGTTACGACTTAGTCCCAATCGCGGAGTTCATCTTCGGCGCTTAG
>JBEKTY010000268.1:0-7710 GCA_049515555.1 Thermoguttaceae bacterium
CCTCACCCGCGATGTTACCACCGCCGGCGCATGACTCGGGGTTAGGATGGTTCGCTACTCCTTTCCTATGCGGCTCTTTCATCCGCTACTCCATGCCGGTCTATCCCGGCGCTTTCCCCCCGTCCCATCCAAGGCCACACCATAGGGAATTGATCATGACCGCGCTTTTCACTCGTCGCCACTTTCTCAGGAAGATGGCTTCTACCGCCGGTGCGGCCGCCGGCACGCGGGTATTTGGAGGCCCCGCCGTCCTGACCGGCCGTTCGCCCACCTCGAAGCTGGGCGTGGGCGTCATCGCCTGCGGAGGGACGGGCGGCGGGAGCCCAGATGTCGCTGCCAGCGAGCGAGCCGTGGCCCTCGCCGATGCCGTGTTTGGCGAGACGATCGACTGCACGCATTACGACGGCGACTCGTGGATCAACACCTGGGCGGATGACGACCGATGCAGTAGCGGGGTTGAACTACCAATACTATGAGACTGCAAGGCAGGAGACACTGCCCGAGCTCTCGGCCATGCGGCCCAAGACTCGGGGCGTGTGCGCATTGCCCGAACTAGCCAGGCTTGAGCGACTCGTGGGGGCTGCTATGCGATACGAAGGCTTCTTTGTTGCGGCAACGGACGGCAGATACGAATTCCACCTGGCGTCCAACGGTCCCAGCCGGATGACTCTGGCAGGCCAGCGCGTGATCGACACCGCCGAACCCTACCGCCCCGCCGAAGGCAGGGGGGCCGTCTGGCTTTACAAGGGCGTACAGCCCGTGATTATCGAATATTTTGTGAATCAAGGGAAACCGTTCCCGGACTTGAGCGTGGTCCCTCCGGACATGCCTCGCCGCAAGGTCCAAGCGGCCGACTTTCTGCGCAAGGCTGCGACGCCTCCGCACTGAGCGCGTTGGCGAGCGAACAAGGAACTTTGACGGAGGAACCAAACCGTGCTACGAATTTAGACAACAGGGAATGCAAAGACGAGAGAAATGAAGCTGTGGGTAGCCCTGGCAATTGGCCGCGTGCTGCGGCGACTGTTAGGGCGTTGCCGCACTCCAGCGACCCCCAAGAGGAAACGTCCAATGAAAGCACTTCTTTTTGTCCTCCCCTGGATGTTGTTCACCGTTGCAGTTCCGGCCCATGCCCAAGACAAGCCGGCCGCTGCGGCTGTCGGCCGTTTCGTGCTCACGAAGGTCCGAGTGCTGCCCAAGCCGGGGACGGTCGGAATGCTGAAAGGCGCGCGGATCACTGGGTCGAACGAGGGGCCGACCACCGCATTTGTGGAATTGGCGCGGATCGACCGGGTCCCGGCTGGCGACGGCTGGCTTGACGTCGTGGTCCCGCCGGGCAAGGTCTACCGCTTCGTCAAGATCGAATCAGCCAAGGGGACCGGGCTGGCGTTGGCCGAAATCGAATTCTACAGTCCCGTCGGCCGGCTCAAGGGCAATGGTTTCGGGACCAGCGTGGGCAACAACAAGTCCGTCACGTTCGATAAGACCTTCGATGGCGACCCAAAAACATACTTTGAAAGCCCCGCGGAAAACAGCTACGTCGGCATCGACCTCGGCTCGCAGGCCCAGGCCCCGTGCCCCGGCTTCAATCCGCCAGGCGGGGCCTTCACCGCGCCGCAGAAGATCGAGATCGGCACCTGGCCGCCCGGCACCACCATTCATTACACGACCGACGGCTCGCCGCCCACCTCGCAGAGCGGCCAGCTCTATCGCGGACCGATTACGATCCCCAGAACCACGAGCATCGCGGCGATCGCATCGCGAGCCGGACTGGCCGACAGTGACGTGGCGATCGCCACCTACCGCATCGGAGCCGCAGCCACCGCCGAGAAACAGGTCAAATCGTACCACCTGGGCAACAGCCTGACGGATACCGTCAACGGCTTCCTCCAGCCGGTTGCGGATAGCGCCGGCATGAATCTGCTGTTCATGCGGAAGAGCGTCCCCGGTTGTAGTATTCGCTTCCACTGGGACCATAACCGTGCAGGCTTCGCCTCGCCGGATGCGTGGGCTGCCGACTACGACGTGGCATGCGCGAAGGGGGTGGACCACTTGTTCCTCCAACCCTTTCCCAATCCTCCCGGGCTGGATGACGACGGGACCTATGGCGGCAAGTTCATCGAGCTGGTACGAAAGCACAATCCTCGCGCCGAAGTCTGGCTTTACGCCCAATGGCCGGATCGGGTCAACTGGAAGCACGACGCGCACTGCGTAGGCGCGGGATGGATGAAACCGCCGTGGTTCCCGCCCAACCGCAATCCGGCGAACTGGGAGGAGGCCATGGCCAACAAGATGCTCTATTACCTCGACCTCAAGAAGATCTGGGATAAGCAGATTGAGGCCCGCGGCGGAAAGCCCGTCCGCCTTTGCCCCGGCGGGCCGGCGCTGGCGCGGCTGAAAAAGGAGATCGACGCCGGCAAGGTGCCGGGCATCAACACCTTCTTCGATACGATGTATACTGACGACATTCACCTGTCGCCTCCCGGCCGCTACCTCGTGTCGCTGGTCCACTACGCCTGCATCTTCGGAACCGACCCACAAGGCAAAGTCACCTATGCCAACAGCGGGCTCAGCAAGGAGCAGGCAGCCAGCTTCCAGCGTATCGCCTGGGAGACGGTCATCGCTGAGCCGCTAAGCGGCGTGCGGCCTGTTGGCCCGCACAAGAAGTGAGTCGTTCAGCCGCAGGAGAACCCGCCCATGAGAACCATCTTTGCCGTGACGCTGTCGCTGCTTTTCGCCGGGCTCGCTCAGGCCCAGCCGCTGGAACTCAAGATCGATTTCAGCAAGCCGGACGGCCAATGGGACCTGCCGCGCTTCGCACTCGGGCAGGGCGGGCTGCCAAGCGATCCGATCCTGGCGCCGCACGTGAAGGAACTCCGCCAGCTTCGCCCGCGGACGATCCGGCTCTTCCTCAGCGAGTTCTATCGCATCTACCCGGCTCCCGGGAAGTACGACTTCAGCAAGTTCGACCGAGAGCTGCGGGCCGTCCGCGCCGCCGGCGCGCGGCCCACGCTGGCCGTGGCCATGAAGCCGCCGGTGCTCTATCCCAAGGTGGATCACGCCGTCGTCCACCCCACTGACTATGCCGAGTGGGAGAAGCTTTGCGAGGTGCTGGCCCGGCACTGCCATGAGGAGAAATTCGACGTGGCCGTGTGGGAAGTGGCCAACGAGCCGGACATCGGCGAGAGCGGCGGAGCGCCGTATCTGTTCAAAGCCCAGGATTATGTGACCTACTACACGCACACGGTGGCCGGCCTGCGGCGCGGCGACCCGCAAGCCAAGGTTGGCGGGCCGACCGTGGCCTCCGCGCACAGCGATCTGGTGGACGCCCTGATCGAACATTGTGCCCGGCGGGACGTGCCGCTCGACGTCCTGTCGTGGCATCTCTACTCCGACGCGCCCGGCGCGCATGCGGAGAACGTGAAACGGATGCGTGAGAAGCTGGCCCGTTTCCCGCAGCTCAAGAACACGAGGACTTTCATTTCCGAGTGGAATATGGACCTGATGCACCCGAACCTGGCGCCCGAATTCCAGCCCGCCTTCGTGCTGGAGACGGTCCGCCGGCTGTCCGAGGCCGGCTTGGACATGGCGGCCTACTATCACGTCCGCGACTGCTTCGTGGACGAGGCGGATTTCGACTGGATGTCGCCCGGCGGCCGCAACTTCATGGCCCACTGGTGGAACACGATGCCGCAGTACAGTGCGCTGTTCGACCACCACGGCCGCGTGCGCCCGGCGTGGTATGCGTTCCGGCTGCTGGGGCAGTTCGAAGGCCCGCGATTCGCTGTCGCGGGCGAGCAGGGCGCCGTCCGCGCCATCGCCTGCCAACGCGAACACCGCCGCCACGTCCTCGTGTGGCGATACGAAGGCGGCGGGCCGGCGGAAGTGGAACTGCGGCTGGCACTCGGCGGTCTGACAGGAGGGGTCGTTCGCGTGGTTGCCTTGGACGCCGTTGCCGCGGTTAATAATCTGAAGGTCCTGCGTTTCCAGGGCGTGCCGGACCTGGCCGAGAGGCCAATCGTGCTGAAACTGCGCCCATGGGAGATTCGCTGGATCGAAATCGAATAGGAGGGGCCGTGTGCATACGCGAAAACGTCTGCCAGCACTATCCCTGACCGCCCTTGCCTCGATCGCCGCGCTTGCCACCGCGGCGGACCGATCGGCGCCAGCCGTGGTCGAAGGCACGCCCGCCGCATGGCTGTCGGCAGCGGAAAAGAGCGAGGAGTGGAAACCGTATCCAGGTGCAGTCATGGAACACTGCGGCCTACCGGCTGACGTCGAGCGATAAGCTGGTGGACCCGCAGAAGCCCATCACCGTCATCACCAACGGCAAGCCGATCTCCAGAGGCATTTCGACGAAGTCAAGATGAACCATCCGCGCGCGGTGCTCGCAACTTCCCGCCAAGGCCAGAACGGTATGATCCTGCCCATAACGAGCGGGAATTCAAGGGCTGGCAGTGCGGCTACTGCTACACGCACCTGCCGATGCCCCTGGCCACGACGTGCTCGACCAATGCGGGCAAGGCGGAGACCTACGAGGCATGCATGCGGGGCCGGCCCAGCTACCATCGCGTCGATTCATCGAGCATCCCGGGGTTCGCAGATCCTGCGCGCCTGGGTGATGATGGTGCGCTCTTGCGAATTCACGGGCCCGCCATGGGACAATTGGAAAACCAAGCCCACGCCGAACCGGTCACTCGACTCTGACAATCTCGGCGGTCGCCCGGGTGTCTTGACACCTGTGGCCGCTTGTTTCTTGCATTTTTCCCCGCGTTCTTGATTCCGGAGCAGGAATTCGCCAAAACGCAGCGAAGTCTCGGAAATCACGGCACTTTCGTGGATTTCGGCGCAATCTGCCAAAGTTCCCGGGGAAAGTTGTGGCTCTGCAAGAAGCAAGGACGGCTGCGGCGATCAAGAAAGAGGACCCGCAGTTGTTGGCATCGTCGGGGAATCTCCACGTGAAGTATGCCGACAACCGATCGCTGGAGAGCAAGGTATGCGAGGTCACAGCGAACTCATCCGAGGTTCGTTGATCCGCCGATCCCAGGGCAGGCCCTACCTGCCCATCACCGCCTCCACGTAGCGGTCCCAATCGTATTGCCCGACTTCCTCGTGATTGGAATACGGGGCGCGACCGCCAAAGGTGTGCGAACCGTAGCCGTCGGTCGAGATCCAGGGCATGGGCAGCGTGTTGCCCCCGCCCCCCGTCTCAGTCCAATCTTCCTCTTGGAAGCGGGAAAAGTCGACCGGTGACTTGCCACGAGCATAGTGATACGGCACCAGGCGGATGTCGTAATCCCCGTAGTCGATCATCAGGGCCACGACCGAGTAGGCTTTCGTTCCAGGCACGTGCCGGATGAAGAACTCTTTCTGGGGGTCGCTCTCGGGAAGATGCTCCGTGTAGATCGGGGCCTTCTTGTAGCCGTGTTGCAGCAGCCAGTCCTCGGCCTCCCTGACCGACCTGACGCAGGCGTAGTATCGCTGGATCGGGCAGTTCTTCCTGTGGCCGTCGACCATGGGAATGGGGCTTGGTATCATCCCGGCGAAGATGGCGTGATTCTCCTCAACGATCCACACCCGGTCCCTGGTGATGGCACACGCCAGGAAATCGGCGACGTTCCGGTAGATGATGTACGGGCCAGCCGTCAGCGCCCGGCGTATCGAGCGGTCGCTAGTGCCGGCCCGGCGTGCCAGGTCCGCTTGCGAAGTCCGCGCCGTGCCGTCCGGCTTCGTATCACGGTAAAGCACCAGCCAAACGGCAATTTCGTTTCGAGTCAGTTCTGCAAGGGTGAAGTCAACAAAGGCGTTCAGCACGGCGAAGCGGTCGCGCGTCTTGCCCCCGGCCGGCTTCCCCTTCGCCTTGCCCCCGCCCTTGTTCAAGTGGGTGACGGCAAACACCGCCACGTGGGCTCGTTGGGCCAGTTCGGCCAGCGGTCCCAGCAGCCCGCGGATATCGGCGTTCTTGTGGGAATCGGCCTTCCGGCAGTACGCGCTGATGGGGTCGATGACCACAAGGCGGCAATCCGACGTTGCGGCAACAGCCTCTTCGAGGGCCAGCAAGTCGCGCTCCAGGGAAAAGGATCGTGTTGCCTGCGCGCTTGGAGGAGGGGCGCCCTGCGGCAATCCACGATTCGAGCGCGTCGCGGTTCCACCGGACCAATGCGCCCAGCTTCAGAGGCGCCGGCATTCGGCCGGCATCGGCCAACCTGTAGACGTGTCTCGCGCTACAGCCGAGCATCGCAGCCACGGCTTGAACGTCGAGGAGTTGGGCGGCCGCCGGGCCGCCCGTAGAGGCTTGGGTACTGCTCACAAAAGGTCCTTTCGTGGTGTGGGGCGTGTTGGCCGGCGTACCCCACGCCAGCCACAACGCGCCAATTTATGACCACGAATCGGACCTAATGGGAGCCTACACCCGCGGCCCGCCCCCAGAGCGCAAACCAAGGAAACGGAAGGTGTTGCGAAAATGGAGCAACCGCGGTCGGATTTTCCAAAGAATCCGATTTGGTCCGATGTGCGCGGATCGGACCATCAACTCCAAGACAAGAGATTGCTCGGGTGCGCCACCGCGACCAGGGGCCTTTGGTTGGCAGGCAACGAATTTGAAGGTCAGCTAGGCGGGCTGAAGTTCGCTGGCATCGAAGGGAATCGACTTCACAAACTCGCCAAGCCGCTCGTACTCGTGTCTTGCCGGTTCCCGGCTGACTGCCATGCAACCCAAAAACAGCGTCCCGAGTGTAAAACCTGCATCCTTGATTGTCACGCCGAAGTTTCCCAGAGTCAAAAGGACTTGCTGCACACCCTTGATCTTGGCCCCGACCAGTTCATCCCCTTCGGCGGAAACGTATACGGTCAGAAGCTCATCCACCCTCTTGGCGATGGCGTCCTCATCCCGAAAGAAAAAAGTCAGGGAATCGGCATCCCGGGAGTAATGGGGATGCGGCGTGAACGCCCTTGGCTCTCTTCCAGCAAGGTAGTCCGTTAGGTCGTGGGCCATATCTTCCTCCCAAAATCTCTGCCCCAATCATTGGGACACCCAGGATTGTCGGAGTCGGCTTCCCGCCACTCCCAATCAAGAATAACGAACCCCCACTCTCTCCTGGCGGCAAATACCAGGAAGACTCGGCCGGGCGGAGAAGGTGCCTCTATCGTGCCTCCGGCCTCTCCGCCATCCCGAATCCACCTACGCGACGGTACCGTCACGTAACAGACGCCCTCTTCCAACCCCTGGCGGTTAAGCCCCTCAAAAATCGCTGTCGGGTCGTCCACCGTCTCAGGGATCAGCCTGGCATCCAGAAACT
This sequence comes from Thermoguttaceae bacterium, assembly GCA_049515555.1. Classification (GTDB taxonomy): domain Bacteria; phylum Planctomycetota; class Planctomycetia; order Pirellulales; family Thermoguttaceae; genus JBEKTY01. The sequence goes on from JBEKTY010000268.1 coordinate 7,296, forward strand.
TCCAGGCCGGGCCATATTCTGCCAATGCTTGATGGCGTCACTCGACACGCCGAAGTCTGCTTTGCCAGTGCCACACGGGCATACACCCGTAGTGAGGAGATACCCTCATGGCACAGCCATGAGCATCCCGCCTTCCTTCGGGGGGGCGAGGCCGCCAACGATTCCATTATGCGCGAGCGCTACCAGTACGGCAAGCGATTGGCCCGCAACTCGAGCCGGTTGCGTTGTTGGCAACATCTGCGTTGCCAGGGGTTTACGGAGGCATCGCAAAACGGCTTCCCCGCAAGTCGGCGCGTTTTCGTCGCAGTTCGGCGATGCCGCCTGCAATTTCGGCGATTTTTCGACCAACCTCCCCCTTGTCAGGAGATCAGTTGCGATGTATCTTGGGGCTTCCTCCCGCTTGAACCTCAAGGAG
>JBEKTY010000269.1:0-7701 GCA_049515555.1 Thermoguttaceae bacterium
CTCGGCACCGACAGCGGTGGATTCGCTTGCGCTCTGGGTCTGCCATGACCATCTCCCCATCCGTGGAAGCGGAACAGGCAGATTATACCAATGGCTAAGTTATTTCTTAACAGCAACTTAGTGTCACGCCCTGGCAAGACCCCGAACCATGCCTCTGGCGGCCTGCGTTTGCAGGCTGGCTCCGGAGCAGCCGTTGCCAGCGGGGCTCAAGGTTGGGGCCGCGGCCGTGTTCGTCGCATTGCGAACGACTTCCGCCTTTGATCATTGGTCTCCTTCTCTGTCGGATAGATTTTCTTCCCGGCCGCTTGTAAACTGGCCCGAGGCCGATTACGCTGACAGATTGGCATTTGCGCTTCGTGACCCACGCCGAGCAGTGCCCGTAATGAGATTCGATCCGCCGCCGAACTCGAAGGAGTTTTCCGATGCGATGTTTGATCGCTGATCTGGGGGATTCTCGTTTCCGTGGAAACGTGTCTGCTGTCGGCGGAGCACTGATCCATTTCGGCGCACTCGCGTGCCGATCCGTGGCATCGCGGCGTGAGCGGACGGGGTGGTTGACTCTCTGGCTGCTTTTGGCTCCTCGCGCCGCCGCACTGCTGTTGACTGCACTGTCCTTGATGTCCGAAGTCGAGGCACAGACTTACACCACTCTCTACAACTTCGTACCCGGGTCTGGCGCGGGCTCGACCGGCTATCCCCCAAGTACTGCACTGACTCAGCTTGGTTCAGCACTCTACGGGGATACCACCTGGGGAGGGCCAGCAAACGCCGGCACGATTTTCAGCGTGGGAATGAACGGCGGCAACTACACGGTCCTGCACAGCTTCGGCGTCTCGGGCGACGGGGGTCCGGGCTTGTACGCAGTGTCGCCCTTCACCGCCATGACGGCTGTTGGCTCAGCCATCTATGGTACAACGTACGGCGGTGGCACGAATAACGAAGGAAGCCTATTCAAAATCAACTCCGGTGGCGGCGGATATACGATCCTGCACTCGTTCGGCGGTGGAGGTGACGGTAATCAGCCCATCACCACTCTGCTCGACGTCGGTTCGACCCTCTACGGCACGTGTACAGCCGGCGGCAGCAGTGGCGGGGGTACGATCTTCACGATCAATTCCAGCGGCGGCTACAGTACTCTCTACTCTTTCAGCGGCGGGACCCAGACCGAGGGCCCAAGCTGCGGCCTGACGCTGGTTGGTTCCGAGCTTTACGGGACAGTCTTTCACGGTGGAACACACGCTCTGGGCGAGATTTTCAGCATTAACACAAACGGCAGCGGGTTCACGGATTTGTACAACTTTACCGGTCTTGCGGACGGGGAACAGCCGTACGGCACCCTAGCGACCGACGGTTCAAATCTCTATGGCGTCAACAGCTCCGGAGGCACCCACTACTCGGGGGTGCTCTATCGAATCGCGCTGAACGGATCTGGTTTCACCGTTCTTAATAATGACACGAACGGTAGCTTCAGCACGTCCCCACCGACGCTGGTTGGATCCACGCTGTATTGCGACGGTGGAGGAAGCAATCGCAATGACATTTTTCAGATCAACACCAACGGCACGGGATATAAGGAACTGTATACGTTCCCGAATGGGACATATAGCGGCAGTAGCCTGCTCTTCAATGGCGGTATGCTCTACGGCACCGATCAGTTCGGCGGCGCGAATGGGCAGGGCACGGTATTCGCGCTGTCCCTCGTCACGCCCGAACCGTCCACCCTCGCCGTGCTTTCCGCCGGTGCCCTCGGGCTGGTCGGCTACGGGTGGCGGCATCGCAGGGCAGCAAGAAGAACTGCGAAGCCAGCGGCCCTCGACCAACCCGACGCCCCAGCCATCCTGTCGTTCCCTTCGCATTCGCCTCCGGCGAACGCGGCACGAAAGGCAGCTTGATTTGGCACGTCGAAGGGCGTCGGTGCCATCGGTCTGGCAGCCGGTCTTTGATTGATCAGCTTTCTGGTTGTCTTACCAAGCCAACGCTTTGCAAAGTGCCATCGCTCCCGGACGTAACCTGCGGCGGTCACCCCCACCGACGCAGCCAACGAAAGATCGCTCGCCTACTTCGGTCACATCGACCGACGCACCAAAACGGCATCGGCGGAGCACCGCAAAGGCTGGCCGGTGGCCCGGCGGACCGCCTGCCAACCGGCGCGGGGGGAGGATTCGGACGGGCTCCGGCCCGCCGTCGGCGCCCGCCGTCGCGCACAACCTTCGCGCCCGCTTGGGCCATCCGCCCCCGCAGCGCCCCACGACTGTCCCGGCGCAATGGGGTACAAACTGTGACACGTAGAGTGCAAGCACGGGGAAGAATGGCGGCAAGTGCCACCTGGAGTCAACGCCGGGCCGAACACCGGCGTGCGGCGGAAAGCCCGATGGATCGGGCTGGATTCCGCGGCAACCGCACCCGAAACTGGGCCAGCTTTCGGGGCCGCCCGTTGGCAGCCGGCGGTTGTCAGTTGGCGGTGGCCGTCAACGTGAATGCCGCGAGAACCTGGCAGCCCCCTCGATGTTGGGCCGGTTCCCGCCTCAAGAAAGTTTCAGAAACCGGGCTTGCGGTTTGGACAAAGATATGATACGATACGTCTGTATATGTATGGGATTAGGGATTAGGGGCGAGGGGCGAGGAATGGGGAGGAGGGGGCGGAGTTCCCAAGACCGAAGCCCCAAGACCCAAGACGCCGCCCGAGCCCTTACCTTTGGTGCAACCGGCTGGACAATTCGGGGCAATAAAGCCCGCAAGTCGAACACGTACCTCACAAGGCGTATACTTTTACGTTCACCGGCCGAATTGTAACCACAAGCCGGAACACGGGTTACAGACTTGTCGAACAGCGTAAGTTTCGAACGGGGTACGGAGGCGTTCGACGAGCTGAGGGGCGACGGGTGAGTGGCGACGGGTGAGTGGCGAGGGGTGAGTGGCGAGGGGTGAGTGGCGAGGGATGAGTGGCGAGGGATGAGGGATCATTAACGAGCCACCAGCCACGAGCCACGAGGGGCGAGGGGCGAGGGGCGAGGGATAGAGGGAGGAGGCGCGAGGGATGAGTGGCGAGGGGCGAGGGTTGGAGCAAGTGGAATGACGCGGGGACGCGGGGACGCGGGGACGCGGAGATTGCCGGTGTCATGTGTGTCCCGTGTCTCCTTGTCCCCTTGTCTCCGCGTCCCCGTGTCCCCGCGTCCCCGCGTCCCCGTGTCTCCGCGTCGTGCGCGTCCCCCGTTATTGTGCCGCCTCGCCCGGCATTTCCTTTACACCGCGGAGGATGACACGAACCACCGTATCCCAGGGAATAATGGTCACGGTGTAGGAATCGTCAGGGTCTTTGGCCAGCAGGACGGCGCAGGTCTGTTGCGAAAGGGAGGGCACGAAGCCTTCGGGCAGCACGACGCCGCCGTTGTTCAGGTGCACTTCGACCCGGCTGCCCGGGCCCTTAAGGGCCCAGAAGCGGGCAAAGAGTTGACCCAAGGGGTGCGCGGCCGTGGCGTGCGCCGAGCCCTCGGCCACCAGCGCCATCGAGCCTGCGGAACTGCTGGCCGGTTCGGCCGTCAATGTGGCCGACGAGCCCGCCGGCATGGCCGGCTCGGCCGGTTGAGCCGCGTCGGCCGCGGCGGGGGGACTGCCGGCGGGGGCTTCTTCCAGGCTGATCTGCTCGTCGGGCCGGGCGCCGCCCAGCTCATCGAGCACGGGGATGCGGAAGCGGGAACCGCACTCGGGGCACTCGCCCGGCCGGCCTTGCAGGCTGGCCGGTCCGTGCAGGTGGTGGCCGTTGGGGCAGAGGAACTCGATCTGCGGCTCCTTGACGGCGGAAGGCGGGCGATCGGCACCACCGGCAGGGGGTGCGTCGGGAGCCCCGCTCGCCTCCGCCGCCGACACGGCCACGTCGGAATCGCCCGTCATGGCGGGGGCCGGTTCGTTTGGTCCGGGAATGCGGAATCTGACGCCGCACTTCGGACATTTGGCCGCCCGGCCCACCTGCTCGTCCGGACAACGGATCTTGTGCCCGTGAGGGCAGAGGAATTCGATCATACCGTGTGCAGCCTCCCCCGCCGGAAAGACTCTTACTGTTGATACTAGCTTACGGCGGGGGAAGATACAACCAGAGTCACAATCATAATTCTCGGCCGCCCGAGGCTCGTAGTGACCCGATTTATCGGGTTTGGAGAGTGTGAACAGGTCAAGGACCGCATGAATGCGGTCACTACGAACGATTACTGCTGGGCAAGCCAGCAGTGGCGCCCCCTTCCGGCACCGGCTATTCTCGGCGGCCGGGGCCGGTCCCGCATGCCCTGGGGCATTCCTTGACAGCCGGGCCGGCGGCGGGGACACTTAACCGTTCCCGATGGCCACGGTTTGCATCCTTGGAAACCGCGCAGTGTTAGAAGCACTGCTGGGCAAGCCAGCAGTGGCACCCGGCGGGGACACTTAACCGTTCCGAATGGCCACGGTTTGCATCCTTGGAAACCGCTGGGAGTCTAGAGTCTAAGTGGCCGCCTTTGGAAACCGCGCAGCGCCTTGAGTCTAAAGCATGTCGATCCTCGTCGTCTGTCCCGGCTGCAAGAAGAGTTTTCAGGTCCACGACAAGTTCGCCGGCAAGTCGGGTCCCTGTCCCAAGTGCAAGGCCACGATCCGCGTGCCGGCGAAGGCCGAAGAGGTCAAGGTCCACGGGGGCGAAGACTTCGCCACGGGCGGCCGCAGCGTCGAGGGCAAACTGGTCCTGAAGCCCATCGGGCGGACGCAGGTCCAGATCCGTCCGCTCGTGGCCGGGGCCTTTGCCGCCGCCGCGGCCGTCGTGGTGGGACTGGCCTGGGCCGATCGCTGGGTCGGGCTGCTGCAAAGCCTGCCGCTGCGGGCCCTGGGACTGCTGGTCATCTCGCCGGTCCTGGTCCTGGCGGCCTACACTTTTCTCCGCGACGACGAGCTGGAACCCTACCGCGGCCGGGAACTGTATCTCCGCATCGCCGCCTGCGCGGCCGTATACCTGATCCTGTGGGCCGGACTGGGCTACGTCAGGCCCTACCTCTCGCCCGACGAGATCTGGCAGTGGGTGATCGTCGTCGCGCCGCTGGAAGGCATCGGCACCATGGCCGCCTGCCTGGCACTCGATCTCGAGCCCGGCAACGGCTGCTGCCACTATACGTTCTATCTGCTGACGACGGTGCTCTTGGGCTGGATCGGCGGGCTGGGGTGGGTGTGGGCCATATGAGATGACGAGCATTCTGGACATTCCCGAAGTGGCGGCCTTGGACGCCCGGCGTTCGCTGATCCGCATCCCGCCGGAGCTCGACGTGCCGCTCACCCAGCGCGTGCGGCAGATCATCGACGCCGCCGACTTCCGCCGCCTGGCGCGGATCAGCCAGTTGGGACTGGTGTGGCTGGTGTATCCGGCGGCGCGTCACACGCGGTTCGAGCACAGCCTGGGCGTGTTTCGGCTGGCGCTGGTGTACCTGAAGCGGCTGGCCCACGACGAGCGGTTCGCCGCGGCGGTCAGCCCCGAGCAGGCCCAGGTGTTCCTGGCCGCCGCGCTGTTGCACGATCTGGGCCATTGGCCCTTCTGCCATCCGATCGAGGACGCCCATCTGCCCGGCGTGCCCAGCCACGAGCTGTTCGCCAACAGCTTCCTGCTGGAAGGCGAGATCGGCGACGTGCTGCGGCACGACTGGGGCGTGCAACCCCGCGAGGTCGTGGCCCTGTTGAGTGCAAAACCCCGCGACCCCGCCGCGCGCATCCTGGCCAGCATGCTCTCCGGCCCCATCGACATCGACAAGATGGACTACCTGTTCCGCGACAGTCTGCACGCGGGCGTGCCCTATGGCCGGCACTTCGATCAGCAGCGGCTCCTGGGCAGCCTGTGTCTGAACCGCAGCGGCGACGGGCTGGCCATCACCGACAAGGGCCGCACGGCCGCCGAGCTGATGGTCTTCGCCCGCTACGTCATGTTCAGCGAGGTCTACTGGCACCACGGGGTGCGGGCGGCCACGGCCATGTTTCAGCGGGCATTCTACCTGCTGCACGGCAGTTTGGACCTCGATCTGCTGTGCCGCATGCCGGAGCAGGAGTTCATTGCCGAGCTGGAGCGGGCCGCCGGGGGCGGTCCGGCCGGCCAGTTGCTCGGCGGGCTGTTCGGGCCCACGCGGCTGTTGTACAAGCGGCTCATACAGCTCAGCTTTCCCGACGACCGCGAGCGGCACCAGCGGCTGGCCCGCCGGCCTTATCCCTGGCTGGTGGCCTGTGCCGAGCGGCTGGCCGGGCTGACCAGCGCGGCGCTGGGCCGGGTAGTGGCCCCGCATGAGCTGCTCATCGACGCCCCGCCCGTCGGCCGCGAGGTGCAGATCCAGATCGAGATCCAGTTTCCCAAGGAAGGCCGCGCGCGCCCGCTGGCCGAGGTCTCGCCCGTCATGCGGACCCTCACCACCGACCAGTTCGACGACTACGTCAAGCGGGTGCGGGTCTTCGCCCATCCGCGGATCGTCACCGACCTCCGCCGGCTGGAAAACCTGCCCGCACTGCTCGATCAGGCCATTGCGCAAACCGAATGAGACGGAGGGATTAGGGATTGGGGATTGGGGATTGGGGATTGGGGATTGGGTCTTGGGTCTTCGGCTCTCATTTTGGCATTTTGCAATTTGCATTTTTCATTTTGCAATTTGCCCTCCGCCCTCCGCCCTCCGCCCTCCCCCTTCCGCCCTCCGCCTTCCCCCTTCCGCCTTATAGAATGGGTTGCCGATGAGCGAGCCGGCTACTGTTCACGTGCCCGTTATGCTGGAGGAGGTCCTCAAATGGCTCGATCCGCGGCCGGGGGGCGTCGTTGTGGACGGCACGCTGGGCGGCGGCGGCCACAGCCGGGCCCTGGCCGAGCGGGTCGGGCCGGGCGGCATGGTTATCGCCATGGACCGCGACCCGGCGGCCATCGCGGCGGCTGAAAAGAACCTGGCCGGCCTGCCGCTGCGGGCCATCCACGGCGATTTCTGCGACCTGCCCGAAGCCCTGGCGGAACTCGGCTTGACGGTGGTCGACGGGATCGTCCTGGACCTGGGCGTCTCCAGCGACCAGTTGGCCGACCCCCAGCGCGGCTTCAGCTTCTTCTCGACCGGGCCGCTCGATCTGCGCATGGACCCCCTGCGGGGCGAGCCGGCCCGGCGGCTCATCGAGCGGCTCAGCGCCCAGCATCTGGCCGATCTGATCTACGCCTTCGGCGAGGAGCGGTATAGCCGGCGGATTGCCCGGGCCATCGTCGAGCGCCGGCGCCGCGAGCCGATCCAGACGGCCGCGGAGCTGGCCGAGCTGGTCCGCCGCTGTGTACCCCGCTCGCGGCACGAGCGGATCGACCCCGCCACCCGCACGTTCCAGGCCCTGCGAATCGCGGTCAACGACGAGCTCAAGTCACTGGAGATTGCGATGTCGCGGCTGCCCGCCTGCCTTCGGCCCGGGGCCCGGCTGGCCGTAATCAGCTTCCACTCGCTCGAGGACCGGCGGGTGAAGGAGGCCTTCCGCAGCGATCCCCGGCTGACGGCCCTGACGCGAAAGCCGGTGCTCCCTTCGCTCGATGAGATCGAGCGGAACCCGCGGGCCCGCAGCGCAAAGCTTCGCGCGGCCGAGCGGCAAGCGAGTTAGCCGGGATCATTCGTAGTGACCCGATTCATCGGGTCTGGAGAGCGTGAACAGGTCGAGGACCGCATGAATGCGGTCACTACGGACGCTGGGTGCCAC
>JBEKTY010000270.1:0-8445 GCA_049515555.1 Thermoguttaceae bacterium
TCTCAAGGGCCACTTCCCGCCCGGCTTGGACTACGCCATCGTCTACGACACCACGCCCTTCATCACCGAGTCGATTCATGAAGTGTTCGTCACCCTCCGCGACGCGGTGATCCTGGTGGCCTTCGTGGTGCTGCTGTTCCTGCAGAACTGGCGCTCGGCCGTCATTCCGCTGGTGGCCGTGCCCGTGGCCGTCATCGGCACCTTCGCCGTGATGGCCGCCATGCAGTTCAGCCTCAACAACCTGACGCTGTTCGGCCTGGTGCTGGCCATCGGCATCGTGGTGGACGACGCCATCGTGGTGGTCGAGGCCGTCGAGCGGCAGGTGGAAGAGGGGCTCGCGCCTCGCGAGGCCACGATCAAGGCCATGAGCCAGGTTTCCGGGCCGGTGATCGCGGTGGGCCTGGTCCTTAGCGCGGTCTTCGTGCCCTGCGCGTTCATCACCGGCATAACGGGCCAGTTTTTCCGGCAGTTCGCGCTGACCATCGCCGTCTCGACACTCATTTCGGCCTTCAACTCGCTGACCCTCAGCCCGGCCCTGGCGGCCTTGCTGCTGCGGCCCAAGGAGAAGGAGCGGTACGAGGTGCTGCCGCTGGCGGCGTTTCCACTGATGGGGGGCTGGCTGGGCTATGCCTGGCTGGCGCCCCGGCTGGCAACCGCCTGCCACGCCCTGGCCCCGCGGCTGGCCCTGACCCGGCTGGAAAGCCTGCTGGACTCCTCCACTTGGCTGCTGCCGGCCGCCGCGGCGGCCGCGGGCGTAATCGCCGGCATCCTACTGGCCCGCCCCCTCAACCGCGGCACCGGTTGGTTCTTCCGCATCTTCAACCTCGGCTTCAACGCCGCGACCGAGGTCTATACCCGCGCCGTCGGCAAGCTGCTCCGCCTGAGCGGCCTGGTGCTGCTGCTGTACGGCGGCCTGCTGCTCGCAACCGGCTGGAGCTTCCGGCAGGCGCCGTCCGGCTTCATCCCCATGCAGGACAAGGGCTACCTGCTGGTGAACGTGCAATTGCCCGACGCCTCGTCGCTGGAGCGGACCGAGCGGGTCATGCACCGCATCGAGCAGATCGCCCACGATACCGAGGGCGTGAATCACACGGTGGCCATAGCCGGCCAGTCGATCCTGCTGGGGGCCAACGCCCCCAACTTCGGCGCCATGTACGTCATGCTCAAGGACTTCCGCGAGCGGACGGCGGCCGGCCTGTCGGGCGACGTCATCGCCGCCACCCTTCAGAAGCGCTTCCAGGCCGAGATCCCCGACGGGCTGGTGGGCGTGTTCGGGGCCCCGCCCGTCGACGGCCTGGGCACCGCCGGGGGATTCAAGATCATCGTCGAGGACCACGGCGACAGCGGCTTGCCCGCCTTGCAGCACGTGGGCGAAAATATCGTCGCCGCCGCCAGCCGCTCCGCCGACCGCCTGCAAGGCCTGTTCAGCAGCTTCCGCGCAGATACCCCCTGGCTGTATCTGGACATCGACCGCGACCAGGCCAAGCGGATGGGCGTCTCGATGGCCGAGGTCTTCAATACCCTCCAGGTGTACCTGGGCTCGCTGTACGTCAACGATTTCAACCTCTTCGGCCGCACCTGGCAGGTGAACGTGCAGGCCGACGCCGCGTTCCGCAAGCAGGCCGACGACCTCAAGCAGCTTAAGATCCGCAGCAGCATGGGGACCATGGTGCCGCTGGGCACCATCGCCGGCACCCGCGGCATCAGCGGCCCGGTGATGATCTACCGCTACAACATGTACGCCGCGGCCCCGGTCAACGGGGCCCCCGCCCCCGGCGTCAGCACCGGCGAGGCCATCGCCCTCATGCAGGGCCTGGCCCGGCAGAACCTCCAACCCTCGATGCGCGAGCAGTGGACCGAGCTGGCCCTGCTCCAGCTCCAGACCGGCAATACCGCCATGCTGGTCTTCGTGCTGGCCGTGGTGCTGGTCTTCCTGGTGCTGGCCGCGCAGTACGAGAGCTGGTCGCTGCCCCTGGCCGTCATCCTGGTCGTGCCCATGTGCCTGCTGTTCTCCATCGCCGGCGTGGTGCTGGCGCACATGGACGTGAACATCTTCACCCAGGTGGGGTTCGTCGTGCTGGTGGGCCTGGCCTGCAAGAACGCCATCCTCATCGTGCAATACGCCAAGTTGCAAACGACGGCCGGCGAGCCCCGCTACCAGGCCACGCTCGAGGCCTGCAAACTGCGGCTGCGGCCGATCATGATGACCTCGCTGGCCTTCATCCTGGGCGTGGTGCCGCTGGCGGCGGCCGTGGGCGCGGGCGCCGAAATGCGCCGCACGCTGGGCATCGCCGTCTTCAGCGGCATGCTGGGCGTTACGCTGTTCGGAATCTTCCTCACGCCGATCTTCTATTACGTCATCCAATGGTTCGCCGACGGCCGCGGCGCCGGACGCGCCGCCGACGGCCCCGACGGCGCACCCGCCGCCCGGCCGGCGTGGCTCCGCCGCCTGCTCCAATGGCTGCAATAAGGATCGGCACGCCAATTACCGTATTCCTCTCGCTCCGCGAGAGGGCCCAACAGAGATTCAATCGCCCTTGCAAACTCGCTCGAACCTCACGCGGAGCGTGAGGAGTACATTAGAAACCCCGACACTGCCATGAGCCGACCAGCATTCTTACAATCGTGGCCGATCTGGGTCGCACTCGCCCTCCTGGCGATGGCCCTGGGCCGGCTGGCGCTCATGGACCGGCTGTCGCTCACCGACAACACCGAAAGCCGCTACGGGTTGATCGGATGGCAGATGTACCACAGCGGCGACTGGGTGACGCCCCGCATTTACGTCAACGGCGCGCTCCAGCCGTTCAACGCCAAGCCGCCGCTTCAGTTCTGGCTGACGGCGCTGTCGTACACGGCGTTCGGCGTATCGCCCTGGTCGGCCCGCATGCCGGCCTTTCTGATTGGCCTGGGCCTGGTGGCGGGCACGGGCTGGTTCGCCGGGCGGCTGTGGGGCCCACGCGCGGGGGCCCTGGCCGCCGTCATCCTCGCCGCCTCGGCCCTCTTCTTCCTCAATGCGGGGGCCTGCGCGCTGGACATGCCCCTGGCCGCCGCCGTGACCGGGGCCATGCTGGCCTTCGCACGCTGCGCCGACCGCCCGCGCCATCCAACCGCCTGGGGCCTGGCCTTCTTCTTCGCCCTGGCCCTGGGTGCGCTGGCCAAGGGCCCCATTGCTCTGGTCCTGGTCGGCCTGGCCATCGGCGGCTGGCTGCTCATCACGCGCCGCTGGCGGCTGCTGGCCGAGCTGCCCTGGCGCGGCGGGTTCGTCGTGTTCCTCGCCGTCGCAGCGCCGTGGTACTGCCTGGCCGAAAGGGCCACGCCCGGCTTCCTCCGCTACTTCCTGATCAACGAGCACCTGCGGCGGTACGTCACCGACGACTACGGCGATCAGTACGGCGCCGGCCGCGTCCAGCCCTACGGCGCGATCTGGCTCATGCTGGCGGCCTCGTTGCTGCCCTGGACCGTGCTGGCCGTCGCGGCCCTGGCCAGGCTGTTTCGTGCCAACAATAAGTCGTACCCGTTCACGGCATGTGAGGTAGCAGGCACACTCCGTGTGCCGTCCGCTGAGGCGGAAGAAGGTGCAGCAGACGGCACGCGGAGTGTGCCTGCTACTTTAGCGCGGCCCATTAGCGGTTACAAGAACGCCGCTGGCCCGCTCGCGCACCAGGGGCAGGGGGTGAGGGCGGCTGTGACTTCCGCCTTCCACCGCCTTCTGGCGGCCCTCCGCGCCGAGCCCTGGCTCACCTACGCCCTCGTGTGGGGCCTCGCGCCGGCCCTGTTCTTCACCCTGGCCCGACAAATTCTCGCAACTTACCTGCTGCCGGGCCTGCCTGGTCTGGCCATTGTCATCGCGGTGGCCCTGGACCGCTGGCTGGACTCCGACGCCGCGCCGGCACTGCGGGCATGGCTCAAGTGGCACTTCGTCGCCGTGTGTTGCCTGACCCCCGTCGCCGCCGCCGTGACGCTGGCCTTTGGCGCCGGTGCCTGGTGGGCCGCTGCGCTCGTTGCGCTGCCGTTGCTGCTGGCCTGGCTCGCAGCGCCCCAGTTTCGCGGCGGGAACACGGCCGCGCTGGTGGCCATCTTCGCCCTCACCACTAGCGCCGTCTTCGCCCTGGCCGCCCTGTCGGTCACCGGGCGGCTGGACGAGGAATACTCGGCCCGCACGATCCTGGCCGAGTTGGATCGCACTGCGGAAGCGTCGGGCCGGGCCGTCGTCATGCCTTTCGGCGAGGCGTCGTCGGCCGCCTTCTATGCCGAGGCGGTCTTCCGCCAGCCCTTCGATCACCGCCGGCCCGAAGGGGGCAAGTTGATCCGCAAACTGCTCGACCGCGGCGGACGCGAAATCTTCCTTATCAAGCCCAAAGACTGGGCCTACCTGGAGCCGGACTTGTTCGCCCGGCTAACGCCCCTGGTGCGCACCGACCATTGGGTCGCCTGTGTCGGCGTTGCAAATTGAATGTTCTCGTTTCCTAAAATCTTCCGCGTGCGGCAGAGCTGCGAGGCGAGTCGGGTGGCCGACGTGCGCGGCGCGGTCCGCGGCCAGCTTGCCCGGCTGGGGCTCGGCGAGCGGCTGCGGCCGGGTCAGAGCGTGGCCCTGACCGCCGGCAGCCGGGGCATCGCCAACATCGCCGCCATTCTGCGGGCCGCCGTCGAGCATCTCGGCGAACTGGGCGCCCGGCCGCTGGTGGTGCCTGCCATGGGCAGCCACGGCGGCGGCACCGCCGAGGGCCAACGCCGGCTGCTGGAGTCGTACGGCATTACCGAAGCGGCCCTGGGCTGCCCCATCCGCGCGAGCATGGAAACCGTGGTGCTGGGCCAGGCCGCCGAAGGCTTTCCCATCCACTTCGATCGCCTGGCCTTCGAGTCGGATCACGTGCTGGTCTGCAACCGGGTCAAGCCCCATACCTGGTTTGCCGGCCCGATCGAGAGCGGCCTCACGAAGATGCTGCTCATCGGGCTGGGCAACTGCGCGGGGGCGGCCATCTATCACCGTGCGATCCAGGAATTCGGCTTCGAGCGGGTCGTGCGCAGCGCGGCCGGCGAGGTGCTGCGGAAGTGCCGCGTGCTGGCCGGCCTGGCGATCGTCGAGAACGCCGCCGACCAGACGGCCCTGGTCGAGGCGGTGCGGCCCGCGGATTTCGAGTCGCGTGAGGAACAACTGCTGCTCCTGGCCCGGCGGTGGATGCCGCGGCTGCCCTTCTCCGAGGTGGACGTGCTGCTGATCGACCGGATCGGCAAGAATATAAGCGGCGGGGGCTGCGACGCCAACGTGGTGGGGCGGAAGTGGAACGACCACCAGGCCGTCGAGGGCGAGCTGCCGCGCGTGAAGCGGATCTGCCTCCGCGGCCTGACGCCCGAAAGCCACGGCAACGCCATCGGCATGGGGCTGGCCGAGTTCTGCCGCTCCCGCCTGCTGCGGCAGGCCGATCCGGCCGCGACGCGGCTGAACGTGCTGACCAGCGGGCACATTTCGGCCGGCATGCCGCCGCTGGATTACGAGACCGACCGCGAGATGCTCCAGTCCGCCCTGGGCACGATCGGGCTGGCCGACCCGCCGCAGGCCCGCCTGCTATGGATCGCCAACACGCTGCGCTTGACCGAGGTGGAATGCTCGGCGGCCTATCTGCAGGAAGCCCGGCGGCGGCCAGACCTGGAGATCCTCACCGGCCCGCGGGAGCTGCCCCTGGATACCGCCGGAAACCTGCCGGACGAGGGATGAGGGACGAGGGGCACGCGAGAGGCCCACCGCTGGCTCGTGGGCTTCCGGTTGGGCCTCGCCCGCCTTCTGCCTTCGGGGAAACGTGAGCGGGCGAGGAGTTGAGCAAGCGACCAGTCCGCCCTCACCCCTCGTCTCTCGCCCCTCGTCCCTCATCCTTCATCCCTCCGCCTTTACTATACAAATGTAGCGTATCATACTCGCCGGCAAACTTCAAGCCCAGTTCGTGGACACCCATCACCGATACCCGCAGAGAACACGCACACAGCAAGCGCAAATGAGTGATGTCCGGGATTCGGCAGCCTGCCCCTAGCCGAGAATAACCCTGGTGGCACGCGGTCGGAGACCAGAACCTCGAATCAGCGTCGCTCGTCGATCCGCCGTCGCAGTTCGTTCATTTCATCGCGGAGTCGGCCCATCTCTTCGCCGAGCTTACGGACCATGCGGCAAAGATCCTCCTTCTCCATGGACGGGCTGGCCTCCTTTTGGAGCCAATCGGTCTCGTGGGCAAGTTTCTCGGCAAGGTCGTGAATACCAGCGGCCTTCAACTCGCCGACGGCCCCGTTGATATGGTCGATGGCTTTCTGCAAATGATCCATGCGCGGCTGGTGGGGTCCTTGCCTCTCCGGGCCCGGCCCCATCGGCATCCCTTGCGGTCCCCCGGACATCCTGGGAGGCCCGCCAGGCTGGCCCTGAGTTCCACCGGCCATGTCCGGCCGGCCAGGAGACATTCCGGGGTCACCGACAGGCGTCGCTCCAGGGCCGGGCGACATGGGATGCGGGCCAGGACCAGGCATCCCCGGCTGGCCTTCGCGGAGATGGCGTTCAATTCGCTCCAGGCTCTCGCGGAGTTGGCTCACATCTTGCTGGAGCTGTTCGGCCCGATTGCCCGTTCCGTGACCGCGGAGGTCCGCAATGTATCCCTCCACTGCCGTCATCTGCCGGCCGATAGCCTCCATCACCGCGGGGATCCCTGACTGGGGTTGCGGCCCACGATCCCTCTGGCCCCGCTGGTCGGTTTCCGGCCCACGTTTCCGGGCGACTTCGTCGGCCCAACGAAACATTTTGTCCGCGTCTCGGGCGACTTCGTTGGCGTCGCCGATTCTGCCTTCAGATCGGAGCTTCTCGGCTTTCATCTGAAGGTCTCGGCCTTTCTGCCGCAATTGATCGGCATCCGGCTCAGCCGCCGCCGAACTGCCGGCCATCGCGATCAGTGTGACCAACAGGATGACGTACTGCTTCAAACTACTCATGGTCTGGGTCCTCCTCTTGCATGCCTATAGAAACACAATCCTGGACGCTTGGCCCTGTTCGTGTAGTTCGTTTGTTTGCGTCGTTGATTATGCTGCTTGTCTTCGCCGTCGCCAAGCGCAGGCCAGCAGACCGACGGCACCGACGCCGAGGAGGGCGAGGGTGGAGGGTTCGGGAACGGAGACCATATCGGCTGGCCCCCGCGGGGCGAGGCAGTATTCGCTGCCGAGCGCTGTGGCGGGGACGACGATGCCGGTAATGTCTAGTGGGCCAGAGGGGATGGCCAGGCCGGTCAGGCCCAGGTCGTCTGAAGCAATGCGAACGACAGCACCGTTGGTGAGGGTGTAGTCGCCAACGGTGAAAGTGTTCGGGCCGAGAGATGTGTTGGCAAACGAGACGTTGTTCAGGCAGACGAGATTGCTTTCGTAAGACTGAGCGATGTCCGTAGGAGAGACAAGCAGGGCGTTGGTGAGGAGGGGGGCGGTAGAAGTGCGCCCGCTGACGGCGAAGCCGCCGATGGTGCGGATGAGGGCCAGCGCGCCATCGACATTGGCGGTTTGGCCGGAGATCTCAATGACATCGCCAACGCCAAAGCCGGAAAGGGCGGCATCTATGTCGGCGTTGGTGCCGTAGACGGTGATCGCCCGAGTGGTGTCTGGTCGATGGTGGCGTCGGTGCCCAATGGAAGGGCCGAGACATCGGCAATAGTGCCGGCAGACACAGGGGAAACGATCCACAGGCCCGCCAACACGAAGAGGAGGGGCGAGTACCGCTTCATGCGAACGCTCTGCAGCATGAACAATATCCCCACGCCGCCCAGGACCAGCAGCGTCAGCGACGAGGGTTCGGGAGTGGAAACCATGTCGGCTGGCCCACGCGGGGCGAGACAATAGCTGCCGGAGGTGGGGTCGGAGGGGATGACGATGCCCGTGATGTCTAGTGGACCGGAGGGGATGGCCAGGCCAGTCAGGCCCAGATCGTCCGAGGAAATGCGGACGACAGCACCGTTGGTGAGAGCGTAGTCGCCAACGGCGAAAGTGCTCGGCCCTAGAGATGTGTCGGCAAACGAAACGTCTTGCAGGCAGACGAGATTGCTTTCGTAGGGTTGGGCGATGTCGGAAGGAGAGACGAACACGGCGTTGGTGAGGAGGGGGAGGGTAGTCGTACGTCCGCTGACGGCGAAGCCGGCGATGCTGCGGACGAGGGCAAGCGCGCCACCGACATCCCCGGTTTGGCCGGAAATCGTAATGACACCGCCAACGCCAAAGCCGGTAAGGGCGGCATCTATGTCGGCGTTGGTGCCGTAGATGGTGATCGCCCGAGTGGTGTCGCGGAGTTGAAAGCTCTTGTAAAGGGGATCGGCGGTGAGGTCGGTCGTCGAGAGGATCACGGCCTGGTCGATGGTGGCGTCGGTGCCCAATGGAAGGGCCGAGACATCGGCAATAGTGCCGGCAGACACAGGGGAAACGATCCACAGGCCC
>JBEKTY010000271.1:0-7610 GCA_049515555.1 Thermoguttaceae bacterium
CCCCCGGCGACAAGGGCACCTGCTGCGTGGATCACGCCCATCTGAACGTGTTTCCGGCGCGGGTCGACGTGCACGCCCACCTGCGGAAGTTTCCGCACGTCGAGATTGGCCCCATGTCCGACCTGTCGGCGCCGCGCTTCCGCCGGCAGCCCTACCTGTTCCTGCAAACGAACGAGGGCCGGCGACTGGTGTATGACGCGGGAATCGTGCCCTCGCAGTATGTCCGCCGGATCGTGGCCACCGCCCTGGGCATGCCCGAGCGCTGGCACTGGCGAGAATACCCGGGCCTGGACGAGCTCAAACGCACCTTTGGAGCGTTGTCCGGCTGGAGGCGTTCCCATGCAGCCGCGCCCTGAAGATGCGTATGGCATGCCGCCCAGCCGGCGCGAGGATTACGACGCCCTGCGGCTGCAAGTGATTCGCCAGCGTTGGGACCAGAAGGCCGACCGTTGGGACGCCGACCTGGCCGACCAGTGCTGCCACCTGAACCAGGACGACGCCTACCGCCGCTTCTTCGACGCGGCCGACTCGGTGGTGGCCGCCCGCGCGGCGTTCTGCCGCCAGCGGCTGCTGGTCGACCTGGCCTGCGGCACGGGCCTGGTGCTGGCGCATTTCGCGGCTCGCTTCGAGCGGGCCGTGGGCGTCGACATCAGCCCGCGGATGCTGGCCGCGGCGGCCGCCCGGCGGTTGCCCCGCGTCGAGCTGCTCGAGGCCAGTTGCTTCGAGCTTGCCGGGCGCATTGCCCCGGCCGGTGCCGTACTGTCGCGGGGCATCCTGCTATCGCACTACGGCCCGCGCTGGGTGCTGCCGCTGCTGCGCCAGGTGTGCGCGGTCCTAACGCCCGAGGGCTCCTTCGCGATCCTCGACTTCCTCAATGCCCGCACGCGGCACGACTACCCCGCCAATCCGGACAACAAGACCTACTACACAGCGGAGCGGATCGCCGCCCAGGCCGAGGAAGCCGGCTTCCGCCGCTGGACTATCCTCGGCGAGCCTAATCGCCGCGTCCTGATGCTGCTGGCGGAGCGATGAACCCGAGCGACATTATCTATCTGGACCACAACGCCACCACGCCCCTGGACGAGGCCGTCCTGGCGGCGATGTTGCCTTTTCTGCGCGAGCAGTTCGGCAACCCGGCCAGCGGCCACGTCCTGGGCCGCGCCGCCCGCGACGCCGTCCAGCGCAGCCGCAGCTCGGTCGCCCGCCTGCTCGGCGCCCACGCCGGCCAGATCGTCTTCACCGCCTCGGCCACCGAGGCCAATAACCTGGCCATCGCCGGGCTGACCGCCCCACAGGCCCCGCCGTGCCACGTCGTCACCACGCTCGTCGAACACAAGTCGGTGGCCGAGCCGGTGCGGCGACTGGAGCAGACCCTCGGCATCAGCGTCACCTGGCTGCGGCCCGATCCGCTGGGCCAGGTTCATCCCGAGGCACTCGAGGCCGCGTTGACCCCCGACACCCGGTTGGTTTCCATCCAGGCCGCCAACAGCGTGATCCACACGCTGAACCCGATTGGCGGCCTGGCCCGCATCTGCGCCGCCCGCGGCGCCTTGTTCCACTGCGACGCCACGCAATGGATCGGCAAGCTGCCCATCGACGTGGAGCGCTTGGGCATCGACGCCCTGAGCCTCTCGGCGCACAAGTTCTACGGTCCCAAGGGGGCCGGCGCGCTGTATCTGGGGCCCAAGGCCCTGCGGGCCGGCGTTACACCCCAGATCTTGGGCGGCGGCCAGGAAGACGGCCTGCGCTCGGGAACCCTCAATGTCCCGGCCATCGTCGGACTGGGCGTGGCCAGCGAACTGGCCATCGAGCGCCAGGAGGCCGACGCGGTCCGCACCGAGCGGCTCGCCCGCACGCTGCTGGCCGCGCTCAGCGGCCGCTTGCCCGGCGTCACGCTCAACGGCCATCCCAAGGAGCGGCTGCCGGGCTCTTTGCACCTGACGCTCGAAGGCGTCGACGCCAAGGGCCTGATCGCCTCGCTCCCGCCCCTCGCCCTAAGCGACGGTTCCGCCTGCGAAACCGACCGCGACCCCGACTACGTGCTAAAGGCCATCGGCCGGCCCGAGGCCGCTCATCATTCCATCCGCTGCCAGGTCGGCCGCAGCACCACGCCCGAGGAAATCGATCGGGCCATCGAGCTGCTGGTCGCCGGAATCGTGCGGATGCGGGCCTTCGAGGGGATTAGGGATTAGGGACGGATGAGGCCTGCGTCAGGAGGCCCATGCCACTGCGAGCCCGGTATCAGGGGATCCCGGCCTTCGTGTCCAAACACGTATCGCCGTAGGCATCGTGTTTGTAGAAATGCCGGGCGACGTGCCAGGCCACGATCTTGACGAACTCGCTGCGGAACTCGCCCTCGGGCCGCTCGGAGGCCGGCAGGGCGATGTTCGGCGGATAGACGGTCTCGGGCAACGTCTTCTCGAACAGCGTTTTCCCGGTGGCCACGTCGTAAACCTTGAACGCCACGGCGGAGCGGCCCCGGTACAGCGTCTGCCCCTCCAGCACGCTGAACGACATCAGGTCGATGCCGATGACGCAGTCGGCCTTGAGGGCCTTGCCGACCTCGACGTAGTCATCCCAGGTGTTCTCGTCGATCCAGGAGGCCACTTTCTGCGAGTCGATCACGTTGATCTTGGGAACATTGGCGCTGAGGAACAGGCCCACCTGCTGGGCCAGTTCCCGGGCCGCTCCGGCATTGCGATACTGGAGCGAGACCAGCGGGCGGCAGACCACCGCCACCTTCTTTTCTTTCAGGCCGGCGAACTCGGCGCTCTCGTCGGTTCCCATGATCACCGCGCCGAGACCCAGCAATCCCTGACAACCCGCGGCGGCGAGGACCGCCAGCAGGATGGCGGCCACGGCCGCGGGGTATCCATACCGCCAAGAGCGACGATTCATCGTATGGCCTCATCGACTCAGGAGGAGAACAACCGCCCTGCCCACTGGATGATGCAAGGTCCGATCGCGGCCGGATAGTCGAGCGGGTCGGGATTTGCCTGTCTCTGCCACGCCCATCCAAGGAAAAGCGGGGGGAAGATAACCGGAAAGCCGGCCGAACACAAGGCCGATTATTTGGAAGGCGGAGGGCGGAGGGGCGCGGGATTAAGGATGAAGGCGGAGGGCGGAAGGCGGAAAGCGGAAATTGCCGGCGGCTGTTCTCATCCCTCGCCCCTCGCCCCAAGCCCCTTGCCCCCCGCCTTTACTCCAGTCCTTCCAGCAAGACGCGGCTCAGCGGCGGCACATCGGCGGCCACGCCGGCACGGATCGCCTGGGCATATTGGGTGGCGGCGTCCTCCAGGCACTCGACCACCTCCAGGCAGCGGACGGCCACGTTATTGACTTCCCAGCGGTCGTCGGGCTTGACGAACAGTTCCGACCCCTGGGCCATGCGGAGATACCAGGCCGGGGTGCGGATCGCCCGTTGGGCGCCTGGTCCGACGATCAGCAGCCGATCGCGGGGGGTCGCCGCCTGCTGGCGGACCCAGGGCAGCAACGTGGCGGCCGTAGGCGAGCGGGCCGCCCCGGCCAGCCCCCAGGCATCCAGGAGCGTGGCCCATAGGTCGGCGGGCTCGACCAGGGCCTGGCTTCGGCCGGCGGCGCCCAGGCGCTCGGGAAATCGCAGCACCAGCGGCACCTGGACCAACTCCGCGTACAGGGCCTCGTCGCACGGCCCCAGCCGGCGGTGCTCGCCCAGCGGAAAGCCGCGGGCCCCGGTCAGCACGAGCAGGGTTTCCTGGGCGGCCGGATGCTCCTCCAAGGCCTGCAGGAATCCGCCCAGGCAGGTGTCCCACAGCGAGACCTGCCCGGCGTAGGCCTGCGAGAAGCCCAGCACCTCGTCGGGATCGTGATCCTCGGCCAGCAGGCGATCCGGCACGTCGGCCGAGCGCGAAGGCAGCGGATCGCCCTCGAGCCAGTAGCGATGGCGGAACTCCCAGGGGGCGTCCCAGGTTGTGCCCAGGCTGCCCAGGTGACACCACAGCAACAGCGGCCGCCGCGCCCCTTGCAGACGATCGATGATCTCCACGAAGCAGCGGGCCAGGTGGGTCTGCTCGAATCGGCCGTCGGGGGCCATGCCCGCCCGCAACGGCGGATCGATCGCCGCCACGTCGTCGAACTCGACGGCCAAGGGATGCTCCCACAGCAGCCGCTCATCGGTCACCAGGGTGGTGTTCACGCCGACGTCGCGCAGCAGGCCCGGCAACGTTGGGCCGCCCTCGGCACTCCGTGAGACGATCGCATGCCGGCCCAGCCAGTAGGAGCAGTAGAGCGTCTCCAGCCGCGGCGTGTCGACTAGCGTCTGGTCGAAAACGAACGACTCGGCTGCCAGCCGGTCGAAGGCGGGGGTCTCGATCCACGTGTTGCCGCAGGCGCCCAGATAGCCCGCGTGCAGCCGATCGATTACCAGGCAGATTGCGTTCATGCGGGGAATTCGTGTTCGTGCGGGGACTGTCCCAATTTTCGTCCGCCCGTCCCTGCGGACAGGCCGAAAATGGGACTGTCCCCTTCATGGTCTTCGTGCAGCAACAGGTCCAGGGCCAGCAGGAGTTGGCCGGCGGCCAGCGGGACCTCGCACATTGCGGGGGCGGCCGCCTGCAAGGCCTCTTCCGCGGCCCGCCGATACTCCGCCCGCCCGGTCCGCCGCGCCAGCCGCACCAGCGCCGTGGCGGCCAGGCCGCTGCTGCTGGGCAAGGGGCTGTCCCACAGGTCTTTCTTCCGCGCCACCAGCGGCTCATGATCGACCGGCGTGTAGAAGAAGCCGCCGCGGAGCGGATCGGAAAAGCGCTCGAGGATCGCGTCGGCCAGGCGGCCGGCCTCTTCGATCCAGCGGGGCGCGGGCTGGGCCTGGTCCAACGTGATCAGGGCGTTGGCCAGGCTGGCGTAATCGTCGAGGAACCCCAAGGGTTTGGCCTTCCCGGCCCGCCAGCAGTGCGCCAGCCGGCCTGGAGCGTAGCAAAGCTGGCCCAGCAGAAAATCGGCGGCCCGGGCCGCGGCCGCCGTGTAGCGGGGCTCGGGCAAGGCGGCGCCGGCGCGGGCCAGGACATCGACGAACAGGCCGTTCCAACTGGCCAGCACCTTGCCGTCGCGGGCCGGCCGCACCCGCCGGCTGCGGGCGGCCAGCAGTTCCCCGCGGCTGGCCGCCAGCCCCGCGGCCAATGCGTCGGCGTCGCAAGCGAGAACCCGGGCGCAGACCGCGATCGGCTTGGACAGGTGCAGGATATTGCGGCCCTCGAAGTTGCCCGCTTCGGTCACGTCGTAGGCGTACGAGAAGGCGTGGGCCCGCTCCGGCCCCAGCACATCGCGGACCTCGGCCGGCGTCCACAGATAGAATCGGCCCTCCTGGCCTTCGCTGTCGGCATCTTCGGCGCTGAAGAACCCGCCCTCGGCGCCGCTCATGTCGCGCAGCGTGTAATCCAGCGTCTCGCGGAGCACCTGCCGGTAGTCGCTGCGGGCGGTGGCCTGCCAGGCGTCGAGATAGCAGCCGGCCAGCCCCGCGCTGTCGTAGAGCATCTTCTCGAAGTGCGGGACGAGCCACTGGGCATCGACGCTATAGCGGTGGAAGCCGCCGCCGAGCTGGTCGTAGATTCCGCCGGCCGCCATGCGATCGAGCGTGACCAGCGCCATTTGCAGCAACTCCTCGCGGCTGTGGCCGAAGGGGACAGTCCCATTTTCGGCCTGTCCGGGGGGACAGGCGGACGAAAATTGGGACAGTCCCCCGGCGTGCCGTGCTCGGCGGAGGAGCAGGCTGAGTTGGGTGGCGTGCGGGAACTTGGGCGCCGGGCCGAACCCGCCCCAGCGCGGATCGAACACCCGGCCCAGCTCCGCTTCGGCCGCCTCCAAAGGCCGCTCGGTCAGCCCCGGCATGGCGCCAGGGGCCGCCTCCCCTTCGCGCGAAGCACCCTCACCGCCGCCGGGGGGAAGCGGATCGGTCGCCTTCTGTGCGGCTGCTCTTCCGGCGGGCCGCTCGGCCCGCAGGAACTCGGCCAGCTTCTCGCCCTGGGCTAGCAGTTCCGCACGGCGCTGGCGCCAGGCGTCGGCCACGGCGGCGAGGACCTCGGCGAAAGCGGGCACGGCCCCCCGCCGCCGGGCCGGCCAATACGTCCCACCAAAAAACGGCTTCTGATCCGGGGTCAGAAAGGCCGACAACGGCCAGCCCCCCTGGCCGGCAATCGCCTGCACGGCCTCCATGTAAATCTGGTCCAGGTCCGGCCGCTCCTCCCGGTCCACCTTGATGCTCACGAAGTTCTCATTCAGGAGTCGGGCCACCGCGGGGTCGTCGAAGCTCTCGTGCGCCATCACATGGCACCAGTGGCAGGCCGAGTAGCCGATCGAGAGAAAGATCGGCCGCTGGAGGGCCCGAGCCCGCTCCAGGGCCTCGGGCCCCCACGGATACCAATCCACCGGATTGCCGGCGTGCTGGAGCAGGTACGGGCTCGTTTCGCGGTCCAGGCGATTCATGCTGCGCAATTTGTAGCAGGCACAGGCCGTGTGCCGTCAGCGGTTTACGGCACACGGCGTGTGCCGACTACATTGAAATTGGCGAAGTTACTTCTGCGCAGGTCCTCAGTCGAAGGTCTGCTCGGGGCCTGGAAAAATACCCTGGCGGACCTCGTCGCGGTAGCGGGTCATGGCCTCCAGCACGGAGTGCTCGAGATCGGCATAAGACTTGGCGTGGCGCGGGGGCCGGCCGGGGCCCAGGCCCAGCAGATCGTGGAGAACGAGGATCTGCCCGTCGCACCCCGGGCCGGCGCCGATGCCGATGGTTGGAATCTGCACCGCGGCCGTGACCTGCCGGGCCACGGCGGCGGGCGTGCATTCCAGGACTACGGCGAAGGCCCCGGCCTGCTCGACCGCGCGGGCATCGGCCAACAGCCGCTCGGCGTCGCGCTCGATCCGGTAGCCGCCCAGTTGGTGCACGTTCTGCGGCCGCAGCCCGCAATGGGCCATGACGGGAATGCCCGCCCCCACCAGTCCGGCGATCAGCTCGGCCTGCTCCCCGCCGGCTTCGAGCTTGACCGCCTGGCAGCGGGTTTCCTTGATGATCCGCGCGGCGTTTTCGATGGCCCGATAAACCCCCAAGTGGAAGCTGGGAAAGGGCATGTCCACCACCACCAGGGCATGCCGGACGGCCCGGCCCACCATCTCCGCATGGTAGATCATCTGCTCCAGCGTGGCCGGCAGCGTGTTGGCGTGCCCCTGGACGACCGTCGCCAGGCTGTCGCCGACCAGGATGCCTTCGATTCCGGCGGCGTCGGCCAGGCGGGCCGACGGATAATCGTAGGCCGTGAGCATGGTGATCTTGCGGCCGCTCGCCTTCAGGGCCGAAAACTGCGGCACGGTAATGGGGTGATCGCTGGTGTTCATGGCTCGCAATCTCGACGGACGACGGACGACGGACGACGGACGACGGACGACGGACTTGGATACTCCATACGTCTGGGTGGTTTGGATCGCCCGGCTCTGCCTCCCAATTCTAGAGCGGGCGGCTCGGGGTGGCTAGTGCCGCAAATCACAATTGATGGCCCATGAAGAGCTTGTTTTGCCCAGCTTCCGGCGTTTTCTTGTTTCCCAGACGGCGCATCTTGCCCTGTTTCGATTGCACCGAAAAGCCT
>JBEKTY010000272.1:0-7524 GCA_049515555.1 Thermoguttaceae bacterium
GTCAACTCCAGCGCAAGGCTGGTGTTGGTGAACCGCAGCGTCACCTGATGGCCGTTGGTCTTGTCTTCCGTTGCCTCGCGGAACTCCCATTTCAGCAACGGAGTCTCCTTGCCGACAACGATGCCGGGCGGCGGCACCACAGAAGGAGTGGGCAGCCAGTTCCACCCCTGGGCAGGGTTCCGCAGACTAGTAACGACCATCCCATTGTCCACCACCGCCACGGTC
Organism: Thermoguttaceae bacterium; assembly: GCA_049515555.1. Classification (GTDB taxonomy): domain Bacteria; phylum Planctomycetota; class Planctomycetia; order Pirellulales; family Thermoguttaceae; genus JBEKTY01. The sequence continues at coordinate 226 of JBEKTY010000272.1, forward strand.
AGTTCCGTGTCGTCGGTAGACAGCGTCCACGTCTTGCCGCTGGTCGGCAGTGGCGAGCCAACCTGGGTTGGTTCTCCCGCCCGGACGCTCGCACTCAGGCCAATGATGATCGACGCCACGAGATTGACTTGTCGCCAGCATGCTTTCATCGTTTTCTCGTTCCCCTTTCTCGGCATACAGGATGTCCACGACACTGCAGTCCCGGGCCATTTGGGTATGACCGCGTCAACGGCGCACGCTAAAATTGTAGAAGCGGTTGATCCCTTCGCAGCCGGTAATGCCCACGTAAAAGGCTTCGGGCAAGGCGTCGTCGGTATGCGTGAAGGTGTGGCCGCCAACGGACACGGTCAAGGTCTTGCCCGTCTTCTTCACTTCGAGTCTGTACGCGGTGTCTTTCTCTAGCCGAAAACTGGCAAACGCCACCTTCCGATAGGTAAGCTTGCCGTCCTTCCGAAAGTGACGCCACACGTTGACACCCTCGTTGAAAATGACGACCTCAAAACGCTCGGCGCACACCTCCTGACCCTTGGCGTCTTCCGAGAGGTCCGGGACCAGCACGATAAGCGGAGCCATCTTGTGGGCGAAGGCCATCGTTGAGGATATGACGACGTTGCCGCTCACCTTCTCCTTGTAGACCATGCTGGAGCAGGCTTCGGCTGCCCGTTTCCCCTCAAGCTCCTCGGGAGTGGCGCCCTCCGGCACTTGGTTCGTAATGTACTTGTCATGCTGGACCCAGTCCCCGAAGTGCTCCCCCTGCAGGAACTTCACGCGCACCCAGTCCACCCTGCTCCACTTGCCCGGAGCGAAAACGCAAGAGTAAATCGAGTCGGCCGTGGGGTTGGCGCCACGGGCCGTGACGCCGCAGCACAGAATCAGGAGGATCCCAGGAAGAAGCACCGTGGGGGATTTTGGCCCCGCGAGAAAGTTACAGAACCTTCCTATCATTGCGTCACCATAGGTTCTCGGGTTTGTGGTTTCTGCGGTTCTTGGAGGCACTCGCTCGAAACTCGTTACCGAATCTCGATCGGTTGTTCATGCCGGAGGCCCGTGGCCACGTCGGTCACCACCAGCGTCCACATGCCGGCCGTGTCGTTCATCGCCAGGAACAGCGCGGCCTCGATGTTCCCGTCCCGGGTGTCGAACGTCCAGCGATGCACCGGCAGATCTTTCCCGTCGGGCCGGCGGAGCTGCACGACGAGCACGTGGCGGACCGGCGTCCCTGCGCCGGTCCGCAATGCAGTTCTCACCGGAATTGGCTGGCCGAGAACCGCCGTTGCCGGCGCGGTTACTTCGACCTTCTCGACCTTGTAGGGGAGCAGGGCAAAGAGATTCGCCGTCGCCATGCGCAATTCCACTTCCCGCGTTGCGGCGGCGCCCAGGTGCTTGCCGGCCCTGCAATCGTAGAGCTGGCCTTCGCCCTGGATGGTGAGCCTCGCCCTTCGTGTCTCGCCATACTTTCCTTCGGGCACGAGCGCCACGTATCGCGCCGGCCCGTCCACATAGGTGTAGCCTTCCATGTTCTTGAAGGCATTGCGGTTCTGATCGTCCTTCAGCGTGAAGGCGGCCCTGACGCCGGCTTCCTTGTCGAGCACGGCGGCCAGTTTGTCGAGAAGCTGGCTGCCTTCCGTTGTCCGCACCGTCTCGGCCGCCTCTCCCCCTGTGCCGTATCCGGCCAGCTTCCTGGAGCTGCCCGGAGCGCCGAAGAAGATCGCCTTGCCCTTACCTACCGGATGGACCGGCCCGCTGCCGCCGAAGAGGTCGTTGAGCCGCGGCTGCGGCAAGCGGTGGCACTGTTCGTCGTAAAGCCCTGGTTCAGTGTCCGCCAACACCACCCCGCCGTCTTTGGCGTACTGGCGGATGGCTGCGGTTTCCGCCTCGGTGAGCGCCAGCGCGCCCCAAAGGCGCAAGACATTGGTGGTCTCGGGCTTCAGGTCGCCGTGCGACACCTGGTCGTAGGAGACGAAGTGCGGCTTGATGCCTGCGTCGCTGAGCGCGCCGAAAAGCGAGTCCAGGGAGGCGTTGAGTGCCTCGCCGGCATTGAAGTTCTTGGCGTGTACGATCTGCGCTCGATGGCAGGCTGGGGAATAGAATATCGCCACGCTCCGGTCGTCCAACGGCATACCCAGCAGGAGCCGCCCAAAACCTTTGCGGATCTCCGCCAACTCGTCGAAGAACGCCACGCCGGGTGCGTTCCGGCGATAGTCGGGGTAGAACAAGTTTGTGACGCGTCCGCCGTAGGTCGGCGTGCCTTCGCGGTGGCGGCAGACGTCGGTCCAGACCCGCCAATGCACGAAGTCGGAGGGAGCCGCTCCCAGATGCGACCAACGCGTGACCATGGCCCCAGGCAAGGCGAAGGAGCGGAAAATCTCCCCGCTGATTCCGTCGTAAAGGGCCACTGAACGAAACGCCCGCGTCAGCAGCCACCAATCGATGCCGTTGGTGCCGCTGGTGTTGCGCGTGCCGCTCACGCCGATGCGAAAGCCCGGGTCTGCCTGCCGTGCAGCCACATCCAGCGCGGCATAGAACTTGTACGCTGCCACTTCAGAGGCCCTGTTCCAGTCTGCCCACGGCGCCGGGTTCATATTGGCGGTGGGGAGGAACTGAGCGGCGAGCTTGGAGTCGATCTCGCTCCAGTCATTGTATCGCGTGCCCCAGGAGGCATTCAGGGCCGCCATGGCCTGGTACGTCTCCTTCAGGTACTGGCGGAAAAAGGCAAGATTGTGTTCGTCCGATGTGCTCCGGAAACCGAAGTTGTCCAGCTCATCGTGCAACATGCAGGCCACGGCGTGCAAGGGGGCCTGGCCTTTGATGGACCTCCTGAGAATCAACTGCTTGGCCCCCTCAAGCACCTCTGGATCGCAAACCGATTTGCTGGCGAGGTCGCGGCTGGTGCCGAAGGCGAAGATGTCGATCCAGTCGAAGGGCCGCATGCCCAACTCCGGCCTGCGGTCCACTGCGAGGTCCGCGCCATAATTGTGCGCCCCCAGGTAGAAGTCGTCATAAGGCCCGGCATTGAAGTCGATGCGGGGCATGAGCGACTCCGTGCTCGTCCAGACCGACGACGAGGCCAGAACCTGGTCCTTGTCACGGACCTGGACGACCACCTGGGCCGAACAAAGCTCGGCGTGTGTTAAGGCCACGGAGAGCTGTGCGCTGGTCTCACCCCGTTGGAGAGCGATCGGTACGGGCCCGATTCGGGCCAGCAGGCGATCTAGAGGGTCATAGACCAGTGCAACCCGCGTCGCTTCCCTCGGCCCAGCCGTATTCTCGACGGTGCAGGCCACGCTCAAAGGCTGCCCCGGGCCGGTAAATGCGCCTGCCCCCGCGTCCAGTGTTGCAATGGAAATCGGCGAGCCGACGGTCAGGTTTGAAAGCGACCAGCCCAGCACGCGCTTTTCCGCGTCGATCGCATGAGCCACCAGGAAATAGTCGCCCGCGGCAACTGCTGGCAGGGATACGGTGGCGGCCCCGTCGGCCAGATTCGCCGAGAGGTCTGCAATCGCGTCGCGTGGGACGCCCATGCCACGCCCTTGGCCATACGCACCGCCTCCGGGCACGGGCAGGTCAGGGAACAAGCGCATCCGCACGGCGCTGCCTGTCGAGGCGACCGTCACCTTTACCGCATCGCCAGCCGGGGCGGGCGTGGGCGTCACAGTCATTTTGACGTCGGCCAACGGTCGGCCGATGCTGCGATAGATGGCCCGGAGGACCTCGCCGTGCGACAGCTCGATGCCGAACGTGCTGCGCCAGTTCTTATCGTCGGCCGAAGGGTTCAAGACCGTGACCACCGAGCCAAGCCCCGGTTCGGTCGTTTTGGCCGAGGCATCGGTCAGCTCTTTCAGTTTCCTGGTCATGAACTGCTCGCCCGGCAATTTCTCGGAAAAGGTCGGCCCCAGGAGAACGACGCAGCCCATGCCTGCTTTGACCCGGTCGAGGATCGCTTCACGCTCGTGCTTAGCGAAGGACTCCAGGCTGCCTTGTTCGAGCACCAGCACCTGCGGCGCCTTGTCAGGCATCAGGGTTGGCTCGACTTCCAGGCGCTGGCGAAAGACGGCGATGCAATCCTCGTGAATCCTCTGCCAGTACGCCGGAAAGGCGTTCGACCCGTTGAAGACCACGCTATCGAGTTGGAAGTCGCCGCGCTGGGCCAATTCGCACGCCTGACGGCCACTGAACCAATGGCCGGCCCAGAGCAGGCGCAGCGGCCCGCCAACAGACGGCCTGCCCAACTCCACGTGCGGCGTGATGACTTCCGTGCTGCAACGGTAGTCGGTGGTCATCGGGAAGTAGATGAACGGCCCTCGCGTGTAGAAGTCGGTCGCCGGGATCCAATCGGGCCGGAAAGCGGTGGGCTTATCGCCTTCCTCCACCTTCAGATCGTCAAACCAGACAGTCCCTGGCACGCAATCCGCCGGCACGTCGCACAGGCATCGCAAGCCCAAGCCACGGTTCTTCTCGGTGGCCTTGAAGCTGAAGGAGACGAAGAGCCAGCCGCGGTCCTTGGCGGGATCGGTGGGCCCTTGCACTCTGGGCGACTCGCCCTGGCCGCCGGCGTCCTGGAGGCAGGCGACGGGGCCCTTCTTGCCGAGCGGCACGCCCGCGATCTTGACCCAGCCGCTCGCCGTATAGGTCCGGCCGGGAGTGAAACAGTCGCTTAACATGCCGTAGGCGAACAGATAAGTCTCCTTCCGCCGGGCCAGCTCCTTGTACTCCAGGCGCAGCGATTTCTTGCCGGAGTGGCTGACGGTATCGTCGGTGGTGATGGTCGCATCCTGCATCTTCCATGGATACCAGTCCTTCATGCCCTCCTCGAAGCCGGGGTTGGGCTGATAGTTCTCGCGTGACGGCTCCCCCGCCCAACTCGCGTTGGCCAATGCAAGCCACCACAAGACGGTTCGCATGCGGCACATGGTCGCCTCCGGTCGTAGAGATTGATCGTGCGGAAATGAAGCGAATCGGACGGCGTCCTAATGCAGCATCTCCACGTCGATGTGCAGCGCGGTCAATACGCCGTAGACGTACAGAAGCCGCCCCGGCCGGACCTCCTGGATCGTCGTATATCCCCCAACATCCATGTCTGTGATCACTTGGTGATACCCCCAGGTCTTCCCGTGGTCCGTGCTCAGCATCAGGCTGTCCCCGGGCCGGCCATAGCTGCAAGCGAGCACTCCGTTGCTCATGACCAGGACGTCCGGATCCACGCTTCCCTCTTCCAACACCGCCGGCTGGCTCCAGGTCTTGCCGCCATCGTGCGACCAAACCTGATGTAGCGGAGCCCATGAATCCTGGCGCAGCAGCGCTGTCCAGTCTTGCGGGGTAATTCGGGCCACGCCGGGCTCGTCGCCCTTGCCGATCGTGGAAAAATGCGTCCAGGACTTCCCTTCGTCGGTTGTCTGCATCAAGTAGCCGTAGGGGCTGGCGCCGTACACCACGGCGAGGATCTTCCCGCCCCCCACGTCGAAAATGTGCCTGTCGAAGGCCCCGGCGTCTTTCGCTTCGGCGGGAAGCAAGATCTTGTGCTCGTACATCTTGAACGATGTCGCCGACGGATCGAATAGATAGGTCATGCCCACGGCATACACGTCTTTGTAGTAGGGGTCGTTGTACCATTTGCTCCAACGCGAGGCCCCCAGGATGTTGCCGTCAGCCAGGCGAATCATCGGCTGCGGCGCAAACATCTTCCGCTGCAAGCCTTCGATCGGGCTCCAGGTCTTGCCTTCGTCAGTCGATTTGAGGATGCCGTAGGGCTCGAATTCCTTGTCCGGCCCCTGGGCGACGCTCATCAACAAGAGGCCTCGGCCGACGTTGTAGAGATACGGCCGGTTCTGCGGACGGCCAATGTTGCTGGGAATCGTCCAGGGCTTGCTGAGCGTGATCTTTAGCTCCGGCTTGGCCGGCGGCGTCGTGACCGGCCGAACACCGACCTTGATGTACTCCCAATAAGCCTCACCGGTGTAGTGTTCTCTGGCCTTCCACGTGGCGTTGGAGCCAAACTGCAGGAACGGCTTCGGCTCGGTCGCCGGCCTCCAGAAGGCGTCCTTGCCGCGGATCTTCAACTGGCCGTCGACGTACACTTGCATGTCCGTGCCGCGAATGACCAGCCGGTAGACGTGGAAGGCGTCGGTCGTCTTCATTAAGTGGAAGCGGTCCTCGAAATTGCCGATCAATCCATCGCACAGCATCAACCCTTCCTGGTGCTGACCGTCACAAACAAGGATACCGATGGGCGAGCCGGAGTAGCCCGGTACACGGATCCTGGCTGCCTTCCAGTCGCCGGCTGACATGTAGCCCACGCGGATTTCGGCCTCGACGATGATTTCCTGGTCGGGTCGCGCCTCCCAGGTCGTCCGGTAATGGGCTAGGCCCGTCCCCGAGACGTCGGCCAGCCGCAATGTGCCGTTGACAATTTCAGGCCAAACGTCCTTGTCGCCGTGCCACGTCCACTGCGGCGATGCCGGCAGCGCACCGCCCTTGTAGGTGGCCAGCCAGTTGATGTCCTGATCGGTGTCCGCGAGTGCCACGCCCGTAACGATGAGCGGCATGAGGGCCAGCACCGGCAGGTTTATGCATAGACCAGTCCAATTCGCTCGCATGTTTCTTTTTCCCTTCGCCATAACTGCACTGCAAAAGGCGTGTTGCAGCCATCGCCTAGCATTCTAAGAGGGTGGGAAGAGGGCTGCAAGTTGCAGGAGAGGACGTCACGAGCCGATCAGAAACTGCCTGCTGGCGGCCGGGCCTTGATCGCCTTCGTTGACTTCCGCTCCATTTCCAGGTTCCAATTTCCGATGTGCCCTTCGGGAGCGGGTGTTTACTCGACGATGACGTCTGGCAATCCGCTTTTCAATCGCTGCAGGTCGGCCGTGCTACCCTGCCCGAAGGACCATCATCGCCAGTCCACACGTGCATGCGGAAACTGTCGACGCCTGCCTGCCGGACTGCCTGTGATAGGTCCACTTGGCGTTGAGCGACAAGATTTGCCACTTGAGCGACTGGTCGATGGTGTAGTCGATGGCGAAGCCGGCGTCTTTCCAGTTCTGCATCACCCCGCGCACCTCGAAAGCCACCCGGGCCTGCTTCCAGGCGTCCTGAAGGCCGTCCCGGATGATGGCCTGCGGATAACACCCGCCCCCAACATAATGAATACCCCGTGTTCTCCCGGCGAATCGTGCCATTCTGAGTATACCCTAACGTTGCATAAATTGCGTGGTCTCAAGAGGCATTCTGAAGCCGCGCCAGAAGGCTCAGCACACGGTTCTTGATCCAATGACCGGCACTGATCGTCAGTGTGAGCGTGCCCTG
>JBEKTY010000273.1:0-7514 GCA_049515555.1 Thermoguttaceae bacterium
CCCGATCCAACCTGGGTAACGCCATCGCGATTTCCTCCTGCTTCGCATTGTGTTGAAACCAAGACGCTAACCCAGGTTATACATCCTCCCTATCTTTCGCGCCATAGATACTTGCCACACACGCAAGCTCGCAGCAGGGTGGATCGCGGAGTATTTGCCACCCAGCCGCAAGATGGCGGGCCGAGGTGCCGCGTGGCTGGTCGATCGACCGAACCGCCATCCCACAAGCATCTTGCTGCCGGTCCGGCGGGGCTCACGGTTTCGCCGGGCCCGCCTCCAGTTTCACGCAGATGCGGCCGGTAAAGTCGATCCGCTGGAGCAGCAGTTTCAGATGGTTCTGTTGTATGTACTGATCGACTGCCCGGCGTGCCCCCTGCCAATGGCCGTAATCGTCGATGATCAGCACGCCGCCGACACTAAGCCGCGGATACAAGTGCAGCAGTTCGTGGTAGGTTGATTCGTACCAGTCGGTATCCAGCCGCAACAACGAGATCTGAGCGGGGGCCTGCGCTGGAATCGTATCCTCGACCTTCCCCTTGACGAACACCATATGGCCCTCGTCATAACCCGTGGCACACAGATTGCGCTTCACTTCATCCAGCGGACAAAAGGAGCGCATGTCGGCCATCTGCTCGGCGGCGGATCGGCCGCGGTAGTCCCGGTCGACGTCGGCCGGCGGCGGCAGGCCTTGGAACGTGTCGAACAGATGCAGCCGGCGGAGGGCTTGCATCTCGAGCAGGGTTCGGGCAACCGCCATCATGCTCCCTCCGCGCCACACGCCGCATTCGACGATGTCGCCCGGAATGGCACAGTTGACGACGTACTGGACGGCCTGGCGAAGGGCAAAGATCCGTTCCGGGCTGGTCAACGTGTAGGGCTTGACATACTCAGAACAAGCCAGCGCGGCATCGTCGAGGTCGGGGAAGCGCCGGCGGAGCAGGGCCGGGCCGCTGCCCGTCGCACGCCTGATGCGATGCCTCAGCGCTCGTAATGCCCCGCGAAGCGCTTTCTGCAATTTGCTCGACATTGTCGGCCTGTTTCTGCAAGGTCTAGTCCCGCGGCCGTTGCGGCCGAAGGGCCCCGGTGATTGCCGCCATGATAGCACAATCAGGAGCGGAAGTCTCTAGCCGTCAGACCGACGCTCACAGGCCGTTATGCCGGATGGGGATCCGGTGAGAAATGACCAATGACCAAGCACCAATGACTAAGAAACTCCCTGCGATCGGCCATCTGTTGTCGTTGGCCATTAGTCATTGGGATTTGGTCATTCAGATCACATTTTGCTTGCCGACCTAGCGCTGTAGTGCTAGGGAAGGCGGGGACTCGGCCCGTTTCTCGTCCAAGGCCTGGCGGACCGTGGACAAGAGCGTCTCCGCATCGAACGGCTTTTCGATTAGCCGCAGGCCGTCTTCGAGGAGAGAACTAGTCTGGGGGGCCGCCAGGCCAAAGGCACTGCAAAAGATAACCTTGGTTCCGGGATACCCGCTTGCGATACGGCGGTAGACCTCCGGGCCGGTGAGCTTGGGCATCAGGGCATCCAAGATCAACAAGGAGATTTCCCCCGCGTGTTCCTGGAACAGGCGAACTGCCTGTTCGCCGTCGGAAGCGGCCAGGACCGTATAGCCCGCTCCCTGCAACACACGGACGGCGAAGCTCTGCACCATCGGCTCGTCTTCCGCCAGCAGGAGCGTCTCGTGACCGCGGGGAACGGCCGGCCGCCGGGCGGCGTCGGGGGGCGATTCGGCGTCGCTGGCGACCGGCAGGTAGATCCGAAACGTGGTGCCCCGCTGCGGCTCGCTGTAAACGTGGATGACGCCTTGGTGCTGCCGCACGATGCCGTAGACCATTGGCAATCCCAGGCCGGTTCCTTTGCCCACTTCCTTGGTTGTGAAGAAGGGCTCGAAGATCCGCCGCCGCACCTCGGGCGGCATGCCGCAGCCCGTGTCGGTAACGCTGAACACCACGTAGGGGCCGGGGCGGACCTCGAATTCATGCTCCCAGAGCGCCTCGCCCAGAACCACGCGATCCGTCTGCAGCAGGAGTTTTCCGCCGCTGGGCATGGCGTCGCGGGCATTGAGACAGAGATTCAACAGCACTTGTTGCAGTCCGGCGGGATCGGCGTACACGGTTCCCAACTCGGCGCCGAGAATCGTCTCCAGATCGACGTCCGCACCGATCAGGGGACGCACCAATTTCGCCAGATCGGCGACCGCGGCGTTGGGATCGAGGTGCTTGCATTGGGCCACCGAGCGGCGGCTGAAACCCAGCAATTGGCGGGTGAGCACGGCCGCCCGGTCGGCGGCTTTGACCACCTGTTGCAGGTCGCCGTAACGCTGCTCACCGCAAGGAAGCCCTTCCATGGCGCAATGCGCATAGCCGCCGATGGCCTGCAAGAGATTGTTGAACTCATGGGCAATCCCGCCCGCCAGCGAGCCCACCGCCTCCAGCTTCTGCGATTGCCGAAGCTCGTCTTGCACCTGGCTGTCGAGGATGATCTTGGAGGTCGTCTCCGCCAACTGGGCGAGGAAGGCGTTGTCTTCTTCCGAGATTGTGTGCCGGGCGAACGCCGCCAACACGCCGGTGGCGTCGTTTCGCGCGGCACGCAGCTTGTAGCCGGCGAACGATACCAGTCCCAGGCTGATCGCCCACTGGTGGTCGGCCACCTGGGGATCGGTGCCGACGCTGTTGGTCAGGAACCGTTTGCTCTTGCCGGTGGCGACGCGGCCGATCTTGTTGCAGCCCAGCGGCACGCGGCGGTGCGTGCCGTCGATGCTTGTGTAGCGCCCCGAGCTGGCCAGCAGGTGCAGGCATTTGTCGCGGCGGCGACAGGCATGAATCTCGTCCTGGGCCTCGGCATGCAGGCAACCGCCCTTGCACAGGTCCCCCGGCTTGACTCGCCACACCCGGCAGAAGTCCAAGTCCAGCAGAGTGACGGCCGCATCGGTAATCTTCTTGAACTTCTCCTCGATGGGACCCGGCAAGAGCAGTTCCTCTTGCAGCCGGTTGATGCCTTCCAGCCGCTTGAGCAACAGCGCTTGATGCCTCTCCCGGTCTCTCAGCATTTCTTCCGCCCGTTTGCGGGCGGTGATGTCGCGGATGGCCACCACCCCTCCCAGGTTCTCGTCGTGTTGGCCGACGAGCGGTCGCCCGCTGACCAGCACGGTTGTGGGTGGTCCTCCCAGGGGAACGACGACCAATTCAAAATTATCGACCTGCTCGCCCCGTAGTACGCGATCCAGGGGAGCGTCTTCCTTGCCGAGGGGTGTTCTCCCGTCGGAGCGATACAGGGAGCGATAGAGAGTGTCGGGCAAGGCCTGCCCGGCCTCGGCCACCGTGAGCCCCGGGGGCAGGCGGTGCAGTTTGCGGAAGGCACGGTTGTGGAAGATCAAGTTCCCGCCGGCGTCGCAGGCCAGGATGCCGTCCTGCACGCTGTCGATCACCGTCTCCAGGAACTGACGTTGCTGCTGCAAGGCCTCGTCGGCGTGCTTCCAGTGCCGCAAGACGGCCCAAACCATCAGCACGCCGACGATTCCCGCGAAGCTGTGGAAAAGCAGATCGTTGTACCTGCTCAAGGCGTGGAGACCGACCAGGATCGAGCCGCCGATCAGAAAGTTGCGACATGTTCCCCAAGGCGGCAATCGCTTGCGGATCTGCCGGAACATCGTGGTACCCTCCTCTAGCAAGAACGTAGGTTGAGGAGAGCGTCTGACCGCCGCCATGGACGTGAACCACCGGGAAGGCCGGCGGTATCCGGTGCAGACGAAACATCAAGCGCGACGGTGCGGCGCGCGCGTGCCATCGCTCGCCCCAAGCCGCGCCGCGCCAAGCGGCGGCCGGGGGTGCGCGGAAGTCGCCCCCCGTGGTACAATCGCTGGCAGAGGTTCCTCATGGCGATTACTTGCCCCCGTTGCGGAGCCGGTTTCGACGCGACGTTGTTCCAGTTCGGCCACCGAGTCCGCTGCCGTTGCGGGGCCGACGTTGCGTATCCCGGCCCCGATCTGTGGGGCGGTCATGTCTGGGCCAGGTCGTCCCTATTACGAAAGGATCCTGCAATGTCGGAAGTGGAACTCGGCAAGATCACGCATTACTTCGGCAAGATCGGCGTGGCGGCCATGGAAATCACGCACGGCGCGCTGCACGTAAGCGACGTGGTGCACATCAAGGGCCACACCAGCGACTTCACGCAACGGATCGAGTCGATCCAGATCGACAACCAGCCGGTCGAGGAGGCCACCGTGGGCCAGAGCGCGGCGTTTCGATGCGCCCAGCACGCCCGTCAACACGATCTGGTCTACAAGATCGTCGAATGATCGCCGCCGCTCACGGTATAAAGTAGTAGGCACACGCCGTGTGCCGTATGCTATGCCTTTTTCCGCTTCAGCGGACGGCACACGGCTGTGGCGTGCCACTTTGGCGCGGTGGGGAGTGGTCCATCTAGTTGCCGGCCACCCATTCAAAACAACGGCGGCCGGCCGAGCTTGCGGCGGATGGGCACGAGTTGGCCCGAGTGCATGAGCCAGTGCCCGCCCAACATTGTGAGCGCGGCCCCCACCGTGGGCGCATATTGGCGCATCAATTCTGGTCCGGGCGCGTCGAGATCGGCGTCCGGGGTGGCCTCGATGGCGGCCTGGATAGCCGATTTCGCCTTGTCCAACAGCGCCATGTATTCCGCCTTCTTGGCGAAACGGGCCGGGTCGTCCAAGGCGGCTGTCGCCGCGGAGTGGGCCGCCGCAAAGTCCTCGGGCAGCTCGATCGCCGGATGCCCCAGCGCCGTGAGCATACGCGAGGTGCCGGCCAGCATGTGTCCCAGTTGCCAGGCCGTATGATTACTGCCCGGCACGCTGCGGACCAGCAGGTCGGCGTCGCTCATGTCGCCAACGTAGGCCCGCAGGAGCATGTCGCCGGAGTCGAGAACCTGACGGAAAACGTCTTTAGGAGTCATTGCAACTTTATCCTAACTCAAGGGTTCGGCGATAGTTATACCGAGTGCAGACGACCGGGACCAAACCGGCAGCCGCCAGGGTGCAAAGTCCGCCGTGGAAATCACCTTCAGGCCCGGATTTCCCGAAGAATACCCCAATTCTATCCCTCGGAACGACTATAGCAAGGGGTTCCACCAAAGGAGGCTTCTATTTGACAATGGCACCAATCTTAGCTATCCTGACGATGGTAGGGTTATTATGCTTTTCTATCGGGGGGCTGCCGTGTCAGTGCGTGCTTTCTCCCGCCGGATCAAGGGGTCTGTTGGCCGCGAGTCATGTCGCATGGCCGCTCGTCGCTTGCGGGAACCGGGCCGCCGCGCGTTGACGATCGAGTTGTTGGAGGTCAGGTGCCTGCTATCGGCCGGCCTGGAGCTCAGCGGCGCCTTGGGCAACGCCGGTGCGAAAACCCTGGCCGACCTGCCCGTCGCGGCGCAGCACGCCATCTCATCGGCAATCGGCCAGGACCAGTCTGCGTATCATGCGGCATCCGGCAACGCCATCGGGGCCCGGGGCCCGAGCACCATCGACCCGTTCGTCCAGGAGGCCAAGCTCACCGCGTCCGGTGGCCAGTCGAACGACTTTTTCGGCGCCTCGGTTGCGATCAGCGGCAACACGGTGGTGGTCGGGGTGGTCGGCGCCAACGATGAGCAGGGGGCGGCCTACGTGTTCACTGAGCCCGCCTCCGGTTGGTCCGGCATAATCCAGGTCGCCAAGCTCACCGCGTCCGACGGCCAGCCATACTCGCATTTCGGCTACTCGGTTGCGATCAGCGGCAACACGGTGGTGGTCGGAGCGCCACAGGCCCAGGTCGCGCCGGGGGTGGCCTACGTGTTCACTGAACCCGCCTCCGGTTGGAAGAACATGACCCAGACCGCCGAGCTCACCGCGTCCAAGGGCTCGGCCAGCGCTTGGTTCGGCTGCTCGGTTTCGATCAGCGGCAACACGGTGGTCGTCGGAGCGAAATGGGCCACGGTCGGCGGCAACAGCCTGCAGGGGAGGGCCTACGTGTTCACTGAGCCCGCCTCCGGTTGGACGAACATGACCCAGACCGCCAAGCTCACCGCGTCCGATGGCGCGGCGAGTGACTACTTCGGCTTGTCGGTTTCGATCAGCGGCAACACGGTGGTGGTCGGGGCCGAGTTTGCCACCTATATCGCCGCCAGCGGCCCGGGCCCGGGGGCGGCCTACGTGTTCACTGAGCCCGCCTCCGGTTGGGCGGACATGACTCAGACCGCCAAGCTCACCGCGTCCGATGGTGCGGTGGGCGACGAGTTCGGCTACTCGGTTTCGATCAGCGGCAACACGGTGGTGGTCGGGGCACCCTTCCCAGCGTCCATCAGTGGGGCGGGCCCGGGGGCGGCCTACGTGTTCACCGAGCCCGCCTCCGGTTGGGCCAACATGCCCCAGACCGCCAAGCTCACCGCGTCCGATGGTGTGGCGGACGACCAGTTCGGCAGCTCGGTTTCCATCAGCGGCAACACGGTGGTGGTCGGAGCCAGCGGGGCGAACAGCCAGCAGGGGGCGGCCTACGTGTTCACTGAGCCCGCCTCCGGTTGGGCGGACATGACCCAACCCGCCACGCTCACCGCGTCCGATGGCGCGGCCTACGACTATTTCGGCGGCTCGGTTTCCATCAGCGGCGACACGGTGGTGGTCGGCGCGAAAGGCGCCAAGGTCGGCGCCAACAGCCAGCAGGGGGCGGCCTATGTGTTCGAGAGGCCGCCCACGGTGATGGGGGTATCCTCGACGCGAGCCGCTGGGACTTACGCAGTGGGCACGCCGATCACCATCACAGTGACCTTCGGCGATCCGGTCACGGTGACCGGGATGCCGCAGTTGGCGCTGAATGCGGGCAGCGGCGCAGTGGCCAATTACACCGGCGGGAGCGGCACCTCGACGCTTACCTTCACCTACACCGTGGCGGCGGGACAGAACAGTTCCGACCTGGATTATGCCTCGACCGCGGCGCTGGGGCTCAACGGCGGCAGTATCTACGATGTGCTGGGCAACTCGGCCGTGCTCGACCTGCCGACCCCGGGCACCGATGGCTTGGCAACCCAGAACATCGTCATTGAGACGACGACGGTGACGGGCGTCCGTCCTTCGGCCGGACCGCTGGCCGGCGGCATGTCGGTGACGATCACCGGCCAGAACCTGGCCCACGCCACGCGAGTCCTCTTTGGCGCCAAGGCGGCAAGGATCGAGCGCAACACAGACACGCAGCTTGTGGTCGTTAGCCCGGCGGGCAAGGCCGGCCCGGTCGACGTGACTGTGGTAACGGCCAAGGGTACGTCAGCAACTTCAGCCCTCGATCAGTTCACTTACGTCGCGGCGCCGCTGGTCACGAAGATCAGCCTCGCAGCGGGGCCCACGGCGGGCGGCACCCAGGTGACGATTAGCGGCGTCAACCTGGCCGGCGCCACGGCCGTCTATTTCGGCAAGGTCAAGGTGACTACTCCACTCGGCAGCACTCCGACCGGCCAGATCCTGGCGACAAGTCCGGCAAGTCCGGCAGGCAAGGCGGGCATTGTG
>JBEKTY010000274.1:0-9372 GCA_049515555.1 Thermoguttaceae bacterium
GCGGCGCAGGAAGCCGGCGGGGCGAAGTCGCTTTCGCCCTTCTACTGGGCCTCCTTCGTCCTCAGCGGTGATTGGAAATAACCCATGACGCAAGATCCCACACAAGCCTTTCAACGCGAAAATCAAGGTGGATCGGCCAGCGATCGAGCCAAGCGGATCGACGGCCTGTGCAACCAGTTTGAAACGAAGTTGCTCTCGGGTGAAGGACCGCGGATCGAAGATTTTCTGACGCGGGTCGAAGCCGGCGAGCGTGAAGAACTGCTCTACGAACTCCTGGCAGTCGAGGTCTGGCACCGCCGCTCCTCGGGCCAGGAACCGGTTTTGGAAGATTACCTGCACCGCTTCCCGGCCGCCGACTCGACCGTTCGCCGGGTGTTCGTACGGGGCGATTCGCCCCATGCCTGCATCGCGAAGACGGACAAGATGGTGGCGGCCACGGGAGACGACCGTGCCGCTGAGTCTTACGCATTGTCGCTGGCCCACGACCTCGACACGAATAACTCGATTGGCAACCTCGGTCGCTTGGGCGAGTACGAACTGCTGGCCAAGCTGGGCGAAGGTGGGATGGGGGCCGTCTACAAAGCCCGGCAGACGAGGCTCGACAAGATCGTCGCGCTGAAGGTCCTGCCCAAGGATCGTACCGGCGACCCGCACGCTGTGGCACGATTCGAGCGGGAGATGAAGGCAATCGGCGGCCTGAGCCACCCCAATATCGTGCAGGCCTATGACGCCCGAGACATCGAGGGCACGACGGTCCTCGTGATGGAATATGTCGAGGGACTGGATCTGGCCCAAGTGGTCCAACGTCATGGCACACTGCCGATTGCCGACGCCTGTGAACTCGTCCGTCAGGTGGCGGTGGGTCTTCAACATGCTCATGAGCACAACCTGGTCCATCGCGATATCAAGCCTTCGAACCTGATGTTGGCCGTCAGCCGTCAGCCGTCGGCGATCGGCGGCCAGCGATCAGCGGCCAGCGATCAACAACTGAAGGTTGATAGCGGTTCCCTGACAGCTTGTGTCAAGATCCTCGACCTCGGATTGGCCTTGCTTGCCA
This sequence comes from Thermoguttaceae bacterium, assembly GCA_049515555.1. Lineage (GTDB taxonomy): Bacteria > Planctomycetota > Planctomycetia > Pirellulales > Thermoguttaceae > JBEKTY01. The sequence goes on from JBEKTY010000274.1 coordinate 1,058, forward strand.
CCGAACGATCGGGCACGGGAGAATTGACCTCGTCGGGCGAGGCCATGGGCACGGCCGACTACATCGCCCCCGAGCAGGCGTTCGATAGCCACAACGTGGACATTCGGGCCGATATTTACAGCCTGGGCTGTACGCTGTATAAGCTCTTGACCGGCTACACACCCTTCAGCGGGCCGCAGTACCAAAGCACGATGCAGAAGATGCTGGCGCATGCACAGACGCCGCCGCCCGCGGCCAACTCGCTGCGGCCGGACATCCCCGATGAACTGTTCGCGGTGCTGGAGCGGATGATGGCCAAGAAGCCGGCCGATCGGTTCCAGATTCCTGCCGAGGTCGCCGAGGCCCTGGCCCCGCTGTGTTCAGACGCTAACCTGGTCGGACTCTTCGCCCAGGATGACTTGCCGGTGTACTCGATAACAGTTACGCCGCCCGGGCGGCAGTCGTGCAGACGCTCTTGGGGCTCAAGCTGGTTGGCTCGTCACCGAGTCCTCATTGCCGCTGCGCTTGGGCTGGTAATTCTGGCAACGGCAGCGACGATCTGGAATCGGATGCCCGCTTTCAAGCCGCCGAAAGCCATCCAGCGCCCGGAAGTGGTGGTGCAACAATCGGTCCTCTTTGTTCGCCGCAACCGCGACGACAAGAACATTGAGAGGCTGACTCTGACCAGCCGGCACGACGGGCACGAGGCCGCGCTGCGCCCGCTGGGCCTGCGGGATGATTTCAAGTTTCACGCCGCGCTTAATCGCCCCAGCAACTGGTACCTGGTCTGGCTCGACACGAACGGCCGGGTGGAGATCGCGGCCCGATCCGAGCAGCCCGAGAAGATCGTCCAGTATCCAGCGGGCAATAAGATGGTCAGCGTCGATCCAGACGACCCGGCCGGGTTGCACTTGTTGCTGTTGTTGGTCAGCGATCGGCCGTCGGGCGACATCGTGAGCGAGTTGCAGGAGAGCCTGGCCGATGTCGGGGCGCCGCGAATGACCGCCGGTCAGCCGCCGCCGCTAGCGCTGACTCGCGGCAGCGGCAGCATCCAGCCCGTCAGGTCCGTTGGGTGCACCAGCTCTATTTGCCGACAGAGAGGTAGACGCAAAGAAACCTCGCCAACCGTTCACTTGTGAAGAAAAGTATTGTTATGTTACCTCGTCGCAAGTCGCAGGAAGTAGCGACCGATATGCGACCGCGTCGAGACATCGCAAGGAGGTTTACGTTATTCCTTACCACGGAGACTGACCCATGCGAGAGATCTTGTATCAGTTTTGGCGGTTTGCTCCATGGCTCTCGGCCCTGCTCGCGACCATGTTGCTTTCTTCGGTTCCCGCGACCCACGCTGAAGAACCGGTTGGCAAGGATTCCTGGCGGGAACTGGCAGCCCAGCAGCAGCAATTGGAGAAGGAACTCCATCGACTCTTTGAGGCGCAAGAGCTCGACGAAGCCGTTTCCGTTGTGGAGCGATTGGTAGCAGTTTCGCGCCGGGTGATTGCTACTCCATCGCCAAACGACGAGCAAGCGAAGGTGGTTCGGAGAGCACAGGGATGGCTCGGACAGGCGTTGCCATGGCTCGCCACGCGCTACCGGGATCGCCGGGATTGGCCGGGCGCCATCCGCTGGCAGCGCGAATTCGTCGACGTCCAGGCGCAGATGCACGGAAGGGACAGCTACCTCGTGGGCGACGCCCGCCGCGAACTCGAATACGTCGAGCAATTGAGCAAGCTCCCACCCAAAGACGCCCGCCAGTTGCTAATGGCAGACCAGCAGGCCGAAAAGGGGTGGGAACTTAGCGAGAAGGGCGATGTTCGCCCAGCCCTGCCTTTAGCCGAGGATGCCCTGCGGACCCATCAGCGGCTGCTGGGGGAAAGGAATTTGCGGACTGCCAATGATTTGGACCTTCTTAGCACGTCGCAGGATGGTCAAGGCAACTTTGCGCAGGCCGCATCGCTGTGCCGACAAGCCTTGGAGATCAGAAAAGAGGTCCTGGGCGAGAACCACCCCGAGTATGCCAAGAACTTGATGACCCTCGCGATGTCTTATCACCGCCAGGGGGACTACGAGGGGGCCGAACCGCTATTCCAAAAGGCATTGAAGATCCAAAAGAAAGTTCTGGGCAAGAACAACCGCGACTATGCCTACACCTTAGGCAGTCTGGCGATATTGCATAAGGATCAAAGGGACTACGCGCGGGCCGTACCGCTGATGAAAGAGGCATTAGAGATCCAAGAGCGAGTCCTGGGTGAAAACGACCGCGACTATGCCGTATGTTTGGGTCAACTGGCGGTTCTGTACGAATTGCAGGGGGACTACGCGCGGGCCGAGCCGCTGTTCAGGAAGACTGCCGAGCTCGTGAAAAGAACGCGTGGCGAAAACGACTTCACGTATGCCATTACCTTGCACGATCTGGCGTGCCTGTATTGCGATCATGGGGACTACGCGCAGGCCGAACGGCGGTTTCGAGAGGCCTGCGAAATCTGGAAGAGAAACGGAGGCGAGCACAGCGCCTGGTATGCCAGCGGCTTGAGCCATCTGGCCTCGGTTTATATCGCTCAAAAGGATTACGCCAGTGCCGTGCCGCTGTGCCAAAAGGCATTGGACCTCGAGAAAGAAGTGCTGGGCTTAAACCACCCGTGGTATGCCGAAGGCTTGAGCAGTTTAGCGGGACTGTATCGAGACCAGGGCAATTACAAGGGGGCCGAACCATTGTACCGGAACGTCTTGGACATTCGAAAGACAGTCCTGGGCGAGAACCACCCCGACTATGCCCGAAGCTTGAACGATCTGGCGGTTCTGTATTACACCCAGGGAGATTACGTGCAAGCCGAACCTCCGCTGCGTCGAGCCGTAGGCATCATTCGCAGGCAGCTCGATGCGACGGCCGCCGTCCAGTCCGAGCGACAGCAGTTGGCCATGTTGCAGTCGGAGCGATTCTACCTCGATAACTACCTGACGCTGATAGCCCGGAGCGGGCGCGACGCGGGGCCAGTGTTTCGGGAAGCGCTGGCTTGGAAAGGCATCGTGCTGCGGCGGCAGCGGCAGGCGCGGGCAGCGGGCGAGACCCCGGAACTGCTGACGATCTTCGCGCAGTTACAGAGGGTGGCAACGCAGTTGTCGCGCCAGGCCTGGGCCACGCCCGACCCGCAACAAAAGGCCGGCTGGCGCGAGCGGGTGGACAAGCTTTCGGCGGAGAAAGACCGCCTGGAGGCCGAACTCTCACGGATGAGCACAGCCTACGGGCAGGCCAAGTGCCCAGTCACGCTCGAAGACGTCCAGGCTGCCCTGCCGCAGGACTCCGTCCTGGTCGACTTCCTCGAATACTTGCACTATACACCGGTTGACAGAAAAGCCGGGGCCAAGGAATCCTGGGAACCCCGCCTGGTGGCCTTCGTCATGTCCCACGACCGGCCCGTGGAAATGGTGCCCCTGGGAGCGGTGGGGCCGCTGAGCGAGGCCATCGACACGTGGCGCACGACGTTCGGCATGTCGCCGCAGGGAGCGGCGGCAGGAAGGCTTCTGCGGCAACGCGTCTGGGAACCGCTCGAAGCGAAGCTGGCCAGCGCGAAGATCGTGCTGGCGTCGCCCGACGGGACCCTGGGCCGGTTGCCGCTGGGGGCCTTGCCGGGCAAGGAGCCGGGCAAGTACCTGCTCCAAGAGCGGAAGATTGCCCTGGTGCCCGTGCCGCAGTTGATTCCGGAGATCGTCCACGAGCAAGGCCGCAAGCAGTTGCAGAAAAAACTGCTTCTACTGGGCAACGTGGATTACGGCGCGGCCTCCGACAAGCCCGGGCCACCGACATCAGGGCCACGGACATCAGGAGAAGCGAACGAGGGCGCCCGGGCCGTGGGGAGCGACGCACTTCCACTGTTTCCCGCGCTGCCCGCCACCAAAACCGAAATCACCGCAATAGGCAAACTCTACACCCAAGGTTTCGGCCCTGAGGGCGTCACTATTTTGGAAGAGAAGCAGGCCACGAAGCAAGCATTCCGGGTCGAAGCTGCCCGGCACCTGTACCTCCACGTGGCCACGCATGGCTTCTTCGCCCCCGCCAATCAACGATCTGCACTAGCGGCCCAACCGCGGGAAGCCAGCCGATTTGGTGCGCCGCAGCACACCGCGGAAGCCGGCGGCCTGCACCCGGGCCTGCTGTCCGGCCTCGTCCTGGCCGGGGCAAACCGGGCAGGCAAGCAGCACGGCCTGGAAGCCTTGAATGTCGATGACGGCATTGCCACCGCCGAGGAGATCGGCACGCTGAACCTGGAGGGTGTGGAACTGGTCATGCTCTCGGCCTGTGAGACGGGCCTGGGTGAGACGGCTGGCGGCGAGGGTCTCGTGGGCCTCCAGCGGGCCTTTCAGACGGCCAGCGCCCGCACGGTGGTGGCCAGCCTTTGGGAGGTCGACGACAAAGCCACGCGGACACTGATGATCGAGTTCTACAAGAACCTCTGGGAGAAGAAGCTGGGGAAGCTGGAGGCCTTGCGCCAGGCCCAGTTGGCGATGCTGCGCGAGTACGCTCCGAAGGAGGGCATGCTCCGTGGCCCCAGCGGATTCAGCCCGGTTCCTCCCGATGCATTGGCCAAGGCTCACGAGCCGCTCTCACCGTTCTACTGGGCCGCCTTTGTCCTCAGCGGCGACTGGCGGTAGTTGATAACGATCGTTGGCTGCACCGGAATCTCAACGGCTACCGTGCTGCTGCCCGCCCTTCGCAGCCTGATGACGGCCAAGGAGTTCGACGAAATGGGCGACCGCTTCGAGGAGCGGGAGCATCAGTTGTTCGGCGCGCATGGCTTCGAGAACATTGCGGCCCAGGTGGCCGAGTTCGAAAAGACGCTGGGGATCTATGAGCTCAGTCAGTTCACCGCAAAGGTCTGACGGGAGCCCGGTAAGCGTTCACGCACCCGCGCCAAGGTAGCAGGCACGCTCCGTGTGCCGTCCGCCATGCCTTTGTCCGATTCAGCGGACGGCACGCGGAGCGTGCCTGCTACTTTCCATGCCGTGAACGGTTACGGAGGCCGACGGTTACTTCTTCGCCAACTCGGCTTGAATGACCTTCAGCACCTCAGGATCGGCGGGCGTTGTGCGAGGAGCGAAGCGGGCTACGACCTCCCCGCTGCGGCCGATTATGAACTTCTCGAAGTTCCAGCTAATCTTTCCCGGCCCCACGGGCTTCGTGTCCAGCGCGGTCAGGTTCTTGTACAGATCGCAGGCCCCGTCTCCATTCACTTCGACCTTGGCGAACATGTCGAAACCGACGCCGTAGTTGACCCGGCAGAACTCCTTGATCTCATCCGCCGTTCCCGGCTCTTGAGAACGAAACTGGTTGCAGGGGAACCCCAGGATCGACAATCCTGCCTTGGAATACTTTTCGTGCAAGGCCTGGAGTTGTTGGTACTGGGGTGTCAGGCCGCACTTACTCGCCACATTGACGATCATCACGACCTTGCCCTGGTACTTGGCCAGGTCCACATCTCTTCCGCCCAAGGACTTCACGTGGAAACTCAATGGCTGTGACACTTTCTTGGCCTCCTTTTCGATGGCGTGGGACGACTGCCAGCCGGGCAGAGCGGCGGCAGCAACCAAGGCAAACGGCAACACTCGAAGCATGGCTGTGTTCTCCTTATGAAGACTTTTTCTCCGCGCGACTTGGAATGAGCCAAACCGTAACAATAGGGAGGCGGTCGTATCATTCCTGGCCGCTCACAGTATAGCCACTTCCCGTCAGGGCCTCTTGAATCACTGGAACTGCTCTCGCACCAGCCCCATCATCTTTCCGATCTCTATCCCTTGCGGGCATTTCTCTTGGCAGACTCCGCACGCCGCACATACCTTCGCCCGTTCGGCTTCCGGCAGCGAGTTGTACAGGTTCCGGCACAGCACGATGCTGCTGCCCTCAAACACGGCGGCGTTGTTGTAAAGCTCGAAGTTCACGGGGATGTTCACGCCGTTGGGACAGGGCATGCAGTAGCCGCATTTAGTACAGGGGATAGGCGACAGCTTCGCGTATTCCTGTTGTACCCGAGCAACTAAAGTCGCCTCATGCTCATCGAGCCATCCCACGCCGGATCGGCACGCACTGTCGATGTTCTGTTTGACCTGTGCCAGGCTGCCCATGCCGCTCAAGACCATGGACACCTCGGGTTTGTCCCACAGCCAGCGAAGTGCCACGTCGGCGGGCCGATACCGGTGGTGGTTGTTGTTCCAGATTTCCCACACCGGCTGCGGCGGGTTGGCCAGCGTTCCGCCGAACAGCGGCTCCATGACGATCACGCCCAGCCCCTTTGCGGCGGCATACTTGAGGCCCTTGGTCCCGGCTTGCACGTCTTCATTGACGAAGTTGTATTGGATTTGGCAGAACGACCAATCGTAATCGTCCAGGATTCCGACAAGTGTATCATAGGTGTCGTGGAAAGAGAACCCGAAGTGTCCAATCCGCCCATCGGACTGGGCCTTTTCCGCCCATTGCGGCACGCCCAGGTCTCGCATCTTCTGCCAAGACTTCTCTTGCAGGCAGTGGAGGAGATAGAAGTCGATGTGATCCGTTTGCAGCCGGACAAGTTGCTCGTTAAGGATTGGGTCGCAATCCTCAACCTGCTGGACGCTCCAGACCGGCAGCTTCGTGGCCAGGTGGACCTTCTCGCGGTAGCCGCCAGCCAGGGCTTTGCCCACCGCCCCTTCGCCGTTGCCGCCGTGGTAGACGTAAGCCGTATCGACATAATTCACGCCCTGGTCGATGGCATAACGAATCATTTCGACGGCCTGGGCCTCGTCCACGTCCGCTTCGTTTCCCTTGGTCGGGAGTCGCATCGCCCCAAAGCCGAGAGCGGAAAGCTTCGTGTCGGTCTTTCCCAGCGTGCGGTAATTCATCTTTGCCCCTTGTATATCACTGCCATCCCGTCGTCCTTCTCGTCCGAAGCCCGGATGATGGCGCCATAGCCGGTGGCGGTCCCGATCTCCAGCCCCCGCTCGGCCCTGGAAGACTCGATCAGGATGCGCAGGAATGCGGCATCCCCCGGCGTGGTGTTCTTTGTAATCCGGGAAAAGCTGCTGATGAAATCTTGGCGGAAACAATAGAAGTCGGTTGCGTTGGAGTGAGCCATCTTCATTTCCTCCATGGGAATTGAGAACCTTGCGGGCAAGCGCAGTGCTTTACAGCGCCAAGATCCCTATCACATACTGCGAGCGGCCGGGAATGAGACGACATCTTCCCTGTTGTTACGGTTCGCATCACTTCGAGCCGTGTGGATTAGTTGGGCAGCGCCACTTAGCTTGATGATAGCGGCGATAAGTGGCGTTGTCTATTGGGTTCAGGATCGCATGGTGGAATTGCGGTTCCCATAGGAGCAAGAAAAGACGATCCTCCGCGTTCGTACAGGAGTCATGGAAGACTACTCACGGATGATCGTCAAGATGACGTTATCACAGATTGGGGGGTTGGGCAGGAAGCTGGTGGCGTTCCTTGGCTTGTTCGGCGGTTGTTTCGTTCGCCGGGAAGCGCAGGACTTGCTGCGTGTCTATGTCCAAGGGCAGTTGTCCGGTGTGCATCGAAAAACGGCCGAAGGCATCGCCCTGGAGTTTGGCAAGGCTCTGCGAACCTTACAACGTTTCCTGGAATCCATCAAGTGGGATGAAGAAAAATTCCACGACCGCTGCCAACAGATCGTGGCCAAAGATCATGCTCACCCGGACACGATCGGTGTGGTAGACGAGTCCGGGGTTGCCAAGAGCGGCCACGACACGGTCGGCGTGGGACGGCAGTGGAATGGCAACCGGGGCAAGGTGGACAACTGCGTGGTGGGAGTGCATTTGAGCTATGCAGCACCGGGGTTCCAATGGCGTCCATGTCAATGACATTCCGCAGGTCGTTGACATAGGGTAGCACAAAGTCTTCCTGGTGCGTGGGCGGCAGCAGGCCGCACAGCATCTTCATCGTCGTCGACTTGCCGCAGCCGTTGGCGCCGAGGAAGCCGTAGATCTCCCCCCGCTCGATGCGGAAGCTGACGTGGTCGACCGCGGTGAAGCTGCCGAACCGCTGGGTCAGGCCGTGCGCCTCGATGACCACCTCATGCTCGCCCGGCGGGCGCGGGGGGATCACGATCTCCTGGTGGCCGCGGCGCTTCTCCTCCGGCAGCAAGGCGATGAAGGCCGAGTCCAGGTCTTTGGCCCCGGTGCGCGCGAGCAGCTCCGCCGGCGTGCCGGTGGCGAGCACGTGGCCGGCGTCCATGGCCACCAGCCAGTCGAAGCGGGCGGCCTCCTCCATGTAGGCCGTCGCCACCAGCACGCTCATGCCCGGCCGACTGGCCCGGATGCGGTCGACCAGCTCCCAGAATTGG
>JBEKTY010000275.1:0-7388 GCA_049515555.1 Thermoguttaceae bacterium
TGCAACAATGGACTCGCGAGAACCTGGGGGTTACCCTAATCTCCAAGCGACTCGCCACGTACAAGGAATTCCGAAGCGCAACACAATTGGCCACAGTAACTTAGGCGTTTAATCAGACCAGGCAGGGGGTGAGGGCAGGGGGAAGTTGCACAAGCAAGGCAGGGTATTCTCGCGGCCGGCAGCCCTCACCCTAACCATCTCCCGGCGGGAGAGGGGACCGGGCATCTGCGGCGGCACAGGGCGATATGCGCCAACACCCGTTACTTCGGCTGCCGCTCCAGCACCTGGTACAGCGGCAGGTGCCGGTAGTAGACGCTCAGCATCAACAGTCGCAGCGACGTGCCATAGATGCGGCCGCTCTGCCACTCGTACTGGTCGGCCGGGTCCCACGTGCCGGCCAGCGGGCCCTCTTTGCGTTGGCTGCGGACGAGCAGATCGCGGAGGGCCGTGTTCCACTGCGGCCAGTAGTCGCCCTGCATGTGATACATGACCTGCGTGCCGTAGTACCAATAGTAGCTGTTCTCTTGACCGTTCTGGGGCAGGTGCTTCAGCAGGTACGCCGCCCCGGCCTGGAGCTGCGGATGGGTGCGGTCGGCGCCCAGGTACTGCCGGCAGAGCAGCCCCTCGGCGGTCATGGCGGACGTGAATTTTCCGTTGGGCTGATAGCGGAACTGCCCCCTCTCGTTACCGTTCCCCGCCACGCGATCCAGCCACATTCGGACCCCTCCCAGCGTTGCGTCGGGCACGCTTAGGGCGGCCATCTGGGCGCTCTTCAGCGCCATTACCTGCCAGCCGATCACCGACGTGTCGGAGTCTACGCCCGGTTGATAGCGCCAACCGCCCAGCGCCTTGTTCTGCGCCTTGACGATGAAGTCGACGGCCCGCTGGGCAGGGCCTTGCAGGTCCGGGTCCTTGGTCATCCCGTAGGCTTCGCACACGGCGATGGCCGGGATGGCGTGACAATACATCAGCCACTTGCCCTCGACGTGCCAGCTCAAATCGCCGTCCGGTCTCTGATGTTTGACGAGCCACTGGAGCGCTTTGCGCACCGCCGCCTGGTGGTCGCCCGCCAGGTGCGTGTGGCCGTCGCCCAGGAACGGCAGCAGGCCGAAACCCGTGGCGGCGGCGTCGGCCTGTAGGCTGCCCTGCCCGCTATAGTTCTGTCCCGGCTCCTGATTGTAGAAGCGGTTGAAGCTCCAATAGCCGTCGGCGTGCTGATGGGCCTCGAACCAGCTCAGGCCGCGGCGGACGGCGGCCAGTGTCTGGTCGTTGCCGCCGAAGGTCTCGACGGCCGCGAGTTTAGTATCGCCCTGCCGATGACTGAACATCGCCTGCAGGCCGACCTTCTCTTCGGCCGGCAACAGCCCGGGCCCGCGCGCCAGGCGGCGCGGAATCCGATCCAGTCCGCGGCCCGGCGCGTCGCCGAAGTCGGCCATCGCACCGTTTGCGTCGCCCGCGGCGCCGCCCGAGGCGCCGCCCGATGCGCCCCCGGGCAGCCCCGGCGGCAAGCCCGACGGGCCCCACGGGCCCACGTCGGTCAATAAGGTTGCGGCCGCGGGCGCAGCCGGGCCCTGGCGGCGGCCAACTTCCACGCCCACCCCAAGCCCCGGCAGCAGGCCGCTCCCCGTACCGCCCGACGCCGTCGCCGCGGCGGAAGCTCCGCTCCCGGCCGGGCCCAGGCTCTCGATTTCCGCGCCGACCTCCGCCAACGGCGCGGCCGCCGGACGCACGGCACGCTTCAGCCCGGGCAACTGGGCCAGTGCCAGCGGGGCGAACTCCTCATCGCCCGGGCCCCCGCCGCCGCCCGAAGCCACGCCAAGAGCGGGCGGGCCGGGCAGCGCGGCGGCCGGTCCCGATCCTGCTCCGCCCAGGGCGACGCCGACCGACTCCGAGCTGCCCGGCCGGCGGCCGACGACGACCGCTACGCCCTCGACCCGTTCTTCCGCCGCCGGGGCCGCCGCACCGAGCGATTCCAGCGCGATCGTTTCGGCCGCCATGGCCACCGGTGCCCGGCGACGCCCGAGGCGGCGGGCGTCAAATCCCCGCACGGTATCCTCCGGCGCGACAACCATCGCGGGCCTAGCCGGCCGCGGCGGCAGCGGTTCCAGCCCGGCCGGCAGGGCCGACGGCGCCGCCACCGGCGGGGCCGCGGCGCCCGGGCTGGGCTCGGACGAGACGTCCTCCGTGGGCGCCGATTTCAGATCGGCCACCTGGTCGAAGTTGTCTGCCGACGGTTTCAGCATCGCCCGCAGGCCCTCCAGCGAGGTCCGCGTGCTGACCACGATGCGGCGGAATTCCCGCCGGATCTCCGCCCCCGCCCCCGTATCCAGGTAGACGTAAAAACTGCCGATCCCCAGCAGGACGTGCACCATGACCGCGATCAAGAAGAACGCGGGCACCCGCAGGCGGCGCCGCGCAACGCCGCGGAAGTACCACACCAGCGCAGCCGCCAATCCCACGCCGAGCGCCACGCTCACCGGCAGCCGCCAACCTTCGGCAAGTGGATTGAGTGCGTGCATAACGTATCCGGCACGCTCCGCGTGCCGTTTCCATGTATCCGGCACACGCCGTGTGCCGTTGCTTGCCATCGGCACACGGAGTGTGCCGGATACATCGCTACGGCGACCTGTCCTTTTCCTCCGTTACGGTGCAGTAATGCCCGATCTTTTCTGCTTCGCACAACCCCATGACGCGGGCCGGGTAGCGGAAGGGCACGCGATCGTCGGCGCGGATTTGCACCGTCTGCGTGCTCGGGTTCTTCATGGCCAGATCGTGCAGGAAACCGGCCAGGGCCGGCTCGTCCAGCCGCTGCCCCACGACGACGAACTCGCCCTTGTCGGTCACGTTGATCACCACCTCGTGGGGCGGCATGGACAACGGCTGGGCCTTGCTCACCTGGGCCAAGCGCACCGAGATCTCCCGCTCATCCTCGCTCATCCGCGTCGCCACGAGGAAGAAGATCAAGAGCACCAGGAACACGTCGATCAGCGGGATCAGGTTGATCTGGTCGGAATCCGGCTCGGGATCGGGTATTTTCATGGCGCAAGCCTCATAGCGATTTCACGCGGCCGTGCGGGCCGGCCGTATGGACGGGCTCGGCCAGGACCTCGGACGGCCGCTCCATGGCCGCGAAGCTGGGGATGGTTTCCTCCAACGTCTCGATCATGGCGCGGATGTGGCGGTCGAGCTTGCAATTGAACCAGTAGGCCAGGAAGAGCGAGGGGGCGGCAATTATCAGGCCGAAGGCCGTCCGCAACAGGGCCAGGTAAATGCCCTCGGCCAGGAGCTCGGCCTTTCCCGTGCCCGCCTGGCTTGTTACGCGGAACGCCAGGATCATGCCCACCACGGTGCCTAACAGTCCGACCATGGGGGCCACGGCGGCGATGACGCTGAGCATGCGGTTGCGGCCGCGCTGGGCGTTGGACTCGCGCATGACGCCGTCCTCGAGGGCCTTTTCCACTTCCGACAGCGGCCGGCCGGCCCGCAGCACGCCCCCCCGCAGCACGTTGGCTATGGGCGACTCCGAGCCCTCGCACAGCGTGAGGAAGCTCTCCGGCGTGTCCTCGCGGCGGGCGACCAGGTCACGCAGGCGGCGGACGAACCGCGACGGCATCAGCCTCCTCCGTCGCAGGGTGAATAAGCGCTCCAGCGTAATCGTCAGCGCCATGACCGACAGCGTCCCCTCGGCCGCGTAGAACATCCAGCCCAGCCAATTGGTCTTCTCGAAGAGCACGCGACCGATCGACACGGGATCGGCCTTGTTCTCCAGGCTCTCGTGGCCCTTGTCGGCCGCGGCCGTCGCCGGGGCCGGCGCTTCGGCGGGCGCCGCCGCGGCGGGCGCCGCCGCGCTAGGCGCCGCGGCGCTGGGCGCCGCCGCCGGTGCGGCCCGGAGTCCGGCCGGCCACAGCCCCAGGCAGGAGACCGCCGCCAGAACAACTGCGGCCCATGCAAACGGCCGAGAACGGAGGGTTATGCGATCCATGGCGTTCTCCTGGTGATGCCCGGTCCCCTCTCCCTCCGGGAGAGGGTTAGGGTGAGGGTCGTTGGTTGAAAAATCACTTCTAATGCTTGTGTATCCTCTCCAAGCCCTCACCCCCGGTCCCTCTCCCAATCGTGCCGCAACGGCACGCGGGCGAGGGGAGTACTTTGCAGCAGTCAAATTACTTCAGCCCTTCCAGCATGCGCGCCGCATCCTGGGCCTTCGTATCATCGGGGTACTTGGTCACGACGGTCTGAAACGCATCCACGGCCTTCTGCTGCCGGCCCAACGACAGGAAACAGCGGGCGATCTCGAACTGGGCCAGGGCCTGCCAGTGCTTGTAGGGATAGCCCGCAGTGACGAACACGTACTGCTCGATCGCATCTTCGAACTTGCGATCGGCGAAGGCCAGCTCGCCCAGCATGAAGCGGGCCTTGGCCGCCGTCTCCGATTCGGTGGCCTTGACGATCTGCTCGTAGGCCGCCCGGGCTTCGGCCGCCCGCCCCAGGTTCTGCAAGGCCACGGCCATGCCGTAGCGGGCCTCGTGGAGCTGCTCGAACTTCGGAAAATCCCGAAGCAGCGTCTCGTAGAACTTCTGGCTTTCGGGCCACTTCTTCTGATTGGCCGCCGAGACGCCGGCCCGATACAGGGCCTGGGCACGGTACTTGGCCGTGCTGTCGGCGGCCGCCTGGGTGAAAAGCGGCAGCGCCTCGTCGAACTTGTTCTGGCCGAAAAGGCACTCCGCGGTCAGGAACCTGGCCGCCCCGGCCAGGCTCCCGCTGGGATGTTCGCCGAGCTGCGATTGAAGGGTCGCGGCCGCCTGGCTGAATTGCTTCCGGCGGAACTGCATGTCGGCCAGCTTGTATTGCAGCTTCTCGCGCAGGTCGGCATCCTTGGCCTTGGCCAGGCCCGCCGAATAGGCGTCGGCGGCGCGGGCCACGGCGGCCGCCTTCTGATCGTCGGCCGTCGCCCGCTCGGCCGCCGCCTCGTACCGCCGGCCCACGTGGAACCAGCCCTCGGCGGCCAGCGGGCTCCCGGGATACTTCTCGGCCAGCGTGCCGAAGGCCTTCACCGCATCGTCGGCCCGGTTCTCCTCGAGCAAGGCGTGGCCCAGCTCATAGTAGGCCCGATCCGCCGCGGCGTAGTCCGGCTTCTGCGCGACCAACTTCGCCAGACCCGCGCCGGCCTCGTCGAACTGCTTCATGGCGATGCGGCACAGAACCAGCGTATAGCGTGCGTCGGCCGCCTCGTCGGCCGAAGGCTGACCGCTCAGGAAGCCCTCGAGCTCCTTGGCCGCGGCCTCGAGCTGCTTCTGCCGCTGAAGGACCAGCCCGCGGAGATAGCGGGCCCGAGCAGCCAAAGCCGTGTCGGGCTTGGCGGCCAATAGCTCGTCCAGCGCAGAACTCGCCCCTTTGTCGTCCTCCTTGGCGAAACACGTGGCCGCCAGCCCGTAGCGCGCCCGGGCGGCCAGCTCGGCCGGGGGCGACGCCGCCAGACATTGCTTGAAACACGCCAGCGCCTCCTCGTGCTTCTTCTGCCGGGCGGCCATCTCGCCCAGCTTGTATTGCGCCTGGGCGGCGTAGCTCGTCTTCGCGAAACGATCGGCCACCTGGCGGTACCAGAATTCCGCCTTCGCTCCGTCGCCGCCCGTCGGCGCCAGGCAGCTCTCGGCAGCCAGGCACAACATGGCGGGCGTCAGCTCGTGATTGGCCAGCCGGGCGTTGCCCAGAAACGACTCGGCATCCCGGCGGGCGGCCGCATAATCCTTGTCGCTGAAGGCGGCCGAAGCGGCCATGTACAACGCCTGGGCCGTCAACGGGTGATCGGCGTGCTGCGCGGCGAATTTCTCGTACAACGGCAGGGCCTCCTTGCGCCGGCCGGGCAAATCGTAGAGCGCGTCGGCGCGGATCAGCTCCAGGTGCGCCGCTGCATCGCCCGGCGGGCCCAGCTTGAGCCCGCTCTCGGCCGCCGCCAGGGCTTCCTGCGGCTTGGACAACTTCAGCAGGGTCTGCGCCAGCCAATACACGGCCTCCGCGGCCTCCCGGCCTTGCGCCTTGGCCAACGGCTCGAGGAGTTTCTGGGCCTCGGCCAGCTTGCCGCTCGTGAAGCAGCACCGGCCGGCCGCCAACTCCGCTTCCGACTTGTACGGGCTGTTGGGGAATCGCCGCGGCAGATCGGCCAGCACCTCGGCCGCTCCCGCCGGATTGCCCATCTGCAGCCGGCACTGCCCTTGGCGGAGCAGGGCCAGATCGGCGCTGGCGAAGTTGGCCGTAGCCGCAGCCGCAGCCAGCAACGGCTCCGCCTCGACGAACTTCTTCTGCTTCACGAGCGACAGCCCCAACCGCAGCCGCACTTCGGTCGCCAGATCGCCGCCGGCCGCCGTGGGGCTGGCGAGGAATTTCTGGAAGGAGGCGATGGCCTCGCTGTCCTGGCCGGCTTCCTGCTGGGCGGTTCCCAGGGCATAGCACGCCTCGGGCGCCCAGGTGCTAGCGGGGAAACTGCCGAGGAGCTTCTTATAGGCTTCCATGGCGCCCTGGGCATCGGCAGCCGAGAGGAGCGCCTCGCCTTGATAGTAGAGAGCGGCCGCCATGTGTTGACCTTGCGGATACTTGCCGGCCAAGGCGGCCAGTTCTGCCGCGGCGGCCTTGAAATCCTCCGCCTTCTTCGATTCCACGGCCGCCTGGTAGCGGGCGATGCCCAAGTTGTATTGGGCCGACTCGGCGTTGGCGAAAGCCGGGTACTTGCCCAACAGCGTCTGGAAGGCCTGTGTCGCCTCGGCGTACTTCTTGCCGTGCAGGTGGCAGATGCCAAGATAGTAATAGGCGCGATCCAGATGGGCGTCGCTTGTGTACTGGCGCACGAAGGCCATCCACTTCTCGGCCGCCCGGTCATAGAGGCCGGAATTCTGCAGCGCCGCTGCCGCGTTGTAATCGCGCAGAGCCGCACGCTCCTGGGCATCGTCGGCCGCCGGCGCGCGGTTCGCCGTCACGCTCGCTAAGGCGATCCCCAAACACAGTCCGAAGATACCGGGTCGGCAGGAAGGCATGGCAGGCTCCTGGCGGGCAGGACTGGCAAAATTCTAATGTTTGGCGCGCGGCTTTGCAACTATCCCCGCCGCGTGCCCACCCCGCAGGGTGGGTCGAGCGCGACGAGCCCCACCAGAAGTGGCGAGTGGCGAGTGGCGAGGGATCCCAATGTTGTGGCCGGTCTCCGACCGAGCCACACCACCAATTTGAAGGTCTCCCGAGCGCCGGAGACCTTCGGTCTCACCCGCGGCGGGGTCCGGAGACTACTGCTGTGAAGATCTTTGGTCATGGGGCTCTGGCTTTCTGCCCTGCTTGGCGGCGGAATTCGGGGTGCAGGATGCGGTAGACGGAGTTGTGGCTACGGGTACGTTTTGGGGGAGTCT
>JBEKTY010000276.1:0-7335 GCA_049515555.1 Thermoguttaceae bacterium
GTGGCCATGGGGGGCGTCAGTTAGCGGGGAGGGCGTTGACCGGCTCTTGCCACCCGGCGGGCCAGGTGCCCGTGCTCGACCCGCCGTCGATCGTGGCCAGGCAGCGGTACACGGTCAGATCGATTTGCTCGTTGAGGAAGGTGCCGCGGCCATCGCAATAGAAGAAGTTGGCCCCCCCGGGATGCCGGCTCATGAACGAATAGGTCTGCTTCCAACTGGTGAAATTGCTGTTCGGGTCGATCGGTGTGATCGAATTGTTTCCATCGGATCCCGAAGCCACCGTCCTGTAGTAGTTTAGCGGAACGCCACAGGTGGCCGTCGTCCCGTCGTACCACATCCAGACCGACCAGGCGCAGAAGGCCGGAATGGACTCGCCGATGGCCAGCGTATTCGACAGGCCGTCGCGGATGTCGGCCGCGGTGGTGAAGGTGAATGACAGCGCGGTCCCCGGCGGGGCACCCGACGGCACCGGAAGGACCCCGCCGCGGCAGATGATCCCGTTGCCATGGTCCAGCCCGTCGAGGTTGCCCGCGTTCCTCCCCGATAGCCATGTCACGCTGCTCTGCGATTTGACCGGGTCGGTTACGCCCGCGGTGGTGGTCAATACGCCGTTCTGGTCGTAATTGGTGATCCAGTTGCAGCCCGCAACCGCCTTGTAATTGGTAATCCCCACCTTGGTGCCGCTGGCCAGTCCCTGGTTGCTCATGTAGCCGCGCTGCGGCTGCGTATCGGACGGGCACAGGAAGGCCGGCACCGCCGTGCTGACCGCGGCGGCATTGTTGTAGCCGTTGTTGTCGGAGTACGCCAGGGTCGCCATCGGCGGGTTACTGCTGTTGTTGTCGGTGAACTGGATCGACTGATACAACGTGTTCATTTCGATGTACGGCAGGATCATGGTCAACCAACTGACGCCGGTGGTGCTGCTCAACGTGGCCGTGGTAGACGGTGCCTGCCCAAGACTGCTGGTATAATACCCCCAACAATATGGGTATTGCCTGTTGTTGGTCTCGTATTGGGCCATCCCCAAAGAGAGCTGCTTCATGTTGTTCATGCACTGCCCGCGGCGGGCGGCCTCCATCGCCGAGAACACGGCGGGCAGCAGCAGGGCCACGAGCGTGCCGATGACGCCGATCACCACCAGCAGCTCGACCAGCGTGAAGCCCTGCCGCGGCCGGCCCGTGGGCCGGGTCGTCAGCAGCCCGCTGGGTAAGTCAGACCTCATGCCAACCATTGCCGTCCTCCTTCCCTCGGGCCCGGGCCGAGCCGGCCCCGCAGACACCCCCGCCCTCTGTCGCCAGCATACTGCAAAAGTTCAGGATTGCAAAGCGCTTTGGCCAAGAATTCCTTTTCCCAGCGTGTCGGCCCACCACAACAGGCCGCCGCGCGCGGCCGGGAACCCCAGCCCGAAAATGACCCCCGCGTCGATGTCCCGCGGATCGCCAACCTTGCCCTCCGCCAAGATCCTCCGGGCCTCCCACACCATCGGCAGCAGCAGTCTGAGCGCGATCGGCTCGCCTTCGGACCTGATTGGCGGTACTGGCGTCTCGCCAGTGTCCGGCGTGAGCACTGGCGAGACGCCAGTGCCGCCCGGACCTGGAGCGAGCGGTCGATGCTTGGCCACCAGCCGGGCCACGCCCGGATTGGGCGACCGGCCCGGATAAAGATAGAACCCCGCCCCTGATTTCCTGCCCATCTGATGGGCCTTTATCAAGCCAATCAAAAGATGGGTTCCGGCCAGCCGCTCGCCGAAGATTTCCGACAGCACCAACCCCGCCTGCAAGGCGGTGTCCAGCCCGATCTCGTCGAGCATCTCCAGCGGTCCCACGCCCATGCCGAACTCGATCATCGCCTGCTCGACGTGTCCAGGGGGCACCCCTTCGCTAACCATGGCCAGGGCCGCGCCCAGGTAGGTCAGCAGCAGCCGGTTGATGACGAAGCCCGGGCCGTCTTCGACCACCATGGGCATCTTGCCCAACCGGTGGGCGTGCGTGACTCCACGGGCGACGGTCCGGTCGCTTGTGCCCGGTCCGCGCACGACCTCCACCAGCGGCCGGCCGCGGACGGGATGGCAGAAGTGGAGCCCCAGGAACCGGCCGGGATCGGCCAGCCCCGCCGCCAGCCGGCCGATCGGAATGGCCGACGTGTTGGAAGCCAATATGGCCCTTGGCGACAAGCGGGGCTCCAACCGGGCATAGAGCCGCCGCTTGGCGCCCAGGTCTTCGACGATCGATTCCAGCACCAGGTCGCACCCGGCTAGCGGCTCTTCGCTGCTGCCGCGGGAAACCAAGTGGGCCACCAGCCGCTCGGCCTCCCGGCCGGGCAGTTCGGCGGCAAGCTCCGCCAGTATCTGCCCCCGGGCCCGCTCAAGCGCCGCCTGGTTGGTGTCGACCAGCACGACCTGGTGCAACCGCCGGGCGTGGGCGGCGGCGATGGCCGAGCCCATGATCCCCGCCCCCACGATGCCCACGCACCGCACGGGGGCCACGTCGGCCCCGCCCCACTCCAGCGCACGGCGGTGGTTCCGCTCGATTAGCCCCCGCACGTGCTCCAGCGCCGCCCGCGCAAACGGGCCACCCGGCTCGGGGTTCTCGGTGGGCGTCATGGAAGTTTCGTTGTTAGTTGTCGGTTGTCGGTTAAAGTCGTTCACCAGTGGCCGCAATTATAGCCGCTGTATTCCATGGTCCCATAGGTCCCATAAGTCTCATAAGTCCTATCGGCCCCACGCGACCCGCGACGAGTGCCACTGCTGGCTTGTCCAGCAGTGGGAGAATCACTGCTGGACAAGCCAGCAGTGGCACCCAATGCCGGCGAAGATGCCCCGCCATCGGACGGGTCCTTGACAGGGTCGCCCCAGACGTGAGACACTTGCCGATACTATGCCCGAGATTCAAGCCTTTCGTGCCGTCCGCTACGACCTGGGCCAAGTCGGCTCGCTGGGCGACGTGGTCGCCCCGCCCTACGACGTGATCGGCCCCGAGTTGCAGGAGGCGCTCTATCGCAGAAGCCCGTACAACGTCGTGCGCCTGATCCTCAATCGGATCGAGCCGGGCGACGATTGCGCAGACAACAATCGCTATACCCGCGCCAAGCGGCTGTTCCAGCAGTGGCAGGCTGACCGGGTGCTGTTCACCGAGCCGGACCCGGCCATTTACGTTTATCACCAGCAGTTCCGGCACGAGGGGGCTTTGTGTACGCGACGGGGATTCATGGCCCGCATGCGGTTGTCACGCTTCGGCGAGGGCCAGGTCTTTCCGCATGAGGAGACCATGCCCGGCCCCAAGGCCGACCGCCTGATGCTCATGACCACCACCAAGGCGAACCTGAGCCAGGTGTTCGGTCTGTACCCGGACCCGGCCGGCCAGGCGCGGGCGATCCTGGACGAGGCCATCCGCGGACTGACGCCCGTCGAGGCCACCGATCACCTGGGCGTGCTCAGCCAGCTCTGGACGGTCACCGACGTGCGGACCATCGCGGCCGTGGTCGCGGCCGTCGGACCCCAGCCCGTCTTCATCGCCGACGGGCACCACCGTTACGAGACCGCCTGCCAGTACCGCCAGCACGTCTACGAGAGCGGAACGCTGTCGCCGGAGCACCCGGCCAACTTCGTGCTGATGATGTTCGTGGCCATGGATGATCCGGGCCTGGTGGTCCTGCCCACGCACCGCTTGTTCCGCGGCCTGCCGGCAATGACCGCCGAGGGCCTGTCGACCCTCTTGAGCCCGTGCTTCACGACCCGGCCGGCGGGCCAATCGCTCGACCAAGCCGCCACCGTCTGGGAAGACATCGAGACCGGCGGCCGGCAGGACACCCTGGGCCTGTTCACCGCGAAGGACCAACGCTGGGTCGTGGCGCAACTGACCGACGCCGGCCGGGCCCGCATGGCCGAAGTTGCCGAGGATCACAACGACGAGTGGCGCCAGTTGGGCGTCAGCTTGCTGCACCGCCTGTTGATCGACGATCTGCTCCAGGCCCGCGATCTGCCCAAGCCGAAATACGTCCACCTGGTCGCCGAGGCGGTCGAGGGGCTGGGCACGGGCGAGTTCCCGCTGGCCGCACTGGTCATGCCCGCAACGGTCGACCATGTCCGCCAGATCAGCCTGGGCGGCGAACGATTGCCCGCCAAGAGCACTTACTTCTACCCGAAGCTGCTCAGCGGGCTGGTATTCAATCTGTTGGAGTAGCCCGCCGCTGCCTGGGTGCCACTGCTGGCTCGTCCAGCAGTGTATCCCACACTGCTGGGCAAGCCAGCAGTGGCACCCGGAGCAGGCCGGGGCTCGTGTTCAAAATGGGCGTTGCACGTGAAACAGGCAAGCCGCGTTGCCGTTTCCCGTGGAACCCGGAAATAACGCCCCGGGCCCCTTCCGCCCTCCGCCTTCATCCTTCATCCTTCCGCCCGAAACTGGCATTCCTCAGCCTGTGCCCTTCAGGTTACAATTCGCTCCGGGTGAGGGGAAAAAAAGGGGACAGTCCCCATTTGCCGCCCACGGCCCGGAGGGTGCTTCGCACAAATGGGGACTGTCCCCTTTTTTTCCCGTGAGCAAGGAGGCGATCGTTGTGGTCCGGACCATCTGCGTGGCCAATCAGAAAGGCGGTGTCGGCAAGACGACCACCGCGGTGAATCTGGCCGCGGCCCTGGCCTATGCCGGATGCCAGACCTTGCTGGTCGATTTGGACCCGCAGTGCAACGGCACCAGCGGTTTGGGCCGACGGCCCGTCGAGCGGCATCCGCTGGTGGCCGGCACGCCGCTTCGCCAGGGCGTTTGCCCCACCGACGTGCCGCGGCTGGATCTGCTGCCCGGCAGCCGCAGCTTCCGCGACGTGGCGGCCCTGACCGGCGACGACCCGCAGCAGTCGGCCCGGCTCCGCGAGCAGCTTGCCCTCGGCGCCAGCGCCTATGACTTCGTGCTCATCGATTGCCCGCCTTCGCTGGGAGCGTTGACCCAGACCGCGCTGGCCGGCTCGCACGAGGTGCTCATGCCCATCCAGTGCGAGTTCTTCGCCATGGAAGGACTCACGCACATGATCGCCACCATCGGCGAGATCATTCGCCGCCCGGGCGGCGCCTTGCAGTTCGGCGGCATCCTGCTGACGATGTACGACCCGACCCTCGAGCTGACCGAAGAGGTCGATCGCGAGGTCCGCGACTTCTTCGGCGAGGTTGTTTACCAGACCGTGATTCCGCGTGACGTGGCCGTGTCGGAAGCGCCCAGCCACGGCAAGACGGTCATCGACTATGCGCCCCGGTCTCGCGGCTGCCGGGCCTATGTAGAACTTTGCATGGAGGTACTGGAACGTGACTAAAGAGCGGCGTTTGGGACGTGGATTGGAAGCCCTGTTGGGCCAGTTGCCCGGTTGGTCGAGCCCTGTGCCGGTAGGTCCGAAGCCGCCGGTCCCGGGGCCGGTGTTGGGCCCGGCCTCGATACTGCCGGCGCTGGCCGTGCCAAGCCTTACACCACCGGCCGCCCCGCCCTCAGCGGCCCTGCCTTCGCCGGTGACCACGCCGACGGCTTCGCCGGCCATGCCGCTTGCGGCTTCGCCCACCGTGTCGCCCGCGGTTGCGCCCGCCGAACCCCCGGGCCCGCCGCAGGGGCCGATGATGGTCGCCATCGAGTTGATCGAGCACAACCCGCACCAGCCCCGCCAGGACTTCGACCCCGACGAGATCCAACGGCTCGCCGATAGCCTCGCCTCCCACGGCCTGCTGCAGGCGGTAGTCGTCCGCCGCTACGAGGATCGCTACCAGTTGATCGCCGGCGAGCGGCGGCTGCGGGCAGCTCGGCAAGCCGGCTGGACCGACGTGCCCGTGCACGTCGTCGAGGCCGACGATCGCCAGGTCGCCGAGCTGGCCATCGTCGAGAACTTGCAACGCAAGGACCTCAATCCGCTGGAAAAGGCCGCCTGCTTTCAACGCTACCTTCAGCAGTATCATTGTACACAAGAAGAACTAGCCGGGCGGCTGAAGCTCGATCGCTCGACGATCGCCAATCTGATCCGCCTGCTGGAGCTGCCGGAAGCCGTTCAGGACGCGCTGCGCCGCGGCAAGATTACGCAGGGGCACGCCCGGGCACTGCTGCCGCTGGGCGACGAGCGGGAACAGATCGCCTTTTGCGAGCGCATCCAACGTGAGGGGATGAATGTCCGCCAAACGGAGGATACGGTGCAAGACACGATTCGCGCCGCCGATCGCGAGCCGCTAAGCATTGTGAGCCGCGACGGCGCGAGCATCAGGCCCCGCCGCGGCAAGTCGGAACACGTGGCGGCCCTGGAGCAGGAGTTCCGCCTGGCCCTGGGCCTGCGCGTCAAGATCACGCACGGCAAGGGCGGGCGCGGCAAGCTGGTGATCCCCTTTGCCGACCACGACGAGTTCCAGAGGCTCCGCCAGCACATCTGCCAAACCGCCCCCTGCGAGGTGAAATCGCAGGCCGGGTGACTTTTTTGGCCGCGCAGGGGCAAAAAAAGTGGAGCCGGTGAGCAAGGGAGCAGGTAAACAGGTGAAAGACAACGGAGAACTGCAAACCCAAGGGGAAGCCTGCTCACCTGCGGTCTCCTGTTCACCTGATCGCCTGTTCGCGTATTCATGGCGTTGCTTTCGCGCCGCCGGCCGGGTACCATGAGGAAACTCGCGGGGCGTGGCGCAGTCTGGCTAGCGCGCCTGGTTTGGGACCAGGAAGTCGAAGGTTCAAATCCTTTCGCCCCGACTACCGCCGTAAATCTTTACAAAATAGGGATTTACGGCGGTTTCTTTTTGCAACTGCCGCAACCCCATGCGGCCCTCGCGGGTACGATTGCGGGTACGAATGGGAAAGGCAAATGGCCAAAAAGGATAATGGTGTCGGTGACCCTATCGCCATCGGCGTACCGCTGTAGCCGCCGAAGAATATGCCCGACTTCGTCGTGGCGGTCATCAAAATGCCGCGAGTCTTCCAGCTTCAACGGCAGCTAAGCTGATCTGATGACAGCGTGCCTCGCGCTTTCGTCCGATTCCGGCGGTCGACGGCCTCGGTCCTAATCATGATCTCCTCGATGGACCGCCACCGATCCGAAATGCGGTCGCCCCCGCCATCGCCCCGCGTACTCTGGGGCCTCGGCCACCGCCGGCCCGGCAGCCCGCCCCACGCTGGCCGCCGTGTTCGCACCCGTTGGGCGACCGGCCCTGCTCTGGGCAAAGCTACCAAGGCCGCCGTTGGGGCCAACACGCCCGGCCCCCGACCGCTACCGCGACGCCAACCATCGAGGTGAAAGGCGAGGTGTACCGCTGGAAGATGGTAAGTCCCAAGGAGTTCTTGACCGTTGGCGGACCAATGGTGTTGAGCCGGAGCTTGTACCAGACCGATG
>JBEKTY010000277.1:0-7133 GCA_049515555.1 Thermoguttaceae bacterium
TTGCAGATCGCACCGATGGTGAAGTCTCGCATCGACAGACACAACAAGGACAACCTCTGAATTTGCCGAAGATAAGCCGCAAAAGCCTTCCGAACCGTCACTGCGTTATGCAACTGGAGGGTCTACTGTACACAGACGCCAACCAGGCCGAAAGGCTCCCCCTCGGTTATGGAGGGGGTGGCGAGCAGGATGGAACGGCCGGTCCGGACCCGGCAAGCCGCTCTTCACGCAGGCTCGGCCGCCTACGGCGGGCAATTCCACGGCAAGGTTGCGCCCAGGCAAGATGTGCAGGATGTTCCGCTTTGGATGAAGATAGCTTTCTGCTGGCCCGACGATAGAGGTAGAACTATCGAATCAGGCGAAATTGCCGCACCACGATGCGCGGGGGCGACCCATGAAGAAGCATCAGCCAACCATCCTCGCACTCTTGGTGGTGGTATTCAGCGCAACGGCACAAGCTGGCCCTCCTTTTCTCACCGACGACCCAGAGCCAGTCGAGTACCAGCACGGCGAGTTCTATGTGTTTTCCATGCTCGATGCAACCAAAGGTGCGTCTACCGTGCAGGCACCCGCGTTCGAGTTCAACTACGGAATTGCCGCAGAAACCCAATTCCATGTGGTTGCTCCGTTCACCTGCTTCGCCTCGAATGGCAATCCGACTGAGTATGGGTTCGGGGACATTCAACTCGGCATCAAATATCGTTTTCTCAAGGAGACTGACGACTGGCCTCAACTTGGCGTTTTCCCCATGCTGATGGTGCCTTCGGGTGACGCGGATCGAGGCTTGGGAAACGGTAGTGTCTGGGGGACTCTACCCATTTGGGCGCAGAAGAGTTGGGGGCCGTGGACGACGTATGGCGGCGGCGGTCTTGCGATCAATCCAACCCCTGGTCATCGCAATTATCTGTTTGGGGGCTGGCTCCTTCAACGTAAGCTGACCGAGAAGCTGACGCTTGGTGGGGAGATTTTCTGCCAGGGCGCAGGCAGTGCGGATTCTCAATCATCCGCGCTGTTCAATCTTGGCGGCTTCTACAACTTCAACGAGAATCTCCACTTCCTCTTCAGTGGTGGGTATACGCTGGCGGGAGAGCGGCATACGCCTGGGTACTTGGGCCTCCAATACACTTGGTAGCCGCTGCCAAGGGCACAATCACCCATTCAACCGCCAAATCGTGAAGTTCAGTACCGTGGCGAAGCTGACCCAGGCCAAGTAGGGCAGCATGAGCAGGCCCGCCGCCATCGACCTCGGCCAAAACGCGACGGTCGTGGCCGCGATTGCGACAAGCAGGGCGACGACCTCAAAGAATGCTGCCCCTGGCATGTGGAAACCGAAGAAGAGCCACGACCAAGCCGCGTTCAAGGCCAGTTGAACCGCGAACAAGGCCAAGGCCCATTGCCACAATCCGCCTTGCCACCAAACGAACCACGCGGCCACGGCCATCGAGAGATAAAGGACGGTCCATACGGGGCCGAAAATCCAATTCGGAGGATTCCATGAAGGCTTCGCCAAGCCTGCGTACCAAGTGGCGATGTTGGGCGTCGTTGCGAGGGAGCCGATGCCCGCTGCGGCAAAGCAGATGGCAAGGAAGGCGACGAGGGCGATAACTTCTTTCATTTCCTTGCCAATTCGGCCTCGATTACCTTCACGACTTCTGCTGCATCGGGAGTCGTGCGCGGGGAGAAGCGGACGACCACTTCCCCGCTACGGCCAATGACGAACTTCTCAAAGTTCCAACTGATCTTTCCCTTGCCCGTGGGCTTGGTGTCCAGGGCCGTCAGATACTTGTAGAGATCGCAAGCCCCTTTGCCGTTGACCTCGACCTTGGCGAACAACGGGAACGTCACGCCGTAGTTCACCGTGCAGAACTGTTGAATCTCCTCTGCCGTTCCAGGCTCCTGGTGGAGGAACTGATTGCAGGGGAAGCCGAGGATCACCAAGCCTTGTTTCTCGTACTTCTCGTACAGGGCTTGCAGTTGCTTGTACTGCGGGGTGAGGCCGCACTTGCTGGCGACGTTGACGACCATCACCACCTTGCCCTGGTACTTGGTCAGATCGACTTCCTTGCCGCCGAGCGAATTCATCTTGAAGTTGAGGGCAGGCGGCGCTTGGTCGGCGGCAGTCGCGGTTCCAATGGTCATGGCAATAGCTCCTACGGTCAGGGCGAATTTCAACATGGCGGCGATCTCCTTGGGGTTCGCCCCAATTCTAGGAGGCGACCCTGGCGCAGGCCACATCCCATTGGCCTTTCCCACCATCAGTGGGGCGGCGACAGCATGTGCGGCCAGAAAACCCGTGGACTTCTGGACTTCCGAAGGGGGGTCTCCCCTCCGACGGTGAGGGCCTGGATCGCCAAATACGGGAAGTACGCTGATCTGATCGCAGCGTGCCTCGCGCCTTCATCCGATTCCGGCAGTCGGCGGCCTCGGTCTTGATCATGATCTCCTCGATGGAACGCCACCGATCCGAAATACGGTCGCCCCCGCCGTAGTCCCGCCCTTGCCCAACAAGGCCGCCGTGTTTGCGCCCGTTGGGCTTTCGGTTCCGCCCGATAGCTATCTCAACCGGCCACCACCGGCCCCAGTCGCTAACCCTACCCCTCGCCGATCAACCAATCCCGCTCGGCCACGGCGCTGGCATGGACTGGCACACCTTGGTAGATCAGGGCCGAGAGCAACAGGCCGTCGGCGGTAGCCCGGTATTCCTCGCCTTCGCCAACTTGGTCGGCCCTTTCCCACGGCAGGTTGCTTACGGTGGCTATCACCCGCTCAACCTGGCTAGCCTCAACCTGCGTATCGCTGGGTTGGGCTTCCAGGGCGTCCAGCACCAGGCCGGAAAGCAGCCGGTTCCAGACCTTCCGGCAGGTAGCGGGCTTGTCGAACAGGTCGAGGGTGACGATCTTCTCGCCGATGGCAACTGCCAGCCCCGTGGCACCGTCCACGTAGGGGAGTTTCTCTTGGAACTCCGAGATCCGCTGCCGGCACGAGTCATACGTATCGCCGAGCGCGCTGGTGGGAGAAGCAGTCCCGAGAGCCTTCTGAACGCGGTCAATCTCCGCCCAGACCTGCCGCTGGTCCGACTGGTGCCCCTGTTCTTCCTTGAGCGACTTGGCCACCGACGACTTGATCGCATACAAGATACTGGTGGAGGAACGGGTTTCGCTCGCCTCGAAATTGCGGGTCTTGTAGCCCCACCGCCCACGTTCCACGCAGGAAACCGGAATAGTGGTCTTCTTCCGGGCGGCGGCCAGCACGCTCGTGTTCAAGACTCGGTTCTGCCTTGCCCCGCGAAGTTCCTCCCCTTCGATGAGAAGAACCAGCGTGTCGCCGCGATTATCGACGGTCAAGGCGGGCACCGATCCGGCTTCGCTCACTTCTTCCACGGCCACCGAACCGCCTGCCAGGGCTTCGTCGGACACGAGGTATTCCAAACCACTGGCTTGGCTGGTGAAGAGGGGAAAAACGGTCAGGGCTTCGTGTCGAACGGGCTGACCAACGCGGATTTCGGGAAATGCAACAGGCATGGGGTATCTCACGGAATGGAACAGAATCTATTTGTTGAACTCCCCAGCGTCGTACTTCTTCCAGAATTCGGCGGGCGGGAACTTGTCCTTGTCTCCAGGGCCAATACCGATGGTCTTGAGGCTTTTCATCTGGCGGATAACGTCCATCCCCTTAGTGATGTTCATGGGCGTGAAATTAATCTCCGTCAAGTTCCTCCCTTCAAGCGGCGACAAGTCGGATACCGGCGTACTGCCGCAAAACAATAGCGTGAGGGGCATCACTTTCAGCGGCGACAGATCGGATACCGCCGTGCACCCGCACGACAGCCGTTTAAGCGGCATCCCTTTCAGCGGCGACAGGTCGTGTAATGGCGTGTTGTCGCACGATAAGTCGGTCAGCGGCATTCCTTTCAGCGGCGATAGGTCGGATAACGGCGTGCTTTGGCACCGCAGGTCCTTCAGCGGCATCCCTTCTAGCGGTGATAGGTCGGACACTCTAGTATTGTAGAGGCTAAGGAGGGTTAAAGGCATACCTTTGAGTGGCGACAGGTCGCACAGCTTGTTTCTGTCGGTACCGGGGCCAACACAGGATAGCTGCCTCAGTCGTTCGAGCGCCCGCACCGGCGAAATGTCCGTCACGTTGTCCGTGCAAAACCCAAACTCTGTGACCACACCGTCCTCGATCTTGTGCGCTTCCTTGCCGTCGAAGCCCGGATTGAGATCCTGCAATTTCTTGGCGACGGCCACCACCTGCTGCTCGGCGGGCAGGGAGGCGACTTCCTTCACCCATTGCTGGAAGGCGGGATCGACGAAGGCCAGCGGCTTGTTGGCGGTCGAGCCACCGGAGGGTTGTGCCGTCTCGCTGGCGCGGCTTATCTTCGCTCGCCTAGAAGCCGTATCCGTCAAGACGAGGCAAACTCGCAGGCCCAGGCGGTCGTAACGTTCACCGGGCACGCAGTCGTCGCGAAACGCGGACCGGCAACCCCACGCCGGGTTGTACCAGCTACCGCCACGGAGCACGCGGTACGAGCCACCGGGAGGACCGCCCGGATCGTCTGTCGCCGACCTCGTATAATAGTCCTTGTCATACCAGTCCTGACACCACTCAAACACGTTACCGTGCATGTCATAGAGCCCCCATGCGTTCGCACGCTTGAGGCCCACGGCGTGTGGCATTCCGTTAGCATTCTGCTCGAACCAACCGTAGTCGGAAAACAAGTTCTCGCCATGTTTCCGTTGCTCGGGGGTGACTGGAACATTGGATGCGGGGCTGAAACACCACCGACCCGTGCTCCCGGCACCACACGCATACTCCCACTGTGCCTCCGAAGGCAGCCGATACGTCCGCTCGGCCACTTTTTCTTCCGGCATCTCCGATAGTTTTCGGCAGAACTCTACTGCCTCGTCCCACGACACTTGCTCCACCGGAAACCGCTTCGTATTCTGCCCGGCAACTTTGCCTTTCTGCTTGCCTGTTGCGGAAAAATCGCTGGGATTGGTGCCCATGACCCGCCGGTATTCCTCCTGCGTCACCTCGTATGTTCCCAAGTAGAACGGCCTTGTGGTCCGCACTTGGTGCGGTGTCTCCTCGCCCGGCAGATGATCCTTGTACCACCGGTCATCGCCATGTGCCTTCAGTTCTTCTTCGATCAGTTCCTTGGGCGAGCCCATCGTGAACTCGCCGGGCGGGATAACGACCAGCTTCATTCCGATGGAATTGGTGATTTCGACCGGCACGCCCAGATGCTTGGCCCAGCCCTGTTGATGCTTCTTGGCTTTCGCGGCGTCGAAGGGGGCGATGGCGGGCGGCGGAGCGCCGGGCGGAAGTTGCCATTTGCCATCGGCACCGATAAGACTGCCAGCGGTGGGAGGGATTGGGGATTGGGGATTAGGGATTGGAGGGGCGGGCGATGGCTTTGTGGCAGTCGAGCCGCCGGAAGGTTTTTCGGCATCGGTGGTACGGCTCATCTTCGCCCGCTCAGCCGCGGTGTCCGCCAGAACCAGGGAGGCACGGAAGCCCAGGTAGTAGATGAGGTTCCCATGCTCGTAGTCGTGGCGGGCCGCCGACCGGCAGTACCCCGCCGGGTTGGACCAGCTACCGCCGCGGCCCACGCGGCTCCAGGCTCCAAGAGGACCGCCAGGATCATCCACAGGCGAGTTCGTGTAATACCCCTTGTCGTACCAGTCCTGGCACCACTCCCACACGTTGCCGTGCATATCGTACAAGCCCCATGCGCTCGCTCGCTTCAGGCCCACTGCGTGCGGCATCCCATTAGAGTTGGCGTCGAACCAACCGTAGTCGACAAGCTCCTTCTCCTCGTATTCCCTGGGAACCCCGCTGCGGCCCGAACTGAAACTGTACCGACCCGTGCTCCCGGCACGGCAGGCATACTCCCACTGCGCCTCCGATGGCAGCCGATACCAGTGCCCCGCCGCCTTCTCCGCAGGCATATCCGACAGCTTGCGGCAAAACTCCACGCAGTCGTCCCACGATACATTCTCCACCGGAAACCGCTTCGTATCCTGACCGGCTACCTGGTCTTTGCCCTTGCCCGTGGCCGAGAAGTAGCTGGGGTTGGTGCCCACCACCTTTTCGTACTCGCCTTGCGTCACCTCCGTCATGCCCAGGTAGAACGCTTTGGTAATTCGTACCCGGTGTCTCGGCCCCTCGCCCGGCAGACGTGGCACCCACCACTGGTCACCCGCACGTGCCTTCAACTGCTCTTCGATCAGTTCCTTGGGCGAACCCATCTCGAACTCGCCCGGCGGGATGAGCACCAGTTTCATGCCGATGGAGTTGGTGATCTCGACCGGCACGCCCAACTGTTCGGCCCCGCGCTGCTGGTACTTTCGGGCCTGTCGGGCATCGAAGGGCGGGACGGCCAGCGAGGCCGGTTTGAGCGTGACCTTGACCTTTGCCTGGCCACCCCGCGTGACTGTGATCGTGTGCGAGTCGAGTTGGAACTGATCGTCGCCGCCCTGGACGGCAAGGTCATACTTGCCCGCGCCGAGGCTGAGCGTCCAGCCCGACTTCGCATCCACCAGTTGAACCTTCTGCCCACCCTGGCTCACGGCCACCTGCACGTCCTTGCCCAGTTGCTCGTCGATATCGATCACCAGGGTGCCATGACGGAGCGTGAGCGTCAGCACGAACCCCAGCAGCAACACCAGGCCGCCCCCGAGCCCCACCAGCAGCAAGGGCTTGCGGCGGACCTTGGCGACCGCGCCAAGGGCCATGCCGAGGATGTTCGAGCCCGTGTCGCGTTTCGGGCCGACGTGCGGCTGGGTCCGCTCCGGCACCGTCGGCTTCTTCTGTTTGCTTAACGTTCCCAGCGGTGCGTCTTCCTGCAAAAAAGCCAGGCTCTGGGCCAAGGCCGCACTGGAAGGCTCTTCCGGCGATTGGGCAGCCGACCGACCGGAGGAGCCTAGAATCGCCTCCAGTTCGGCTACCACCTCGCTCATCGTCTGGTAGCGGTTCTCGACCGTCTTGGCGACCATCTTCTCGAAGACGGCCTGAAGCTGTTCGGGCACTTCTGCTCCCAGGGAAGGAATCGGCGATTCCCGATGGGCCAAGAGCCTTGCCATCAGCGTCTCGCCCTCGTAGGCGGGTTTGCCGGTGACCAGGTAGTGCAA
>JBEKTY010000278.1:0-7103 GCA_049515555.1 Thermoguttaceae bacterium
GCCCCACCAGCGACACCGGGACCACCATCGTGGTGAAAAGCCCGCCGATGGCCGTCAATAGTCCCACGGGCACACAGACGGTGAACGTGAAGGTCGTCACTGCGGGCGGCACCTCGACCGTGATTGCGGCCGACGAGTTCACGTATTTCGCGGTCCCCGCCGTAAACAGCGTTTCTCCCAACTCGGGGCCGCTGGCGGGCGGCACGCCGATAACGATCAGCGGCTCGAACTTTGCCGGGCCCACGGCAGTCTATTTCGGCACGACCGCCGCGACCAATGTTACGGTCGTCTCCAGTACCGAGGTCACGGCCACGATCCCCAAGGGCAAGGCGGGCACGGTGAACGTGACCGTCACCACCCTGGGCGGCACCTCGGCCACTTCTTCGGCCGACAAGTACACCTACACCAGTACGGCGGCGCCGACAATCACGAGCGTTACCGCGGCCACTTCTCCGGCGGCGGGGCCGCTGGCGGGCGGCACGCAGGTGACCATCACCGGCACGAACTTGGCTACGGCCAGGACGGCCAAGGTGTACTTCGGCGGCGTTACGGCGACCGTTGTCAGCGACAACGGGACCCAGATCGTGGTCAAGAGCCCGCAGAGGGGAGACGATACCGGCACGGGCGTCGACACGGTGAACGTAACGGTGGCGACCGGCGGCGCAACCGCCTCCGCCGTCGATGCCTTCACCTACTTCGACGTTCCCACGGTGGACGAGGTCGATCCCGCACGGGGGGCGGGCGGCGACGCAGTGACCATCACCGGCTACGCCTTCGGCGCGCCGCTGACGGTCTATTTCGGCCAGGCTCCCGCCACAAACGTCGCGGTTGTGCCGGGTACGGGGAATAGCCAGATAACCGCCACGGCTCCTCCGGGCACGGGCACGGTCGATGTGACCGTCAGAACTCCGGGCGGCACCTCGGCCGTCAACCCGTTCAGCCCGTCGGACGAGTTCACCTACCTCGCGATCCCGACAGTCACAAGCGTGAGCCCTTCGTCCGGGCCCCTCCCCGGCGGCACACAGGTAACCATCACCGGCACGAATCTAGGCACGCTAGACACGGTCACGGTGCTGTTCGGCGGAATCGCGGCCGGCCTCTACAGCGACGACGGCACGACGATCGTGCTTCTCAGCCCCGCAGGCGCGGCGGCCGGCCCGGTGGACGTAACGGTTAGCACGCAGGACGGCACCTCGGCCATCAACTTGAACGACGAGTTCACCTACCTCGCGATCCCGACAGTCACAAGCGTGAGCCCTTCGTCCGGGCCCCTCTCCGGCGGCACACAGGTAACCATCACCGGCACTAATCTAGGCACGCTGGACAGGGCCGTGGTGCTGTTCGGCGGAATCTCGGCCGGCCTCCCCTACAGCGACGACGGCACGACGATCGTGCTTCTCAGCCCCGCAGGCGCGGCCGCCGGCCCGGTGGACGTAACGGTTAGCGACTACTACGGCACCTCGGCCACCACTCCGGCCGATCAGTTCACCTACACCGCGTCGGCGCCGGGAGCGGCACGGGTTAACAGCAGAATCGCCGCCCACAACGCCAGCGATCTGGCGCTGCTGGCCCTGACGGGCCAGCCCAGCCCAAGCGCCACGATCCAGCGGGAAATGGTCGATAACCTCATGGCATTGCTAGTAACGTAAGGCGCCGCGTGAAAATAGGTTGATCAGTTTGGGTGGCACGTCCCTGAGCGCAGCGAAGGGCGTGGCGGGGGGTGGAAATCACGCCCTTCGCTGCGCTCAGGGACGTGCCACCCTCGTTGAAAGATGTGCAAGTCATTCTGACGTGGCCCCAAGGCGCCTATTGCATCAGCGTCATCCGCCATGCGCGGTGGATCCGCCGGTTGCGGAAATCGGGCGGAACCGTCTGCCGGCTGATCTCGCGGACCGTCAGGCCGCGAAGCTCGGCCTCCGCCAGTTTGAAGCGGCGGGAGGTGGTCGAGAAGAAGATGATCCCGTGGGGCGCCATCAGCGCCGCCAGGCGATTGAGCAATTCGGCGTGATCGCGCTGGGGGTCCCAGGAATCTTCGGGCGTCTTGCGGTTGGAAAAGGTGGGCGGATCGACCACGGCCAGGTCGAACGCCCCGCGGCGGCCGCCAGACCGCAGGAATCCCAGCGCGTCGTGGCGCAGGAACTGGTGCTCCCGGCCCGTCAGGCCGTTGAGGGCCATGTTGCGCTGGGCCCACTGGAGATAGGTGTCCGACGCCTCGACGGAGACGGTAGACGTCGCACCGCCTGCCGCCGCATAGACGCTGAACGCCCCCGTGCGGGCGAACAGGTTGAGGAGGCGTTTTCCGGCGGCTAGGTCGCGTACCATCGAGCGCGTGATGCGATGATCGAGGGACAAGCCCGTATCGAGATAGTCGGACAGATTGATCTCGAAGCGCAGCCCGCCCTCGCGGGCCACGATGGTCCGCTGTGGTGAGCCGATCGGCTCGCAGCGGGCCGTGCCGCGCTGCCGCCGCCCCTTGAGGAACACGTTTTCCAGGGGGATTTCCAGCACGCCCGCGGCGGTTTGCTTCATCAAGTCCAGCCAGTCGCCATGCTCGGCGGGCGTGTGGCCGGTGGGACGCTCGAACTCCGCAATGTGCAGGCAATCCTCGTAGCGATCGACCACCAATGGCACCTCCGGGATGTCTTTCTCGTAGAGGCGGTAGCAGGTGATGCCCATCTTCGTGGGCCAGCGCCGCAGATGCCGCGCCCGTTTCGACAAGCGGGCTCGAAAGATCTCCGCCTGCTCGAGGGCTTTGGCCGACAAGCCGCCGAAGGCCGGAGGGCTGGGCCGCGCGAGGCGCGCCCGGTCCGCCGGCGGCAGATCCCCCGGCGGGGCCTGGGGCAAAGGGGCGGGATTGCGCCGCAGAGCGTCCGGTTTCGGCCCGTAGAACTGATAATACGTGCACTCGATCCGCCCGTTGTACAGTTTTCGCCGTCGATGGGCCGCCTGGCCCACGATGGCCTCGAACTCGCTCTGGGCGGTCAGGATGTAAAAGGACCATGTTTTCAGGCGGCGAAACACGTCGGGCATGGCGCGGTAGATCGCCGAAACCTCCTGCGGCCCGCCCATCCGCTCGCCGTACGGCGGATTGCAGATCACGCACCCGTACTGTCGCTTGCTCGCCAGGTCGCTGAAGG
Organism: Thermoguttaceae bacterium; assembly: GCA_049515555.1. GTDB lineage: Bacteria > Planctomycetota > Planctomycetia > Pirellulales > Thermoguttaceae > JBEKTY01. The sequence goes on from JBEKTY010000278.1 coordinate 3,138, forward strand.
CGTGTTGCTGAAGATGGATGTCCTCGGCCACGCCGGCCCTTTGGGCATGATAGCGGGCCAGCCGCAGGGCCTGCGGATCCAGATCGGTGCCGAGGATACGAAGCGGCAGTTCGGGCTTCGCCGCGTCGCGGGCTGCCTGCCGCGCCGCCTCCCACAGGGTTGCCGGCACGCGCGGCCACGTCTCCGCCGCGAACGAGCGATGCAATCCCGGCGCCAGGTTCCGCCCGAGCAAAGCCGCTTCGATGGGGATTGTCCCCGTGCCGCAAAACGGATCCAGCAGCGGCCGGTCCGGACGCCAGAAGCTCAGCAGAACCATGGCCGCGGCCAGGGTCTCCTTCAGCGGGGCCTTGCCCGCCAGCGGACGGTAGCCGCGCTTGTGCAGACCCGCGCCGCTGGTGTCGATCGTCAATGTGGCCAGGTTCTTCAGCAGGGCAATCTCTATTGCATACTTCGGTCCCGTCTCGGCGAGCCAGTCCACGCCGTAGGCCGCCTTGAGTTTTTCGACCACGGCCTTCTTGACGATCTTCTGGCAAGCCGGCACGCTGGAAAGCTGCGACTTGATCGAGCGGCCGCTGACGGGCAGCGCGGCGTCCGCCGCGATCCACGCCTCCCAGGGCAGGTCAAACGTGCGATCGAAAAGCTGGCCGAAGTCGCAAGCCTCGAATGCACCCAGTCGCAGCAGCACTCGATCCGCGGCGCGAAGCCAGAGGTTGGCCCGGCAGACGTCGGCTTCGTCGCCCGAGAAGAGCACGCGGCCGGGTTGAATGATCTTCGGCGCGTAGCCCAGGGCCTGGAGTTCGCGCGCCACCACCGCCTCGAGGCCGAAGGTCGAGGTGGCGATCAGATCCAGCTTTGCCGGCGACGCGACATTGGATGGCGTGGGAGAAGAGGCCATCATGCCATTTTACCCGATCAGGCCGGTTGCCCGTAACCGCGGGCGTCTTTGGTGGCCGCCGCAAGGAAATTGGCCCCTGGAAGATTCATGCGTAAAACGCTTGTCGCGCGTCTTGGCTGGTGTTAAGATGACGGCTATTGGCCGCTCGCCGGTTTGTGCGGCGTTCGCACCCGGAACCGCGCGGGCCGCAATCCCCACCTATTCCGGGCCGTAACGGGCCCGCCCACCACCATGAAAAATGCAATCACCCGTCGAGACATTCTCCGGGCCGGCGCGGCGGCGTCGGCCTCCGTGCTGATCGGCCCGGCCGCCATGGCCCGCACCTACTCCGCCAACGAGAAGATCCGCTTTGCGCTGGTCGGCATCGGCGGCATGGGCGGCAAGGGCGTGGGCGTGGCCTCCGGCGAGCAGATCATCGCCGCGGCCGACGTGGACGTGAACCACGCCGCCGGCTCGATCAGGAACATCAAGGGCCGCTTCCCCGACGCCAAGTTCTATAGCGACTACCGCAAGCTCTTCGACGAGCAGAAGCATCTCGACGCGGCGTGGGTTGCCACGCCCGATCACAATCACTTCCCGGCCAGCATCCGCGCTATCGACGCCGGGCTGGCCGTGTACTGCGAGAAGCCGCTGTGCCACGACGTCTACGAGGCCCGCAAGCTGCGCGAGCTGGCCAAGGCCAAGAAGGTTGCCACGCAGATGGGCAACCAGGGCCACTCCGGCGAGCACGTGCGGCTGCTGTGCGAGTGGATCTGGCAGGGAAGCCTGGGCGACGTGACCGAGGCCCACGTCCGCCCGCCCTTCAATCAGATGGACTTCGGCTCGCGCAGCGCCGGCCAACCGGCTGCTGTGCCGGCGGGCCTGGACTGGAACCTGTGGCAAGGCCCGGTCGAGGCGCGGGAGTTCCGCAGCGGCATCCATCCGGCCGCCTGGCGCGGATGGATCGACTACGGCACGGGCCTGCTGGGCGACTGGTTCTGCCACAACGCCGACGGCGCGGTGTGGGCCCTGAAGCTGTACGAGGCCGACACGTGCGAAGTGGAGTGCGCGGGGGAGGAACCGAGTGCCACGAACTGGCCCCACGGCGTCCGCGTCTCCTGGCACTTCCCCCAGCGCGGCGACATGGCCCCCTGCATCATGCGGTGGAGCTCGGGCACGTACAACGACAAGCCCATGCCCCCCACGGTCGATCCCCAGCGGGTGGCGTCGGTCGCCAAGCATCCCAGCGCTTACTTCGGCACGAAGGGCACGGCCGTCTCGGGCTGGTGGATGAGCGACGTGCGGCTCTTCCCGGAGAGTTTCATGCGGCAGGTGGGCCGGCCCAAGGCCGTTTTGCCGCGCGTGAAGGGGCACGAGGTCGATTTCCTGGATGCGATCCGCACGGGCGGCCGCTCCTCGGCCGACTTCGATTACTCCGCGCGGCTCACCGAGATCATGCTGCTGGGCAACGTCGCCTCGCGCGTCCGCGAGAAGCTCGCCTACGACTTCCGCGAAGGCCGGTTCACCAACAGCGACAAGGCCAACGCCCTGCTGCGGCGCGAGCCCCGCCAAGGGTGGGAATTCGGCTACGTATAGCAAACCCCAGGATCGATCTTATGAGTACACAAAACAAGAACGAACCGACGATTTCTCGACGCGGACTCCTCGGCAGCGCCGCCGCCATGGCGACTTCGATGTCGATGCTGGGAGGCGCGCACGTGCTGGCCGCCGACGCACCGAAGCCGGCCGCGACGGGGCGGAAGATCAAGGTGGGGTTGATCGGCTGCGGCGGCCGCGGCCAATGGCTGCTGCCGCTGTTCATGAAGCACGGCGGCTACGAGCTGCACGCCCTGGCCGACTACTTCCCGGATGTCGCCCGTGCGGCCGGCGGCAAGTTCGGCGTCGACCAGTCGCGGTGCTTCAGCGGGCTATCGGGCTATAAGAAACTCATCGCCAGCGGGGTCGAGGCGGTCCTCATCGAGGACGTGCCCTACTTCTATCCCGAACAGGCCCAGGCCGCGGTCGAGGCCGGTTTGCACGTCTACATGGCCAAGCCCATTGCCGTCGACGTGCCGGGCTGCTTGCTCATCGAAGCCGCCGCCAAACAGGCCACGCAGAAACAGCGATGCTTCCTGGTGGACTACCAGTTGCCGCACGACCCGGCCTGCATCGAGGTGGCGAAGAGCGTCCGCGAAGGCGGGCTGGGAAAACTGGCCCACGCCGCCTCCTTCGGAATCGCCTGGCAGGCCTGGCCCGATCCGGCGTTGGGCAAGAACATCGAGAGCCGGCTCCGCAACGAGATCTGGCTCTCCGACACCGCGTTGAGCGGCGACACGATCGTCTCCTACGATATCCACATCATCGACGGCATCGTGTGGACCCTGGGCCAACGGCCCACGAGCGCCTGCGGACGCTCGCGCATCTGCCGGCCTGAGCCGCACGGCGACCGCACCGACGCCGCGGCGGTGATCTACGAACTGGCCGACGGCGCCCTCTGGACCCACGTTACGCAGAGCATCAACAACAACATCGACCTTACCACCCTCTCGGCCAGCCTCTGCGGGATGCAGGCCACGGCCCACCTGCAGTACGGCGGCAAGAACTATGTCCGCGGCGGCACGCGGCACTACTCGGGCACCAGCGGCGACCTCTTCAGCGAAGGCGTCGTCAAGAACATCGCCGCATTTTACCGGAACGTCGTGGAAGGGCATTATGAGAACCCTTCGGCGCAACGTGCCGTCGACGGCACGCTGACGGCCATCCTCGGCCGCGAGGCCGCCGCCCGACGCTGCTTCCTCACCATGGCCGACCTCATCAAAGAGAACAAGAGACTCGAAGTCAATTTGGAAGGCATGAAAGTTTAGTATCGGCGAATCAATTTCTGTCGTACTCCTCACGGTGGAGCGTGAGGAGTACATCAGGAAGCGCGACGCTAACTTGCGGACTGCGAAAGAATAACTTGAGCAGCTTCCAGAAGGAACCAACAGAATACCCGCAAACCGGACTGCACTGGCCTTTCGCCAGGCCTTCCGGTATTGTCCGTCTTCGCGCTCTTGAAGCTCGCGGATTGGTACGAAGCCAAACGCAATACC
>JBEKTY010000279.1:0-7087 GCA_049515555.1 Thermoguttaceae bacterium
TCAGCGTTCAGCGTTCAGCGTTCAGCGTTCAGCGTTCAGCGTTCAGCGTTCAGCGTTCAGCGTTCAGCGTTCAGCGTTCAGCGTTCAGCGTTCAGCGTTCAGTGTCCCCTCTCCCTCCGGGAGAGGGCGGGGTGAGGGGCGATACTAAGTGGTCTGTCCAAGTCGAGCTTACGGGTGCCACGGTTGGCTTGCCCAACCGTGTGTCCAGCACTGCTGGGCAAGCCAGCAGTGGCACCCAACTCGTAAAGTCGAGATCGACAGACCACTAAGGGGCCCAGCTTCAACGTCCATTGTAGCACGGTTGCGGCCCGATCGCCCTTGGTCGCCAGGCCCGAATTTAATATAATGTCCGAAGAACGGGGCACCCAAAGAATGGAGGCTTGGCATGGCAGTCAATTCACACCGGCGGCAGAAGAAACTGGAACGGGCCAAGGCGAAGCGCAAGTCCGAGCGCCGGGCGCTGGCCCGGCAGCAGTCGGCGGGCCTGGCGGCCCGGCTGCGGGCGATGGCGGCCGCTCCCGTCCTCCACTGTTGGGCCTCGGCCAACCTCTGGCAGGCCGGCATGGGCCAGGTGCTCATTAGCCGCCAGTTGCACAACGGAACCGTCGCCTTTGCGGTGTTCCTGCTCGACGTATATTGTCGGGGCGTGAAGAACGCGATGATGGGCGTGGCCCCCCGGCCGATTTACGAACGGGATGTTCACGAGCGGATGAGCAAGCAAGCCCCGGTGGTCCTGATTGAGCCCGAGTACGCCCGCAAGCTGGTCGAAGGGGCGGTCCGGTACGCGGCCGACCTGGGGCTGCCGCCGCATCCCGATTACCGTGTGGCCCAGTATATTTTCGGGGATATCGACCCCGAGTTGTGTACCGAAGAGTTCTGCTTCGGCAAGAACGGCAAGCCCCTCTTCATGGCCGGCCCCTTCGACGACCAGACCGACTGCGAGCTGGTTCTCAACACGCTCGAAGAGCGCTGCGGCCCGGGAGGATACCACTATATCCTGCCGGTCCCGATCGAGGAGGAGTACTGAGGGACCAAGCCCGCTGGGCGGCCCTTTTTTGCCCGTCAGCCCTTCCGCCGGCCCCCTTCCGCCCTTTCCGCGCGGGCCCCTGGCGTGCCAATGGAAAAATGGTTAGAATAAGAACTTGACCGGGGCAAGGGTTGGTTTTCCCACCTGCCGTGCGGTGCCCATTGCTCTTGGTCCGCAAAGATCCTGCCCACGGACCGCATGACACCGTGACAGACCCTAGCGGCGCGGCCGCACGCAAGGTCGAAGGAGGTTCCCCCTGAACAGCTACAAGTTTTCCATCGGCATGGCAACCGTGGTGCTGCTGGTAGCCCTGCGGTTGTCGTTGGGTTGTCACTTCCTGTACGAGGGAGTGTGGAAGTTCAAGCATCCGGTGCAGTTTGCGGCGGAGACGGAGGGCTTTCTGGCGGGCGCCCGGGGGCCGCTCTCGGGCATGTTCTTCGCCATGGTGCCGGACATCGACGGCCGGCAGCGGCTGGAGGGCAAGTTGGAAACCGTCGAGCTCGAGATGAAGGATGCCGACGGCAAGGCGAAGAAAGCCAAGGCCGAGCTGGTCAAGAACGAGGCCCGCACCAAGCAGTACGAAGCCCTCCGCGACCGATTCCTGGCGGGGCATGCCGATCTGGCCGACCCGGCCCAGGAGGCCTTCAAGAAGCACGTAGAACGGACTGGCAAGAATCTGGCGGAGGAGGCCCAGGAGGTTTTTGCAAAACACCTGCAGGGGACGGAGAAGTACCTGGCCGAGCACTGGAGCGAGATCCAGGCCCACTTCGCCGCGCTGGGGCGCTTCGAGGACAGCCGCAGAACCAGCCCCGGCGCCGACTTCCAGAAGAAGCGCGACCGCGACCAGATGATGAAGCTCCGCGGCGAGGCCAAGGTCTGGCTGGTCGAGTTGGACGCCCGGCAGGAGGCGTACAAGTCGGCGTTGCGGGAGCTGCTCACGGCGAAGAAGGCCGAGGCCGAGCCGGCCGCCGGCGGCGCCCCGGAATCACCGGGCCCGGACCCGCTGGCCGCGGGCTGGAATCCCTTCCGCTGGACGCGGATGCAGTTGATCCAGTTCGCCATTACGTGGGGCCTGACGGCCATCGGCGTGTGCCTGATGCTGGGCCTTTGCACGCGGCCGGCGGCGCTGGGCGGCGGCCTGTTCATGCTCTTCGTCGTAATGAGCCAGCCGTCGTATCCCGGGGTCATCCCGCCCGATCCGCCGCAGTTGGGCCATGCCCTGCTGGTCAACAAGGACTTCGTGGAGATGATCGCCTTGTTCCTGCTGGCGACCACGGCCGCCGGCCGCTGGGGCGGGCTGGACTACTTCCTCGAGAACTACCTCGTCTGCCCGCTGCTGTCGAGGTTCGGCTGCCAGGATTGCTCTTGCGACGCCGCCAAGAAAGACAAACAAGGAGCCCAGCGATGATGAATCTGAGTCCGCAGGAAAGAGCGGCCGGCCGGGAGAATTTTTGGGCCGAGATGTCCAGGCGCGACTTCGTCAAGGCCGGCGCCACGGCCGGCGCGGTGACCGTCGCCGGCCTGGGCGGCTTCGGACTGGGTTACCGCAAGGCCCTCGGCGCGCCGGTCCGCGTGGGCGTAATCGGCACGGGCGACGAGGGCAGCGTGCTCATCGGGGCGCTCGAAAAGGGCTTGCAGGACTTGATCGAGGTCCGGGCGATCTGCGACATTCGGCCCTACAACCGCTACCGGGCCCTGCACGGCGAGGTCGATCAGCCGGCCCGGCCGGGCCTGATGTCGGTCTACGGCTGGAAGAGCGAGGCCGAGGCCCTGCGGCACGTCACCGTCTACAAGGGCTCATACCAGGAATTGATCCAGAACGCCAGGCAAGACGGCATCGAGGCGGTGATCATCGCCTTGCCCTTGCACCTGCACGCCCTGGCGGCCGTCGCCGCCATGCAGGCCGGCCTGCACGTGATCACCGAGAAACTCATGGGCCATAGCGTCCACGAGTGCAAGGAGATGGCCCGCGTCGCCAAGACCCAGAAGGTGCACCTGGCCACGGGCCACCAGCGGCACTACAACATCCTGTACCTCAACGCCATGGACCAGATCCAGCGCGGGCTGCTGGGCGAGCTGCACTATATTCGGGCCCAGTGGCACCGCAGCAATCTGCCCGGCACCGATAGCTGGCAGCCGCCGCTGCCGCCGGGAATCAAGCCGGAGGCCAGGGAGGTCGAGGCCTCCAAGAAACTGGTCGAGCGGCTTAGGAAGTGCGAGCGGCAGTTGGCCGAGGCCACCGGCGGCGAGTGCGAGCAGTTGCTGAAGTTGCGCGATCAGCTCCAGGCCCAGCTCGCGGACAAGATCCTGCACGAGACAGACGACAGCGGCAAGACGTTGGCCGAGCGGCTGGGCTACGAGAGCCGGAAGATCGGCTCCGCGGATCGGCCGGCCATCGAGGAGCTGATCCGCTGGCGGCTATGGGACCGCACGGGGGCCGGCCTGATGGCCGAGCTGGGGAGCCATCAGTTGGACGCCTCGAGCATTTTCATCTCGGCCATGCACGGCGGCAAGAAGCAGCACCCGCTGAGCGTGATCGCCGCCGCCGACCGGCCGGTGTTTCCGGCCGACCGCGACATCGAGGACCACGTGTTCTGCGTGATCGAGTTCCCCGCCCCCGGTTACGACCCCGAGGACGACGACAAGCGCCGCAAGAAGATCGCGGTGCAGTATTCGTCGATCAACGGCAACGGGTTCGGGGGCTACGGCGAGATCGTCTTCGGCACCAAGGGGACGCTGATCCTGGAGCGCGAGCAGGAGGCGCTGTTGCTGAAGGGTCCGGCGTCGGCCAGCACGATCAAGGTCTCCGGCGGGGCGGGGCCGACCATGGACACGCAGGCCAGCGGCCCGGCGCACCAGACGGCGGCGGCGGCCAGCAAGGAGCCCGTCAGCTGCGGCTATGCCGAGGAGCTGGAGCATTGGGCCTGGTGCCTGCGCAACCCGGGCCCGGAGAACAGGCCCCGCTGCCACCCCGAAGTGGCCCTGGGCGACGCCGTGATCGCCCTGACGACCAACATGGCCGCCCGGCAGGGCAAGCGGATCGAGTTCAGCGAGGAGTGGTTCAAGATCGACAGTGACGAAACCCCCGAGGGCATCGCGCCCGACGTGGATCGCTACAAGACGTGAGGGCGGGGAGTTGCGGTTTCAGATTTGAGATCTGAGATCTGACATTTCAGATTGAACAAAGGAGAGACCTGCGATGAATCTGGGTCCCGAGGAAAAAGAAGTCGGGCAGGAGAACTTCTACGCCGCCGTGGGCAGCCCCGCGGTCCGCCGCGAATTCTTGCAGAAGGGGATCCGCCAGGGCATCGCCCCCCGCAGCGGCATGGGCCCCTACTACTTCGGCTACGGCGCGACCGTCAAGGAGCCGCTCCGCGTGGGAGTGATCGGCACGGGCGACGAGGGGGGCGTGCTGATCGGCGCCATCAATCCCGGCTTCATCCAGGTGAAGGCCATCGCCGATATCCGGCCCTACAATCAGTACCGGGCATTCAACGGTGATTACTACAGCCACACGCAGCGGGCGGCCCGCCCGGGGCTGTTGGAAATCTACAAGTGGAAGGACGAGGCCGAGGCCCGCAAAAACGTCAAGGTCTACGGCCCCTACGACGAGCTGCTCAAGAACGCGAAGCAGGACGGCCTGGAGGCGGTGATCATCGCCCTGCCCTTGCACCTGCACGCCCCCGCGGCGCTGGCCGCCATGCAGGCCGGCCTGCACGTGATCACCGAAAAACTCATGGCCCACAGCGTCGGCGAGTGCAAGCAGATGGCCCGCGCCGCCAAGCAGACCAGGCTCTACCTGGCCGTCGGCCACCAGCGGCATTACAGCATCCTGTACAACAACGCCGTCGAGCTGATCCAGCGCGGGCTGTTGGGCGATCTGCACTTCATCCGCGCCCAGTGGCACCGCGGCAACCTGCCGGGCAACGACAGTTGGCAGATGCCGTTGCCGCCCGGCGTGAAGACCCGCAAGGAAGACCCCAACGCCGATCAATTGGAAAAGGAGATGAAGAAGTTCCAGCGGAACCTGGCCGACGCCCAGAAGGCCGACAAGCCGGACCCGGCGGCCATCGCCATGGCCACGCGGCTGCTCGCCCAGAAGGAGGCCCAGATCGCCGACGGCGACGTGGACGCCGAAAAACTGGGCTACAAACCGCACGCCATCAAAGACTCCGCCGGGGCCCTCGTTTACAACTGCCCGGCCCTCGAGGAGCTGATCCGCTGGCGGCTGTGGGACCGCACCGGGGCGGGCCTGATGGCCGAGTTGGGCAGCCACCAGCTCGACGCGGCCAGTATTTTCATCGCCGCCGTCCACGGCGGCAAGATGCAGCATCCCTTGAGCGTCGCCGCGGCCGCCAACCGCCCGCTGTTCCCGCACGATCGCGACATCGAAGACCACGTGTACTGCATCATCGAGTTTCCCGCCCCCGGCTACGATGCCCACGACCCGGAGAAGGCCAAGAAGAAGATCGGCGTGCAGTACGCCTCGATCAACGGCAATGGTTTCGGCGGCTACGGCGAGACCGTCTTCGGCACCGAGGGCACGCTCGTGCTGGAGCAGGAGAAGGACGTCTTGCTGTACAAGGTGGCCGACACGAAGAAGAAGACCCGCGTGATGCCCTCCAAGAAGAAGGGCCTGATCCTGGAGGCGGTCGAGGCGGGCGACGAGCCGTCGGCCGCCGTCGGCCGGCTGGCCTTGCAGGAAGCCGACCGGGGCTACGCCGAGGAGCTCGAGCATTGGGCGTGGTGCATCCGCAACCCGGCGCCCGAGAACCAGCCCCGCTGCCATCCCGTCGTGGCGTTGAAAGACGCCGTGATCGCCTTGACGGCCAACAAGGCCGCCCGGCAGGGCAAGCGGATCGACTTCAAGGAGTCGTGGTTCGACCCCGACAGCAACGATACCCCCGACGGCTCGAAGACGGTTTAGGAAGCAGGAGTCAGAAGTCAGGAGTCAGAAGTCAGAAGATAAGGAGATAGCAGCTAGGCTCCCATTTCCTCCCTTCTGACTCCTGACTTCTGACTCCTGCCTTCTACTTTAGGAGCCCGCTATGGACAAGTGGCCGCTGGGCGTATTCGCCAGTATCGACGCCGGGTTGGGCGTGCAATTGAGCGTGGCCCACGAGCTGGGCGTGCCCACCATTCAGCTTCACGCGCCGCAGGCGGCCAGCCGGACGCCCGCGCGGGCCAAGCAATTCCTGGCTCAACTTCGCGAGCTGGGCATCCGCATCAGCGTGGTCTTCGGCGGCTTCGAGGGCGAAAGCTACGCCGACATCCCCACCTGCCAGCGGACCGTGGGCCTGGTGCCCCCCGCCACCCGCGCGGCACGCCTGCAAGAGATGAAGGAAATCGCCGATTTCGCCCGGCTGCTGGGCGTGGATGCCGTGGGGCTGCACGTGGGCTTCGTGCCCCACGACCCGGCTGAGCCCCTGTACCAACAGTGCCTCGCCGTGACCCGCCAGTTGTGCGACCACTGCCGCTTGCAAGGGCAGCGGCTGCACCTGGAGACCGGCCAGGAGACGGCCGACTCGCTCGTGGCGTTCCTCTCCCGCGCCGGCTGCGACAACCTGTTTGTGAACTTCGACCCGGCGAACATGATCATGTACGGCTCGGGCGATCCCATCGCCGCCCTGCAAAAGGTGGGCCGCTACGTCCGCAGCGTGCACTGCAAAGACGCCACCTGGTCCGACCGACCCGGCGAAACCTGGGGCGCCGAAGTCCCGCTGGGCCAGGGCGCCGTGGGCATGGAGAACTTCCTCCGCACGCTCAAGGAGATCGGCTACGAAGGCCCCCTGACCATCGAGCGGGAGATCCCCCAGGACCCCCTGCGGCAGAAAGAGGAGATCGGCCAGGGCATTCGCCTCTTGGAAAGCCTCAAGGCCAAGCTGCTGTAGGCCGTGCCGCTGCGCGCCGCTGTAGTGGGGTACAATGGAATGCGCACGCCCGGTCCCCTCTCCCTCCGGGAGAGGGCTAGGGTGGTCTGAATAAAACCCAATAATTTTGGCAAACTGGGCTTGTTAGGTTCTTTGAAATCTGTTGCGCTCCCTCGTGCATACGAACTGG
>JBEKTY010000280.1:0-7082 GCA_049515555.1 Thermoguttaceae bacterium
CCTTTGCTTCCCTCCTATAGCACTTGCCCCCCCGGGCCCCCCGCCCGGCCGGGGGGGCGGGGCGCACGCCAGCGGAGGACAAGACAGGCGTTCTTTGCAGCGTTGTAGTGGAGAATCAGCGCTCCGTGGGGGCGAGCCCACGGGGGCGTTTGCAATTTGAATCGAGGGATTATTGTATGGGTTCGCAGGCGATTGCCGCGGCAGCCGCCCACTGCCCGGACTTCGATACCTTCCGGCAACTGGCCCACGACGGGGCGCTGGTGCCGGTCTACCGGCGGTTGGTGTGCGACTCGCTGACGCCGGTCAGCGCCTTTCACAAGATCGACGCCGGCCGCTGCGCGTGCCTGTTCGAGAGCGTGATCGGCGGCGAGAAGGTGGGCCGCTACAGCTTCCTGGCCACCGAGCCCTTCTTCGAGATCGAGGCCTACGGCAACCGCGTGACGACCAATGCGCATACGGGCCTGTCGGCGGCGGGCAGCCCCACGCTGGTCACCCGCTCGCTGGAGTGCGCCAACCCGCTGGACGAGCTGCGCCGGCGGGTAGAGGCGATTCGGGCGGTGCGGCTGCCCGAGCTGCCGCCGTTTTGTGCCGGGGCGGTGGGCTATGCGGGCTACGACACGGTGCGCTACTTCGAGCGCTTGCCCCACGCCCCGCCCGACGATCGGCAGGTGCCCGACCTGGCCTTCGCCTTTTACGACCGGATGGTGGTCTTCGACAACGTATCGAAGACGATCGTGGTGGTGGCCATGGCGCGGCTCGATCGGCCGGGTCAGACGGTGGCAGGGGCTTACGACGATGCCCGGCGACGCGTGGATGGCCTGGTCGAGCAGTTGGCCTCGCCCGCCGGCGGATTGGAGTTGGTCGATATCCAGCCCGGCGGCGACGTGCGCGGAACGTACCCTTCCAATTTCACCCGGGAGGAGTTCGAGCGGGCCGTCGAGAAGTGCGTGGAGTACATCCGCGCCGGCGATGTCTTCCAGGTCGTGCCCAGCCAGCGGCTGGAAGTGCCGCTAAAGGCCCATCCCTTCGAGATCTACCGCACGCTCCGCGTGGTGAACCCCAGCCCGTTCATGTTCTACGTGCGGACGCCCAGCGTGACCCTGGTGGGCAGCTCGCCGGAGGTGATGGTTCGCGTGGTGGACGGCCAGGTGACGGTTCGTCCGCTGGCCGGCACCCGCTCCCGCGGCCGAACCGACGAGGAAGACCGCCGGCTGGCCGAGGAGCTGCTGGCCGACCCCAAGGAGCGGGCGGAGCACGTAATGCTCGTCGATCTGGGCCGCAACGACGTGGGCCGCGTATGCCGCTACCGCTCGGTCGAGCTGGCCGACGTCATGACCATCGAGCGCTACAGCCACGTCATGCACATTACGTCGAACGTTTGCGGGCAGTTGGCCCCGGGCAAGGGGGCCTTCGACGCCTTGCAGGCCTGCCTGCCCGCCGGCACCGTCTCCGGCGCGCCGAAGGTGCGGGCCATGCAGATCATCGACGAGCTGGAGCCCTGCCGCCGCGGCCCCTACGCCGGCGCCGTGGGCTACGTCGATTTCAACGGCAACATGGACACCTGCATCGCCCTGCGAACGATCGTGGTCCACGGCGAGCGGGCCTACGTGCAGGCCGGGGCGGGCATCGTCGCCGATAGCCTCCCGGCCAACGAGTGGCAAGAGACGCTCAACAAGGCCCGCGGCCTGCTGAAGGCCATCGAGCTGACACACGAGCGGGGAGAAGGCAGGAGTCAGAAGTCAGGAGTCAGAAGTCAGGAGTCAGAAGTCAGGAGTTAGAAGGGAACACACGGGCGGGCCGCCCGGCGACCGCCAGTTGCGTCCCCACCCTAACACCGGCGCTTTTCGACTTGCCGTATCGCCCAACTCAGTACGGCTTCGGCCATGCGGACTGCCCGGCGGTGTTCCCTTGCTGTTACGGGGCTGGAAAGCCCGGGATAGCGAGACTCGACGGCGAACGGCGACAGTTCATCGGCGTCCCACACGTACTTCGGTATCTTCACACCGCGCCCGTCGAGCAGCTTGAGCAGGCGGCCCAGGTCGTGGACGTAGGGGAAAACCGCGCCGTGGTGAATCAGCACAGCTTTGACGGCTTTCTCCGCGGCCTGCTGGGCATCGAAACAGAAGTCCTCCAGGTATGCGCCGGACACGGGAGTCCGCGCACGGGCCAAGTTGCTCGCGGCGCGGTTGAGCCACTCGCGCGGGTCATCGGGCGGTAGCCGCTTGCGTGGCATAGATGATCCTTCCTTCCCTCAAGGCGGGACAAATTACCAGGCAGGGAGTGTTGCGATATCGCGCCACCTCGTCGGGCGTCACGACCACGACATCCACGGCCGCATCCACACCGCGCAGGCAGCGATAAATGCTCGTCGTCAACCGCCTGCGATGGTACTTCCCTGCCTTAATGACCAGCAGATCGAGGTCGCTGTCGGGCCCCATCTCGCCGCGGGCAGCCGAGCCGAAAAGGAGAATCCGTTCTGGCTCCGCCGCTGCAACTACGCGGCGCACCACGTCCCGAAGAACGCGCGCCTTCACCCTGCCTTGCCTGGTGCGAGCATTGTAGCTGGCGCCGCGCATCAGTCGCCTCCCGCAAAGAAGCCCGCTTGAAGCCATACGGCGGGTCAAATGGTGGTCGCATCCCCATAAGTAGTCTATCATACTTGTCATCCCGTGGCAGCACGGCCGGTCCAGGGGTGCTGGGCCCTCTCCACCGGCTGTCCCGGCTGCGGCCCACTTGACGACCACCCCGCCCGCGACGAGTATGACGAGTATTTGGTCTCCCAACTTCTGACTCCTAACTTCTAACTCCTGACTTCTGCCTCCTGCCTCCTACTCCCATGCACATCGACGCGATCGACGTATTTCACCTTGCCCTACCGTTGGTGCGGCCGTGCCAAATCGCCGGCCGGCACTGCGACCGCCTGGAAACGGTAGTGGTGCGAATGTCCGGCGGCGGCATGTCGGGCTGGGGCGAGGCCAGCCCGGGAAGCGCGCCCCTGCTGGGCGGCGAATGGGCCGGCGGCGCCTTCGCCCTGCTCCGCGATTGGCTGGCCCCGGCCGTGGCGGGCGCCACGCTCGATTCGGGCGAGGCCCTGGCCCAGCGGCTGGCGCCCTTTCGCGGCAACCGCTATGCCAAGGCCGCCCTGGATGCCGCCTGGTGGGACCTCAACGCGCGGCAGCAAGGCCGGCCACTATACACAGTGCTCGGCGGCAGCCCGGAAGCGGTGGAGGTCGGCGTCACCTTCGATCGGATGGAGTCTATCGACGAGTTCCTGGCGGCCATCGGGCGGGCCCTGGAGGCCGGATTCCCGCGCGTGAAACTCAAGCTCCGGCCCGGCTGGGCCCTGGAAATGCTCCGCGTCGTCCGCCAGGAGTTCCCGACACAGACCTTCCACGTCGATTGCGAGGGCTCCCTGGGCCTGGAACACATGGAAATGCTCTGCCGCCTGGACGATTTCGGCCTGGCCATGATCGAGCAGCCGCTGGCGGCCGACGATCTGGTCGGCAATGCCATGCTCCAGGAGGCGGTGCGAACGCCCATCTGCCTGGACGAAGGCATCACCACTCCCGCCCAGGCCGAGATGGCGCTGGACCTCAAAAGCTGCCGGCTGGTCAATCTGAAGGCAGACCGGGTCGGCGGGCTTACCGCCGCCGTGGCAATCCACGAGAGCTGCCGGGCGAGCGACGTTGGCTGTTGGGCCGGCGGCGTGCCGCAAAGCGCCGTCGGCCAACGGATCGCATTGGCCCTGGCGGCCACCGCGCGGGGGGTCTATCCGGCCGATTACTTCCCGGCCGACGAAGTCTTGGCCGTCAACCTCGCCGAGCCTTCCCGTGCCAGGCGGGACCCCACCGACGGCCGGATGTGCGTGCCACTATGGTCAACTCCCGGGCTGGGGATCGAGCCGGACGGCGAAATTTTGCGAAAGCATTCGCTCCAAGCCGTCCATTACGCCGGCGGGGCAGCCTCGCAGGCTTCTGGTCCGCGATGACGTGAAATACCGTCCGAATCGTGTACCACCCTTGGAGAAATCAGCCGTGCCTCTGCGGGCGCGTTCTGCGCGGAAAAAAACACGTGGCGTACCTACCGGCAGGCCACCCCCGCCAGCATGAGGAACCACATCGGGTGGCACATAAAGGCTTTTCCACGTCGTAGTTGCAACCCGCTAATGGTGAGCTAACGTTGCATAGTGACGCATACGTGGAGCTTTGCGCCCCAAGGTATCCGGCCATGCTGCGTGTACCCCTCTCCGAGATCCGACCCGGGATGATCTTGGCGCGGCCAATCCCGCTACCCCACGATCCCTATCGCTATTTGCTGCAACGGGACGTGGAGATCCCGATGGACGTAATTCCCCGCCTGAAGCGGCTGGGCATCCTCGACGTGTGGGTCCGCAACCGCGATTTCGAGTTCCTGGAAGACCTGGTGGACGAAGGGCTGAGCGATTGCCAGCGCGAGATTTACCACCACGTGCGGCGGAACTTCCATTCCATGCTGCGGGATGCCAGGGTCGAGGTCGACCTGCGCCATTTCCAGAGCTCGATCTCCGAGCTGTTCAACTTCCTGAAGTCCAGTTTGGGCAGCGGCATTCTGCTGCAAAAGTTGGACGCCTTCGACAATTACCTGGTCTCGCACTCGGCCAACGTCTGCTACCTGGCCCTGCTGCTGGGGATGAAACTGGAGCGCTACCTGATCGAGCAGCGGCAGCACAAGACCGCGCGGGAAGCCAAGGAGCTGCACCTGCTGGGGCTGGGCTGCCTGTTGCACGACGTGGGTAAGATGCGCGTCGCGCGGGAGATCCTGGACAAGCCGGGAAAGCTCACGCCCGAGGAGATGGCCGAGATGCGGCGGCATACGACCTACGGTTACGAGATGGTCCACAACGGCGTGCCGGCCTCGGCGGCGCAGGTGGTGTTGAACCATCATCAGCGTTACAGCGGCGGGGGCTACCCGGCCCGCATCGACGCGGCCAGCGGTCAGGAGCTGCCGCCGCCGGTGGGCCGGCAGATTCCCGTTTTCTCCCGTATTGCCATTATCGCCGACGTGTACGACGCCGCGACGACGCAGCGCTGCTATTCGCCGGCGAAGCTGCCCGTGCAGGCCCTGCACGAGATGCGCACCAGTTGCCGCGGCTTCTTCGATCCCGTCGTCGCGGAGGCTTTTTACCGGGTCGTGCCGCCGTTTCCGATCGGGCAGGTGGTGACGCTTTCCAACGGGATCGAAGCGGTGGTCGTCGATTTCAGTCCCCAGTACCCGGTCCGGCCCAAGGTGCAATGCCTGCGGACGGCCGCCGGCGAGCGATTCGCCAATCCGTCGCTGGAAGAAATCGACCTCGCGCTGGACTCCGACCTGAGCGTGGTCGCCGTGGCCGGGCAGAACGTGCGGCCGTGGATGGCCTGCCAGGAATCTCCGCTCCTGGAGCCGGCCTTGGCCTAGGGCAACCGTTCGGCCTTCAGTCTTGGGTCTTGGGTCTTCGGGCCATGGCCTTGGGGCTTTGGTCTTGGGTCTTGGGGGCTCCGCCCTGCGGCTTGGATCGACCCGCCCGGCCGAGCCCATTTTGCATTTTACATTTTGCAATTTGCCTTCCCCCCTTTTGCCTTGTCGAACAGTCGGCCGCCCCGAGGTACCTTTCAAAACTTACCGCGTTCGAAGAGTCTGCAACTCATGTGCTGACTTGCGTTAGCGGTTTTGCCGGGAGACGTAAAGTCATACGTCTCCAGGGGTACGTGTTCGACTTGCGCGGTTCCTGGCCCCATAACCCGTTGTCCGCCTTCGCCTTCCGCTCTTTTCCGGGAGCCTGATCTGTGCGCATCTGTGAAATCTGTGGACAAACGATCCACCGATGAACACAGATTGACAGAGATGCCGCCTTCCGTCCGCTTCATCCTTCATCCCTCCGGCCGCCGCAGTCCCCGTTCGTCCCCAATCCCTTCACATGTCGAACGCCTCGCAACACCGTTCGAAACTTACGCTGATCGACAAGTCCGTAACCCATGTGCTGAATTGCGTTAGCGATTCGGCCGGCGAGCGCAAAAATATACGTCTTTTGGTGGCGTGTTCGACTAGGGCGCCTTCTTGCCACAAAATGGTCGGCACACAACGCCAAATGCGGGGTCCCCGACGGGGTGGCAAACGCCTGGCATGTCAGGAAATACGTACAGCAGTGAACTAGAGAGCCTTAGTCATTCTCGATCGTCAACGGCCGGCATGTGCGCCCACTCAGGAATTCCGCGCTCCGGCAGAGTCGTAGCGACGAAGGGGAACACTCATCAGCGCGAATTAGCGCTTATCAGCGTTCCGCCCTCCGCCTTCCCCCTTCCGCCCTCCCCGCCAATCCCTAATCCCTTCCGCCGTACATATACAAATGTATCATATCTGTGGCCAAGCCGCAAGCCCAGTTCTTCGACATCTTTTGAGCAGGAATGGACCCGTCATGGGTGGGGCTGACGGTGCCGTTGGCGACGTTGTGGCAGTAGTTTCCGCTGCCGCTACACGACTGCGAGAGGCCGCCGGCGGCTTTGCCTGAAGTTACCGAATCCCGCTCAATTCTCCCAATTCGGCGACACCTGTTTGGCGGACTGGTCGGCGCGGGGCAGAGGGGCGTCGGCAAAGGAACGGTTTCCTGTTTAACCCCGACTGTGCCGCTTAGAAGCGCCGGTCGATGTGACCGACGCGCGCAAGCAAGACAGCCCGGCTGGCCGAGAAAACGGTGTCCTTCGAGGCATCCGAGACGGCATCACCTTGGCGTTCGCAGTCGGTCGGGGTCGCCGAGAACTGATTGACGGCGGTGGTGCTCCCATGCCAGACTGTATCGGCAGAATTCTGCCGATCCAAAGTCAGCACCGGAGAACCAGCCAATGACCGATAAGGAACCACGGTGGCATATGGCCTGCCATGAGGCGGGACACGCGGTGATTGCGTACAAGTTGAGTCTGCTTGATAGGGCCGCAGACACAGAAGTCTCGATTAGTATTACTGCGCAAGTTCAAGGCCATTTGCAGCGGATGAGATCTTTCAGGTAGATGCCCATTTTCCGCAGTTTTTTGCGTGTTCGTTTGATGTGCGACTCGCGGGCCGTGGCGATG
>JBEKTY010000281.1:0-6866 GCA_049515555.1 Thermoguttaceae bacterium
CGCGTCTAGATTTCATGAGATATCCTTTCGACCTAGTGCAGGAAAAACCCAGTTTCGCCTCCCGTCGCGGTTCGTGCAAGGCGGGGGATCGAGTTGCAGGGGGACCGAGGGGCCGAATCACGCCGAAACCTCAAGAGACTCCGCCGAGAATCAATCAGTGCTGAATTACTATCGCCGTCCCGCGCCCTATCTTCAGGCATCGGCGGCCAGCAACGGCCTGGGCGTCTTCCATTGTCCGCGGGTAAAGTCCGGCACGCTCACCGGCACGCTCCCCTTGGCGACGGACGCCACGCTGAGCGGGAAGACGCTGGACCAGGCGGCTGCGTCGTACACGGTCATGTCCAGGGGGCGGCCGGCTCGCAGGCATTGGATCAGTCGCCAGTTCAAGAGGTAGTCCATGCCGCCGTGTCCGCCGGACTTGAGGGCCTCCTTCTTCTGCTGTCTCCAGAGCGGGTGGCCGTACTTCTCGAAATACGGGGCGAGGTCGCTCTCCCATGCATCCTCCTTGCCCTTAAGCGCAAGCCGCGGGGGGTAGTCGGCAAACGTGCCTCCAGTCCCGGAGACCAGGTTGATCCGGCTGTACGGCCGCGGCGCGGCAAGGGAGAACTCGACCATAATGCTCCGGCATCGGCCGAGCGACCGCTGGCACGAACTCATCGACACGAGATAGTCGAACCGGTCCCCGCCGTGGATGTCCATGTACAGGGCTACGGGGCCGAGACCATGAGTGGGGTAAAGGTTGCCGTTGAGCTTCATCGTGTGCCGCCTCCGCCAGACGCTGGAGTCGGCGGTGCTGAGGAGGGCCTCGGCGTAGGGATGGATATAGCCGGCCTCGCCGTGGGTCAATTCGCCCATGACGCCCTGCCGGACCATGTTCATGACGAGCATCTCCGTCTCGCCGTAGCAGCAGTTCTCCAGCATCATGCAATGGCGTTGCGTCCGCTCGGATGCGTCCACCAGGTCCCAACACTCCTGGAGCGTGATGGCCGCGGGTACCTCGATCGCCGCGTGCTTGCCGTAGTTCATGGCGCACACGGCCATGGCCGCGTGCCACTCCCACGGCGTGGCAATGTACACCAGGTCCACGTCGTCGCGCTGGCAGAGGTTCTCGAAGTCGTGCTCGTTCTTGGAATAGCCGGCCGGGAAGGGCCGGCCCTTGGTCGCCACGTGCGCCTGGGCGGCGGCCGTGCGCTGCGGCACGATGTCGCAAACGGCGGCGATCGCCACGCCGTCGGGCTTCAGCAGCTCGTCCATGAGGGCCGTGCCCCGTCCGCCCATGCCGATCATCCCCACGCGGACCTTGTCCAGCGGAGGATGCTTCAGGCCGAGCGCGCTCTTCTGCCCGCTCGGACGGGATGGAGGGCTGTCTTCGGCAGCGCCGGCCATGTGGGCTCCCAGCACCGCCGCACTGCCCGCACCAATCGCCTGCATCATCTCCCGCCTCGATATCGCATCGTTCTTCGGTACGGCCACGGGCGCAAACTCCTTTCCAAGATACTCTTTGCCGACCGACGGGAGAGGACCGGATCGATCGGCGGCGGAGGAAAACGGAAACCAAAAGGCATTTTGGCCTATGGCCACCTCTGATGCAACGGTCCAGCCGCTTTTCGAGCAGGCGTAATGTTTGCAGTCGAAGTCCCCGGCGAGTACGATAACGGCGGAAACCGGCGAGAGACGATTCGAAGGATGGAGAAAAGACGGTCATGAAACCGACATCGGCGGATTGCGCGAGGCGGGTGACCGGTGACAGGTCGTTCACTTCAACGTGACGACCAATCCCTACGCCGAATTGACCGCCCAACAGATCATCAATGCCTTCCCCCATAACGAAGCACCACGCTTCCTCATTCGCGACCGCGATGGCATCTACGGCGACTACTTCAAGAAGCGAGTCGAGGACATGGGTATTGAGGAAGTTCCGATCGTACCACGGTCGCCCTGGCAGAACCCGTATTGCGAACGGGTGAAGTCCGGCCGTGCCGGCGGCAGAATCGCCCCAACCCGGCGACCCGCGCTCTGCGGTTAGCGTGGGGTCCATTGCTGGGGGCCACCGATGCCTCCTGCCGCGGAGCGGCTGTCGTGCGCCTGCTTGAATCCGCCACCGCGGGTGTTTAGGATGGGACAGTCGTCGCGGAACCAGGTGTAAGAGCGCGTGATGAACGAGAGGAAATGATGCGAGACCTTTCCCAACTCATTGCTGTGTCACTTGTACTGTCGCTGCTATCCGCCGTCGTGGTGGCCGCAGAACCGGCGGGGCAGGATCGCGGCGCCGCTGTTCGCATCAACATTACGCCGCGCGGAGCAATAGCCGAGACCGGTCGTTTCCGCGCCGAGATTCGCGACGGCGTGCTCGTGAGTTTCTTTAACAAGCTCACGCGGGAGGAGTACCTGGCGCGGGACGCCAGGCCGGAGCTGCTCCTCCCCCACCTGCCCAGCGGATTGGGCACCCAACACATGGTTCCCGAACGGGAATCGGCGCACAAGCTCTTCGAGTGGCCTTGGTGGGATCTGCCGCCGACGGCCACTTGGCCCAACCAACACTACCCGACCGCGACGAGCACGTTCGTCTTCGAAGTCAAGGACAAAAGCGACGTGCTGCTCGCCTACAAGGGCTTGAGCAATGGAAGCCTGAGATTCGCCGACGAGTCGTTCTCGCTGGAGGTGACAATCGATGCCCAGACCGGCGATCTTCTGCTGACTCCCAAGGCGGAAAGCCCGCGCGGCGGGGTCTACGGTTGCGGATTCACGCTGACGGCCTTGGCGCCTGAAGTCACCGTCGAGGCGCCCATCTTCGAGGGCGTGCGCCTCGATCGTCACATGCAACCCGCCCTGTGGACGAACCTCTGGGCCAACTTCTGGGATTATGCGTTCCTGGCGCTCAGCGGCGAGAAGACCGGGGCCGTGGGACTGTGGTGCCAGGACGCGGAATTGAAAACCTGCAAGACCCTCTTCTACATGGTGGATCGGCAAGGGCTTAGCCTGTCGGTGCAGGCCATGAACCTGCCGCCGTTCGACGAGCTGAAGTCGGCCCGGCCGATGACCTGGCGGTTGCAAGCTTTCGACCAGAGCTGGGCGCAGGCGGCGGCGCGTTTCCGCCAGTGGCGGCTGAAAAACGTCAAGATCGCGCCGCGCCCGGACTGGGCCAAGAAGCTGTCGTTCATGGAGTACGGCATGGACAAGGCCAGCCCGGTGAACGAGACCGTCATGCTGGAGAAGTATTTCGGCGGAAAGGACCTGGACCGCGTGCTCACCTGGGCGCCGGCGGTTCGCGGGGCGGGCTTCGACAAGAACCACGCCAACAACGATCCCTATCCGGGGTTCCGGCAGGACATGCAGGGATGGAAGGCGAAGCGCCTGAAATTGATGGTCTACCTGCAGCCCATGATCATGTGGGGGCCGGACCCGAAGACGGAGCGGGAGCGGCAGGCCGTCCGGTTCTCCGCCCTGGCCAATACCCGCTCGCCTTTCCGTGCGAGCCTGGACACGGTGGACTTGAGACACGACCAGCACAATCTCGGATGTCCGCAATGGCAGCGATGGTTCCTGGACTGGGTGAAGGAGTACATTCAGAGCTACGGCGCCGACGGCATCTATCACGACCAGTCCTATTGCTGTCCGATCGACGTGCGTGGTGCATCGGCCCCCGGCGGCATGACGTCGCCCCAAGGAATGGCCGACTACTTCTACAAGGCGGCCACGGAGAATCCGGGCTCGATCCACGGCACCGAACACATGACCGAGGTGAACAACGTCGGCGCGTCTCTCGGATTGGGCTGCGGAATCATCTGGGGTACGCCGGGTTACCAGGGCCACATCGGCCCGCCGGGCAGCATGAATCGGCAGCGGATCAAGCAGGCCTCGCCGGTATCCAATGCGTTGCACTCGCCCAACGGCGCGATTTTCGGATTCCCCCATCAGTCCAATTACAGCGAGTACGGCGCCGTCCGCTTCCACCAGGGCATGGACCAGATGGAGCGCCGCGGCGACCTGCCCGCGATTCCCCTGGGATGCTACGGCTTCTTCATGAACGGCGTGCCCTACGATCAATGTGCCAACGAAGTCTGGCTGGACCGCCAGCGGGCGACGGCGTTCGTACACCACGGCCTGCGGCCGGACTTCCCCGAAGATTGGAAGCGGAACGTCTTGAGCTATTTCAAGGGGGCCACTGGCGAGGATTTCCGCTACGAGCAGATGCCCTGGGGAACGGCCTTCGTCCGGTACTCGTCAGGCCAGCGCAAGCTGCAATACGCGCGGATCAACGGTGTAAGCCGGGCGGCCGTGGAAGGCGCTATCTTGGGCTGGCCTTGCTACGATGAGCACGGGCCGGCGGGCCTCAACTCCGATGAATCGGCCACCTACGTCGTGGAACCGGCCGCCCAGCGCCCGCCCGCCTGGTTCGCGCCGGCGGCCGACGACGTCTACGTCGCCGACGGCTTCGCCAACGAGGATCTCGCATACTTCCAATTGCGGCCCGTCCCCGGTCGAGCGGCCGCGACCCAGGCCGTTCTCCTGAATGCTCCGGTCGCACCGGCGGCGGTTTGGGCCGACGGGAAGGCGGTCAAGCCAACCCCCGCGGGCGCCCGCCGCTGGGCGATCGCCGCGGGCCGCGAGGCGATGGTCGTGGTCCTCTTCCGGGAACCTGCGGCCGGGTTCGCCTCCGTCGCCAGCAACAAGGTCCTCTGCCGCGATATCGATCCGGTCACCCGCCGCGACATCCTGCGACCGTCGTGCCTGGCCGACACCGTCACGCAAACCAAAGACGGCCTCCGCATCGAGCCTGCGCAGCGGAAGACGCCCCAGATCAAGGGCGAATCGCAGGTGCACGTTCCGCTTAAGGCGCCGGCCGACGGCGTTCTGCGAATCTCCAGTGCCGAGTTCCCTCCGCCCGCGTGTCGCTGGAACGGCAAGACGGCGGCTTTCCATCCCGCGTCGGACGCCAAGGGACATGCGACGCAGTTGCTTGAGATGCGAATGCGGGCGGGCGAAGCCGCCTTGCTCAGCCTGACCCCGACGGTCCCCGGGACGTTCGCGTTCGAGTGGCGGCCGGCCGCCGGCGCCGCCAATTCCCAAGGCCCACGATGACTGCCAATGAAGACTCGCGGTCTGTTATCCACAGGTTGCAGGATGAATCGGCGGCTGGCGATTGCCTGTGCCGGCTTCCTCGCTCTGGCAGCCGCTTGCACAAGCTCTGCCGCAGAGATCACGGTCGCGGAGCTTAAAGCCCCGGGCACTGAGCCGCGGGCGATCGTGTACAAGACGGCAGGCGACGCGAAGCTGCAAATCCACGTGTATGCCGCCGAAGGCCGATCGCCCGGCGAAAGGCGGCCGGCGATCCTCATGGTCCACGGCGGCGGATGGCAGGCCCCGGGGCCCTTCCACATGGCGCCGCACTGCCGGTATTTTGCCCTCCGCGGCCTGGTGGCGGTGAATGTCGAGTACCGGCTGGTGCGCTGGTCCGGCGAAAGTCGGTAGTCGAATTCCGGGCGATTGGTGACCCCGGGAAGCAGGCCCCGCATGCCAATTCGATGGAGCGACGCGCGGGAAGTAATGACTCCACGCCGCAGAAGGAGACCAGAAGCATGCCTGGGCAAGGATCGGCGCAGAGAGGCTGCGGTGGTCCACCGACTTTCGGGGTGTTCCGTATCGACCCTAACCCAAGTTACGCTGTTGCGCGGGTTGGCTTGTTGGTAGCAAAGGACTTACGTTCTCAAACTGTAAACGCCATCGGTGCTAGCACTCGGCTGACAGATTGATCTTGCAATGAAAATTGCAAAATGTAAATTGAGCGATGCCGGGAGTAGCCCTATTGAAGGCGGAAGCCCCAAGCCCCAAGACCCAGCGGCCACCGGCCGCTTACAGCCCCACGATCTGGTAGCCGCAGTCCACGTGCAGCACCTCGCCGGTCGTGGCGGAGGAGGCGTCGCCCAGCAGGAACAGGCCCGCGGCGCCCAACTCGGCGGGCGCCACGTTGCGTCCCAGCGGCGACTTGCCGGCGGCGTGCTCCAGCAGCTCGTCGAAACGCGGAATGCCCGAGGCGCTCAGCGTGCGCATGGGGCCGGCGCTAATGGCGTTGACGCGGATTCGCTGCCGCCCCAGGTCCCAGGCCAGGTAGCGCACGCTGTGCTCCAGGGCCGCCTTGCACACGCCCATCACGTTGTAGCCGGGCACTACCTTCTCGCCCCCGTAGTAACTCAGCGTGAGGATCGAGCCGCCGCCGCTCATTAAAGGCGCGGCCGCCCGGCAGGCCGCTACCAGGCTGTAGACGCTGATGTCCATGGCCAGGTGCCAGCCGGCGCGGCTCATCTGGACGTACGGCTGCCGAAGCTCCATGGGCGGCGCGAAGGCGATCGAATGCAGCAGGAAATCCAGCCGGCCATAGGTCTCGCCGACGGCCTGGAACACGCGGGCCAGGTCCTCGTCTTGCTGCACGTTGCAGGGCAGGACCACCCGGGGGCCGCGGGGCCCGACAAGGTTGTGCACGCGGCGCTCGATCGACGGGCCGGGCATGTGCGTAAAGGCCAGCTCCGCCCCCTCGGCATACAGCGCCTCGCTGATGGCCCAGGCGATGCTGTGATCGTTGGCCAGGCCCATCACCAGGCCGATCTTCCCGCTGAACGTGGCCATTGGGGTAAGGGGTAGGGATTAGGGATTAAGGATTAGGGATTAAGGATTAGGGATTAGGAAGTAGGGTGGGTCTAGCTTTAGCGAGCCCCACCAGGACCCAAATGGTCCCCCTCTCCCTCCGGGTGGTCTGAATAAAACCCAATAATTTTGGCAAACTGGGCTTGTTAGGTTCTTTGAAATCTGTTGCGCTCCCTCGTGCATACGAACTGGAAACAAGTTCCAAAGCGAAGGAGCGCAACAGT
>JBEKTY010000282.1:0-6806 GCA_049515555.1 Thermoguttaceae bacterium
GCGGACACCACCGGAAGACAAAAAAGGCGTTCTTCATGGCGTTGTAGTGAAGAATCAGCGCTCCGTGGGGGCAAGCCCCACGGGGGCGTTTACGGTGGGCTAATCAAGCCTTAGCCCCATGCGGTCCCAATGAATCGGTCCCAGTACATAGTGCGTAATATCGTGCGGATTGGGAAACGTACGTTCTTGCGACCAGTATATGAAACGTGCTACACCGTAGAGGTGCGACATCGGAATCGGCCCGATCAATCGGCTGTCCTTTGACATTCGGCGATTATCTCCCAATAGGAAGCAATAATCCATGGGAATCTTTACCGGGCCCCGATTGACCATATCGGCGTAAGGCGGCAGCGGCCCATCGAATACGGCGTGCGGATCGTCCCATTCTGCTCCATTGACGAACACGCGTTCGTTCTTGATCTCGATTTCGTCCCCGGGGAGTCCGGCAACCCGTTGGACATAGATTGGGGAGTCGGGGCCTTCGCTTCGGTACGCAACAACCTCACCGCGATGGATACGCTTGCGGTTGTACCAGCGTCTGTACACTGCGATTCGGTCTCCCGCCCGGATGGTGGGCGACATGCCTCTGGTTGGCACAATAAAGGCTTCGGCGATAAACGACCGAACGAAGCAGGCAACAGCGTAATTGCCCGAACAGAAAACAGCGTACAAGAGCACGTAAACCCACCATCGTTGGTAGGGTTTGGGTAATGCGTGGCGGTGCCTTCTTGCGAGTAAGAGCGCATCGGCAACGTAGTAAACTGGTACCGCCACAGTGCACAAGCAAAGCAACACAAAGCCGAAACGTCCAATCGGCAAGCCGACCGTACAGAACGCAAGGATAGGAAAAATGCACCCGCCGATAAGCCAAAGGAAGAGGCTCCGCCGCAATCGGCCAACGTAAACCTGTCCCACCGGCCCAAAAGGTAAGCTCATGATGCCGGCAAGCCAAGGCCGGCGGGGTTTGGGGGATGAAGTTTCCATGGCAGAGGGCAAGGAGGCTGTCGCGCACCCGATTGAAAAACCTTGCCCGGCAACCGCTTGCCGAGGCGCAACCATCTTACCGCCAGCGGGTTGCACGTCAAGCGCCGGATCTTTATCCGGGTCGCGCGGTGGCCGTGTATTCCTCGGCCAGTTTGAAACGAGGGTCACTTGAAGCTGACAACTAGCTTTTTACCTAGGGCTTCCGCATAGCGGGTGAGAGTCACTACGGTAGGATTGGGCTCGGTTTCGTTCTCCAATCGGGATAGAGCGGAGCGGCCGATGCCGGTTCGTTCCTCGACATCGGACAAGCTTAAGCCCTGGGCCTGCCGCTCGGCCTTGAGAAACTTCAAGGCGTCGCGAACGGCGGCTCGAACCCGGTTGTGGGCGGCCTTGATCCGCTGCCCCTCCGCAAGGGTCTGCCCCTTCGCACTCTCGGCACCTTCCAGGGCCTGCCGCCATTGCTTTTGCTCCTCGGATGTCAAGTCGCGATGCAGGCGTTTTGCTTCTCGTTTGGCCATACTAATCCTCCACAAGCCAAATGAACAAGTAGAATGGCACAGGCCATACCCTCACGTGTTGCAATATATTGTAACACCCGTGGGCCCCGGGTCAAGCTGCACGCAGCCGGGCCGAGTACTTTTTCACCCATACGCTCCCCAACCGACAGGCGCCCCGGCGATCCCCGGCGTTCCTGCCCGGCCCTTTTCATCGCCACCCGGGGGTGGTATGCTAGCGGAATCGTATCCGGCACACTCCGTGTGCCGCCGGCTGAAGCGGCACACGGAGTGTATCGGATACAATGCGATGATCTTTCGCGCCCGGAATACTTGTCTACGGCGAACTGTGTGAGGGGAGCGGAGTGTCCGACTGCGATCGCCAACTCGCCGGTTTCCGCTTGCGGCTGACAAGCTGCCTGGCAATCCGCTATTGCCTGCGGGGCTTCTTGATTTGGACCATGGTCCTGGCGGCCGCGGTCGTTTTGCTGCGGGTGGCCGCCGGGATCGAGCGGCAGACGCTGCTGGCCGGCTTGCTGGGCTACGGGCCGGCGCTGGCGGCGGGAGTCGTGCTGGCGGTCCGCACTGCGCCTTCCACACCGGCGCTGCGGGCGGCCCTGGATCGGCACGCCGCGCTGGGCGGCCTGCTGATGACCGCCGGCGAGCGGGACCTCGGCCCCTGGGCCCCGCGGATGCCCAGCGTTTCCATGCCGGCCGTGCGGTTGCACGCCACGCGGCAGGGGATATTGCTTTCGGCGGGCATGGCCTTTCTCGCTGCCGGCTTTCTGATCCCCGATCGCTACTTGCCCGTGGGCGAGGAATCGCTGCAGGTCGGCGCGCAAATGGAGCAGCTTGCCGCGAAGATCGAGGTCCTCAAGCAAGAGCAACTCATTCCGCCCGAAAAGGCCGAGGTCCTGGAGAAGGACCTGGAGCGGGTGCGTCGGGAGGCATCGGGCAAGGAGCCGGCCAAGACGCTGGAGGCCATGGATCACCTGGAGGCATCGCTGGCCAAGGCGGCCGCGGAGGCCGGCGAAGCGGCCGTGAAACATGCCGAGGCGGCCACCAAGGCCGAGGACCTGGCCAAAGCCCTCGATGAGGTAAAGGGCCAGATGGCGCCCGAGCAACTGAGCGAGGCGATGAAGGAATTGGCCCGCCTGACCGATCAAGCCGCCGCCGAGTGCAAGTCGCTGGCCGACGGCCTGGACAAGGACCTGGCCGCGGCCTGCCGCGAGGGCCATCTAACCGCGGACGAGCTCAAGGGGCTGGCCCAGGCCCTGGCGAAGTGCAAGGCCTGCGAGCGGATGCGGCTGGAGAAGATGATCCGGGCGCGGCTGGTGGATGCCGCCGAGTGGGCCCGCATGGCCGAGGCCCTCGAAGGCCAGGAGGCGGAATTGGCGGTGATGTTGGGGCAGTGCGATAGCGGCGATGATCTTGCGGCGGTGCTGGCGGGCCTGGCCGGCGGCGACGAGGCGGACCGCGGCGACGAGTCGGCCGCCGAGGGCGGCATTCCCGGCCGGGGCGGCCGAACGCCCGGCGGCCCCCCCACCGCCTTGAGCTGGTCCAAGGGCGCCAACCAGGAGAACGTGGCCTTCAAGGAGAAGGTCCTCTCGCCGGCGGCCGTCGCTTCGTTGAAGGACAGCCGGCTGGCGGGCGTGAGCCTGGGCGACCCCACGGCGGCCAATCCGGCGGGCGGGTCGGCCGGCGGGGCCTTGGCGGCCGCCAAGGCCGGCGGCGGCGCCGCCCGCGGCCAGCTCATCCTCCCCCAACATGAAAAGACCATTCGCCGTTACTTTGAGAGGTGAGCGGTCAGCTATCAGCTTTCAGCGGTCAGATATGAGATGTAACATGGGTCGAGCGCAGAAAAGCCCCGCTATTTTCGACGGACGACGGGAGACGGACGACGGACGGGAATGCTTCCGTCCGCCGCCCGTCGTGATTCCGGTGGGGCTCGCTCGCGCTCGACCTACCCTACAACTGCCCGCTGACGGCCACCTGCTGATCGCTGATCGCTGACCACTGACCGCTAACCACCAGCCACTAACCACCAGCCACCAATCATGAACCGCAGCCTTGCGCAGCCTACTCCCGCCCTGCTCACACCCGAGCAGCTCGCGCCGCTGGTGGCCCTGGCCGACCGCATCCTGGCGCAAATGGACCTGGTCTTGCTGGGAAGGACCGCTTTGCACCGGCTGGTGCTGGCGGGGATCCTCAGCCGCGGGCATATCCTCCTGGAAGGGCTGCCCGGCGTGGGAAAGACGGCGCTGATCAAGGCCCTGGGGCAGATCCTCCGCCTGGAGTTCCGCCGCGTGCAGTTCACGCCGGACCTGATGCCCAGCGACATCCTCGGCACGCACATCTTGCAAGAGAAGGCGGGCGGCGCGCGGGAAATGACCTTTCAGGCCGGACCGGTGTTCACCAACATCCTCCTGGCCGACGAGATCAACCGCGCCAGCCCCAAGACCCAGTCGGCCTTGCTGGAGGCGATGCAGGAGCGCTCGGTAACGATGCTCGGAACGACGCGGATGCTCCCCGACCCGTTCTTCGTGCTGGCCAGTCAGAATCCCATCGAGTTGGAAGGCACGTATCCGCTGCCGGAGGCGCAGTTGGACCGCTTCCTGTTCAAACTGCCGGTGGGCGACGTTTCGGCGGAGGTGTTGGAGGACATAATTTGCACGCGCCGGCGGGGCGAGCCGCCCGTGCCCACCGCGCCGCTCTCGGCCGAGGAGTTGTCGCGACTGTTCATCGGCATGGAGCGGATGTATCTGCCCCGGGCCGTGTCGCGGTACATCTCGCGGCTGGTGGCGGCGAGCCATCCCCGCGGACAGGAAGCCACTGCGGAAGTGAACGCCTACGTGACCTATGGGGCCAGCCCGCGGGCGGCCATCGCCATGGGCGAGGCGGCCCGCGCCCACGCCCTGCTGGCCGGCCGGCCCACGGTGGGCTTCGAGGACGTGCGGGCGGTCGCCGCGCCGGTTATGAACCACCGCCTGATCCTCAACTACAAGGCACGCTTCGACCAGATCGGCGAACTGGCCATCGTCCAGGGTCTGCTGGACTCGCTGGACGAGGCCGGGCTGGGGCTGCCCGCCGACGTAGAGGTCGAAAAGGCCGCGGGGGCCGCCAAGCCATGAACGTGCCAACGTATCCGGCAGAAATGTATCCGGCACACTCCGTGTGCCGCTCCGGCCCGACGGCACACGGAGTGTGCCGGATACGTTACGTGCTGGCGCTCGCCGCGGTGCTGGCGCCGGCCGCCGCCCCGGGCGTCGAGTGGGTCGGAGATGTCCTCGTCGACGTGCAGCAGTTGCCCGTGCCGATCGCTGCCGTCAGCGGCAGCAGCGGCAGCCGATTCGGCGAGGACGGCGTCAGCCACGGCTACGTCGAGTACCGCGTGCGATTGAAGAACGAGTCGGCCAAGGACCACACGGTGAAATTGGTGTGTCCGGCGTGGGAACGCTCCCGTTACTTCCTCGGCCCGGTGGCCTCGCGGACCGTTCGCGTGACGGGCGGGCAAGAGGCCACCGTGTCGCTCTTCGAGCCGCCTTCCTACAACACCTTCGGCAATTCCACGATGGACGTCCGCGTGGACGGCACCCCGGCGGGGCAGCCTATCCACGTGTCGAGCCTGGGGAGGCCACGTCGCGAAAACCCCGCCGCCGTGCCGGCCGTGTTGCTCAGCCCGGGCATTCCGCAGGACATTCGCCAGCGCGGGCAGCCGCCGGCGGCTCTTTCCAAGCCCAAGGTGGCAAAGGAAGGATCGAAGCCGCCGCACGCGCCGCCCCCAGCGGCTCCCGGTCCTGCCGTGCCAGTAGTGGCAGACTTCTCGGTGGATGGTTCCCCGGTTCCGGTGCCGCCCGGTTCGGCGCCTTCCCCGCCCGCGGAGCCCGAACCGCCGCCGGTGCTGGAGCGAACGTCGCTGTTCCGCACCGACGTGCCCGTCAGCCAGTGGAGCCCCAATTGGCTGGGCTACTCTTGTTACGACGCGATCCTCCTGACCCAGCGGGAGGCCGAGGAGCTGCCCGCTGCCGTGCAGTTGGCCCTGCGGCGATACGTCGAGTGTGGCGGCGTGCTGTGGGTCCACGGGCGGAAGGTGCCGGACGTGTTTTCGCGCGATGGCGCGAAGGACGGTCGGGGAGGCTTCTGCGTGGGACTGGGCCGGGCGGCGCCCAGCTCCCCCGACGGCGAGCCAAGTTGGGAACGAACCTGCCGCCTCCTGGGCGGCATGGGGTCGGATCTTTACGGACCCGTCCAAAGGCCGCGCGACCTGCACGATCTGCTCGTGGCCGAGACCTCGGTGCCGGTGCGGGGGCTGTTCCTCCTGGTGCTGGTCTTCGGCGTGGCGATCGGCCCGCTCAACGTGTGGCTCTTGTCGCGCTACCGCCGGCGGATTTGGCTGTGGTGGAACGTGCCGGCCATCTCGGCCCTGACCTGCCTGGCCGTGTTCTGCTACTCGCTTTTGTCGGAGGGCTGGACCTCGCGCGGCAAGACCGCCACGCTCACCGTCCTGGACGAACGCTGCCATCGCGCCACGACGATCGGCTACGTTTCCTATTACTGTCCGCTCACGCCCTCCGGCGGGTTGCACTTCGGCGCCGACACCGAGGTGAGCCTCCTGGCGCGACACGAGCGTTCGGGCTATGCTCCTTACGGGCGCGATGAAGGCGGCCTGCGGTTCGTCGATTGGAGCAGCCAACAGCACCTGACCTCGGGTTGGGCGATGGCCCGCGTGCCGGCCTATTTTCAGATCCGCAAGAACGAAGATCGCCGCGAGCGTCTGACGATCGAGCCCACGGCCGACGGATCGCTGAAGGTGGTGAACGCCTTGGGGGCCGACATCCGCCGGCTGTGCGTGGCCGACGCGGCGGGGCGGGTGTTCGAGGGCCGCGACATCCCCGCCGGCGCCCAGCGGACGCTCACGCCCGCCCCCGGCGCCGCCAAGGCTTCGGTCCGGCGGCCGGAGGAGCTGCGGAGACTGCTTGTCACCCCGGTGTTGCTCGACGAGCTCAACACCTGGAACAGCAGCAGCGACCTGGCCGGGCTGGTCGCCCCCGGCGGCTACGTCGCGGTGCTGGACCGCTCGCCGTTCGTCGAGCCCTCGCTCGCGGGCGCCGACTGCCAGGATTCGGTGGCCATAGTTCGCGGGATCTCGAAGGGTGCCGACCATGAACGTTAGAATCGTCAACCCCAAGTTCGGCGCGGGTCTCCCGACTACTGCTGTGAAGATCTTGGTATTGCACAACTCCTTGCTACTTGGCATCTTGCGCGGATCAAACGCTGGATACCTGGAGCAAGGAGGAGGGCATGGAACGTCCTTCAAAGGAAATCTTG
>JBEKTY010000283.1:0-6692 GCA_049515555.1 Thermoguttaceae bacterium
CTGGCCCAGGTCGATAGTTCGGTGGGCGGCAAGGTGGGCCTCAACCTGCCCGGCGCGAAGAACATGGTCGGCGCCTTCCTTCAGCCGCTGGGCGTGCTGATCGACACGGCGACGCTGGACACCCTGCCGGAGCGCGAGTTTCGCTCCGGCCTGGGGGAAGTCATCAAGTACGGCGTGATCCTCGATGCCGCCCTGTTCGACGACCTGGAGGCCCACGCGGCCGAGTTGCT
The DNA here is from genome assembly GCA_049515555.1 of Thermoguttaceae bacterium. Taxonomy (GTDB): domain Bacteria; phylum Planctomycetota; class Planctomycetia; order Pirellulales; family Thermoguttaceae; genus JBEKTY01. The sequence goes on from JBEKTY010000283.1 coordinate 231, forward strand.
GGGGCGAGACCCCGCCACGCTCGTGAGTACTATCGCCCGCTGCTGCCAGTTGAAGGCCGGTGTGGTCTGCCGCGACGAGCGGGAGGAGAGCGGCCTGCGGGCGGTGCTCAACTACGGCCACACCTTCGCCCACGCCCTGGAAACCCTGACCGGCTACGGCCAACTGCTGCACGGCGAGGCCGTGGCCATCGGCATGACCTGTGCCGCCCGGCTGGCCGAGCGGCTGGGCCGAGTGGATGCCGCTTTCGTCCGCCGCCAGCAGGCCCTGGTCGAGGCCCTCGGCCTGCCGGTTCGCCTGCCCAAGCTCGAAGCGGCGAAAATCCTGGCCACAATGATGCACGACAAGAAGGTCCAACACGGCCGGCTGCGGTTCGTCCTGCCCAGCCGTATGGGACACGTCGAGTTGGTCTCGGACGTCGATCCGGCCGCAGTCCGCGCGGTTATCGCCGGCCGGGCGAAGTAGAGGGGGACTGTGTTAATTATTGTAGTCGGCACACGCCGTGTGCCGGATTTCCGCACACGGCGTGTGCGGACTACATTGAACCACGGAAGTTATGCCCGCCGCCACGGATAGCAACCAATCAGCCGCGATCGAGGTCCAGGCGCCGCGTCGGATGCCCGGCCGCGCGGTGCTCGTGGCGGTGGCCGGCATCCTGGCCGCGTGGATTGCCGCCGGATCGGTGGGCTGGCTGGCCCCGCCGTTGGCAAAGGCCCTCTGCTGGCTTATGCTGGGGACCGGTGTGCTGGTCTCCGCGCCGGGCCGGCGCGAGGCGATTGGCCGCTGGGCCATCGTCGTCGGAGTGGGCAGTGCGTTGGCCGTCCTCATGACCGCCTCGTCCCTGCCGGTAGTCAACATCTCGGCCGTGGTCATGCTGCTGGCGGCGATTGCGGCCACTGAATCGGGCATGGCGGCCCGTGGCATCCTGCTGGCCGCCTGGGCCGCGGCCGTGCTGGCGGCCTTCCGCCTGGCCGGCGACTCGACAGCTACGGTCTGGGCCGCGGCCGATCGGCTGGGTGGCCTCTTGGGCGGCCTGGCTGGTTGGGCCGCGGGCCGACGGCTCCAGATCGGGGCCAGCTTCGGCGGGGTCGAGTTTCTCGTGCTGATGGCGGCGCTGGAGGCCGGTTGGCTCGCCGCCACCGCCCCGCCCCGGCGGGGCCGGGCCGTCTGGGCCACCCTAGCCATCCTCGCGGCCCACGCCTTCTATCTCCTGGTACTGGCTTTCTCCTGCGACCTGGCGGCCGCCCTTCCGACGCCGGTGCGACCGACCGTTACCGACCTGTCGGCCTTGGGCGTTTGGACCTGGGGCAATGCCTTGCGAACCCTGCTGCCTTGGAAACTGCCGCTGCTGGCGGCCGGCGTGCACCCCGCGGTGGCGGCGATCATGTTCCGTACGTCGGCATGGCTGCCGACCGCCGAGCCATCCTCGGCCGGAAGGGGACAGGCACATTTTTCGGCCCGTCTGGGCCGAAAAATGAGCCAGTCCCCAGGCCCGGAGCGGTTCGCCCCGGCCGCTCTGGCCGTCGTCGCCGCCGTGGCCCTCGTGCTGACCACCGCCAAGCCCGACCTCGAAGGCCGACGTATCGTGGCCTACGACCCGGGCGATATCGACTGGACCGTGGGCGATCGCCCGCACCCGCAGCCACAGTCGTCCGCCCGCTTCGGACTGCTGCCGGCGCTGGTCGAGAGTCTGGGCGGGCAGATGGCTCGCACGGGCGAGTTGTCCGACGAGGAGCTGGCCGGCGCCGATCTTGTGCTGCTGCTGCCGCCGGGCCCCGGCGATGTGCGCCGCGGCAACCGGCGGCTAACAGCCGCCGGAGCCGCCGGGGCGTCGCCCGAGGCGGTGCCACCCGAGGCCGTCGAGCGAATCTGGCAGTTCGTCCGCCGCGGCGGCTCGCTGCTGGTGGCCGCCGAGCCGGAGAATCATCCCCACGCCGTGGAGAACATCTTCAACACGCTGTTGGAGCCGACGGCCCTGCGAGTTCGCGACGATCAGACGATCTCGCTTACCCGCCGCTGGGAGCACAATTACCAGCCGGCCCCACACGCGGCCACGGCCGGAATCGACGCCGGCCGCAACGGCTTCGGGTTGGACCGGGCGGCTTCTATTCGCACGGCCTGGCCCGCTGGCCCATTGGTCGTCGGCCGATGGGGCTGGAGCCAGTCGCCGTGCGAGGCCGCCGAGGCTGACCTCCCGCCCTACACGCCCGGCGAGCGACTGGGCGACCTCGTGCTGGCCGCCGGCCAGCGGCTGGGGTCCGGCTCGGTCGTCGTGCTCGGCGATGCCTTGTGCCTGGCCGACGACCGGACTCCACAATCCTATCTGTTCACGGGCCGATTGCTGGCGGCGCTCGCCGGCAATGCCGGTGGCCGGCTGGCCTTGTGGCGGGAGGCGATCGGCATATTGGCCCTGATCGGGTTCGTCGTGATGGCGGCGTGGCGGGCCGAGGCCCTGGGGCTGGCCGTGGCGGCCGTCGCCCTGGCCGTCGCCGTGGCTGCCAGTAGCGGAGCCAGCGACGCCACGGCCCGCTTGTTGCCCCAGGGCCGGCCGCAATCGGCCCACCCGGTGGCCTGCCTGGATGCCTCGCACCTGGAGGCCTTCAGTGCCGACCCCGCCAGTGACGACGGCCTGGGCGAGTTCATGCACACGCTGGCCGAAAGCGGCCACCTGCCGCTCTGCGCGCCGGACCTGTCGCCCGAGCGATTGAACCGCGCGGCCCTGCTGGTGTCGATCGCCCCCGGGCGGCCCTTTGCGCCCGGCGAGCAAACGGCGGTGCGAGAGTTCGTCAACTCGGGCGGGATCTTCGTGAGCATGACGGGGGCGGGCGAGGCGGGCCCCAGCCGGCCGTTGCTGGCCCAGTTCGGCCTGGGCCTGCCGCATCTGCCCGCCTCGCCTTCGGAAATCTGCCGCGAGCCGGAGCCCCTCGGGGCAACGGTCCATACCTACGGCCACGCGCCTGAATGGAGCAGCACAATGCGCTTCTACGCGGCCTGGCCGGTCGAGCATGGCGCAGAGGCCGAAAATCTGACCCTGACCTCCGATGGCACCGTCTACCACTCGGTCGCCGTGAGCCAGCATTGGGGCTCGGGCCAGGCCGTGCTCCTGGGCGACACCTGCTTCGCCATGCACAAGAACTTCGAGGCCCATCCGGGCAACAGCGATTACTGCAAATGGTTGTGGGCCCATCTGGAAGGCCGGCCGGAATTGCGGCCGAAAGCGGAGCCCGCCGAGGGCAGCCTGCTCGACGTCCCCAAGCCCGCCCCACCGCAGAAAAAAGCGGAGCCCGCCGAGAGCAGCCTGCTCGACGCCTTCAAGCCCGCCCGTCCGCGGCCGGCCGCGGACGGGCTGCCTGATGCTTCCAAGCCCATCCAACCGCGGCCGGCCGCGGACATGCTGCCCGATGTTTCCAAGCCCGTCCAACCGCGGCAAGAAAAGGCCAAGCCATGATCGGACTCTGGATCAGCATGGCACTGTTGGCCGGCTCCTGGCTGCTCGGCCTGGGCTATTACGTGCCGGCCAGCCCGCTGGCATGGAGCGTGGTCGTGGTCGCGGGCGTGCTGTCACTCTGCTGGGGACTATCACGATTTTCGCGGGGAAAAGGGGACAGGCACCTTTTGTGCGCAGCACCCGAAGGGCCGTTACGGCAAAAGGTGCCTGTCCCCTTTTCCCCTGTCGCCTTTACGGCCGCGCCTTTTTCGGCCGCTGTCGCTGCGATGCTTCTGCTGCCGGTCGTGCTGCTAGCGCCTTGGCCGTACCGTGCCGCGCCGTTGGCCGTGGCGGCCGGACTGTTGCTCGGACTGCGGCGTATCAGGCAGAAATGGCTGGACGAGGTCGCCGCGGCCGGTGTAACGGCGGGCCTGGCGCTGGCCGCCCAGTCGATCTTCATCAGCCTCTATGCGGCCCTGACCGCGCCGAGTCACGACTTGCCTTGGCCGCTGCCCGACGCCTTGGCCACTCTGGCCGGCCTGCTGGGCATCGACGCCGCCGCCGACGGCCAGTTGCTGGTCTTCCATACCCTGCGGCAGTCGCATCGCCTGGCCCTGACCTGGGACATGCTGCTCGATCCCGTCACCGGCTGCTTCCTGGCGGGCAGTCTGGCGATGCTGGCCGTGCTGGCCTGCTCCCGGGCTGCACGGGGCCGGCGCTGGCGGGCCTGGCTGGGGGCCGCCTGGCGACTGGCAATAATCGTGCTGGCCTGGCTGCCGCTTCGCACCCTGTTGCTGCTGGCCTTGTACGTGGATCGGGTGGGCCGGGCCGACGAAAGTTTTCCGCTCTACGTTATGAACCAGTTCTTCTCACCTTTGGTCCACCTCGGACTGATAATCCCTGTGGTCCTGGCGGCCTGGCGATGGGTACGCCTGCCGCCAGTGGAAACCGCGGACACTGACGAACCGGCGGACGCACGCAAATTGGTCCCCTCTCCCGTTGGGAGAGAGGCAAGGGATGAGGGCGTAGGGACGACCCACAAGCAAGGGGAAGGAATTCTCGACCAAGCTGCCCTCACCCTAGCCCTCTCCCGGAGGGAGAGGGGACCGGGCATCTCCCGCCTCTCACCTGCTCGCCCTCTCCCCTGCTCCCCTGCTCACTTCCGCCTCTCACCTGCTCGCTTCCTCCCCTCACCTGCTCGCCTGCTCGCCTGGTCACCTGCTCTGGTCTGCCTGTTGGGCGCGGCCCTGTTGGCCCTGGGCATCCACTGGCAGCCGGCCGGCCCGCGCAAAGAGGGTCGCGTCATGTGGGTCGAGCGGCACTCGACCTGGTCGCCCACTACTACGCCCTACGACACGGCCACCTTCGGCGGCGACGAACGCGATTCATCCAGCTACACCTACCGGCTCGTCTACGAGCACCTGGGGCAGTTCTACCAGATGTCGAGGCTCACTGAGCGGGAGCGGATCGACGACGCCACGCTGGCCCGCTGCGACGTACTGGTGGTCAAGATTCCGGGCACGCGGTATGCCCAGGACGAAGTCGATGCCGTGGTGCGGTTCGTCCGCTCGGGCGGCGGGATTCTCCTGATCGGCGACCATACGAACCTGGAGAAGTCCAGCAGTTACATGAACGACATTACGCGGCACTTCGGCTTTACGTTCCGCGACGACGTGCTGTGGGGCAGCGGCCCGGCCCCGGACGAGTACGCCTACCTTGCGCCGCGGCTGCCGCACCCGGCGCTGGCACACGTGCCGAAGTTCGACTTCGCCGTGTCCTGCTCGATCGAGCCGGGCTTCGGCAGCGGCGGGGCGGTGGTCCGCGGCACGGGGCTGTGGAGCGATCCGGCCCAATATCACAGCTCCAACTTCATGGGCCTGGCGCAGCACGTGCCGCAGATGCGCGGCGGGGCGTTCGTCCAGGCGTGGGCCACGCCCTACGGCCGCGGCCGGGCCGCCGCCTGGGCCGACTCGACCATCTTCTCCACCTTCTGCCTGTATCAGCCCGGCAAGGTCGACGTCATGATGGGCCTCGTCGAGTGGCTGAATCACCAGGAGCCGGCCCTGCCCCTGGCATGGCTGCCGCTGGCCCTGGGGGCCTTCAGCCTGGCGGGCGGGCTGACTTTGGCGGTCAGGCGTGGCGGGCCGTGGCTCGTGCTGCTGGCCGCCGCGGCCTGCGGCTGGACGATCGGCTCTGAGGCCGTGGCCGCCATCCACCGCCACAGCATGCCCTTGCCCCAGGCCGTAAAGGCCAAGACCCGGGTGGTGATCGACCGCAGCGCCTCGCAAGTGCCGCTGGCGGACGGCGCATATCCCGAGAACAAGCAGGGCCAGGGCTACGCACTGTTGGAGCAGTGGATCCCGCGGCTGGGCTACGCCACGGCCCGCGCCGCCGGCGACGACGAATTCTCGGGCGAGGCCCTGGTGGTGATCGCCCCCAGCCGGCCGGTGGATGCCGAGTTCCGCCGCCGTCTGGTCCGCTACGTGGCCGAGGGCGGCCGGCTGCTGGTAATCGAGCCCGGCGGGCCGGCCGGGCCCTCGACGGCCAATCTGCTCCTGCGCCCCTTCGGCCTGGCCTTCCAGTATCAGCGGGTCTGGGGCGGCTGGGTGGTCATGGCCGGCCGGTGGCCGTGGCTGCCCGTCGAGCATGCGTGGGAGGTTGTGGGCGGCCAGCGGGTAGCCAGCCTGGGCGGCGAGCGAACCGTCTGCGCCACGGCCCGCTACGGCCAGGGGCTGGCGATGGCCGTCGGTTTCGGCAGCGTCTTCAACGACGCCGGCATGGGCGGCCAGTGGTGGCACCATCCCGACGCGGCCGAACGCTTGCGCTACGACACCCTCTTCGCCCTCCTCCGTTTGCTTGTGGAAGACAAGTGAGGGGTGAGTGGTGAGGGGTGAGTGGTGAGTGGCTCACCCCTCATCCCTCCCCCCTCATCCCTCACCACCCAAGTTCGGCGCGGGTCTCCCGACCCCGCCGCCGCTCGACCGAGGGTCTCCGGGGCTCGGGAGACCTCCAAATCGGCGGTGTGGCTCGGTCGGAG
>JBEKTY010000284.1:0-6615 GCA_049515555.1 Thermoguttaceae bacterium
CGCATCGCCACGGCCCGCGAGTCGCACATCAAACGAACACGCAAAAAACTGCGGAAAATGGGCATCTACCTGAAAGATCTCATCCGCTGCAAATGGCCTTGAACTTGCGCAGTAATATTAGGCGCACGCGGTCGAGAACGTCCTGTTCCAAGATGTCGTAGTCAATGGGAAGCCGCTTGCCCCGACCGACGTGAAATGGAACGCCTTCGTGCGGAACATTCGTGTCCGGCCGTAGTGCGGTTGCGTCTTTGCCGGGCCCTCTCGCTCCGCGAGAGGTTGGGGTGGGGTCGCAAGTGCAATTGCATCTCTGCCGGGACCTCTCGCGGAGCGAGAGGTTGGGGTGGGGTCGCAAGGGCAATTGCGTCTCTGCCGGGCCCTCTCGCGGAGCGAGAGGAATACGATAGTAATTTCACCGGTCCTTACTCGTCGACTTGCCGGGGGATGAGGGGCGTAATTACGACGCACACGGCGCAGGCGGCGTCGCGGGCGACGGCCTCGCAATCGACTGGCGGCCCTCCGGCCGACTCTTCCGGCCGGCCTACGAGGATCAAATTGCAGTGCAGTTGCCGGGCCAAGGCCGCGATCTGCTGGGCCGGCTCGCCGGGCGGCAGCGTGCCCAGCTCCACCTCGCGTCTGAGCTGCCGGGCACGGGTCAGGTCCAGTTGCAGCCAATCGGTTTCGGAGGCTTCCGCAGCGGGGTCGGGCAGGGCCACCACGGTCAGCTTTACCTCCGGGTCGAGCATCGTCAGGGCGGCGGCGAACAGGTCGCTGCTGGCCGAGGTGTTCTCGTGCACCAGCAGCACGTGGCTGACGCCGATGCCGGCCAGGCGCAGGTCGGCCACCGAGCGGGCCTGGCGCTCGCCCAGCTTGGGGATGCGGTTCCCGCCCGCCACGTCGAAGTACAGGTCCCGCGTGGGGCTGAGCACGCGGATCGTCAGCGGCGGGGGGTTGCCGTCGTGGATGTTGATCCAATAGAAGGCGATCTGCTCGATCTGCTCGTCGGCGGCATAGACGTTGGAGGCCCCCAGGATGAGCTCCTGCACGGCCAGGTTCTTGGCGGCGTGGGTGATGGCGAAGAGGGGGTTGTTGGTCCGCACGATGATGGGCTGCACGTGTTTTCCGGCCTTCTCCGCGCGGTCGACCACGGCCGTCATGAGGGTGCGGGCGTATTCGTCCAGGCTGGGGCCGGTGGCCGACGTATCGCCCCGCGGAGCAAGCTGGGCGGTCATCACGGCCACGTCGGTGGTGGCGGGGTCGGTCTCGCTCAGGGCCTTCTCGAGCATTACCAGGTTGTTCGTCGAGCGGATGGCCACCAGTTTGCGATAGGGCTTGTCGATGCCCAGCGCCCGGGGGTCGATCTCGTCGGCCGAGGCCTGGTTGAACTGCTCGACGTGCCGGTGGGCGGCCCCGCCCCGCCGCCGCTCGTGCAGGCGCTCGGAGACCATGAACAGGCTCAGGAACACGAGTGTGAAGGCCGAGCCGCCGATGGTCGCCACCTCCTTGGTCAGCAGGTTCAAGAGGGCCGTGGCCGCCAGGATCAGGAACACCAGGCACAGACCGATGGGCAGCTCGACTCCCCATAGGCGAATGTTCAGGGGCACCTTGAACTCGCGCGGACTGCGGTCGCGGAAGCGGAGCACGATCATGGCCAGGGCCTTGAAGACGAAGCTCCACACCACGCCGAAGGCATAGGCCTCGCCCAGCACGTACATGTTGCCCCGGCTGAGGAGGATGGTCAGCAGTTGCAGGCCCACGATGAGGTACAGCACGCGGTAGGTGGTGCCGTAGCGGCGGTGGGGTTTGAGGAACCAGTCGGGCATGACGCCGTCTTCGGCCACGCGGTTCAGAACGCCGTTGGAGCCGATGATGGCCGTATTGACCGCCCCGGCCAGGATCAGGAACCCGACCACCACGACGAAGGCGTTCAGAGCCAGGCGGGCCGCGTAGGGCCCCCACACGTACATCGCCAACCCGCCGATGAGGTTGTCCGAGTAGACCTTCATCCGCACCTCGTCGGGGATCAGCATCACGGCCAGGAAGGAGATGCCGCCGGTCAGGAGCAGGCTGTACACGAACACGATGAAGGCCGCCTTCTTGAAGTTCGTGAGCTTGGGCGACTCGACCTCGCGGTAGACCTGGGCCAGCGTCTCCTCGCCGCTCATGGCCAGGATCGAGTGCCCGAAGGCCAGCAGGATGCCGATCAGGCCCACGATGTTCCAACAATTTCCGGGCGTACGGAGCCGGTCGGCCAGCCTCGGGAACCAGCGGCTGACCAGGCCCAAGGGATCCTCCTGCCGGCCCGTGGCTTCGTTGAGCTTGGGCCGTTCGACCTGGCGGCCGTCGGCGTCGGTGATCGTATCGGGCACGAGCCGGCCGGTCCGCTCGTCGCGGAGCCACATCGAGGGGTTCACCTCGCCGGTGAGGCGGTCCTTGGCCCCGGTGACTTCGCGGTACTCGACCTTGGGGGCCAGATCGGGGCGTGCCGGCAGGGGGTTGACCGGCCCGCCCCGCATCCACAGCGTCGCCCCGCACCAGACGAGCATCACCACGGCCATGATCGTGGTGGCGGCCATGATCCGCAGGGCCTTGCCGCTCGATTCGTGGATGCCCACCAGGTTCTGGCGGAAGAAGTACAGCGTGATGGCCACGGCGATGATCACCGCGCCCCAGCGGCGAAAGTCGTCGGCCGCCGCCGCCGAGCTCAGGAACTGCGGATCGGCGTAGCGGACGGCGTCGATCAGAAGGCCCATGATGTACTGACCCGCCGAGACGGCGCTGGTGGGCCCGGTCAGGATGTAGTCGAACATCAGGGCCGACACCGAGAGCTTGGCCAGGAAGCCGCCCATGGCTTCCTTCACCACCCGGTACACGCCGCCGCGGACGAACAGCGAGCAGCTTTCGATATAGATCGACCGCACCGCGTAGCTGAAGAGCATGACGGCCAGGATGAACCAGGGGGCGGCGGCGCCGATGGCGCCCTCGACGATCCCGCCGATGTAGTAGGCCGTGCTGGCCAGGTCGCACAACACGACCGCCGCGGTGCGCCAGTAGGAGATGAAGGTGAACATCACGCTGCTGACGACGATCACTTCGATGGGGCGCCGCAGCCGCGCCGCCACACCCGCGCCGCTGGCGCCGGAACCGGAAGGGACCGGGGAGGAAGAGGACATTTAATTTCTCAGCGTTGCGGGTTCTTATGTATTCCTCACGCTCCGCGTGAGGCTGGAGTGCGGTTGCATCTATGCACGGACCTCACGCGGAGCGTGAGGAATACGTAATTGTTTTGCCGGTCCTTAGCGTTGCGTGGGGGAGCTGTTGTCGACCACGATCACGTCCACGTCGGGAACGGTGCGCAGCAGGCGGTCCAGCACCGAGGGCGTCAGCCAGCGGCGATACCAGGGCTGGCGGCTGCGGCCCAGGACGATGTGCGTTATGCCGTATTCCTTGACGAAGGCCCCGGTGGTGCTCACCAGGTCGGGGCCTTTGAACTGGAAGGTGGTGCCGCCCAATTGGCGGGCCAGCTCGAGGTTGTTGCCCAGCTCGCGCTGCGTGGCGGCGTCGATGTTCTCGGGCGCTTCGCGGGGCGTCTGGACGTAGACGGCGTACCAGGGGGCGTTGAGGCGGTCGGCCAGGCGGGCGGCCTTGCGCAGGAGGGCCGCCGCCCGCGGGCTCCGCGAGCTGAGGCAGACCATCAAGCGCTCCGAGCCGGGGGCCGCCTCGCCGCTGCGCTGCTCGCCCTCCCGCCGCGCGCGGTCCAGCCGGAAGGCGATCTCCTCCATCGCCAGCTCCCGCAGTTGGGTGAGCTTCTCCGGCGCGAAGAAGTTCTCCATCGCCGTCTGGATCCGCTCGGGCGGGTAGATTCTGCCCGTCTGCAACCGCTCGCGGAGGTCCTCGGCCGAAAGGTCCACGTTGACGATCTGGTCGGCCATGCTGACGACGTAGTCGGGCAGCCGCTCCTTGACCCGCACCCCGGTTGCCCGCTCGACGATGTCGTGCAGGCTCTCCAGGTGCTGGATGTTGAGGGTCGTGATGACGCTGATGCCGGCCCGCAGGATCTCATCCACGTCCTGGTAGCGCTTGGAATAGCGGCTGCCCGGGGCGTTGGTGTGCGCCAGCTCGTCGACCAGGGCGATGGTCGGCCGGCGGGCGAGCACGGCGTCGAGGTCCATTTCCTCGAGCACGATGCCGTGATACTCGACCCGCCGGCGGGACACCTGCTCGAGTTCGCCGATCTGGGCCGCGGTCTCGGCCCGGCCGTGTGTTTCCACGTAGCCGATGACCACGTCCACGCCCTGCCGCCGCAGCCGGTTTCCCTCCTGCAGCATGTCGAAGGTCTTGCCCACCCCGGCCGCGAAGCCCAGGTAGATCTTCAGCCGGCCCCGCTGCTGACGCCGGATCAGCTCCAGGAACATTTCGGGCTTGGGTTGGATGTCGGAGGACATTTGGGGATTTAATCCCTTTGCCACAGCGGCAGCGTCAGGCGGAAGACGGTTTGCTGGCCGGGTTGGCTTTGGCACTCGACCGTGCCGCCGTGGGCGGTGACGATCTCGCGGACGATGGCCAGCCCCAGGCCGCTGCCGCCCGGGGCGGTATCGCCCGGCACGCGGAAATACTTTTGAAAGACCAGCGGCAGGTACTCGGCAGCGATTCCCGAGCCGGTATCGGCCACGGAGAACAGGACCTTGCCCTCGGCCGGCTGGGCGGCCAAGGTGATGCGTCCGCCGGGCGGCGTGTGGGCCAGGGCGTTGTCCAACAGGTTGTGCAGGGCGTGCTGGAACTGCTCCGGGTCCACGGCCACCGGCTCCAGGTTGCCCGGGTCCTCGAGCACGAATTCCACGCCCTGATCGGCGGCGCGGGGCCGCAGGGCATCGGCCGCCGCCTCAAGCAGGAGCGTCGGCCGCTCGGGACGCAAATGAAGCTGCCCCCGCCCCTGCTCCAGCCGGGCCAGATCGAGCAGGTTGTTGATCATCGCCAACAGCCGCTCGGCGTTTTCGCGGGCATCGAGCAGCAGCTCGAGCTGCTTGGGCAAGAGCGGCCCCACGTTCTCCTCCAGCAGCAGATGCAGTACCAGGCGGATGGCCGTCAGAGGCGTCTTCAGCTCGTGGCTCACGGTGGCCACCAGGTTGCTCTTGAACTCGTCGAGCAGGCGGAAGCGGGTTACGTCTTCCAGCAGCACCGCCGCGCCCAGCGTGGCCCCCGTGGAATCGCGGATGGGCAGGATCCGCGGCAGGTAGGAGTGCGGCTGATCGCCCACTTCCAGCAGCACGACCTTGTCGAAGCCGTCGGGCAGATACTCGCGCTGGCTGTGCAGGACTTCGGCCAGCGGCTGCCGCAACCGGTCGGGGGGCTGCCAGGGGGCCGACGGGCTGGACCAGGGCTCCCGCGGCCGCACGCCCAACAGCCGCCGGGCCGCCGGGTTGGCCATCTCGACCCGCTGCTCCGGGTCTACCACCAGCACCGGATCGGGGAAGGAGTCGATCGTCGCCTGGCTGGTCTGCTGCGCCCGAAGCAACTGCGCCTTGTGCGACTGCCGGAACTCGCGGAGCTGGCGGGCCATGGTGTTGAAGGTCATCGCCAGTTGCCCCAGCTCGTCGTCGGAGGTGATCGGCACCAGTTGGTTCAGGTTCCCCGCGCCGATGGCCACGGCCGACTCGGTCACCGCGCGGACCGGATTGAGGATCGTGCGGATCGTGCTGGCGGTGAGCAGGATTGCCAGGGCGATGCCGCAGGCCAGGGCCACGCCGTACCAGGCCAGCGACGAGCGGGCCAAGCGCAGCACGCGGCGATTGGTGTGCTCCATGTTGTCGGCGTTGATCCGCAGGATGTCGCCGGAGACTTTCTTGATCCGGCCGAACAGCCCGTACAGCCCTTTCTCGGGGCCCTGGCCGAAGTAGCGCGGGTCGCGCTTCTCGGCCGGGTGGGCGAAGAACTCGTCGCCCCGGCGGCGATACTCTTCGCCCGCCGCCGTTAGTTGCTCGACCAGCTCCCGTTCGCCCGGCACCGTGATGTTTCCCTGCTCCTTGGCCAGGGCCTGCTGGAACAGTTTCCAGTTGTCCTGGTATTGGTTGAAGGACTGCTCTTCCCGCCCGGCCAGCGCAAACTGGAACGACGAATCGATCCGCTCCAGGGCCTCGTTCAGGTCGCGCATGTAGATCACGCTGTCGTAGTTCTCGCGCAGGATCTGGTCGATCTGGTGGCCGAGGTAATAGATCAGCGCGGCGCCGGTGGCGCCCAGCACTACCAGCAGGGCGAACAGGGGAATCATGGCCACGAGGATCCGGCTGCGGAAGGTCATGGGGAGGGATTTGGGGATTTGGGGATTTAGGGATTTGGGGATTTAGGGATTTGGGGATTTAGGGATTTGGGGATTTAGGGATTTGGGGATTTAGGTCTTGGGTCTTGGGTTTTGGGTCTTTGAGATTTCAGACTTCAGATTTCAGATTAGGGATTTGGGGCTCTTGGCTTCTAACTTCTAACTCCTAACTTCTAACTCCTAACTGGACTTTTGCAAACTTAGGCTAGTCGTATCTTAGCGAACACATGGTCAAGGTCCGTTCCGTGCTCTTGGACTTGTTGGACAACCCAGGTAAGGGTGGCGCGGAGCGTCTCGTTCAG
>JBEKTY010000285.1:0-6578 GCA_049515555.1 Thermoguttaceae bacterium
CCCGTGACGGCCGCCACCGTGCAGCGACCGGCGACCTGGAGGGAAAATTGGGCAAGCTGCCGGCAATCTGGAGAAAGTTCAGCCTTGGTGGTCTAACAATTGTGATTTGCGGCACTAGTGGCCCAGCTCGACGGACGACGGACGACGGGCCATAGCACTTCCGTCCGTCGTCCGTCGCTTTTCGGAAGGGCCGTAGCACTTCCGTCCGTCGTCCGTCGTCCGTCGCTCTTCAGTGGCCGAAAGGCTGGTCAAAGATGCTGCAGGGTGATATCTTAGAAAGTGGCGCCGGTGGCGAAAAGATCGCCCAGTTCCCGCCTGGCCGGACGGCTCCGCGGACGGCGCCACGCCTCAACCGATAAAACGAAAGGTCTCGCCCATGCTCGCCCGCACACTTGCTTGTTTCGGATTGCTTCTGGCGCTGTCGGTCCCGGTCTTCGGCCAGCAGCGCGATCGCCAGAACAGGAATAACCAGAAACCAAAGCCGGAGATGAAGGATATCGACGCCGAGGGCACGGTCTTCGCCGTTAGCTCGGGCCAAATCCAAATGAAGAGCGGTGAGAAGCCGATGCTGGTGCAGTTCACGCCGATGACGCAAGTCCGGCTGATCGGCACGGCCACGATCGACTTCCTGCGGCCGAGAATGTGCGTGGAGTTTGTGGCCGACCTGGACGAGAACGGTACGGCAAAGAAGCCGGTGGACCAACTGGCGGTGTTCACGCCCAGTGCGGAGCGGCGGCTGGGGTTGGCGCCGGAAGGCGCGGCGGCGCCGAAAATGACCGAAGAGGAGAAGAAGAGCGGCAAACCTGCCGCGGGCCATATCGGCGGCGACGCGGGCTTGGCCGGCGGTGCAGCGGCTCCCGGCGGCAAAGCCCCCCGCGGCCACGGCCAAAAGGCCGACGCCGGCGGCCTGCCCGACATCCTCGCTGGGGCCGGCCCGGCCAAGTCCCAGGCGGAAAAGATCAAACTGCCCGCCGTGTGCACCGTGCGCGGTACCATCACGTCGATCCACAGCGGTAAAATGATCGTGGCCGTCAAAGGCATAAAGCCCGTCACGGCCGAGCTGGTCGATGCCCCCCAGATCGAGGTTGACGTGGCCGATTACCACGCGGCCAGCCAAGGCGACGGCATCTCGGTCAAAGGCAAGGGCGCGGAGGTCAGAGGCACCGTCTGGGTGCAGGCCGAAGCGGTGAAGATCAACTGCGTCAACCAGCTCAGCGGGCCGAAGAAGCGGTCATCCAAGCCGGCCGCGGCGAAGGCTGAGAAGCCGGCCGCCAAGCGCGCTGCGCCCAGCAAGAAGACCGACGCCGAGGCAGAACCCGCCGCCACCAAGGATGCCGACGCCGGCAAGGAAAAAGACGCCCCGCAGAAGTAACTAATCCGGAGTATTCACCAATCGTTCGTAGTGACCGCATTCATGCGGTCCCCGACCTGCTCAGACTTTCCAGACCCGATAAATCGGGTCACTACAAGCCTCGGTGAATAATCCCGGCTAAGGCCCCGCTGCCGCCCGCCTTTCCGGACCGTTGCCCAACGGGGCCCCGATCGGTATAATCATCGCTTTGTTGCACGTTCTGACCCGCGCGGCGACCACGGCGTGGAAGCCCCCGGCAGACAAGCAGTTGTGGCTTTTGAGGCCCTCCGCGGGACTTCATCCGCCTTTACCCCCCCGGCCGTTGATGGCCGCAGGCGGGAAAGCGGACTCGCCTGAGGGCACCCTACTCGCACAAGGAGAATGACTGTGGCGATTCGCGTGGGCATTAACGGATTCGGCCGGATCGGGCGACTGGTTTTTCGACGGCTGGCGGAGAAACCCGGCCTGTTCGAGGTGATGGGCATCAACGACATCACCGACACCAAGACCTTGGCCTACCTGTTGAAGTACGACAGTGTGCATCGGCGGTTCCCTCACGAGGTGTCGCACGATGCGGAGAGCATCATCGTGGGCGGCAAGAAGATCAAAGCCATGGCCATTAAGGACCCCGCCACGCTGCCCTGGAAGGCGCTGGGCGTGGACGTGGTGATCGAGAGCACGGGCCTCTTCACGTCGCGGGGCGGCGGGGGCAAGTCCGGCTACGCCACGCACCTCGAGGCCGGCGCCCGCAAGGTCGTCCTCAGCGCCCCGGCCAAAGACGAGCCCGACCTGACCTGCGTGCTGGGCGTCAACGACGACCAGCTCAAGCCCGAAATGCAGTGCATCAGCAACGCCAGTTGCACCACGAACTGCCTGGCCCCCGTGGCCAAGGTGTTGCAGGAGAAGTTCGGCATCGTCAAGGGCCTGATGACCACGATCCACGCCTATACCAACGATCAGCGGGTGTTGGACCTGCCGCACAAGGACTTGTATCGGGCCCGGGCCGCCGCGCTGAACATTATTCCCACCAGTACGGGCGCGGCCAAGGCCGTGGGCCTGGTCATTCCCGCCCTGAAGGGCAAGATGACCGGCATCTCGATGCGCGTTCCCGTGCCCACCGGCAGCGTGGTCGACCTGGTGGTCGAAATGGCCAAGCCGGTGACCAAGGAAGCCGTCAACGCCGCCATGCGCGAGGCCGCCCAAGGCCCGCTCCAGGGAATCCTCAAGTACACCGAGGACCCCATCGTCTCCAGCGACGTCATCGGCGATCCGCACAGCTCGATCTTCGCCGCCGAACAGACCATGGTCATCGGCGACACGCTGCTCAAGGTCGTCAGTTGGTACGACAACGAATGGGGCTATAGCTGCCGCACGGTGGACCTGATCGAGAGAATGGGGAAGCTCTAGGCCGGCCGGTTGGGTCCCCTCTCCCTCCGGGAGAGGGCTAGGGTGAGGGGAATCGGCGAGGGCTCTGCCCTTGCGTCCGATCCCCAGGCGACCAATCCACAGGAGTTCAGGCAATGGCCAAAGCCAGGCAATTGACGGGTGGGGAAACGAAACCGGAATCGTTCACCTTCGGCGTGATGGGCACGGGCGATCCGCGGATCGACGCCGCCTCCCGCGAGCGGGCGGCCAACATCGTGGGCATCCTGGCCGAGCACGTGGCCCAGCAGGTCCGCCTGCCCGACGGCCGCCCGGTGGACGTGGTTTGGACGCCGCTGCTGGTCGACGGCGAGCAGCAGGCCGACGCGGTGGGCCGGATGTTCCGCGGCTCGGGTGTGGATGCCGTGATCTGCGCCCCGGATACCTGGGCCTTCCCGCAACTGACCTTGATGAGCCTCCTGGCCCGCCTGCCGGCCGACACGCCGCTGAACATCACCTGCGGCAACAGCGGGCCCAAGCCGGGGGTGGTGTATGCCCACGCCGTCAACGGGGCCCTGGCCCAATCGGGCCGCCTGGCGCACCTGAACGTGGGCACCTGGCCGGATACCGGCCAGCGCCCCCAGCCCACCGACGCCACGCTCGAGGCCCTCGTGGACTGGTGCTTCGCCGCGCTCAGCTACGCCGGGCTGAAGGGGCGGCGGGTAGTGCTCTTCGGCCACGACTCGATGGGCATGGAGACCGCCCTGGCGCACGTGATTCCCACCCGCCGCACCTTCGGCCTGGAAATCACCCGCCTGGACATGAAACTGCTGGCCGACATGCTCCGCAAGGGCGCCTACGACCCGAAGGAGCTGGCGGAGCTGCGCGCCTGGCTCGACCGGCGCCTCGGCCCGCGCCTGGACCTCAGCCAGCCCCAGGCCGAGGAGAAATTCAACCAGTCGCTGGCGCTGTACCTGATCGTCCGCGACCTGTTGGCCGAGCTGAACGCCGTCGGCGGCGGGTTCATGAACCAGCTTGAATGGGGCAGCGATCTGCGCGGCATCCCGCTGCCCATCGCCGATGCCATGGAAAGCCTGCTCAACTCGACGTTCGACCACCGCGGGCCAAAGAGCGTGATGCCGTTTGCCACCGAGGCCGACGTGCAGGGCCTGCTGACGATGCTCTTCACCCATTGGCTCTCCGGCGGCAGTCCGCCGCTGTTCATGGACTTCCGCAAGGTGTGGGAGCCGTGGGAGATCCAGGCGCTGGCCCGGGGCCTGGGCGTGCCGTTCACCGGCGACGAGCGGTGGGCCCGCGAGGGCCTCGTCGACGGCGACAACAGCGGCTCGGCCAGCCTGGATTGGGCGGGCCGGCCGGGCGATCCCGCCGAGCGAATAATGGCCAATGTGGCCATGCCCGGCGCCGAGCTATACTACTTCCCCGGCGGCGGCAACAGCGTCGCGTTCATCACCCCCGGCGGGATCGAGTGCCTCGCCGCCCGGCTGGCCTATAGCGATCTGTCGGGCATGTTCAGCCTGGTGTGGGACGAGGCGGCCACGGTCGATCTGCCCGCCAAGCTGGCCGACGCCGTGGCCCGCACCTCGAACGTCACCTGGCCGCACACCTGGATCGTGCCCAAGTACGCCAGCATGGCCGAATACAAGCAATACGCCCCGGCCAACCACTTTCACGCCATTTGGGGCCTGAAACCCGCCCGCTTGCAATACTGGATGGACCTGACGAACGTGTTGTCGGTTGCGCCCTGGTCGCGGCGGCCGGCCTGGCTCCCGCAGGTGGACCGCCCGCAGCCGCTCCTGCACCTGCTGGCCGGCGGCGAGGTCCACGCCAAGCGCCTGCGGGCCAAGGGGCGATAGGACCGGAGAATGATCAAATGGGGAAATGTTCAATGTTCAATGAGGGCACGGCGCGGGCCACCGATCATTGAACATTGAACATTTGCTTCCTTTGATCATTCTTCCTTGCCGTTGATGCCATGACACCCCCTCAGCCCCAGTTCCTCGGCCTTCTGCCCTCGGGCATCGAGTCGGCCGAGGCCTTGATCCTGCCGCTGCCCCTGGAAAGGACGGTCTCCTACGGCAGCGGCACGCGGGGCGGTCCGCAGGCGATCCTCGCGGCCAGCCGCCAACTGGAGTGCTTCGACGAAGAGACCGGGGTCGATTTCGCCCGGGGCCCCAAGCTCCACACGCTGCCGCCGCTAACGCCGGACGAAGCCGCTGACGGGGACTGTCCCGATTTTCGTCCTGGGGACTGTCCCGATTTTCGTCCGACGAAAATGGGACTGTCCCCTTCAATGGGACTGTCCCCCTCGGCCGAGCCCCTGCCCGACTTCCTGGCCGCCGTCAGCCGTGCGGTCAAACCGCTCCGCGACAAGTTTCTGCTCACCCTGGGGGGCGAACACTTGCTGACCTACGGCGTGGTCGGCGGAATGGTCGACGATCCGGCCGAGCTGACAATCGTGCAGATCGACGCGCATGCCGACCTGATCGACGAGCTCGACGGGCGGCGCTGGTCGCACGGCACCGTAATGCGCCGGCTCTGGGAGCAAGGCTGCCGGCTGGTGCAGATCGGCATCCGCAGCCTTTCGCGGTCCGAGTACGAGTTGATCGGCGGCGGCGAGCGGATTGCGAGCTACTATGCCCATCAGTTGCCCGAGCGGTGGGGGGCCATGCTCGACATGCTCCGCGGGCTCACGGGAAAGGTGTACCTCTCGCTGGACGTGGACGGCTTGGACCCGGCCGTGATTCCCAGCACGGGAACACCGCAGCCCGGCGGCCTGACCTGGCAACAGACGATGGCCATTCTTCAGGCCCTATCCGCGGCCCGGCAATGCCGGTGGATCGGGGCCGACGTGGTCGAGCTCGTTCCCGCGCCCCATCCGCCCGGCTGCGATCCTACGGCCGCCCGGCTAGCCATGAAGATCCTTGCCTGGTGGGCCGCCGGCCGCCGGGAATGAAGGATGAGCTTGTATGATGGCTCGCGCCGGGTGCCACTGCTGGCTTGTCCAGCAGTGTGCGAACCACTGCTGGACAAGCCAGCAGTGGCACCCGGGGCCGCGGGGCGCGCCTCCTACTTCGCCTTGTCCCCGGCGTCCTCTTTCTCTTGCAGCTTCTCGATGTACTTCTGCGCCCCTTCTTGGGTCTTGAATCCCGACTCGATCCTCTTGAGCTTCACGGGGACCGGCCGTTCTATGCTCGGGTCGGCCCTCCGCGTGTCTTCCCATTCCTGCTGCTTCTTCTTGTTGTCCTCTTTGATGCGTTTTTCCTCGGCGGCCAGGGATGAGGTCGAGAGCACCTTGTAGTCGTCGCCGACCTTCACCACGACGTACGTCTCGACCTTGGACTTGTTCGAGGTCTTAGTATGTTTAACCTCGGCCAACGCACTCGCAGGCAGGACAAAGACCCCGCCGACAACCACGGCCGCCGCGACCAACAGCGAAACAAGGGACCTCTTCATGGTAAGCACTCCGAAATGACAACCGCGACACTCGCCGCAATACGAGATGACCGCCTCCCGATGGGCTCGAAAACCTGCGGTTCATTGTATGCCCGAACCCCCGCTCATGCAAGGGGCACCCCAGGATGGTAGTGTCCTAGCTCTGTGTTGCTGGCCTGGAAAGTACCGCGTCGAAAAGCTCGTCAAACCCCCACAAGTGGTCAGTTAGCTTCGCCATCATAGCGGCGGTCGGCCGTTTCTTCCCAACCTTGCCAGGCTTCCGGGTCCGCCAGACGAAATTATAGTAGGCGGCGAACATGGCGAAAGCCGCCTCCAGGTTGCGGAGTTTCTTGCTGAAGCAGAGGGTAAGACGGTTCAACCGTTTCAGGAAAAGCCGTTGTGTGCCGTTCAA
>JBEKTY010000286.1:0-6540 GCA_049515555.1 Thermoguttaceae bacterium
CGTTGGAGCGTCGCCGCTGCTTTCCCCCCTCTTCACCCCTGCTTCCAGCGGGTTCCGTGCCTCGGCCGCCTCCGCCGCGACTACCGCTCCGCCCCTCCTCGGCCCCACAACGCAACCGACTCAACAGTCGCATTTTGTCGCAGTTTGAGGTGGTAGTCGGGCCGAAAAGTGGTAGAAGTGGTAGTGCCGGTTTGGCGGGGTCGGTGCAACTCTAGGGGCTGGTAGTTTCGGGCATCGAACCCAAGTCGGCGGCCTACTGGCTCTCCGCGTTGCCGCGGGCACGCTAATGCCCGATCGCTGCCCAGCAGCACCCCGCCCTGGTATAATGCCCTTCGGCCGCGAAGTGCGGGACTCCCGCAGTCCCGAAGGCTACATGCTTACCTTCGCGGCCGTTTTCGTATGGCCGCAGCACCGGTCCCATGACCCTTTTCGCCCACACCATCGATGGCAAATAGGGCAAGCCTGGCAAACCTTGACGGCCACCTCTCCAAGGCCCAATCCTGCCGTTCCTTCTGGCCGATCTACCCGTCTGGCTGCCAGCAATGAGGAACCCTACCGATGAGCGACACCCACCCGACGCCGGCCGAGAAGCCCGCCAATCTGACGGCCCTGCAACGCGAGCTTGCCGAACTGGCCGCCCGCAGCAAACCCGTAGCTCGCCCCCAGAATCGCTCCCACGAGATCCGAGGCCCCGTTCTCGTGATCCGCGGCAAGTAGCCAGGCCCGTCGCTAGCCACGCTGAACGTCAGGGTTTTCCTGTCACTGTTGCCACAGCCGCCTCCTGAAATGCCCGCCGCACGTCTGAGGCATCGGCGTTGGGGAAGTTCGACCGCTGGACCATCAGCACGTAGACCACTTGCTTCACCGGATCGATCCACGCCTGCGTGCCGTAGGCACCGCCATGCCCGAACGTGCCCGGCGACAATACGGCGGTAACTCCTTGCGGCTTCCGAACCACGCAGCAACCCAGCCCCCAGCCATTGCCTTCCGTGAACCCCGTCTTCAGGTCGCCGGTCTGGATCGTGTTCATTGCTTTCACTGATTCGGGCGTCAGGTACTGCCTGCCGCCGAGCGAGCCCTGATTGAGGAGCATCTGGCAGAAGCGACCGTAATCCCGGGCCGTCGAGAATAATCCGCCGTTGGCGGCCGGGTAGCGGTCGCGGGACGCCGGGTCGTGACCGTCCAGAATGAAGATCGTTGTTTCTTCGAGCTTGCCATCTGCCGCCTTGTAGGACTTCGCCAGACGAGCCAATTGCTCCTGAGTTGGGTAGAACGTCGTATCCTTCATGCCCAGCGGATCGAAGAGCCGTTTCTGAAGAAACTCCGGCAGCGGCTGCCCAGAAACGACCTCGACGATTCTACCCAGCGAGTTGATACCTGACTGGCAATACTGCCACTTCGTCCCCGGCTCGAATTGCAGCGGTTTTTCGGCGTAGTGCGGAATCAGATCGGCCAGCTTGCCGGCAGCCCTGGACTCCTGCGGTGTGGCTTCGCCCATGCCTGAAATGTGGGTCAACAGGTGCCGCAGCGTCAGCTTGGCTGCCTTTCCGTCAACCGTTTTGAGATTGGCCAGCTCCGGCAGGTACTTGGCCGCCGGATCGTCCACAGAAAGCTTGCCGTCATCCTGGAGCATCAGCACCGCCGTTGCCGTCACCGGCTTGGTCATCGAGGCGATCCAGAAGAGGTTGTCCGGTCGTATCGGCTTGTTCGCCGCAAGGTCCGCGTAGCCGACGGTTTCGAGACTGATGACTTTGTCCTTGTCAGCCACGAGCGTCACGGCTCCTGCGATCGTGTGGTTCTCGACGAACGGCTGAAGAGCGTCGGCGATGTTTTTCGCCGGGGGATGGGCGTGGGCCGTGAGGCCGATCAAGGCGACGAGCGTACTGGCGGTCACAAACTTCATGCGGGCGGCGTTCATGGTTGGCTCCTCTTGGCAGGGTGGTTGCGAACGGCGATTCCGAAAGCATAACCCAAAACAGACGAGATTCCCACACGCCACCTGACCCGTCAGCCCACCCGTTCGGTGGAAAGGTCCATCCGCCTGATGATCGCAACCAGAACGCTCAGGCAACCCAACTGACGGTCCGCGGCAAATATTCCCGCCGCTCGCCTATTCCTTGGCCGCGAACTACAATCATCAACATGGCCTACAACCACACCCAGTACGGCCGCTGGCACTACTTGCTCCTAGCCTTCGCTCTGGCAACGCTGGCCGGTTCCTGGCTGGCCCGCAGCCAGCCGCCCGTCGTCGTCCTGCTTTTGCTGTCCGCAGCCATTTTCGCTGTCTGCGGCCTGATGTTCGGCTCTCTGACGATCCGTGATGATGGCCAGTGGCTTTCCCTTCGCTTCGGGCCGCTGCCGGTCCTACGCAAGAGGATCCGCTACGCTGATATCACCGCTGTCGAAGCCGGCCGCACCAGGATCATCGACGGCTGGGGCATTCATTACATGCTGGGCCGTGGCTGGACCTACAACATCTGGGGCTATAGCTGCGTGAAGCTGACGCTGGGCCGCAAGATTATCCGGATCGGCAGCGATGACGCGGAGGGCTTGGCGAACGTCATCCGCGAGAAGACGGGCCTGGGGCTTTCCGAATGATCGGGAACGGCGGGCTAGCCATAACGGCTTGCTCGCAACTTTCATCTTGAGATGAAAATCAAATAAAGCAAGTCTGCTGGGCGTGGATTAGGAACCGCCTTTCAGCAGGGCCTCGCTGGTGATCGTCGGACACCAGAACTTCTCGATGTATTCGATGACCAGGCGTGTTCCCTCCGCGTGGCTGACATAGGGCGGCCGGGCCGGGTTATACATGGCATCGGTCAGGTCACGTACCAGGAATACGTTCATGCCACGTCGAACCATGGTTTTGATGGCGAACGGCCGGTGAAGCACGCACATGTTCGTGTGCACCCCCATGACGATGAGATTCTTGACGTTCTTCTGCTTCACGAAATTCCAGACTTCCTGGCCGTCATCGCTAATCCCGTCCTTCTGCCCGTCGATTTCTATAGCGGGATGCTGCCGAGTCCAAGCCCGAAACCACGGTGCCTCGCCCGTATCGGAGCCGCCGTCCGAGGCGTCGATCGGCTGTGGCGGATCATCGTGTGCCCTCTCCTTGGGCATTTCCGTCTGCGGGGCCTCGATCATCCGCTTGCGGGCCGCATGGTCCTTGTAGAAAGCCATGGTCTCGGAAGGGCAGTGGATGATCGTGACTCCTTTGGCCCGAGCCGCCTTGACCACGGCATTCATGCGTGGTGCCATGACCGCCACACGCTCGCTGGCACCCCGCGACCAGTGCTTGTCCCACATATCGCAGATGATAATCGCGGTGTCTTCAGCCCGCAGCGACTTCTGGCTTGAGATAACCTGCCATTGATTGTGGCCGGTGGCGTCGGGTTTTAGCACCTGAGTGCGTTGCGTAATCTGAAGTTCGGCGGCTGCCGCACAGCAAGTTGCCACGGCCACGAAAATAGATATGGCACCAAGGGCGGTTCTCGGATTCATCGTTAGTCCCTTTCTCGCTTGTTGATTTTCAGACTACTGGCTTGCCAGCCCAAGTTCTGCAATAATTGCAGAGCCGGAATCTGAGAAATATGGTCTTCAAGGAAAGAGGGCAGTTCATTCATCTGAAATGTCTCCCATCGGTCGTAGATCATCAACCGAGCTACCACCTTCGGTGGCACCATCGCCTGTCCCCTGAAACAACCACCCATCATTATCGACTGCCAGTCCCTTGGAACCTGCCATCCGCAACATCTCATTTTTGACGCGGTCCAATCCCAGGCACCCCGCAAGGACGATTCCGTTCAACCGAAATCTGGGCGTCTCCACCGAGCACTCCGCGAACTCGAATCTCGACGTGATTTGCTCCATCGCATCCCATTGAGGTTTATATGTAACGTCTTCCTCAAAGAACCGGAGCAGATCCTTGCTCGTCAGTGATTTGCCTTGCCAAAAGCACACTTTCTCGCCACCCATCTCAACCGTAGCGGAATTGACGAAGTGCTCAAGTTCATAGTTTCCCCTCACCGGAAAGCTGCTAATTCGTAACCCGAGGAACATTCGGTTCGATACCAGTATGGCGGGAACACACCGCTCGTTTCCGTCGAGCCACTTGCCTAACTCGCCATTAAGCCATTTCTTGAATCGATTGTCCTGCCAGCACGATAGGAATCGGCTCAACTGCCCAGCCGCAGTATTGATGTGGTCAAGACTAGTGCGAAGCTCGTGCATTCCAGTGGGGAGAAGCGAGTTCTTGCATTCGCATACGAATACTTTGTCGTCTAGGCAGGCCAGGACGTCGATTTCGCCTTCTTCCCCATTCCAGTTATACTTCACGTGTGTGCGTACCTTTGCTCCCGCCAGGGTAAAGCACCCTGCAACATGTTTGCTAAGCGGGTCATGCGTTCCATCCTCGAACATTCGCTTGTTGGCGGTAAACAATACGTTTCGATAAACGTTCGCGTGTGCCGCAATATGTAACGGAACAAGCACGCTTTCTCCGGCAGGCAAGAGTGGAGTGTAGAGAATATCAACATGCCCGGTGTCTCGGGCCGAAAGCAAGTTGATTGCTGCCTCTACCTTCTCCGGTCCGACAATCTGCCCCAGCAGCGTCCTGAGTGTGTCCCTAGTCAACGAAGGCACAAGGGAATTGAAAACTATTTCTCGGCTCTTGGGGTACTCCTCTCGAAGTTTTGCCGCCGATACGCCGTGCATGAAGCTCAGAATGCGTGATACGCGGAACAGGTCACCGAATGTAAGTCCTTCTCCAACGTCAAAGCGAAACAGTTCGTCGCTTGACACGCCCATTTCCCTACACGTGCACGTGACGGTCTTCTGTTCATCCTGCGTCAGAGAATCGACGTGAAGCATCCGTTCGACTAGAGGTTCTGGGAACTCGAAACGATACCGTGGGAACGGAGACTCGACAAACACGGCAACTTTATCAGCGACACGCTTACCAAGTTCGACAAACGAGGGGACATCGGCATCGTGCCAGTCATGACTCCTTGCAGAACGCTGCATATAGTCCTGAATATAGCCAAATTCCATCGCCCTGTGCTGTTCGTCAGAACTCGGGACGAGTCGAAACACGTTGCTGCCCGGACGATCAGTCACTCGATACCCGAATCTGTCGACTAGGAACTCCCAGTCGCGACATTCCGCAATGTGAGTGCCAGCGATAAGGTAGTCCACATATTCGCCCTTGGCAGCAGATAGTGCATCGATTGGCACGTTGCCGCGAAGGGGCCCAAACTCGCGAAAGTAAAGTGCGAGAATAGTGGAGAAACCATCGCCAAGTTGCTCAGCGGAGAAGAAGTGGGCATCGCGAGATGGAAGAGCTGGATCAGACGGACAGAGTTCGAAGGTTCTCTTCAGAAATAAGAAATCGAGCGTTCCCAGCACTCCACGGATTCCGCGTTCCCTTTCGGACCCCAGCCAGTTGTGGAGTTCGTCGCATTCGTGCCGTATGCTCTCCGCCACGCGATGCAGGTTGCGGACAGAATGTAGATAGTCTGTAACGACAGGAGACAGTCCGATATCGGGCTGCAAAAGGGAAAGGACGAGCGGGGCCAGTGGTTCAGCGACAAACCAGTGTCGCGACAATCTGAAGAGCCCACGTCTTTGCAGACTTGCCAGGAACCGTTCTTCATCCAGGAGAAGCCCCGCATAGAGCTTGTTTTCCGCTGTCTGGCGATCGGCTGCGTCAATAGCTTTACCGGCTTCGTCCAGGAGTTGTCGCGACTCGTTCTTAGTGAGCACGAGTGTGCCTTTGTGCTGAATCAGTTCTTGGGGGGCAGCAAGCCAAGAAGGGGTCGTCAGCGTAGCCATCACTGCTGAAAAAGTCACTGCACGCCTCCCAGTCGCACTTGACCCGTCAATAGCTGCTGCATTAGGCCCTTCTTCTGTTCCTTGAGGGCGTCCATTTCCGTGCTCAGAAGCTCGATTTCGTGGTCCAGAGCCTTGAAGACCGTCACGATGCATCGTTGCTCGTCACAGCTTGGAACGCGGACGTGAATCTGAGCAAAGTGATGGAACTTCAGGCTTAGGGTGGCCTTGGCGTCGGCGTAGAGCAGATAGTCGGCGAAGCCAGTGTCCAAAGGGAATTCCCGCACGGCCACGCCGCGGCCAGCGGAGATATCCATTTCGTCGGCCGATTGCACAGCCCAGCCGGTCGCCCGAAGCTGATCGTCGATACGCTCGCGAGCCTTCTGTTCGGGCGTCATGGTATTTGCGTGCCGCTGGCGTGCGAATCCGTCTATCGGGTGCCTGGAATGCGGGTTTGTGGCTGGGACAGGCAGACGAATGGCAGTCTACTTCCAATAGGCAGGCTTCGCAATTACCCCGTTTGGATATCCACAACCCCTTCTTCAGCGAATACGGCCGCCTTGGTAATTGGGCGAATCCTGGCAGAACTTAAGAAGCTGTTAAGAAATAACTTAGCCGTTTGGGTTGTGGTGGCGAATGGTGTAGTTCCACTTGGGTAGGACGGTATGTCGCAACAGCCGGACGCTCGCCTTTGCTTCCTCGGACACCTTG
>JBEKTY010000287.1:0-6519 GCA_049515555.1 Thermoguttaceae bacterium
TATGAAGCAAACCGAGGTGGCCAATCTTGAACTGCTTGTACGGCTGCGGGCCGGCGACGAGTCGGCGCGCGACAAGCTGATCTTGGACAACAAGGGGCTCGTCCATTACTACGTCAACAAATTCCCGGGTCGATGGCTTGCAGCGGGGGGACCTGATCCGTGTCCACCGGCAGACGAACTGGAAGCCATCGGACTGCTGGCCCTGTGCAAGGCAGCACAATCCATCAAGCTCGACCATCCCCATCCCAGCCGTCACCTGGCCAAGTGGATCAGCAAGGAACTGATGAAGGGGGCGCTCAAGGAGCATTGGACCAAGGGGGTTCCCCGCGGACACTGTGCGGTCCGCCTCGACGTGAGCAGGGCGAAGTGGCGGCCGGGGCAGGACGGCATCATCGGTGCCGCACAGCCCAAGCGAGACGAGGCGACCCTGCAACACGACCTGCGCGACCTGGTAATGACGCTCTGCACGCCACTGGAACGCAAGATCGTTCGGCTGCTGGAGGATGACAAGGACCTCAAGCTGCGAGACATCGCCGTGGCAGTCGAACGATCGCCGTCCATCGTCCACCGCCACATCAAGCGAATCCGAAAAATAATTGCCGACGCGGCGAGCGCCGAAGGCTAAGGCGGGCTAAATGAAGGTATGGAAAAGATGAACGAGTTTCTGGGCGAGGCAACCATCGAACGACGGGGTTACGCCACGGGTGTCGAGAGCCTACGGCGGCTCTACACGCGAACCCGTGGCCCGATCACGCCGGCCGAGTTCCGGCGGCAACTGCTGGAAGCAGGGTGCCAGATCGCAGATGTGGCAGGGGGTGGTCAGTTGGTACTCCACCGAAGAAAGCGAGGTGCTCCGTGACCGTGATCGAATTCGTCCGCCGTCAAACGCTGCCGGCCAAGGGAACGGCCTATCCGGTTGAGGTGTTGCGGCAGGTCTACCAACACCGGACGCACGAACGGATCGGTCGGACCCGGTTCGCGGCCGAGCTTGGCTTCGCAGGCGTCGAACTGGTAGAGGCTCGGCCGCCCCACGGCATCCTGGCCTTGGACTGCACGCTCGTGTAGCGCCGCCCGTGGTCCTGCCGCCAGAGGGCCAGCCGCGGGCATGGCAACCACCGGTGGTGGCGTCAGGGCAGATGTTGGCCAGCCGCAGGAGGCGGTGAAGCAGTAGGCCGGACGACGGCAGCGCCGCCGACCAGCAGGACTCCGGGATCGTCACCCGCAGGAGCTTGTGTTCATGGCTCATCGCCGACGAGCAGACGTTTACACGCCTTCACTGCGGACCAATACGGGACGCCAGCGGGTGGATGCACCGTGGCCTGAAGGTGTGGGACCGGCGGGTGAAGGTCGTGGCGCGGTGGGAAGCCCCGGGGGTATAAATGAGGGGTGCCGTGGGGGCTTCCCAAGCAGTTAAGCTCCGATACGACAACGGTTTACGAGTTTGGGAAGGGGAAGCCCACATACTGTGCTGGAACGTAGGGAAACATATTATTCGTCGGGGGGATAGCGGCCACCTATCGAATCATTAGTGTTTTCCTATAGGCGACAATGTGGGCCATCCCGTTTTTGATCGCTCTCCTTATCCCAACTCCTATCTCATCAACTGCTTACGCTGACGGGGAAGCCCTCCAAGGCTTCCCACCTCAGCCCGGCGAGCGGGGCACGCCCATCGTCCCGCTCGCCGGCCTCCAATTCAGGTCGATGGGCGCGAAACCGCTGGGCACTTCGATGGACGACATTCGCTGGACAGAGCACGCGCAAGCACGGCTGCGGGAGATCAACAGTCCCTACGCCGAGTTCTACCACCGCGACCTGGAAACGCACTTCGATCCGGTCACGGACGATGATGATTTGCTGAACGAATGGGCCGGGCAGTGGCCGATCCTCGGCAAGCCCCATGCCTTCACCGTCCCGGCGGACGGGAGCACTGATCCGCGCGCCAACGACGGCGTACTCGACTATCATCCCAAGCTGATCCTCTGCTTCGGTACGAGTTGGTGGAACTGGAAAGCCAGGCAGACCGAAGGCTGCATGTTCGACTTCGATTTCGCGCACGGCGCGAAGGCGTTGGGTGAATCCGGCATCGCCAGGATCGACAAACTATCGCAGCAGCACCCCGCGATCATGGCCGCTGCAAGCAAGGGCAGCTTTGGCCGGCACTGGACCACCTTCGTCGAACCCATGCCGGCGAATACCCGCCAGGATCACCTCCGCAACTGTCACGCCATCCTGGCGCACCTCTCGGCCCAGCTTGGCGTCGATCTGGCCAAGTATGCGTGCAGCCACGGGATCATCCAGTACATCTACCATCGGTCGCCGCAGCCGGGGGGATTCCGTCTCATCAAGTCGGCAACGGCCAAATTGAAGGTCGATCCGCCCCCGCCGGAACCAGAGCCCGAACCGCGGGCTGCCAAGGACGACCATCCCGGCTGGGATGTGGTCCACGAGTCGATCTTCTCGACGATGACGGCCGCCGGTTTTCCCGCAATCAGGGAAACCAGCGACGGCAAGCACCGAGTCCGGCTGCATACCTGTGGGCTGTTGGCAGATTTCCAAACGAATCGACGGAGTGGCCGCTATTCCACGGAAAGCGATGGGCTGCACCCACAGACGCCCAACGCCCGCGCCTATCCCCTGCCGAACGGCGGGCTCGACGTATACCGCTACAACGATGCCGGGGAATCCGACGACTGGCACACAACCAGGAACGGGAAGACCGGGATCAAGTACAACGTGCCCGTTTCCTTCGACGAGGCGGCAACGGCTTGTGGCACACTGGATCGACGGGGCGACGTGCTCCTGTCCGATCCCAACGAGTTCGCCCGGCTGCTCGGACTCACATTCGCGGTCCCCGATTTCCTGAAAAACCGTCAGGTCGTTGCCCGTCGTGATCGGCGCAGCATCTTCATTTCGACCGACGGCGCGAAAAGCGAGAAGGATACGGTCCTGCCGGGCTGGCGCTACTACCGTGGCAAATGGGAGTCCGATCTCGTCGATTGCTTGCCTGAGCCCACGCTTACCTACGATGAGGAATCCGTTCGGCAGACGACGGACGAGGAAAAAGCGCAGGAGTGGGTCATCAGGGACAGCCGCGGCAACTGGATTTCCCAGTCCCTCACGGCCGTCAAGACCTACCTCAAGGGCGAGGGCCACACCGATGCCGAGGTTTCGGAAATCCTGCACCATCACATGGAGGACAACTTCCAGTTGCAGCGAATCCCCTTCGGTCCCGAGTACCTGCCGGGGCGAATCTGGAATCGGTTTGGGGCGCGGCTGGCGTGCCAGCCGGAAAAGGGCGATTTTCCCCACATCCAAATGATTCTCGACCACTGGGGTCACAACCTCAATGCCGAAGTTCGGGCCAACGAGTGGTGTCAACGCCACGGCATCAAGACCGGCGGGGACTATCTGAAGTTCTGGGCAGCCGTGGTGGTGCGTCACCCCGACTGGCGCTTGCCCTGCCTGTTCGGTTATTCCAGGGAGCAGAACATCGGCAAGTCAACTTTCCCGCGGACCCTGTGCCGCATGTTCCGCGGACCCAACGGCTGGGCCGAACTGCGGAAGGAAATCACCCGCGACGATTTCAATGACCAGATGCACGGGGCGGCCCTGTGCTTTCTGGAGGAAATCGACCTGTCCACGAACTATCCGGCATACCACCTCATCAAGAACCTGATCGACAATCCCTTCCTCAAAATCCGCGGGATTTACGTCAAGGCCATGACCGTCGTCAACTACACGCACCTGATCCAGACGGCCAACGAACGCCACTTCTGCGTGATTTTCCCGCGAGACAAACGGATCATCGTCGTTCGCGTTGACCCGTTCACGGGCACGGAGTTGGACTGGACTACGATCCTGCGCAGGCTCGTGGATGATGAGATGCCGGGGTTCCTTCACCATATCATCAACGAGTTGGAATTGCCGCCCTCGACGGGACGGTTGTACTTGCCGGTGCTGGAAACGGAAGACAAACGCCAGGCGATGGCGGAACGCGCGGCTCAGTCCGAGGGTTGGTTCGGGCAACTACGCGAGTTTGCCTACGAAGGTTGGATCGAGAACAAGACCGCCGCCGAGATTCTTCAGGCAATTGCTCCCGCCACGACCGACGCCAAGATGCCATCCACGGCTGCCGCCGTGGCCTCACAACTGAAGCAGTTCGACAAGACCGGCAAACTAAAGAGCGCCGGTCTGACCTTGACTTGGATCGAAGGCGACAAACATCACCCCATAAGGTACACCTTGCAACCCACGCCCCCGGAACCAACACGATGACGCGCAAAGTCCCCCTGACTCTTGACGACCACCGGCTGATTGCGGCCATCCTGCACGCTGTCCACACGGAGACTGTTCGCCTCCACGTAGACCTGGCAAACCTTCTCGGAAAATCACACCGGGCCTCGGTACGCGCCGGCTGTGCCGCGGATACCCTCTCGGCCACACGTTCCGAACTGGAGGACCTGCTGTACCGGGACATCCGCAGTGCTTTTGACACCCGCATCTATTATCCCGGGCCCGTGCCCGAGCGTGCCGAACTCACTGATCTCGGCGAGATCAGCAAGCAACTCAGTGAGTGCGAGCATGGTGTCCAGGACGTACTGGGCAGGCTGTGGCGAGCGCTGCCGGTCAAATCGCTTGCCGTGAGGAGTCTTGAGAAGGCACGCGATGCCCTGGCCGGGGCGCGGGTGCCATTGTTCGGAAAATGACCCGCAGGCATCGTGCATGAAGTAGTCGGGATCACAGTACATCACCAGCCCCTACACAAGGAACCACAATGAACGAACGGTGTATTACGAAATGCGATCGCAGTCAACGGCGCGACACCATTTTCCTTGAGTGCCTGGCCCTCCCTGGCGGCGATCGGCCCGAAGTGGAAGTCTTGCATGAAGATGGAACATCGGGCACGGACCTGGCTCGCAGCGACACCCTTGCCTCCCTGCTCAATCGTCTCGGTCTCAACGCTGATTGCCGGGGCGGTTGTCATGCCTTCTACCTCACCATCACCACGGACCCACCGGCGTTACTGTCACAGCGGTGAACCTCCGCCATTGGTTCGGCAAACTGGCCTACGGTGTGAGTTGAACTCTGATCCCGACCGACGCCGAAACCGAATCGTCACCATGTCTCAGGCCCAAACGATTGGGCCCCTTGTTGGGAGAACTATCGTGCCGTACCACTTCCCCGAGCCACTGCGATCACAGATCGACGCCTTCGCTGGCGACGACGCTGGCTCGGTAACTTCTGAGCTGGCCATCACCAGGTTTCTTATCCAAAAGTCTGTGTCAGAGGGGAAAGCGCCCCTTTCAAATGCTTTGTTGGCTACGGCAGCCAAACTGTCCTCTGTGGAAATTGCTAATCGAGTCCGGGCAGGCGCGCTTTTGGAGCGAAGCGCCGTCGTCCACCTGGCACAGTTGATGGCGGCCGCCGTGTCTCGAAGACTGGCGGGCTTGCCCAACTTCGAGTCCATTTCTGACGCCCTGACGGGCGATTTCCGCGAGATCATCCACGAACAGAAGCGATTGACCCATGAACCAGCAGGAGACAGCCCCCGTGATTTGGGTAGTTGAACACGACCGTACCTACGACATCCACGATCTCAACACCGGCGAGTCTCGGCGCAACATTGCGCCCGCCGCCCTGCCGGCCACATTGCTCGCACTTGGCCTCGATCCGCAGGCATTCGACGAAGCACGTCGGCCGCTCACGGGGCACGAAACGGACATGCTCGTTATGATCCTCGTCGGCCTTTGGCACGGCCTGGACCGCGATGTCAGCCGGCGGGTCGCCGAACGCTGGATCGCCACGCACCTGACGCCGAGCCAGCGACCCCATCCGCTCGGGATTCACTGGTTACGCAGCCTGGTCGAGCACGAGAGTCACCGCTACGTGCCGGCATCGCTCATGCGGCCCGCCCTGGAGGCCAAGGGCATCAAGGTTGTCGGCGACCGCGTTTTTGCGAAGGAGGTCAAATGATGGACTCTTCAACAATCACGGCGAGACGCCGAGCGAGTAATGAAACCATCCGTGACTTCCACGAGCAACTGTTTCTCGCCGGACTGAAGGACGAATACAGCGAGCGTGGTCCCTGGTCAGGATACCTCGCGCTCGACCAGGGGATGCCGATCGGTGTGCTTTGTGATTGCCTTCAGCGCCAACGTTCTGAAATGTTCGATGGCGCACTCGCGCGGAAACGACAGGCCAAAATGGCCCGACAAAGAAATGCTCCGTCTCGGTCGAGACGTTGAGCACTGAGGGCCGCGGCCGTCGTCAGGTACTAGCTCGGCATTGCCGACGATGGCCGCGGCCGGACACGGTTCTGTTCTTTTCAACCAGCAACAAGAGAGGTGTGGCATGAAGGCGACCGGCACGAATACTATCCAGAAGTTGCAACAAACGCAGCAGCAGTTGGCAACCAAGCAATCGCTCCAAGCCAATCAGCGCGTGCTGCGGCAGATTCTCGAAGGCAAGGGCAAACCGCAAAAGTAGCTCCGCGCAGTGCGACGATGCGCGTCGAGCGTG
>JBEKTY010000288.1:0-6345 GCA_049515555.1 Thermoguttaceae bacterium
CTTGGGGTAGCGTCTTGATTGTAGCACGATTCGAAGCAGGAGAAAATCGCGATGGCGTTACCCGGCTTGGATCGGAAGGCCTACGAGGAACAGATGCGAGCGGAGTTCGAGCGCGCGTTGCGGGAGGTGGCCGACGCGGTGGACGGCGCGCCGCAGGGTCGGGTGATCCGCGACAGCGAGGAGAAAGCGCGGGATGCCTTGGATCGCTTTCGCCAGGTCGCCTACGAAAAGGCGATCCAGATGAAGGTCAACGCGGCGGAAGCCGCTTTTCCCCCCTCCGAACAGCGCGACGACGGGAAAGAAGAAACGGCATAAAGGAAAGCAGTCCACCAGCGTCCTGACCATCAACGGGCGGATCGACGTATGGCGGATTCGTTGGCACTGTCGGCTGGAAGGAAGCGAAACGCCGGCAGACCGCTGGTTGGACGAAGCCGAAGCCACGATCAGCGAAGGGGTGCGGGAGATGGCCTGTCGCTTGAACCAGGATTCAGCCAGTTTTGAGAAGACTGCCGCGAATCTGGCGCGTGCGGCGCATTGGTCCATCAGCAAGGAAGCCTTGCGGCAGTTGATCGAAGGGGAAGGCAAGGTGGTGTTGCGCGCCTTGCAGCGTGGGGAATTACAGCCGGAGTGGACGGCCGAAGAGTGCGGCACGGCGGAAGGTGTTTCCCGGCTGTATCTGGGATCACAACAGCCAGTTCGCCGTGGTGCCCGAACCTTCGACGCTGGCCCTGCTCGCCGCCGCGGCCACGGGCGTGGCGGCCTGCCTCCGGCGAAGGCGGACGGGGAAAGGATGAAGGCGGAAGGCGGGAGTTTTCTCCGCGGCTCCGCGTGAGACTGCAATGGATTTCACGCGGAGAGGCGGAGACGCGGAGGGGAGGGGGAAGCGGCCGATGGGTGGTCCCACCGAATAGGTCCCATAGGACCAATAGGACTGATACGACTGATAGGAGTCATAAGTCCTATAGGTCCCATTCCCGTGACCGCCGCGAAAATTGGGGCGGACGGGGCAGTTTTCAGCAAGGCCGGAATGCCATCGCGGAAGGCGGGATTGTGGCTTTGCGCCTTCGCGCCTTTGCGAGAAAACGTGCTTTGGCTCACGCAAAGGCGCAAAGGCGCGAAGCGGAAAAGGGCAGGGGGGAGGGGGGAGGATGAAGGCGGAAGGATGAAGGCGGAAGGCGGAGGACAGAGCAGGGTGCAAGGCGGCGTGAAGATCGCGGGGCTTTTCGTCCGAAAGCAGAGATATGGACCCCGTGGCAGGCCGACCGGCTTCATCCTCAATCCCTAATCCCTAATCCTTGCGTGACGCATGGCGCTGTTCAAGCCCAGACCGACGCGACCGCGGCCGCCGGCCGGCGTCAGTCGGGCTGGCACGTGGCTGGAGCAGTTCGTACAGTATGTGGCCGGCGAGTGCCATCTGGCCGAGAACACCGTGGTGGCGTACCGCCGCGACCTGCGCCGCTTCTTTCAGTGGCTGGGCCAGCGGTCGATTCCCGGCCTTTCGATCCGCGACCTGGCCGACTACGCCGGCTGGCTGCACGGGGCCAAACTGGCCCCGGCGAGCATTGCCCGGCATTTGGCCGCGCTTCGGGTCTTCTTCCGCTATCTACAGTTGGAAGGGGTTCTCAAGGAGAATCTGGCCGAGCTGTTGGGCAGCCAGAAACTGTGGGAGCGGGTGCCCGGCGTGCTTACGCCTAACCAGGTCAATTGCCTGCTGGAGGCCCCGCTGGGCGGCGACCCGTGCTGGCGGCGGGACCGGGCCCTGCTGGAGCTGCTGTATGCGACCGGCTGCCGCGCCTCGGAGCTCTCGAACCTCCGCCTGCGCGACGTACACCTGGACGAGTGCTATTCGATCTGCCGCGGCAAGGGCGACAAGGAGCGGATGGTGCCGCTGGGCGCCCGGGCCGTGGCCGCGGTCCGGGCGTACCTCGACGAGGAGCGGAGCGAGCTGGCCGCCCGGGCCCCAGGCGCGCCGGATTGGCTCCTGCTTTCGCGTCGCGGCCGCCGGCTGCGGCGGGAGCGGATCTGGGAGCTGCTCAAGCGTTATGCGGCCCGCGCCGGCGCGGGGCCCGACGTCAGCCCGCACACCCTCCGCCACAGTTTCGCCACCCACGTACTGGCCGGCGGGGCCGATCTCCGCCTGGTGCAGGAGATGCTGGGGCACGCCAGCATCGCCACGACTCAGATCTACACGCACGTCGATCCCACGCGGCTCAAGGCGGTGCACCGGAAGTTCCATCCCCGGGCGTGAACTTCCGCGGAGACTGCCGGGTGCCACTGCTGGCTTGTCCAGCAGTGCCTCTCTCACTGCTGGACAAGCCAGCAGTGGCACCCAATCCGGGCGGCATCTCACGCGGAGGCGCGGACGGCACACGGCGTGTGGCGTGCTACTTTGCGGCGGCTTCTGCCAGCAGCCAATCGACGACCGTGGCCAGGCCCTCGTCGTCGTGGGTGGGGGCGATGCGGTCGGCCGCGGCTTTGACGGCGGGCAGGGCGTTGCCCATGGCCACGCCCAGGCCGGCGGCGCGGATCATGGGAATGTCGTTCACGTCGTCGCCCACGGCGCAGATCGCGGCCTGCGGAATGCCCCAGCCGGCCGCCAGCCGGTGGATGGCCGACCACTTGGTAACGCCCGCCGGGGCCAGCTCGCAAATGAACCCCCGATAGCGCGGGCTGCGGAGCACGTGGGTGGCCAGCCGGCCCGGCAGCTCGGCGTGCAGCCGCTGGTCCAGCTCGAGCATCTCGGGCTGCTCGCCCATGACCATGCAGGCGAAGATGCCCGGCGGTGGCTGGGCCACCAGGTCCGGCCAGAGGCGGCCCCAGGCCGCATTGCGGGCAAGGTATTCGGCTATATATGGATTGCGGGCCACGTTCCGCGCGTAGTAATGGTCGAAACCCTCGGCGAACGTGTCGGCATGCAACAGCGCGTCGTAACCGCACCGCTCGACCAGGGCCAGGGCTGCGCGGAGCACCCCGGCATCAAACTCCGCCTTAAAGAGCGTGCGGTGGTCCAGCGGGTCCTTGACCAGGGCGCCGCTGGCCGTGACCAGCGGCACGCTGATGGCCAACGGCTCGACCAGGTGCAGCGTGTGGCGATAGCGTCGGCCGGTGGCCAGGACGACGTGCAGGCCGGCCCGGGTGGCACGCGCCAGGGCCGCCCGCGTGGCCGGCGTCAGCTCGTCCTTGCTGTTGACCAGCGTGCCGTCGACGTCAATCGCCAGAAGCCGGTAGCGTCCCATCACTGGCCCCCGCAGGACATTTCTGCCAGGTGTTCCGCCGAGCGCTGTTGCTCTCGCTCCAGGTACGCGCGTCCTTGCCGGACCTGGATATGATCCCAGGGCAGGGGGGCGTCGGGGGGGCGCGGGCGGTGCAGCAGGTCCTCGACGTCGATGCCCGCGTCGGCCAAGGCCTGCCACCACAGCCAGGGCCGAAGCCGCTCGGCCCAGGCATCCAGCCGGGCCCCGCGGCGGAAAGCCAGCTCGATGGCCGGGCCCACCCGCCGGTCGCCGCGGCACAAGACGCCTTCCAGCAGGCTGGCGTCTACGTCGTGGCAGCGCAGGGTCACGCTTCGCAGCCGCTTCCGCCGCCGCAGGCGCTCGTGGGCCTGCTCGAAATACTCGCGGCGCTGCATGGCGTTCCATTGATAGGGGGTCTGCGGCTTGGGCACGAAGTTCGACACGTTGGCCACGACCGTGGCCGCCCGGCCGGCGACGCGTTTGCCCAGCCGCGAGATCTCCTCGGCCATGTCGATGATCCCGTCCAGGTCGGCGGGCCGCTCGCCGGGCAGCCCGCACATGAAATACAGTTTGACCCGCAGGAAGCCGTTCTGCATGGCCCGCCGGCAACCCTCCAGCAGGTCGTCGTTGGTGATCTGCTTGCCGATCTGCCGGCGCATGTCGTCGCGTGCGGCTTCGGGGGCCAGGGTCAGGCCGTCGCGGCGGTCCGTCCGCAATAGTTCCCCCAGCCAGCGCCACGACTCGTTGATTCGCAGGCTGGGCAGCGAGGTACTCACGCCCAGCGGCCGGAAAGTCTCGTCCAGCCGCCGCAACAAGTCTTCCAGGCCGGGATAATCGCCCGTCGAAAGACCCAGCAGCGAGACCTCGTTGTGGCCGGTGTTGCGATACGACTCGAGGGCCGCCCGGACGATGGTCTCGATCCGCCGCGTGCGAACCGGCCGCTTGATGGTGCTCGACTGGCAGAAGCGGCAGCGCCAAGGGCAGCCGCGCATGATCTCGATCGTAATTCGGTCCTGCACGCACTCGACGTGGGGGACCACCGGGGCGGTGGGGAGCGGCACGGCGTCCAGGTCGGCCAGCACGGCCGGCTCTATTTGTGCAGGCAGGTCGTCGCCGAGCGGCCGCACCCCCGCCGGCCGGCCCGCCGGGTCGAGGTGCGGCTCGTAGAACCGCGGCACGTAGACGCAGGGCAGGCGGCGGGCAATTGCCGCCATGATCGCCCCGCGGTCGCCCCCGGCTTGCTTCCCCTCCAGCCACAAGCGGCAGACCTCGGGCAGCATCTCCTCGCCGTCGCCCAGCAGGAACAGGTCGATGAACGCGGCCATGGGCTCGGGGTTCGACGCGCAGGGGCCGCCGGCCATCACCAGCGGATGGGCCGGCGTGCGCTCCGCGGCCCGCACCGGGATGCCGCCCAGCTCCAGCATCGCGAGCACGTTGGTGTAACACAGATCGTGTTGCAGCGTGAAGCCCAGAACGTCGAACTCGACCAACGGCGTGAAGTTCTCCAGGCTGAACAGCGGCAGGCCGTTCTCGCGCAAAAGGGCTTCCATGTCGGCCAACGGCATGAAGGCCCGCTCGCACGCCCAATCGCTGCGGCGGTTCATTACCGCGTAGAGCACCTGCAGGCCGTGATTGCTCATGCCGATGGCGTAGGTATCGGGAAAGGCCAGACAGAACTTGCCGCGGACCGCGGCATAATCCTTGCAGACCGAATTCCACTCGCCGCCGATATACTGCCCCGGGGTCTGCACCCGCGGCAGCAGCCAGTCTACCACTCGATCTCGCAAGGGCTGGTTCAGCATAGTTCGATTATAATAGAGAGAGGGAGTTAGGCACACGGCGGAGGCAGATCGATGAGCGGCAAATTCGGCAGGCGGTGGCGCATAATCGGCCTGGTGCTGGCGGCGAGCCTGGCGCCGGGGCAGGGCAGGGGGCAGGGCCGAGCGGTCCACGCCCCCCGCAAGCCCACCCTGGCCGAGGCCCGAAACCGCATGGTCGACGACGAGATCGTGGGGGCCGGCGTGAAGAACCCGCGGGTGATCGAGGCCATGCGCAACACGCCGCGGCACGAGTTCATTCCCTTGAATCAGCGGGCCAACGCCTATTACGACATGGCCCTGCCCATCGGCCAGGG
Source organism: Thermoguttaceae bacterium (assembly GCA_049515555.1). Taxonomy (GTDB): domain Bacteria; phylum Planctomycetota; class Planctomycetia; order Pirellulales; family Thermoguttaceae; genus JBEKTY01. Next base: position 5,368 of record JBEKTY010000288.1, read on the forward strand.
GCAAACCATCTCGCCGCCGTTCATCGTGGCCTACATGACCGAGGCCCTCGACCCGCAGCCCGCCGACACGGTGCTGGAGATCGGCACCGGCAGCGGCTACCAGGCGGCCGTGCTGAGCGGGCTGGTCCACGACGTGTACACGATCGAGATCGTGCCGCAGCTTGGCCAGACGGCGGCGAAGACCCTCGAGCGGCTGCACTACCGTAACGTCCACGCCAAGGTGGGCGACGGCTACCAGGGCTGGCCCGAACACGCACCCTTCGACAAGATCATCGTCACCTGCTCGCCGGAGAAGGTGCCCCAGCCGCTGGTCGCGCAGCTCAAAGCCGGCGGCCGGATCGTGATTCCCGTCGGGCAGCGATACCAGCAGACGCTGTACCTGCTCAAGAAGGTGCACGGCCAAATGCAGTCTGAGAGCCTGCTGCCGACGCTGTTTGTTCCCATGACCGGCAAGGCCGAAGCCCAGCGGGAGGTGCAGCCGGACCCGACCCATCCGGCCATCCACAACGGCGATTTCGCGGAGGTGGCGGGCGAGCCGCCGCAGCCGGTCCGCTGGCACTACCTGCGGCAACTGGAAATGGCCGTCGGTGCGGCCGACGCGCCCTCGGGCAGGAATTACGCCGTGTTTCGCAACGCGGAGCCGGGCCGCAGCGCCCAGGCCTTGCAGGCCTTCGCCATCGACGGGCAAACGATCCATGCCCTGGAGGTCTCGGCCCGGGTGCGGGCCCGCAACGTCCGCCCCGGCCAGTCCGTGCAGCAGCTTCCGGTGATCGGCGTGATCTTCTACGACGAGAACCGCCTGACGCTGGGCGAGAAACTGCTGGGCCCCTGGCGCGGCACGTTCGACTGGCAAAGCGAGAAGAAGCGGATCGAAGTACCGGCCCGGGCCCGCGAGGCCATCGTGCGGATCGGCCTGTTCGGGGCCATCGGCGAGCTGGCCATCGGCGACGTCGAGGTAGCCGCGGCCGGGAAGTAGGG
>JBEKTY010000289.1:0-6333 GCA_049515555.1 Thermoguttaceae bacterium
GGTAAACGGCCCCCGCCCGGCCGTGTGCGGGGGGGACGCTGTCTGACGACCACCAGCACGTCCCTGGGCAAATCCTGGGCTCCCGGTGGGGCCCGCCCGCCCCGGCGGCCGGGCCGGACACCACCGGAAGACAAGTATTGCCCGAGGAACGTGCTGGTAGTCGTCAATCAGCGTCCCGCCGGCACAAGGCCGGACGGGGACGTTTACACTTGGAGAAGCTATCATGCCCACTCGCCAACCGCTCGTAGCCGCTCTGATTGCCATCTCGTTTGTTGCCGCTGTAATCGCTGTGCCGCCCTCTGCGGCGGCGGCTGAGCCGGGCGGTGCGGCGGCCGCTGCGCCCGCCAATCTGGCGCTCGTGGCGACGGCCTCGACCTCGTATGTTTCCGGCCACGAGACGATCCGGGCTCTGAACAACGGCTCGTCGCCGGCCAACTCCGACGACAAGCGGCAGGGGGCCTATGGCAACTGGCCCCGCAACGGCACGCAATGGGTCCAGTACGACTGGAGCCAGCCTATCGCCACCGACAAGATCGAGGTCTACTGGTTCGACGACCAGCAGGGGGTGCGGTTGCCCACGGCGTGCCGCTTGAAGTATTGGAACGGCGAGCGGTTCGTCGCGGTGGAAGGCGCCAAGGGCCTGGGGCTGGCGGCCAATCGCTTCAACCCCACGACCTTTAGCGAGGTCCGCACGCCGCGGCTGCGGCTGGAGATGGATTCGGCCGGGCAGTTCTCGACCGGCATTCTCCAGTGGCGGGTATACGACTCGGGCCGCTCGCCGAACTTCCCGCCCCGGGTCGAGGCCGGGCCCGACCGCACGGTCGTACTGCCGGGCAAGACCTACCTTTCAGGCCGCGTGCAGGACGACGGCAAACCCCGCGCCACCCCGCAGGTGACGTGGAGCAAGGAGTCGGGCCCGGGCACGGTGCGGTTCGACGACGCCACGCAGGCGGCCACTGCCGCGGCACTATCGGCCCCCGGCGAGTACGTGCTCCGGCTGACGGCCGACAACGGGCAGTTAAGCGGCTCGGACACGCTGCGGGTGAGCGTGCTTCCGCCTCCGCCGGCCGTTCCATTGACGCCCATCTACAGCAAGACCTACAAGATCCACAGCCCGCTGTGGAGCCAGCGGGTGAAGAAGCTCATCGTGAACTGGATTCCGCACTGCTGCCGGATGATCGCCGAAGCCAAGCTGCCGGAAGGGGGTCTGGAGAACTTCGTCCAGGCCGGCAACAAGCTGGCCGGCCGGCCGTTCAAGCCGCAGCGGGGCGCCGTCTTCGCCAACGCCTGGGTCTACAACACCGTCGAGGCGATGTGCCTGGCCCTCATGGTCGATCCGCAAGGCGACCCCGAGATCATCGCCGCGCAGAAGGCCCTCCGCGACACCTTGGACGACTGGATACCGAAGATCCTCGGCGCCCAGGAGCCCGACGGGTATATCCAAACCTGCTACACGCTGGGCGGTCTGCGGCGCTGGACCAACAGGCACGACCACGAGGGCTACCAGGCGGGCTACTTCATCGAAGCGGCCATCGCCCATCGCCTGCTGACCGGCCGCAGCGACGATCCGCTGTTCCGTGCGGCGGTGCGGCTGGCCGACTGCTGGTGCGAGAACATCGGGCCGCCGCCGAAACGCCGCTGGTTCGAGGGGCATGAAGAGTTGGAGCAAGCCCTGGTGCGGCTGGCCCGCGCCGAAGGCGGGGACTGTCCCAATTTTCGTCCGACGAAAATGGGACTGTCCCCTTCGAGGGATAAGGGGACAGGCACATTTTTCGGCCTTGAGGGGCCGAAAAATGAGCCAGTCCCCGAAGGGCCGGGCCGCGGCCGACGCTACCTCGAGCTGGCCAAGTTCCTCCTCGATTCCCGCGGAGGCGGCGATCAATACGACCAAAGCCATCTGCCCGTCACCCGGCAGTACGAAGCCGTGGGTCACGCCGTGCGGGCGGCGTATTGCTACTCGGGCATGGCCGCCGTGGCCCTCGAGACGGGCGACCCCGACTACCGCAGCGCCGCCGTGTCGCTGGCCGACAACCTGGTCCATAAGAAGTATTACCTCACCGGCGGCCTGGGCAGCGGCGAGACCCCCGAAGGCTTCGGCCCCAACTACTCGCTGCCCAACAATGCCTATTGCGAGTCGTGCGCCAATTGCGGAGAGTTGTTCTTCCAGCACAAGCTGAACCTGATGTTCCACGACGCCCGCTATGCGGAACGCTATGAGGAAACGCTGTTCAACGCCATCCTGGGCGACGTGGACCTGGAGGCCTGCAACTTCACCTACACCAACGCCCTGGACTCGGCCGAGAAGCGCTACCCCTGGCACGGCTGCCCCTGCTGCGTGGGCAACATTCCGCGGACCCTGCTGATGCTGCCCACCTGGATGTACGCCCAGGCCGCCGACGGCCTGTACGTGAACCTGTATATCGGCAGTACGGTGACGCTGGAGAACACGAGGGGCGGCGACGTGTGCATCGAGCAGGCCACCGACTATCCGTGGAGCGGCAAGGTATCAATCATCGTGCATACGAGCCGCTGCTTTACCATTCGGCTCCGCGTGCCCGATCGCAACACCAGCCGACTCTATACCGGCACGCCGCCCTGCGCGGGCATCCTGTCGCTGGCCGTCAACGGCCAGCCGGCGACCCCGCGCATCGAGGCGGGCTATGCGGCCATCGCGCGGCAGTGGCGCGCCGGCGACCGCATCGACCTGCTGCTGCCCATGCCGGTCGAGCGGGTCAAGGCCGACGCCCGGGTGGCGGCCGACGTGGGCCGGGTGGCCCTCCGCCGCGGCCCGCTGGTCTATAACATCGAGAGCGTCGACGAGAACCTCGATCTGGTCCTGCCCGCCGATTCCGCCTTGACGCCGCAGTGGGAGCCGGGCCTGTTGGGCGGCGTAATAGTCATTCGGGGCACGTTCCGCAACGCCGCGCCGTTGGTGGCCATACCCAACTACGCCCGCAACAACCGCGGCGGCCGCTCCCTGGTGTGGATCAAAGATCAATAAGAGAACCACGACGGACGACGGGCGACGGACGACGGGCGGAAGCACTCAAGTCCGTCGTCCGTCTCCCGTCGTCCGTCGAAATGGTGTGGCTTTTCTGCGCTCGACCCACCCTACTCGATAAAAGGACGATGCCATGCGACGCTTATTGCTCCTGGCGGCCGCAACTGCCTGCTGCGGGGCACCGCTCGCTCGGCCGGCGGCGGCCCGATCCGCCGACCAGTCGCCCGCCGGCAGGCGCCCCAATATCGTGCTGATCTTGATCGACGACATGGGCTGGGCCGATAGCGGCTGCTACGGCAGCCAGTATTACGAGACGCCGAACATCGACCGGCTGGCGGCCCAGGGGATGCGATTCACCGAGGCCTACGCGGCCTGCCCCGTCTGCTCGCCGACGCGGGCCAGCATTATGACCGGCAAGTATCCGGCGCGGCTGCACCTGACGGACTGGATTCCCGGCGAGGGCGACGCGGCCGCGCACCGCCTGCGCATCCCGGCTTGGCGGAAGTTTCTGCCCTTGGAGGAGGTCACGATCGCCGCCGCCTTGAAGCCGGCCGGCTACGTGTCGGCCAGTATCGGCAAGTGGCATCTGGGCGGGCCCGCCTGCTACCCCCAGCACCACGGCTTCGATCTGAACGTGGCCGGCACGAACATCGGGCAGCCGGCGTCGTACTTCTGGCCCTACGCGGGCAAGCGTAACTCTGTGCCCGGCCTGCGGGAGGGCGGCCGGGACGGTGAATATCTGACCGACCGCCTGACCGACGAGGCCGAGAAGTTCATCGAGCACAACAAGGATCGGCCGTTCTTTCTGTACTTCCCGCATTATGCCGTGCACATGCCCTTGCAGGCCAAACCCGCGATACTCGAAAAGTACAAGGCCAAGCCGCCCTGCGGCGGGCAGAAGAACCCCGTCTACGCGGCGATGATCGAAAGTGTCGACCAGAGCGTGGGCCGCATCCAGCGCAAGCTCCAGGCGCTGGCCATCGCCGATCAGACGCTCGTCATGTTCACCTCCGACAACGGCGGTCTGTGGCCGGCGGCCACCTCCAACGCGCCGTTGCGGGCCGGCAAAGGCTTTCCCTATGAAGGCGGCATTCGCGAGCCGCTCGTCGTCAAATGGCCGGCCGTGGTGGCACCCGGCTCGATCTGCCGCGTGCCGGTGGCCAGCATCGATTTCTTCCCCACCCTGCTGGAGATCGCCGGCGTGGCGGCAAAAAATAACGTGGATGGACGGAGCCTGACCGCTTTGTTGAAGCAGACGGGCACGCCAAAGCGCGACGCCCTGTACTGGCATTATCCGCACTACTGGGGCGGCAACCTGGTCCGGCCCTTCGGCGCGGTCCGCTCGGGCGACTGGAAGCTCATCGAATTCTATGAGGACATGCGGGTCGAGCTTTTCAACCTCAAAGACGATCTGGGCGAGACCCGCGATCTGGCCGCCGACCAACCCGGCAAGGCCGCCGAACTGCGACACAGGCTGCACGATTGGCGGCAGTCGGTGGATGCCCAGATGCCCACGCCCAATCCCGACTACGACCCCCAGCGGCCCAAGCGCCCGCCGCAACTGTCCGCTGAGACCCTGCTGCTCCGCGCGGCACAGGACTAATCGGGCCCGCGCCGGTAACCGTTCACGGCATGGAAAGTAGCACGCCACACTCCGTGTGCCTGCTGCCTTGGTGCGGGCAGACGAGCGCCCTCACCCTAACCCTCTCCCGGAGGGAGAGGGGACTTCAGTTGTTGAACTTGCAACAGTCCAGAGATAAGATAAAGTCCTGCGGCGCGGAGAGTCGAGCATTTCGCCGCGAAAGTACCGACAATAGCCTATTACCTGGAGGATCGCCGATGAGCCGGTTCAGTCGTCGAAGGTTTCTCAAAGGGGCGGCCGTGGCCGCCACGGCGGCGGGGGGCCCCTGGCTCCACACGCCGGCCCTGCTGGCCGAGCGGTCGCCCAACTCGAAACTGGGCACCGTGGTCATCGGCGTGGTGAACCAGGGCAAGCCCGCCGTCAGCGCCGCCTGCACCGAGCGGCTGCTGGCCCTGGTCGACGTCGACGAGAAGCACCTGGCCCAGGCCAAGCAGTTCATCGGCCAGCAGTATCCCGACGTCCAGACTTCCGGGATCCGCGAGTTCTACGACTACCGCAAGATGTTCGACGAGATGCACAAGGACATCGACGCGGTGTTCATCGCCGCCCCGGACCATCATCACGCCGTAGCCACGCTGACGGCCATGAAGCTGGGCAAGCACGTGTACTGCGAGAAGCCGCTGGCGCACAGCATCGGCGAGGTGCGGGCCATGATGGAGACCGCCCGCAAGTGCAAGGTTATCACGCAGATGGGCAACCACCACCACAGCTCGGAGAGCGTCCGCCGCTTGTGCGAGTATATATGGGCGGGCGCGATCGGCAACGTGCTGGAGACCTACAGTTGGGCCCGCACGGGCCGGGGCGGGGTGGGCGGACGGCTGCCCACCGAGCCTGTCCCGCCGGGGCTGCACTGGGAGGAGTGGATCGGTCCGGCCGCCTTCCGCGACTATCACGACAAGCTGCACCCCAAGTTGTGGCGGAGCTGGTGGGAGTTCGGCGACGGCTCGGTCGGCGATTGGGGCTGCCACAACCTGGACGGGGCCTTCATGGCCCTGCGCCTGGGCAGCCCTACCAGCGTGGAAGCCCTGGAGCTAGTCGGCGGCAGCCGCGAGCGGTTCCCCTTCGCCAACGTCGTGCGCTGGAACTTTCCGGCCCGCGGCGACATGCCCCCGGTCAAGGTGCACTGGTACGACGGCTTCCGAGGCACGATCGAGGCCCTCTCGAAGCTGGACGAGAACAACCCCGAGGGCGATCACAACCGGCCGCCCATCGTCGCGGAGCTCGAGAAGAAATACAACCGCAAGCTGAGCGACGGCGGCATCGTTTTCGTGGGCGACAAGGGCGTCATGGCGGCCGGCAATTATTGCGAGGGCCCGCGGATCCTGCCCGAGGAAAAGCACCAGGCCTTTCCCGTGCCCGCCAAAACGCTGCCCCGCGTGAAGAAGGGCCTGACGCACTACACGGATTTCCTGCGGGCCTGTAAGGACGGCGGCCAACTGCCGTGCTCGCACTTCGACTACGCCGGTCCCCTGACCGAGATGGTGCTCCTGGGCTGCCTGGCGGTCCGCGCCGGCGTGGGCCAGAAGGTCGAGTGGGACAGCGCGGCGGTCAAGTGCCCCAACCTCCCCGAGCTGGAACCGCTCGTGAATCGCCAATACCGCAAAGGCTGGGAGCTGTAGACGGAAGGCGGAGGGCGGAGGGCGGGCAAAGAAAGTAGGGTGGGTCGAGCGCAGCGAGCCCCACCATTTTC
>JBEKTY010000290.1:0-6267 GCA_049515555.1 Thermoguttaceae bacterium
GTTCGGATGAACGGAACGTGCATGGACCATTCGGCGGTCCGCCAGTCGAACTTCGCCTTGGGGGCGGGATTGTCCTTGTGCCAGCGGACCCACGCGGAGAACACGCCGTAGAACAGGGTTTGCACCAAGGTGGACCGGAAAAAGTGCTCGCCCTTCTCATCGGTGAACTTCATTCCCAGGGCATCTTCCAAGGCCGAGCGGACGGCTTGCAGGGCCGGCAGCTCCTTCTGCTGCTCGACGCGGAAGAGGGCATCGCGGGCGTAGGATGCCAGGAACCACGCCACGTCTTTCGGATTGGTCAGCGGGGCGGCGTGGAGGCAGGCCCGCTTGATGAACTCGATAAACTGCTCGCCCTTCTGTTGGGCCGTGGCGCGGGGATGCGCGGCCGCGTGTTGCCAAAAGGCCTTTTCGTCGCCGGCCAGGGCGAAGGCTTCGCGCTGGAGGGGCTGGGTGTTGAGGCCGCGCTCGAGGATCAGGAACTCGCGGAGGTTGGTGACAATAACGATGCCGTAGGCCCGCAGGTATCCCTTGACCTGTTCGCTGCCGGCGATTGCCTTCACATCGGGCTTTGTGCCCTTGGCTTCGATCGCCCCCCGCGCCGGCAGTTGGCCGGCCTTGGGCGGGCCGTCGGCTTGACGCTGGAACTGGTCGGCGGTGAACAATCCGCCGTCGGGCATGCCGGCCCCCAGATTCTTCAGGCCCATCACACAGCGGACCCTGGGCTTGAGCATCCTTCCCACCGCGCTGAAGAGGCCCGCCAGCGCCGGGTAGTACGACGTTTCGGGAACGCCGGCGCCCGTGGAACGTACCGCCTTTAGGTCGGTGAGATAATCTTCCAGAATCCGCACGAGCGGGCTGCCGGGAGCTTGCGGGTCTGGCGGGTCGGTCGAATTGTCCGGCTTTCGCTTGGCCATAAGCGCGCCCCCTCTCCTAGGAAATACGGTTTGCCATGATAGCCCTTCCGTTGGCTGCCGACAATGGCACCCACCGATCTCGATCTTAGTTTCTGTTATTGAAAAGGCGAACAAGTGCACGTGTTCAGTCGTCCCTACGGGACTCTGGAAAATCCTACGTTGCTCGTTTTCCCAGCAGTGAACTGCTGGGCTGTTTTCGATCGTCACTCCGGGACGGCGAAACCCATGTACACTTGTGTACAGAAACTACCGCGTATACCCAGCTCGGTGTTCCCGTAGATCACCCAAAACAATATGGTGCAGGTGTTGACCTTCAAGAGTGCTCCGGACCATGGTATAATTCCGACCATCGCAGCCTCGGCCTAGCAATGGTCCGCGTCAGCCGTTCACCGCATGGAAAGGGACGAGGGACGAGTGCTCCTTGAAGGGGACAGTCCCCGCCTTTCGCCTTCCGTCGCCGCCTACCGGGCGGCCAGGGCGTTGCGGGCCACGTCCAGCGCGGCGCGGAGCATGGCGTCGTCCTTGGCGGGCAGAGAGCCGTTGACCGGCCGGGCCGCCTCGTGCACGACCACGTCGGGCTCGACGCCCACGCGGCTGTAGGGCCGACCGCCGGGCGAATAGAACTTGGCCGTCGTCAGCCGCAGGCCCGTGTCTGAGGCTTCCAGCGGGAAGATGCCCTGCACCGAGCCCTTGCCGAAGCTCCGCACGCCGACGATCGTGCCCCGGTGATGGTCGTGAATGGCGCCGGCGAAGATTTCCGCCGCGCTGGCGCTGTCCTGGTCGATGATCAGCGTCAGCGGCACCTGCCAGGCGCCGGCCTGGTGGGCCGTGTAGGTCACGTCTTCCTGCGGGCTGCGGCCGCGGGTGGCCACGATCACGCCGTGATCGAGGAACCGCTCGGCCACCTCGACCGACGAGATCAGCAGTCCGCCCGGATTGCCGCGCAGGTCGATGATCAGGCTCCGCATACCCTCGCGGTGCAGTTGCCAGAGGGCGTCTTCCAGGTCGCGGCGGGTGGTCTTTTGGAAGCAGGTCAGTTTCAGGTAGACGATGCCTTGAGCGGCGTCGAGCGTCTGCACCTGGTCCACGCTGGGGACCTCGACCCGCTGGCGGCGGATGGTCGTTTGCCGGGCCGGCTCGCCGGGGGCGGCCACGGTCAGCGTAACCTGGCTCCCCTCCGGCCCTTGCAACAGGTTGGCCCCCTGGTCGGCCGAGAACTGGTCCACCGGGCGGCCGTCGATGGCCAGGATGCGGTCGCCGCCGCGAATGCCGGCCCGCTCGGCCGGGCTGCCGCGAATGACCCGCACGATCAGCAGCTCGTCGGAGTTGGTCTTCAGCTCGACGCCCAGGCCGACGAAGTGGCCCTCGATCTGCGCATAGACTTCGTTGAGCTGGTCGGCGGTGAGGAAGGCCGAGTAGGGATCGAGCGAATTGGTGGCCCCGCACAGGTATTCGAAGACGACGGCGGTGGGTGGGATCGCCAAGCGGGCTTCGGCCAGACTGGCGGCGGCGGCCACGTTGCCGCGGGCGTCGGCCGGCGTGGCCACGACCCGCCGAGAGAGCGCCTCTCGCAACTCCCGGTTGAAGGCCTCGACCGCCGCCGGGTCCTGCCGCGGCATGTTCCGCTCGGCGAACAGCGGCTCGCCCAGGGCCAGCTCCAGGTCGGCGGTCCCCCGCTGGACAAGGTCCTTCCAGCTCGGCGTCTCGACGTAATGCGTCTGCATTTTCAGGAGGACCTGCGAGTACAGGTCCAGCGCCTTGCCGAAGGGCACCTTCGCCAGGCTGTCCGAATAGCTGTGATCGGCGTAGCGCCGGGCCAGGTCGTAGTGCAGCCGCGTAAGCTCGAAGCGCCGCTCGAGGCTCTGTTCCTCGGGGTACAGCCGCAGGGCGTCCTCGTAGTAGGCCAGGGCCTCGCCCCACCGGCGTTGGGTTTCCAACTGCCGGCCCCGCTCCAGGAAGCCGTTGACCCGCAGGCTTTGGTCGCTGACCGAGAGGCTGACGGGCGGTTGGGCCGCCAGGGGAGCAATCGCCAGCAGCAGCCCGACGGCCAAACCCAACGCCGTCGCCGAGAGGAATCGTCGTCGCATGATGTCGTCCGTGGTTGCGCGGGGCACGCGGCGGCGGGCGGTTCAGCCGCGCGGGCGTGCTCGAAGTTGATCCGTCGTTCACTTCGCGGCCCGCAACGGGCCAGTCACCGCTAGGGATATAGAACACATTTGGCCGCCAGTCAAAAAACCGACCCGGAATTTCGGGCCTTTTTTGCGGCCTAATCCGCACCTCCGGACCACGCCGCGCTTTGGGCAACGAACAATCGCAACGCAGCGGAAGCCGGCCTTGCACGGATCGTGCCGCGCAGGCCGCCTATGCCGAATCTGCCGGGCCGGCTGACGCCGACAGAGTAGCAGGCACACTCCGTGTGCCGTCCGCTGAAGTGGAAAAAGGCGTGGCGGACGGCACACGGAGTGTGCCTGCTACGTTGGGCCATGCCTGGCCTTCAACCGATCTTCACCGCTCGCCCGCGGAGGACCGATTGCGTCTGTTTCTGGCACAGCAGAACGGCGTCGCGGGCCAGCTCGCCCCGCAACAGCGGCGAAGCCATGCCCGTGCGCACGGCCCGGCTCATCTCGCCCAACTCGGCCACAAAACCGGCGATCGAATCGCTGCCCTTCAGCTTCGGATGCAGCACCTTGCCCTCGGGGGCCAGCACGGTAACGGGCATCGACAGCACCGGCTGCTGGTCCACGGTGGCGAAGTCGAAGAGCAGCGTGGCCCCTTCCAGGTAGATCTCGTAGCCGTGCGTGAAGGGGCGGCCCTGCTGCGGGATCACTCCGCTGGCGGCGGTGACCACCACCTCGGGGTCGTCGAAGAAGAACTGGCTGTGGAAGCGCTCGACGACCGCGCCCCGCATGCGGCCCGCGCTCTGCACCGCCCGCGGCATGCCGCACAGCAGGCGGATGAAATGCGCGTCGTGCACGTGCAGGTCGAGCATCGGTCCGCCGATCACCGCCGGGTCGTAGTAGCGCGGCAGCCAGGGCGGATCAGAGATGATCCGCTTGAAATGCCCGCCCAGCATCTTTCCGTACTTGCCGCTGACGATCGTCTGGTAGGCAAAGTTGTACTCGGGCACGAAGGGCAGCACGTGGCCGATCATCAGCAACCGGCCGGCCGCCTCGGCCGCATCGACCATCCGCTTGGCATCCGGCAGCCGCAGGGCGATGGGCTTTTCGCACAGCACGTGTTTGCCGGCCTTCAGGGCCCGGATCGTCGCCTCGGGATGCTGCGCCGTGGGCAGGCAAACGTCGATCACGTCCAGCCGCGGATCGGCCAGCAGCTCGTCGAGCCGGGCATACTGCGTGATGCCCCGCAAATCCATCTGCTCGCCGCGGGGGCCGAAGTTGCCCTGGATCGTGCGCCAGTCGCCGGCCCGCCGCGCGGCGTCCTGCTCGCAGATCGCCAGGACTTTCACCCCCCGCAGCCGCTGGTAGGCGAGGTAATGGATCATGCCCATGAAACCGATGCCGATGATGCCAACGTGAAGCATGTTGAACGTTCCTTTAACAGTTGTCAGTAGTCGGTTGTCGGTTGCCGGGCAACTATTGCTTGCAGTGGTTCGTAGTGACCGCATTCATGCGGTCCTTGACAGTGGTTCGTAGTGACCGCATTCATGCGGTCCTTGACCTGTTCAAACTCTCCAGACCCGATAAATCGGGTCACTACAAGCCTCAGTGAATAATCCCGGCCAAAAACCTCCCGAACGCCTCGTCCCAGGCGGGGGTGCCGCAGGGCTCGTACTCCTCGACGGCGAAACTGCGGCGGACGACCTCGCGGGCCTCGGCAATCGAGCCCACGGCGCCGTCGGCCACGGCCTGCACCATGATATTTCCCACCGCTGTGGCTTCGATCGGGCCGGCCACCACCCGCCGGCCCGAGGCATCGGCCCCCGCCTGGCACAGCAAGCGGTTCTGCGTGCCGCCGCCCACGATGTGGATGGTGTCGATCCGGCCGCCGGCCAGCTCTTCGCACATGCCCAGCACGTGGCGGAACTTCATGGCGATGCTGTCCAGGGCGCAGCGCAGCACCGCCCCCTCGTCGCCGGGTACCGCTTGGCCGGTCCGCCGGCAGAACTGGCGAATGGCCTCGGGCATGTTCTCCGGCGCCAGGAACTCCGCCGCGTCGGGATTGATGAACGACAGCAGGGGCTTGGCGGCCGCCGACAGTTTATTGAGGTCCTCCCAGCTCCAGCTTCGCCCGCCCTGATTCCACACCCGGCGGCACTCCTGCACCAGCCACAGGCCGGTAATGTTCTTGAGCAAGCGGGTGGTGCCGCCCACGCCGCCTTCGTTGGTGAAGTTCAGTTGCAGCACGGCGTCGGTCACCAGCGGCCGGGGCGTCTCGATGCCCATCAAGGCCCAGGTGCCCAGGCTGATGTAGCACCAATCGGGCCGAGCCCCCGGCCGGCTGTGCGCCGGGACGGCCATGACGGCGCTGGCCGTGTCGTGCGAGCCCGGCAGCACGACCCGGGCCGCCAGGCCGGTTTCGGCGGCCAGGGCCGGGCGCAGCGGACCGATGGCCGTGCCCGGCTGCTCGATCCGACCCAAAATCCGCGCCGGCAGCCCGAACCGCTCCAGCAGTTCCGTGGCCCAGCCCCCGCGGACCGGATCGTAAAACTGCGACGTGCTGGCCTCGGTCATCTCGTTGCACTTCACCCCGGTCAGCAGCCAGTGCATCAGGTCGGGCACGAGCAGGATCGTCTCGGCCATCTCCAAGAGCGGCGAGCCGCCCAGCTTCATGGCCAGCAGTTGGTACAGGGTGTTGAACTGCATGAATTGCAGGCCGCTGTGGCGAAAGATTTCCTCGCGCGGGACGATGGCAAACGCCTTCTCCATCATGCCGTTGGTGCGGCTGTCGCGATAGTGATAAGGATTGCCCAGCAACTCGTCGTTGCGCCCCAGCAGGCCGAAATCCACGCCCCAGGTATCTACGCCCACGCTGACCAGCCGGCCCGCCGGCTGCACCGCGGCGCCCGCGGCGGCCAGGCCCTGACGGACCCGCGACCACAGGCCCGGCAGGTCCCAATACAGCCGGCCGCCGATGTCCACCGGGCCGTTCTCGAAGCGATAGACCTCCTCCAGCCGCAGCCGCCGGCCGTCGAACCACCCCACCACGTGCCGGCCGCTGGAGGCACCCATGTCGATTGCCAGATACGCCTTTTCCGCCATCCGCCGCGCCTTTCCCAAAGTTGGCTATAGATAGGAAAGAGGGGATGCCTCAAAAGTGGTTACATTAGCGGTATTGGATACCGCTGAACCACGTACAGGAGGTCATCCCCATGAGAGCCAGGAGAACGTATCGA
>JBEKTY010000291.1:0-6257 GCA_049515555.1 Thermoguttaceae bacterium
TAGATGTCGGAGCGATGATCCGCCGCGTGGGTGTCGATGGCCTGTTCCGGAGCCATGTAGTCGCAGGTGCCCATCACCTGGCCACTGGTCGTCAACCGTTCCGGTCCGCCCAGGGCTGCTTCTGGACCGGCGATGCGGGCCAGCCCCATGTCGAGGATCTTCACCGTGCCCTTCTTATCCAACAGCAGATTGCCCGGTTTGATGTCACGGTGGACGATGCCCTGCTCGTGGGCATACTGAAGCCCTCGGGCCGCCTGCAAGGTACACTCGACCGCCTCCCGGACGCCCATTGGCCCATTATCCTTAACGATGGTGGCCAAGTCCTTGCCCTCGACGTACTCCATCGCCAGGTAGTGCATACCCTGGTGCTCGGCGGCGTCAAACGCCGTGACGATGTTCGAGTGCATGAGCTTGGCTGCCGCCTTCACCTCACGATGGAACCGCTCGACCGCCCCGGCGGTCTTCATGGCGGCCGTGGGCAGAATCTTGACCGCCACCACGCGGTCCATCCGCCGGTGCCGGGCCTTCAGCACCGCGCCCATGCCGCCCTCGCCCAGCTTATCGAGCACTACGTACTCGCCGAACGCCAGGCCCTTGGTCTTGCCATCATAGACTGCCTGGGCCTGGTACTTGGTCAGCTTGCCGGCCCGGTAAAGTGCGGCTACCAGGGCCTTAACATCGCCCGTCCGCTGATCCGGCGGCAGGCCGTCCTGGAAGGCGGAGATTTCAGCCGCCGACATCAAGCCGCTTTGGCTCAGCCGCTCGATGAATTGCTGGACTGTGACCGCCATCGACAGGTCCCGTCACTAGGCCACTGGGGGTACGACTGTCTGTCTACTGTACACAGACGCCAACGAGGCCGGAAGGCCCTCCCCTGGCTAGGGAGGGGGTAGTGATGGAATGGCCGGTCCGGATCCGGCAAGCCGCGCTTCACGCAGGCTCGGCCGCCTATGCCCCGTCTACAGCGCCCAAGGGCCGCTGGGCCACGTTAGGGCCTCCGGGCCTGTCCGGACTGTAGCCCGCTCTTGCCCAACAAGGCCGCCGTGTTCGCGCCGGTGGGGCGACCGGCCCTGCCCTGGTAGCTTTTTCGCCGGTTTGGCCCAAGGCCCGGCCCGAGGCCGCCGTTGGGGCCGCCTTGCTCAGGGTAGCCCCGGCCACGGGCCACCGCAGCCCCGCGTTGGCCGCCGTGTTCGCGGCGGTTGGGCTCTCGGCTCCGCCCTGGTAGCTTTCGCCAACCGGCTACCACCGGCCCCGGTTTGGCCCAAGGCCCGCCCCAGGGCCGCCGTTGGGGCCAGCGTCACGGTCGTGGGGCGAGGCGGCTCGCAAGTTCAAGCTGAGCGAGGGCAGGGTTTCGCAGCTTCGCAAGGAGCTGGCCGAGTCGTGGAGCAGGTTCACCGGCGAGAACGGCGGCACCGCCGCGTAGCTCGTCTTGCCCGTTGTCATCCCATGCGGCTGGGGCGCGCTGCCGCTCCAGCCGCTTGCCTATTTCCAGAAGTCGCGGACCACTCGCCCCCATTCGTCGGCCATGAGCTGGTGGCCGCGATAGGTCGGATGTACGTTGTCCCAAATCCAGTAGTCAGCCGGAGCGCGTTTCGCCGCCTCGTCGAACACCGGCTGAAATTGCACCAGGGCCGCGCCGTGTTTCTGGGCGAGCTTGGCGACGACCTCCTGCCGTTTGCGGATGCCCTCGCTGATCTTCCCCGTGGGCTTCACGAACGGTGCGCAGAGCACCAGTTTGAGCTTGGGGTTCGCCGACTTCGCCTGAGAGATCAGTTTCTCGTAGACCTGTTCGTACTGGTCCAGCGGAATGCCCCGGCCCTCGTCGTTCACGCCGATGAGGATGCTCAGCACGTCGGGCTTCAGGTCGAGCGTGTCCTTCTGCCAGCGTTTCTCCAATTCGAGCACGGTGTTGCCGCTGACGCCGCGATTGAGGAATTCGAGCTTCAGGTCGGGGAATGCCGCGCCGTGCTTGGCCGCAATGATAAAGACGTACCCGTGCCCCAGGATGTGGTTCGGGTCGGCACTGCGCCCGCGATTGCCGTCCGTGATCGAGTCACCCTGAAACAGGATGCGGGCACCGGGCGTGAACGCGGCGATGGGCTCGGCGGCGTGCGAGGTAATCAGCGGCGAGACCGTAATCGTAAGCAATAACAACATGACCGACAGTTTTCTCATTTGCAGACCCTTTCGTTGTGGAAATGAAGGCGAGGACGCAACCTACCAATTGTATCAGGTGCCTCCCATCATCGTGTAACTCAGGAATCGCTGCCCGTTTTCCGGTGCATCTACTCCGAGGACTTGGACCTTGCCGCACTGGGCCGCCCCGCCATCGCGCGGGCCAGTCATGTCGAGCCCGACCAGCAAGGACGCTGGTGGGCCGACATGGGGCCGGTGGGCGGGCTGATTTTGGGGCCGTTTGAGAATCGCAGTACGGCCCTGGCAGCCGAGCAGGCGTGGCTCGGAGAACACTGGCTTCAGAGAGGTGAGTAGTAGCTGATTCAGTCCATGCCGTTGAAATGTTCGGTGGAAAAAGCCCGGCAGGCCGCCTGCGCCTGCCGGGTCTGTTGGCTTCGCCCTGATAATATTAAGCACCTTGCCCTTGCAGTTCGCTAACTCCGCCCTTGCTCGCCCGACTACGGCTCGTCCCTCGCCTCCGCATGGGCTTCGCACCGGCTCCGCTCGCTCACCTTGCTCTTCACTTGTCCGCCAGAACTCGGGAGACTCGGAAGCCCAGGCTACTGTTGCGGCTCCCGGGCGTGTCGAAGTTCCGGTACGCCGACCGGCAATTCACCGCCGGGTAGTTCCAGGAACCGCCACGGACCACGCAAACCGAGGTACTGGAAGGCCCCGCAGGATCGTCCGCAGGCGAGTTCGTGTAGTACTCCTTGCCTCCGTACCAGTCCTGACACCACTCGTACATGTTACCGTGCATATCGAATAGCGCCCAGGCGTTCGCTTTCTTCCCGCCTACCACGTGCGGCATACCGCTCGAATTGCCGCCGAACCACCCGTAGTCGGAAAGCCCGTTCTCGTCGTCCTCCTTGGGAACCGCTTTACCGCCCATACTGAAACTGTACCGACCCAGGTTCCCCGCACGACACGCATACTCCCACTGTGCCTCCGACGGCAGCCGATACGTGTGCTCCGCCGCCCGCTCCTCTGGCATCTCCGATAGCTTTCGGCAGAACTCCACCGCATCATCCCGCGACACCCACTCCACTGGAAACCGCTTCGTGTCCTGACCGGCTACCTTGTCTTTGCCGTTGCCTGTCACCGAGAACTCGCTCGGGTTGCTGCCCATCACCTTCTCGTACTCGCCCTGCGTCACCAAGTAGGTCCCCAAGTAAAACGGCCTTGTGATCCGCACACGGTGCTGTGGCCCCTCCCCCGGCAACCGCTCCTTGTACCCCTGGTCATCGCCATGTGCCTTCAACTCCTCCTCAATCAGTTCCTTCGGCGAGCCCATCGTAAACTCGCCCGGCGGGATGAGAACCAGTTTCATCCCGATGGAATTGGTGATTTCGACCGGCACGCCGAGGTGCTTGGCCCAGGCCGTCTGGTGCTCCTTGGCCTTGGCGGCGTCGAACGGGGCGACGGCGGGCAGGGGAGCGCCGGGCGGAAGGTTCCATTTGCCATCGGCACCGACAAGACTGCCCGCAGCGGGAAGCTGCACGACGGCGGGCGATGGCTTGTTGGCGGTCGAGCCACCGGAAGGTTGTGTGGCATCGGCGGTACGGTCCATCTTCGCCCGCTCAGTCGCCGTGTCCGCCAAAACTAGGGAAGCACGAAAGCCCAGGTTGCCGCGACGGGGCCCGGGCTCGATGTAGCTGCGGTACGCCGACCGGCAGAACCCGGCGTCGCGGCTCCAGCCACCGCCACGGCCCACGCGGGCCGAGCCCGAGGTCGGCCCCGGTGGGTCGTTGCGCGGCGAGACCTTGTAGTAATTATCGTCATACCAGTCCGCACACCACTCCCATACGTTCCCGCATACGTCGTACAGACCCCAGGCATTCGGCTTCTTCTGACCTATCGGGTGCGTCTTCCCCTCCGAGTTCTTAATGTACCAACCGTAGTCATCCAGCCCTTGCTCGTTTTCGCCAAAAAACCAGCCACTCGTGGTACCCGCTCGACACGCATACTCCCACTGCGCCTCGCTCGGCAGGCGGTACTCGCCTTTCGGGCTGCTCCCCGCTTCCTTCTCAATCTCCGTCAGCTTCTCAGCGCAGAGTTGGCATTCGCCCCAACTGACCTGCTCCACCGGGTTCTTCGGCCCCTTGAACTCGCTCGGGTTCCCCCCCATCACCCTCTCCCACTCCTCCTGCGTCATTTCGTACTTGCCCAGATAGAACGGCTTCGTGATAACTACCCGGTGCGAGCCGTCGCCCTCACCCATCGTGAATTCCCCAGGCGGGATCAACACCAGCTTCATGCCGATGGAATTGGTGATCTCGACCGGCAGGCGAAGATAACGTGCCCATGCCTGCTGGTACTTCCGAGCGTGTTTCTCGTCAAAGGGGGCAACGGCCAGCGGCGGCGGCTTCAGCGTGACGCGGACCTTCACCTGCTCGCCCCGCGTGACCGTAATGCTCTGGGGATCGAGCTGGAACTGATCGTCACCACCCTGCACGGCCACGTCATACTCGCCGGGTCTGAGGCCGAGCGTCCAGCCGCTCTTGGCGTCGGCGACTTGGACCTGCTGCCCGCCTTGGCTGACGGCCACTTGCACGTCCTTGCCCAGTTGCTCGTCGATCTCGACCGTCAGCGTCCCGTGACGGAGCGTGAGCGTGAGGACGATGCCCAACAGCAACACCAGCCCCCCCGCAATCCCGGCGAGCACCAGCGGCTTGCGACGAACGTTGGCGACCGCCCCGAGGGCCTTGCCGAACATGTTCGAGCCCGTGTCGCGCTCCAGGGCGAGGTGCGGCTGGGTTCGCTCCGCGACGATGGGTTTCTTCTGCTTGGTCAGCGTGCCACTTGGGGTCTTTTCCTGTAAGAACGCTAGGCTCTGGGCCAAGGCCGCACCGGAAGGCTCTTCCGGCGATTGGGCAGCCGACCGACCGGAGGATACGCCCAGCACTGCCTCTAACTCGGCCACCACCTCGGCCATCGACTGCTGGCGGTCGTCGGACTGCTTGGCCACCATTTTCCGGAACACGGCGTCCAGTCCGGCAGGCACCTCGGGCCGCACCTGGCAGATCGACGGGATCGGGGCCTGCTGGTGCGCCATGAGGATCTGCATCAGCGAATCGCCCCGATACGGTGGATTGCCGGTCAAGAGCCGGTACAGCGTACAGCCCAGCGCGTAGATGTCGGCACGGGCGTCGACCATGTGGCTGTCCATGGCCTGCTCGGGGGCCATGTAGTCGCAGGTGCCCATCACCTGGCCGCTCGTGGTGAGCCGTTCCGGCCCGCCCAACGCTGCTTCGGGACCAGCGATGCGGGCCAAGCCCATGTCGAGAATCTTGACCGTGCCCTCTTTGTCCAGGAGCAGGTTGCCCGGCTTGATGTCGCGGTGGATGATGCCCTTGCTGTGGGCATACTGAAGCCCTCGCGCCGCCTGGAGCACGCATTCGACCGCCTGGGGCACCGGGAGCGGCCCATGTTCCCTGACCACTGCAGCCAGGTCGTGGCCTTCAACATATTCCATCACCAGGCAGTGTCGTCCACCGTGCTCGCGGGCGTCGTGCGCCGTGACGATGTTTGGGTGCGAAAGCTTGGCCGCCGCTTCCACCTCGCGGTAGAACCGCTCCACGGCCCCGGGCGATTTCATCGCCGCGGCGGGAAGCACTTTGACGGCCACGACGCGCTTCATCCGCCGGTGCTGGGCTTTGAGGACCACGCCCATGCCGCCCTCGCCGATCTGGTCCAACACGGTGTATTCGTCGAAGACCAGCCCCTTGGTTTTGCCGTCGTAGACGGCCTGGGCCTGGTACTTGGTGAGCTTTCCGGCCCGGTAGAGGGCGGCCGCCAGGGCCTTGACATCGCCCGTCCGCTGGTCCGGCGGCAGGCTGTTCTGAAAGGCGGCGATCTCAGCGGCCGACATCAAGCCGCTTTGGCTCAACCGCTCGATGAACTGCTGGACTGTGACCGCCATGAACCGGACCCGCTGCCAGACCACTGGGGGTACGACCGTCTGTATACCCTAACGTTGCATAAATTGCGTGGTCTCAAGAGGCATTCTGAAGCCGCGCCAGAAGGCTCAGCACACGGTTCTTGATCCAATGACCGGCACTGATCGTCAGTGTGAGCGTGCCCTG
>JBEKTY010000292.1:0-6200 GCA_049515555.1 Thermoguttaceae bacterium
GGCGGCCCCCCGCACAGATCCGTACGTGAAGCACTACCTCATACGGCTCTTACCTCGGGTAATGACGATCAGCAACGCGGCGAGAGGTTCGCTTCGCTGCCTCTCGTACGCCCCATAATCCGTTTACGCAAAAGGGGTCGGGAGTCTTAAATCTCGTCGTGAGCCTTCCTCGGCCGACCACGAGCGCGGAGGGTCGATTGCAGGTGCAAGCGCTTGGCCGTTCGCTCCTGCCAAGACCCTTCGCCGAAGGGCGCTCCCCGCACAACCGACTGCCGCAAGGCTGCCAGTTCGGCTTCCGTCTGCGCCAACTGCACGTGCCGCCGCCAATCCCGCGGCAACGGCAGCGGTCCCTCGTCCAGCAACTCCGCGGCGCCGCCCCTGAGCCGCCGCGGCAGGCTGCACCATCGCCACGCCTCCGCCGACGGCACCAACTTCGCCCGCAAGGCGTTCCGCTCCACATAACGCAACACCGCCCACAGGTGCTCATCCTCTTGGATGGGGAACGACTTGAACCGCCCCTGGTACAACGGGCCCGTGCCCGAGGTGTGGTGGGCCGCATGCCAGCGCTGCGTGTGGGTGACGCTCAACCATCGCATGAATTCCGACAGATCGCCATCGCCGCGGGGCCACAGCACCAAGTGCCAGTGGTTGGGCAGCACGCACCACGCCAGCAAACGCATGGGCAATCGCTGTTTCGCCTCGCCCAGCACCTTCTCGAAGGCCTCATAATCGCGCACCGTGCGGAAGATTCGCTCCCGCGCCACCGCGCGATTGAGGACGTGGTAAGCAAACCCGCCGCTGGAGACCCGCAAGCGTCGTGGCATGCCCGCAGAATACTATTTCTCCCCCATCCTGTCAAGAGAAAGACTCCCGACCCCTTTTGCTGACCCGGGCGTGCAACTGCTGGCCCACGCGGGTTAGCCAATCGGCGGGGGGCAGACCATAGGGCCGGAACTTCTCGGCGTAGCCGCGTGCCTCGTCGTACAGGATTGCCCGATGCACTCCCAGCCGGGCGGCGTCGGGCGAATCCATCAGGCTGCTCGAGTCGGTGGCGTTCATCTGGAAGAGGACTCGCAGGGTGAAGTCGCGCAGGCTCTGGCGGTCCAGCAGCCGGTTGAGGGTGGCGTAGGACTCGCACCAAGCGAGGGTGTGCATTCCCAAGGCCGGTCCCTCGCGGAGGATCGCGGCGAACTGCTTGCCGGGGCTGGCCGGTTTCGCATCGTCGAGCCCGCCGAAGGCGTAGTCATCCTCCTTGCGCAGGTCGCGGAATCGGCCCAAATTGTAGATGAACAAGTAGATCGGCGGCAGGGCGTCGGCACGTGCTTCCTGCTGACGCCGCGCGAACTCGCCGGCCAATTCGGCGATGAGCTGGTTCGCCTGGCGGGGCTCGACCAGCGTGACCGCGTGCGGCACGGCGGCCACCAGCCGCGCGAAGTAGCCGGCCTCGGGGGCGTCGGGTCGGGTCCCGTCGAGGATGTAGAACCGTGCCCCGGCCGCCGGGTCGGCAGCCGGCGCGTGTTGGGCGGCCAGACTGAGCAGGCAGGTGGCCAGGACACCCAGGCTAGCCTCATCACGATGCCCGACCAGCAGCAGGTTGCTGCCGGACTGACGGACGAAGGCGGCGGCCGTGGGCTCCTTGATGGCCACGGCCGAGCCGAGCCATGCTTGCGGGCTGGCCACGGCCGCCGGCCAGGCCTCGAGGGCCAACAGCTCCCCGAGCGTCCGGTTCTCGGCGGGATCGGCCGGCATGTTCCCCTCGAACACGACCGGCTCGGCGGAGCGGCACTTTCGCTGCTCGGCCAAGCGCTCCAGGCGCTGGAGGTAGTCGTCCCGCTCGTCGTCGGGCAGCCACACGACCTGGAAGGGATGGTTGCCCTGGTACAGGCCGTTGGCGTCGTTGTAGATCGCCTCGCCGGGGCGGGTGAGCAGGCGGGCGGCCGTGTTCTCCTCGCTGAGGATCAGGTGCGCGTCGGCCTCGCTGCATTGCAGGGCGATCCGCACGGCCATCTGGCCGATGGTGCTGCGGGCCAGCGAATACGCGCCGCCGAGGGTCTGCGATCCCAGGATGACGTGGATGCCGAACGCCCGGCCTTGCCGCACGAGCCGGTCCAGCAGCAGCGCCGCCTCTTGGGCAATGCGGTCGTCCTCGACGAACAGTTCCTGGAACTCGTCGACCAGCAGCAGGATTCGCGGCAAGCGGGCCGCGCTGTCCGCGGCGCGGAAGCTTTTGAGGTCCTGGACCCCCAGCTTGCGGAAGCGGTCGCCGCGGGCCCGCAGCTCGGCGTCCAGCCGCTGGAGCACGCTCAGGCCGAACTCCCGCTCGCTCTCGATGGCGATGACCCGCGCATGGGGCAGCCCGTGACGGGCGTAAGCCTTGAACTCGACGCCCTTTTTGAAGTCCACCAGATACAGCTCGACCTCGTCGGGCCGATAGCGCAGCGCGAGGTTGGTGATGAGGACGTGCAGCAGGGTGGACTTGCCCGAGCCGGTCTTGCCCGAGATGAGCACGTGCTGGGAGGTGCCCTTGCCCAGCTCGAGGTGCTGGAGTTTCATGGCCCCGGCGCGTCCCAAGGGGATGTCGATGCCCGCGCGGCTGTCGGCGGTCCACCAGTCTTGCTCGGCGGGGATGACGCAGCGGAAGGGCACTTCGACGCGGCCGGCGTCTTGCACGGCGTGGCCCACCGCCCGCACGATCTCGGTGAAGCGCTCGGCGGGGGGCGGCTGGTCCAGCTCGACGGCCAGCGGCCCGTAGTCGGGGTGCTGCCAGCAGAAGCGACCCTCGCGGGCTTCCAGGACGAAGGCATCGCTTTCCAGGTCGGCGGCGTGGAAACGCTCCGGCAGCCGCAGCCGCGTGTCGACGCTCATCAGCACGAACACGCCGCAGCGGGCCCCGCTGGCCACGATGCTCTTGAGCCGCTGCGCGGCGATCTCCGAAAAATTGGCCGGAAAATTGGCGACCACCAGCACCCGGTAGGGCTCGGCCATCTCGCCGGCGAATTCGTTGTACTCCTGGATCGTCTGGAACTCGTTGCGGAGATAGACCTGGATGACGTTCTCCATGTGCTGGGTCAGGTCGGCCAAGCGCTGCTCGATGTGGTCGGCGTCGGTCCAGATGCGGCTGGCCACGAGCTGCTCTTCATAGTCGGCCAGATGCATGAAGGCCGAGAAGTTCTCGCCCAGGCCCACCGGATCCAGGATCGTGAAGCGGACCTTGCCGGGGGGCGTTCCGGCCAGCAGCCGCAGCATGACGGCCTGCAGGGCCCGCACCGCACAGGGGCGGTCCCCGTCGGCCGCCTTCAGCAACAGCATCGCGTGCCGGGGCAGCGGAGCGAGCACCGGCAGGCTCAGTCCGCTCTCGGGCAGCCGCAAGCGGGGGTCGGCCGAAATGCCGCCGGGAATCCTGGCCAGCTCGACTTCCGTCCGCCCCACGCACACCGCCCGGGGAGTCTCCCGCGGCGGCGTCCAGCGGTCCCAGTCGGGGCCGTGCCAGTCCGGAAACAGCCGTTGGCAGGTGTCGCGGATCTCGCCGATCGCCGTCCGCACGCGCTCGGTGCCGTGGCGCCAGCGGCCGGCCATCTCGGCCCATTGCCGATCGTGCTCCTGGCGGCTGGCTTCCAGGCTTTGGGCGTGCCGCCGGGTCAGCTCCTCCGACTCGGCGGCAAAACGGGCCTCCAGCTCTCGCAACAGGTGCGGATACTTCCCCTCGATGTCGTTTAGGGCCTGTTGCCGGGCCGCCGCAATCTCGATCAGCCGCGGCGGGTACTGCGTTTCGATCTCGTCCAGCTCTCGCTCGCGGCGGCGCAACAGCTCGCCCATCGTCGCCGTGAAGCGGTCGTTGGCCTGCTGGGCCTCGGCCGTCTGGCGACTGTCGACGGCGGCGAAGAGCCGCCGGCAATCGGCCCTGGCCGCTTCGAGGGTGGCGGGGCGATCCAGCCCGGCCTCCAGCAGCGTCCGCCGCAGGGCGCAGTAACGCTCGGCGCACCGCCGCCGGGCCCGGCCGTAGAGCAGCCCGCCCACAATCGCGAACAGCGCCAAGCTGCCGCCCGCACTGGCCGGCACCCAGTACTGGTAATTGCCCCAACCGCAGGCCGCGCCGGCGGGCAGCGCGGCCAGCCCCGCGAGCAGCAGCACGATTCCCAGCGGCCGCAGCCCCTGAAAAAACCGCGGGACGATCTGACCGGCCAGGGCGTGGAACTGCGGGCGGGCCAGTTCCAGCGCGTGGGCGAAGCGGTGCATGGGGTTCTGCTCCAGGAGCGAGACGGCCGAGTGCGGCTCGACGAACTCCCGCCATTGCCCCCACCGCTGGAGCAAAGCCACCGCCTGCTGGTGGATCGTTTGCAGCTCGCGCCAGCGGGCATCCAACTGGGCCCGGGCCGCGTGCAGGTCGACGCCCGCCCCGCCTTTGGCCGCCTCGGCGATGGCCGTGGCTTCCCAATGCGTATTCTGCATGTCGGCCTCGGCCGCCCCCTTGTCGTTCTCGAAGCGTTTGAGGATCGACGTTCGGGCGGCCTCGTACTCCCGCGAAACGGCGGCGTAGCGGCCGTCGGCGTCGGCGAGGCTCGTCTGGCGGACAGCGGCATACTCCGCCTCGAGCGCCTCCTTCTGGGCCCCATACCGCGCGGTCAGCTCTTGCGTGCCGTCCTGCAGGGCCTTTTCCGCCGCCGCGTTCCGCGCGCTGAACTCCGACTCGACGGCTTCCTCGGCCGGCATCCGTTGGCCGGCCAGCCGGCACAGATCGGTCACGAGTTGTCCAGGCCCGTCAGGTGAAAACGGCTCAAACATGGCAGGGGGTAGAAGTTAGGAGTCAGGAGTCAGAAGTCAGGAGTCAGGAGTCAGGAGTCAGAAGTCAGGAGTCAGAGGTCAGGAGTCAGAAGTCAGGAGTCAGAAGTCAGGAGTCAGAAGTCAGGAGTCAGAAGTCAGGAGTCAGAAGTCAGGAGTCAGGAGTCAGGAGTTGGAAGTTAGGGGCCAGAAGCATGGGACCGGCGTAGCCAGACCCTGAACCTGGTCCGAACGTTGCGTCCACCCACTGTCGCCATTCTAACTTCGCCTCTAACTACTAACTACTAACTTCTGACTTCTGACTCCTGACTCCTAACTCCTCTTTATTCGTTGCGACACTGCCGCTCGGCGCGGTCCAGCGCCTCGGCCACCCGGCGGACCGCGTCGAGCATGGTCTTGATGCGCGGTTCCGCGGGCGCGACGTAGGTCGCCACAATGCGGCGGTTGGCCTCGTCGTCCCAGGATTCGGAGACCTCGGCCGCGGCAAGCTGGAGGGCTTTGACCGCCAGCTCCAACCTCCCAACGCCGCCGGCCAGGTCCCAGTGCCTCATGGCTTTGAATCCTCGGCGCTCGGCCCTGAATCCCCAGCCTCCCGGCCTTCCGGCTCGCCGCTCTGCGCCGCGGCCGCCTCCTCGGACACCGGCGCCGACACGTAAGACTCCAGCGTGGCCGACATACGATCCAAGGCGGACAGGCCGCGCGGGACCTCGGCCTCCAGCCAACTCGTCAAGTGCGTGCGGCAGCCGCGGTACTCGCTGACCACGTGATCGATGTCGCGGGCACAATGGCGGACCAGCTCGACCTTCTGCAGAGCGACTTCCAGCCGGCGTTTGGCCAGGGCCAAGGCTTTCTTCTCGTCGATACAAGCGGGGTCGTGGTCGGCCAGGCGGCGGGCGGTCGTCGCCTGCTGGAGCTGCACGCGGGCCTCGCTGACCCGCTCCCACCCCCGCTGCACCTCCTGGTCCCAATACTCGCGGCGATCGTGATGGATCCACTCCAGGGCCCGCCGGATCTGCATCTCCAGCTCGTCCAGGGCCGCGGCGGCCTCGGTACGGAAGACGCCCAGCGCGGCGGCCAATTCCCGCACGGCGTCGATCGTTGTGACTCGGGCTCCGCGGGGCATGGTGGCCTTTGGGAAGAAGTTAGGAGTTAGGAGTCAGGAGTCAGGAGTCAGGAGTTAGGAGTTAGGAGTTAGGAGTTAGGAGTTAGGAGTTAGGAGTCAGAATGCGGAGCGTATGGTGGGCGGCCGACATTACAACCAGTTCCCGGAGCCGGTCACAGGCCACTTGCGCAAAACGATCAAGTCGTGAAGCAACGCTTCCGGTTATCCAGTGCCGGCTGCTGCTTCCAACTTCTGACTTCTGACTCCTGACTTCTGATTCCTTATCGTTGTTGCAGGTATTCCTCGATGATTTCCGCCT
>JBEKTY010000293.1:0-6128 GCA_049515555.1 Thermoguttaceae bacterium
CCCGATCCAACCTGGGTAACGCCATCGCGATTTCCTCCTGCTTCGCATTGTGTTGAAACCAAGACGCTAACCCAGGTTATACATCCTCCCTATCTTTCGCGCCATAGATACTTGCCACACACTTAGCGGCCGGGATTGGGCATCGTGGGCTGCGGCAAGAACCGCTGCGGAGCCTCTTTGACCGCCGCAAGGCACTCCTCCCCGGAAACGTACAAGGGGTGCTCGGCAATGTAAAGCTTGACCACCGGACCGCGGCTGCCCAGCGGAACGCCCGTGACCGGGCAGACCTGCTGGCGGACGATGCCCTCCCGGTCGGCCTCCGTGAGCAAGACTTTCGCCACGTAAGGACGGACACTGAAGCGGGGATAATAGGGCGTGAAGGAAGCGGTCGGATAGTGGCGATCCGACAGGCCGGAGAACTCCAGCGTGATGCTGGTTTCCTTGCCCTCCAAGGGCCTGATGTCAAACTGCGCCGCCACGTAGTCCTGCTCCGGCACTCCCGGCGGCATGGGGACGTACTGAAATGGAACCTGTTGCGGGACCTTCTCCATCGGCAGTTGCACGATCATCTGGGCATGCACGTCGCGAGCGCTCAGCGGCTTCAGCTTGCTATCGAACAGGAAGATGCGGGTTTGCAGCGGCATGTAGACGATCTCGTAGTAGTTCGTCTCGGTCGAAACGTACTCCCCGCCATGCGGTGTGAGCGGGGCCGCCGCAGGCAGCGGTTTGTAACCGGACTGGGAGTCGGAATCAGACGGCTTGCCGCCAGCATGCCGGCCACCGCCACCGCCGCCACGGCCCGAGAACTGGCCCCACGCCGTCGACTCGCACGAGACCGATACGCCTACGGAAAGGCCGAGCACGAGGGCCAGGATTCTCCCATGACGGAGGGATTGCGGACTAGACAACCCATCGTCTCCTTATATACTGCGAGCGGCCGGGAATGCTACCACTCGTTCCCTATTGTAAGGAAGTAGGATACATTATCTGGGGAACTGGGGCCAGATGAAAATCGGCCTCCCGGGTGGCCGGTGGCCGGCGATAGATTGGCTATCGGGGTGCCGAAGGTGCAAGATGAAAAAATAAAAAACCCGCCCAGCACGGCGGTGGGGGTGGGTCTGTTTCAATGCACCTGACCGCTTCTGCTCTACGTTTGTACGTTGAGCAGCAAGCCGCTGACGGATTGGTCTTGGTTACTGCCCGAGGAGCCTGAAATCTGCGAAAGCAGATCGGCGAGTTGCTGGATGGGCGATTGCTGCGCGACGGACGTGCTGGCGGTGCCGGTGGCGGTACCAGTGGTGGTACTGGTGGTTTGACTGGAGGCACCCGCCAGGGCATAGGTATCGGACGATGGCTGCGAGCCGTTGGCGCTACTGGTTTGCCCAGCGCCGCCTCCGTGATGGTGATGATGATGGTGGTGCGCCCCTTGAGTTTGTTCTGCGGCCTGCTGCTGGAGCGTTTGCTGGTCGATGCCGTTGTCTTGCAAGACCTGGTCCACCGCAGTCTGAAGGGCCGAACTGAGGTTCGACGTGTTGCCGGATTGCTCGGCAGTCTGGACGGTGTTGGCGATGGCCGTGGCAAGCTGCTCTTGTAAACTGGTGGTTGACGAGGCCGTGGCACTCGAGGAAGCACTGCTGGCCTGGCTCGCACTGCTGGCCGAGGCCGATGGGCTACTCGATTGAGAGATATACTGGAACGGATTGTAATTCAGGCTACTGACGCTGCTGATACCAGACATGGAGTGCACCTCTTTTCCATGGGGCAGGCGGCCTGCTCATTGCCCGGAATCAAATAGGAACCCAAGCAGGTCTTGGTTGTTGTTCGGCTGACTGGTGCTCCCGCAGGTGGGGAGCAACGAAAGCAGGTCACTGGCCGCCTGGCTGCCGTCCTGCGAAGATGTGAGTTGGGCTAGCGGGTTGCTCGAGGCACTGGCCCCGCTGAGGGCAGCTAGGACCTGCGCGAGAACACTGCTCGTCCCTGAGTCCACGGTTTGGGCAGACTGTTGAGAACCGCCCGGGTCATTGCTTTGCCCCGTGCTGGGGGTCGGCTGGAGGGTCTTCGGGTCAATCCCGTTGTTCTTTAGTACCTCGACCAACGTGTTGTAGACGACGCCCTTCAGATCGGTGTTGCCCGACTGCTCGGCAGTTTGCAGGGCCGCCGAAACGGCGGACTGAATCTGGTTCTGCAGGTCCGATGAGCTCCCGGTCGCGGCGCTGGTTGTAGCGCTGTCCTGGGTGGTGGCCTGAGTTTCACTGGCGATAAGTGAATCGAGGAGCGTGGGATCGCTCAGGCCGCCTTCGGCCTGCGCGAGCAACAGCAGGAGGCTCGAATTATATCCGCTGACGGCTACGGTGCCTGACATGCCGGCTTACTGCCTTGGGAGTGGGAGGCTTCCCACTACAATGAGAATAAAGAACGCAGTCGCGCTAATCGTTACAGATCGACATTTCCAAGGGGGCGGATGAATGTTACGCAACCGATTGCCGTGCAACCCTAGCATTCCCGGCTGCTCACAGTGCATCGAGTCCCGTACTGATCACGGAACGCGGATGGCCAAACGATGGGGCGATCCGCATTGAGTCATAGCTCGGATCGTCGTATGATTCGCACCCGTCTCGCCGAAGCTAACCGTGCAGCGAAGAAGGGATACCGGCGTCTGTCATGCTCCAATTCAGGTCGTACCCCCAGGCCCTGCTGGCCGCTGCGATTGCCGTATGCCTGGCCGTCGCCTCCGAGGCACAGGAGTTGCGTGGCCCGCCCGGAGCAGTCACCGACGGCGGTGTCCCCGATTTGCCGCCGTTCCTGACCCCACAACAGTCGTCCGGCACACCACCCTACGGTTTTAATATTACCCCGCCCGGCCCCATGCCGCCACCGTATGGATCTAATGTCCCCCGGCCCGGTACCATACCGCCACCGTATGGATTTAATATCCCCACGCCCGGCCCCATGCCGCCGCGATACGGTTTGGATACCCCACCGTCCGGTCTCATACCGCCGGCCGCTCAACCGGTCTTGCCCGTGCAGACTCCCGCCGCGGCGCCATCAAGCCCTTCTGAACTGGTCGGGAAGAACAACGACGAGAGGCAAGTCGGTGATATGATGGACTTCGGCGGCATGGGAGGCAGGGGCGGCATGGAGGGGTTTGGCGGCGGCCTGTCCCCCTCAGGCTCCCTGCGCTACGGCGCCATCTGGTTCCCCAGTGTTCCCGTCCGAGGGCAGGTGAGCAACTTTGAGATGGTCGGGCAGGACCTCTCGTTCACGCACCCATTGTGGACCAACCCTACGAATGCCTTGAGCATTTCGGGCGGCATGCGCAACCGGCTCATCGAGACGGAGGCCGTCCTCCCGGACACGGGACAGCCGATCCCCGCAGACCTGTGGAGCGTCAACTTGGGGCTCCGCTACTCCCGCCAACTGGCCGACGGGTGGGTGGCGGGCGGCGGCGTGAGCATCGGCTCGGCGAGCGACCATCCCTTCGCCGGCATCGGCGAGATGAACGTCGGGGTCAACGCCATGCTGAAGATTCCGCAGGGCGAGCACAACGCCTGGCTCTTCTCGCTCATGTACTCGCCCACCGGCGAGCTGAACTTCCCCGTGCCGGGGATCGCCTACAGTTGGAACCCCTCGCCGCAGTTCCATGCCAATATCGGTCTGCCCTTCCAGGTGATCTGGCGACCGAGCGACGAGTGGCAGTTCCAGGCGTCGTACATGCTCATCCACACCGTACACGTCAAGGCGCAGTACCGATTGACGCGGCAGCTCAGCGCCTTCGCCGCCTACGACTGGTCGAACGAAGCGTACACCCTCTTGGACCGCCCCGAGGACACCGACCGCTTCTTCATCTACGACCAGCGGGCGAGCATGGGGCTTCAGGCCAGGCTCTTTCGGTGCTGGACGGCCTCGCTCGCGGCGGGTTATGTCTTCGACCGCTACATGTTCGAGGGCACGTCGTTCTCCGCCAGCAGCTCCAATCGGGTGAACCTGGGCGATGGCCCGTTCGCCGGCCTGAACCTCGGCGTGCGGTACTGAGGCCAGAATCACCGCTGTAACCGTTCCCCCTCCCGCGCCAAGGTAGCAGGCACACTCCGTGTGCCGTGGGCCATACCTTTTCCCGCTTCAGCGGACGGCACACGGAGTGTGCCTGCTACTTTCATGCCCTGAAGGGTTAATCAGCGCTTCGCGTAACGGCCCGAATGCTGAACGTGGGCCTTCCAGTTGGCGGTGAATTTCTCCGCCAGCGCCTGGTCCCGGATGACCAGCAAGTTCTCCAGGTTCTCCTCTTCGGCCTGGTCGGTGAAATTGAAGCTGCCCGTGACGACCACCTGGCCGTCGATGATGATGACCTTGCTGTGGGCGGTGGTGTGCTTGTCGTCGATGAAGGTCGGCACGTCGTTTTGGACGACGAACTCGGCCTGCTCATTGTCGATCTCCGTTCGGCTCCGATCCAGGATCACCTCAACCTTCACGCCGCGCTTATGGGCCGCCACCAAGGCTTTGGCGATTGTCGCCGACGTGAACCAGTACGCCTGGACCAGGACGCTGCGCTTGGCGGCCCCAACTTCCTTGATGATCGCACCGGTGCAGCCGCCTTTGGGGGAGAAAAAGACCTCGATGTGCGCAGCCGGCCGGGGTGGCTCCGCCGATTCAAGCTGCCCGCCGGCCGCGCAGGCGGCAAGCAGGAGGACGCAGTGGAAGAGGCGCAGCATGATGGGTCTCCTTTGGCGGGCTCCGAGAACAGCCATTGGCCCATTATTCGCTACTTAAAGAGGAGGGGCAAGTGGTGACGCACCGGCGTAGGGCGCGTATAATGGCCGCGATGCAATATGGATCACCTCAACGTTCCCCAGTTCCTTGGCTTGCTGGCCCTCATCCTCGGGGTCGCCAAGTTGCTGGGTGCTGCGGCCAGGCGGATAGGCCAGCCCGCCGTTCTTGGTGAGTTGCTGGCCGGGGTGCTGCTCGGCATGTCGGTGCTTGGGCTGGTCGATCCGAGGAACGAATTCCTGCACCTGCTGTCCGAGGTGGGCGTGGTGCTGCTCCTCTTCCAGATCGGCCTCGAGACCGAGCTGGCCAGCCTGCTCAAGGTTGGCGGAGTGTCGGCCACGGTGGCGACCGTTGGCGTGGTGTTGCCTTTTGGGCTGGGCTACGCCGTCTGCCGGTTGCTGGGGCTGGAGAATTTGCCGTCGTTGGTGGCGGGGGCGGCACTGACCGCCACCAGCGTAGGAATTACGGCCCGCGTGCTGTCCGATCTGGGCCGCCTTCAGCAGACCGAGAGCCAGATCATCCTGGGGGCCGCCGTCATCGACGACATTTTGGGATTGGTGATCCTAGCGGTGGTCAGCACCCTGGCCGCAGGGCAGGCCGTCACGGGGCTGGGCATAGCGAAGATCACCGCCGTAGCGTTCGGCTTCCTGATCGGCACGCTGCTGCTGGGCGGTCTGGCGGTTCCGCCCCTGGTGCGGTGGTTCCATCGCCTGGGGCTGCCCGGCTCAGCCACCACAATGGGCGCGGTGCTGGCGTTTGGACTGGCTTGGCTGGCGGCGGCCACCGGCTCGGCCATGATTATCGGCGCCTTTGCCGCGGGACTTCTGCTGCGGAAGACACCGCAGATACACGAGATCGAGCGGGGCATAGCCCATCTGGGCCACGTCTTCGTGCCCGTGTTCTTCGTGACCATCGGCGCCGCGGTTGACGTGCGGGTAATAAACCCCGTCGATCCGGCCAGCCGGCAGACCTTGTTGCTGGGCGGCTTGCTGATCGTCGCCGCCGTGGCCGGCAAGTTCCTGGCGGGCTACGCGCCCTTCTGGTTCCCAGGCAATAAGACCGTTATTGGCGTGGGAATGATCCCGCGGGGAGAAGTGGGCCTGATCTTCGCCCAGATGGGCATGGGCAGCGGCGTATTCGATGCCGGACAGTTCAGTGCCGTCACGCTGATGGTGATGGTCACCACACTGTTGGCCCCCCCGCTCCTGCGACTGCTCTTTCCAAAGTAGTGCCTGGTGGCTTGTGGCTAGTGCCGCAAATCACAATTGATGGCCCATGAAGAGCTTGTTTTGCCCAGCTTCCGGCGTTTTCTTGTTTCCCAGACGGCGCATCTTGCCCTGTTTCGATTGCACCGAAAAGCCTTC
>JBEKTY010000294.1:0-6097 GCA_049515555.1 Thermoguttaceae bacterium
TCGATCGATGAGTTGATCCTTGCGTACTGGCAATTCGCCAAGGCCCATTATCTGAAAAGCGGTGCCCCAACCGGGGAGATCGACGCGATCAGGACAGCCCTGCGACCGATTCGCCATCTCTACGGGAACATCCCGGCAGCCGACTTCGGCCCCAAGAAGCTCAAAGTTGTCCGCCACAAGATGGTCGAAGCGGGGCTTTCCCGTGGCGTGGTCAACAAGCGGATCGGCCAGATCAAGCGGATGTTCAAGTGGGCGGTGGCCGAGGAGCTGGTTCCGCCGTCCGTTTACCACGGCCTCCAGGCGGTAGCTGGCCTGGCCTTCGGCCGATCCACCGCCCGCGAAACCGAGCCCGTACGCCCGGTATCCGACCTCTACGTGGCCCTCATGCTGCCCTTCGTCAGCCCGGTCGTGGCCGCCATGCTCAAGGTACAGCGGCTGAGCGGCATGCGGACCGGCGAGTTGGTGCTGATGCGGTCGTGCGACATCGACACCGCGGGCGATATCTGGATTTACGAGCCGACCGACCACAAAGGCCGCTGGCGAGGGCGCCGGAAGCAGATCCCGCTGGGGCCGGGGGCCCAGCAGGTGCTCCAGCCATTCCTGGACCGCGCCCCGCAGGCATTTCTCTTTAGCCCGCAGGAGTCCGAGGCTTGGCGGCTGGAGCACCGCCCGCCCTACCACGGTCGGGCCCGCAAGACGCCGATCTACCCGTGCGAGCTGAAGCGGCGGCAGCCGCACGGCCTCATCGAAACGCGACTGCACCCGCTGGCACTCCTGCTGATACAACTCGGGATTGAGTTGCTGAAGATAATCCGGCGGCTCCACCGACGGGAAATCGAACTCGATGGAGAACAGCCCCCGCAGCGATTCGGGATAGTCGGCCGAGTTGTACAGGCTGCCCAGCCGTTGCCGAGCGGTGGCCTTCAGTTCGTGATAGCGACGGTCCAGGGCTTCCACGGCCTCGACCAGCTCCTCCTGGAACTCCGCCATCTTCGCGGCGAAGTCGTCGATCTTGTCCTGACGAATGAGTCGGATGCCCGGCTCCGGGTAGGGCAGCGACATCGCTTTCCAATACGCCTGGACCTTGCCGCGGACGGCGGTGACCGCCTTGTAGGCCGGGTGTGTCGTGTCCAGCAGCTTCTTGCCGGCTGAGATGAACTTGGCTTCGGCGTTGAACGGTTCGGCGGCCTCGGCCTTCTGCTCGGCCGTCAGGGACTTGCGGGTGCCGAACCAAGCCAGTGAAACCCGCACGGCGGCCATGGTCGTCCGCAGTGTGTCTGCGGCGGATCCCGGCCGGAGTGCGGGCGAATCGAGAACGGTACTCATAGATATACTGTCTCCGCATCAAAGTGGTGGGGAATTAAGAACAGAAGTCAAACAGCCGCGGCAACGTGGCTTTGTCCTTGCGACCGCGGTGGCCGCGTCTCGCTTTTCGCGGCGAGACTGCAAGATTGCTGAGGAGAAAGAAGTCGTCGTCTTCGATTGCCTGGCACGGCTGGGGCGGCTCCATACGAAGTTTTTCCCAGACGCGTTCGGCATCGCCAAAGTCGATGTTCTCGACCAGACTCTCGGCCAGTTCCATCGTCAGCGATCCGCTGTCGGCGGATAGTGCGGCCAGACCTTCCGCGGAAAACTGACCTTCCAGGGCGAGCGAAGCATCGAGCTTCTGGGCCATCAGTGACATTGCCCTGGCCTGCATGGTCTCCCGGTAGTACAAGTAATAGACCCGGCAGGGATGCCTCTGGCCGATCCGCCAGGAACGACGGGATGCCTGTCGCAAAGTGAACAGGTCGTAGCCCGTCTCGTAGAAGATCAGCGACGGGAAGTTGTGGGCCCCAAGGGCATCGAACAAGGTCAAGCCGGTCCGCACCGGCTGCGGATGGGAAATGATTACGTCGACTCCCGGAGCATTCTTCGCGATCCATGCACTGCGGTTCCTGGTGGGAACCTTGTCGGCATCCAGGGTTCTGACCGTAAAGCCGGCCTGCTTGACGATCTTCTCCAAGCGTTCCAAGACCGGATGGGTGCTGTTCGTTGTACGCCGGCAAGTCCGCGGCGACATCCTTCAAGCTGAGGAAGATCGTGTTGCCGATCAAGTGCCGGCCGTAGAGCGTGGGCATGATGCCCGGCTGTTCGGCCTGCCGCTTGGTCGTGCTCTTGCCGTGGCTGCGGCGGTTGTCGCAGGCCGAGCCCGTCTTCTCCGTGATGATCGTATCCACCCGCCCGTAACGGCGGGCAAACTCCATATCGTCCTCCCAAGCCAGGTTTTCGGCCTTGAGGCTCTTGGGCGACAGCCGAAACAAGAGCGAACGGACGTGGCTGGCCTTGCCGCCGATCAGGGTGCCGGTCATGGCAATTACCTTGCGGCATGAGGCGACCAGCGAGCCCAGAGCGTTGGCACGGGCCGAGGTGTCGGATTTCTCTTCATGCACCTCATCGCAGATCAGGTAATCGAACACGCCTGTCATGTGCCGGTGAATGTAGTCAGCCGGTGCCCAAATGGGCTTGCCGAAGTATTGCCACAGAGCAGCACCGCAAGTGCGGGTAAGCGGGTTGCCGTCCTTGTCGCATCCGACGACGATTTCGGCCGTACAACTCTTCCTGGAGCGTTCCAGGTCTTGTAAGGTGAGGAAGTCGCCTTCGCCGTTGGCCTTGCTTCGCAACTGGGCACCGCAATCGGGACAGCGAAGCAGGCCGCCATGATCCTTTACCGCGGTAGCCCGCCAGTACGGACCGTTCTTGACAAGCGTCTCACCCATGATGAGCCAAGTCGGCTTCGTCGGTTTCGCGCGGGGATATCGGCGACGGATTCGACGGCGTCGTTATCAGCGCACCTGCCATTGCGCTGGCCCGCGAACGCTCATCGCCCCGCCTCCAGCGAAGCTGATCCCCAAAGGGCTGCTGGGCGTATCGGTATGGGTAGAGATCCTGCTGGGCAAATACTTCAGCCACGAACCGATCGAGCGGCAGCTTGGCGCATGGCGACTGCGGGGACTGGACTTGGCGGCAGGTACGATCAACGGCGGACTCGAACGCCTCGAACCGCTCTTCCAGCCCCTGTACGACGCGCTGTTGGCGCACAGCGCCCAGGCCGGCTTTGCCCAGGCCGACGAGACGCGCTGGCTGGTTTTCATCGAACAGGAAGGGAAAGTTGGCCATCGCTGGTGGCTGTGGGTCTTCCTGACCGAGGACACCGTGGTGTTTCGGCTCGATCCCTCGCGTAGTCACGATGTGCCTGAAGGCCATTTTGCCGCCGACGCCTGCGTGATCCTGATGGTTGATCGCTATTCGGGATACAAGGCCATGGCGCAGGTGAAGTTCGGCAACGTGATTCTGGTTTTTTGCTGGGCCCATGTGCGGCGGGATTTCATTGAAGTCGGCAAGGGGTGGAGCGAATTGAAACCCTGGGCGCTGACTTGGCTGCGACGCATTCGCGCCCTGTACCGCCATCAACATCAGCGGCTTGAGTACGAGCGCGGCAGCGCGGAGTTCCAGACTGCCGACGCGGCGTTGCGCCAAACTCTTGCCGACATGCAAACGCAAGCCGCGACGGAACTGGCCGATCCGCGACTCCAGGAACCCTGCCGCAAGACGCTGACGAGCCTCCAAGAGCATTGGTCAGGTTTGACGCGATTCCTGGACGACCTGCGCATCCCGCTGGACAACAACGGCTCGGAACGCGCCAATCGCGGACCTGCGGTGGGGCGGAAGAACTACTATGGCTCGGGTTCCCTGTGGGCCGGCCACCTAGCGGCGATGCTCTTTTCGCTGTTTGCAACCGCCATGAAATGCGGACTGAATCCGCGTTTGTGGCTCACTTGGTACTTGGAAAGCTGCGCCATGGCCGGTGGTTGCGTCCCCGACGACACGGCCAAGTACCTGCCTTGGAACCTGACACCGGAACGCCACAGATCCTTGGCACTGGAGCCGGAAGATACCTCCTGACCGACTCGAAGCCTTTCCGCACCCCAACCGCCCCCAATCTCCACGGTCCCCTTGCGCGCCGAACCTTCCAACCACGGCTTGGACGGTGCTTTACAGGAAATCGTATCTAAGTGTCTTATGTTTTCGGAGTTTACGCCAAAGTGGCGAGGTCCTGCAAAGCGTTTCAAGCCATGGCGAAATCTGACAACATATTGTGGTGAACTAATGAGGGGGGTCGATTATCCACCTTTCTAGTTGCTGCGGCACAAGCGATCGCACCCTCTTGCATGCGAGAACGCAACCGCCGTGCTGTGGCCCGCGGAGCCAACAGCTTCGAATCCTACTGCCGGCCTCGTTGCTGCAGCCAGTCGTGTCCCTCTGCCGTCAACTGATAGCGCTGCTTGCTGCTTTGAGGCTTCTCCGGAATAGTTCTTTCCAGCATGCCTGCTTGTAGCGCGGGACGAAGGTACGCTTCCCGAAAGTACTTTTCGTCGCGGATGCGCTCGGCAACTGGTCAACAATGAACGCATCGTGACCTACCTTCGCGAGTCTTATGCGGATATTCTGGCCGCCTTCCAGGAAATCGTCGCCAACGCCGAGGGGTAGGTGTCCACATGAGGACTGCTGCATTCCGCAACCGCGAGTCGGTGATCCGGGCTATCGTGCGTCGAGAACGCGAGGGACTTCCGCTGAGTAGCCGGGCGGTCCAGGAGGCGTCCAGTCAGCTTCACTCGGGTGCGTATCGTCACTTCGGTTCCTGGCGTAACGCGCTGCAAGCGGCCGGCATTAAGGCTACCGAAGTCGAACGGCGACGCCAATGGGACAAGGCCAAGATCATCGCCCTTCTACGGGATTTGTGCAGTAGGGGACGGTCGTTACGTCAGAAGATCGTACATCGAAGTGACAGCGGACTATATCGCGCGGCATGTCACCACTTCGGGACCTGGTGCAACGCCCTGATCGCCGCCGGGATCAATCCTGAAGCGATCTGTCGTGACCCGCAATGGGATCGGGTGAAGATTATTGAGGCAATTCTGTTGCGCGTTGTGCAAGGCAGCGCCCTCGGGAGCACTACCGTGCGTCCCCATACCCTCAAGTCGGCGGCGGTGAGGGAATTTGGATCCTGGCCGGCCGCGCTTGTGGCTGCGGGGTTGGAGCCGGCGGACTACGTAGGGCAAAGAGTGGGTACCCCGAAAGAAGGAAAGAAACGCCCCTGGAATAAGGAACGTGTGCGAAAAGCCATTCTTCAGCGTCACGCCCTGGGCCTGTCCCTGCGCGGTAATTCCGTCCGCCGCGATGATGGTTCGCTATTCAAGGCCGGCCGGACATGCTTCGGGTGTTGGTCGAAGGCCTTGCTGGACGCCGGATTTAACCCGGAACAGGCCAGGAAAGCCCCGCCATGGGAGGTATTTTAGTCCCAAAGTCCACGGGTTTTCCGGCCACACATGGCGGCGGGACATGCCTGCCTGGCAGCCGAGAAGAATCGATCAGTGGGTCTTCATGGTGCTTCACCCCCAACAGGTCGCTCGATGGCTGAGCCGAAATACATCCCGCGCAATGCCATCGTTGTTGACCGTTATCAAGAACTCAACAACTTCACGCGAGCGTTCGCCACCGGCCACCTCCGTTTTCTAATGGTGGTGGGGCCGGCGGGGACGGGAAAGAGCCACACCATGTGCGCGGCGATGGACGGCCGCGCTGCCTGGATCGATGGAAATGCAACCGCGTTCGGCGTCTACTTTGCCGCGTTCATGCACCGAGACAAACCGATTGTTCTCGACGATGTCGATGCCCTGTATCGAGACGGCAGCGGCGTCCGTTTGCTTAAGCAATTGTGCCAGTCGGAGCCAACTCGCATGCTGGGCTGGTACTCCGACCCCCAGTACCTGGAGCGACGAGGGGTTCCGACGACATTTATGACGTCGAGTCCCGTGGCCATCATCGCCAATCGGTGGTCGACCGTGAATGAGGACGTTGCGGCCTTGGAGGACCGCGGGCACATGCTTGTCTTCGATCCAACCCCAATCGAAATCCACCGTCAAGCGGCGATGTGTGCGCGGGCTTGCTGTCGCCTTCGTTTTCGGGCGGGCGGTGGCCATCAGTTCGGATTGCGGCGGGGTTGACTGGAGTCGCGGGCGTAGAATGCCCGCGCTCGGCACGATGTCAAAGCCGT
>JBEKTY010000295.1:0-6097 GCA_049515555.1 Thermoguttaceae bacterium
GCCCGATAACAGCACGCCCGCGCCCAGTGGACCAACTCCGCCGTCACCGCCCGATAACAGCACGCCCGCGCCCAGCGGGCCGACTCCGCCGTCACCGCCCGATAACAGTACGCCCGCGCCCAGCGGACCGACTCCGCCCGATAACAGCACGCCTTCGCCCAGCGGGCCGACACCGCCCGATAACAGCACGCCTTCGCCCAGCGGACCAACTCCGCCGTCACCGCCCGATAACAGTTCGCCTTCGCCCAGCGGGCCGACTCCGCCCGATAACAGTACGCCCGCTCCCAGCGGGCCGACTCCGCCCGATAACAGCTCGCCGTCCGGGCCAACACCACCTGACAACAGTTCACCGTCTGGACCAACACCACCTGATAACAGCTCGCCCGCCGGGCCGACACCACCCGACAACAGTTCGCCGTCCGGGCCGGCGTCGCCGGATAGCAGTTCGCCCTCTGGGCCGGCGTCGCCGGATAGCAGTTCGCCCTCCGGCCCCAACGGCCCTGCCAGCAATGCCCCCGCGGCCAATGCCCCGGCCGATAGTGGCGGGCCGGCGGCGCCCGCCAGCGGCACCGGGCCGCAACCGGCGTTGGGGCCCGTGGCCTCGCTCATGCCGAATCACAACCTGCCCAAGCCCGATGAAAGTGCCGGTCTGGCGATCTACGTTTCGATGGGCACCGACACGTCGGCCGGCCGGGTGTATCAACTGGACGACAGCGGCGGCGTAGTCGGCCGAGTGGACATGCGCTACACGGCGATCGGCATGGCCTATCACCCCAAGCGCGGCCTGGTGCTGGCCGTGCCCCGCGAGGGCGGGAAGATCCTCTGCATCGACCCCAACGGCAAGCTCGCCACGCTGCTGGAGAAGGACCCCGGGATGGCCCATCCCGTGGGCGTCGCGGCCGTCGGCGAGTCGGACACGCTGCTGGTGGCCGACAACATCGCCGATATGCTGCTGGCAGCGACCATCGGCGGGGCGAAGGCCCGCGTGTATCATCGCTTCGACGGCCAGAAGTACACCTCGCAGGGCATGTCCGTAGCCGTGACCAAGGACAAGCACGTGATCTTCAGCAGTACGGGCGTGCCGGGCGTGTTCCGCTACGGGGGCGGCCAGTCCGCCGCCGGCGACCGGCCCACCCTGCCCATCAGCGGCAGCGTGGCCGCCGATCCCAAGTCGTTCCGCTGGGCCGCCACCCAGGAGCCCAACCTGATCTATGTCTACGACGGCGAGCAGATGCTCAAGAAGCTCCGCCTCCCGCCGGGCAAAGGCTTCTACCGCAACGGCCTGCTGTGCTTCACGCACACCGGCGGGCTGTGCGTCGCCGTGCAGGATAGCGAGTCGGAGAACAACATGGAGGTCGGCCTGGTTTTGTACGACCTCGACAAGGACGAGCTGCGGAACCTGTTCGCCTGGCAGCGGGGACCGATGCAGTCATTCGTCGCCGCCCCGCGTATGCCCTGGCCGCGGCCGCCGGCCGGCCCGGCGCGCAAAGGCGCGGGTTAGGGGCGAGCGGCGAGGGATGAGGAGGCGACGCGGAGACGCGGGGACGCGGAGACAGGAGCCGAAGCTGACCGCTGGTAGCTGACCGCTTTTTCTGACAACTGGCAACCGACAACTGACAACTGCCCGGCGGCAAGTGGCGGGAGGAACGGCCGATCCAGTGGCCGAACATCGCAGTTTCAGACTGACGACCACGCCCAGCGCTGACTCCATTGGCCAGCCTTCTCTGGCTGCGCGGGCGAAGCACTCTCGGGCGATCACGGTAGCGGTCGTTCAACAGGGCTTCGTCCTGATCCTCGCAGCCCTGATCCTCGACGGTGGAGTAACCCTTCGCTTCTGCGCAGCCGCGGCCATTGCTTCCTGGGTGTGTGCGCTGGTGATTATCCTGCGCCGACCGCAACAACCGACGAACTTCGATCTGGCCATTATCCGGTACGGCTTTGGGCTTGCCCTGCCGCTTGTGCTGGCGATCGGGTTTCTCGTGGACCGCTTCGTGCGGTAACCGCCGGGTGCCACTGCTGGCTCGTCCAGCAGTGCCGACCGGCCGCGTCTGCTTCACTGCTGGACAAGCCAGCAGTGGCACCCCACGTAACCAATTCGGGCGAGAAGCCCGAAGGCTCTCTTGCTCCCAAGGCGCAGCCGCAGGGCCGGCCGCCGCCTGGTGGCACAGGCCGGGGGAAGATGGTAGATTGACCGGCGGTTCGGAGTCTCCGCGGCAAGCCCAAAAACCCCGTTCAGAAAGGAACAATCATGTCCCTCGTGCGACGGCCACTCACCACTCGCCACCTAGCAGTTGCCGGTTGTCAGTTGTCAGAAAAAGCGGTCAGCTATCAGCGGTCAGCGGTCAGCTTCGGCTCTTGTCTCCGCGTCTCCGCGTTCCCGCGTCTCCGCGTCCCCGTGTCTTCCCCTCGCCCCTCGTCCCTCGCCACTCGCCACTACGCCCTGGCGCTTGTGGCCGGGCTGGCCCTAACCACACCCCTGGCGGCGGCCGCTAAAGCGCCGGCCGACACGGCGGCCAAGGCCCCGGCTTTGGTGGCCGCGATCAAGGTGCTTCCCGACAAGGCCCCCGACTGCTCCAGTCTCAAGGCCATCGCCGAG
Organism: Thermoguttaceae bacterium; assembly: GCA_049515555.1. GTDB lineage: Bacteria > Planctomycetota > Planctomycetia > Pirellulales > Thermoguttaceae > JBEKTY01. Next base: position 2,597 of record JBEKTY010000295.1, read on the forward strand.
AGCGTAACGCGGGGCTGCAAAACCAACGACGAGAAGGCGGTGGCCATCTACAACTTCATGCAACTCACCCACTACCACTTCGCCTATCCCGGCGAGCCGGGCGGCCTGTCGGTCTTGAAGGAGATCAACTGCTACGGCTGGAGCCTGTGCGGCGGGTTGCACTCCGAGGAGTCGGCCCTGTGGCGCGAGCTGGGCTGGGATTGGCGCTTCGTCGGCTGGCAGGGACACACCACGGTCGAGGCCAAGTACGACGGCAAGTGGCATTACCTCGATGTGTTTCTGAAGTTCTACGGCTGGATGCCCGACCCCAGCGCGCCGGGCGGCCGGACCATCGCCGGCGAAGACGACCTGAACAACAACCCGAAGGCACTCATCAAGGAGGCCCTGGTGCTGGACCAGGCCCGCAAGTGCGTGTATGCCAAGGACAACCAGTTCGCGCGCTACGGCGGCAAGGTGCACTGGCAGGCCCCCTCGTTCCTGTCCTGCGGCGACACGATCGAGGACCTCATCGGCGGCCTGCGGACGCATCACCGGGCCGGTCGATCGGAAGAGTGGATGGGCATCAAGCACGCCGCCGACGGCTACTCGGCCGACGTCGGCCTGGCGCCCGGCTTCGCGCTGACCAACACCTGGGACGCCGTCCCCGGTGGGTGGTACTGGGGCGACAGCAAGCGGCCGCCGGCGCACACCTGCGGGGGCCACAAGGACACGCGCAACGATCCGGGCATCGGCCTGGTGCTGGAGCCCTACGTCAATAGCAAGCCGGCCCGCAGCTATGCCAACGGCAAGCTGACGCTGGCCGCCGATTTCGCCCGCGATAGTTTCCTCGGGTCGTTTGTGGCCACCGAGAACGTGCGGTATGCCGGCGGGTCGCTGCGGCCCGCTGAAAGCGGCAAGCCCGGCGTGGTCGTCGCCGAGCTGGCCAGCCCCTACATCATGACCAAGGCCGGCGGCGAGGCCGTGGGGGCCGACGCGACGGAGGTCTCTACCGACGGCGGCCGGACGTTCAAGCCCGTGGAACTGAAGGACTTCTCGGCGGCCGTTCGCGGCCGGATTGCCGCGCAGGTCAAAATCACCTTCCAGGAAGCCCTGCGGAGAGTGAAGCTGGAAGCCATGGTGCAGAACAACGCCGGCGCGCTGCCGTACCTGTCGCCGGGCAAGAACCTGGTGACGGTCTCGGTGGCCGACCCCAAGGCCCTGGGCCGTAACAAACTGGCGGTAGCCTACGCCTATCGGCTGGGCAGCCGCAGCAAGTCGTTCGACGAGATGTACGACGAAGACAAAGAGGTGGCCAAGGGCCACGACGCCCGGTGGAGCGACACGGTGAAGTGCGTGCAGAAGACGTTTACGGCCGCGGAGCTTCCGGCGCAGTTCGCGATCGACTGCCCCACGCCCAAGGGCCGGTACCCGGTCTATCCGCGGATGCTGTGGGTGCGTCGCGAGGTACTGGCGCCGGGGCAGGAGCCCTCGGCGCTGGGGGTGCCGGCCTCGACGCCGGCGGTGGGCGCCGACGAGGAGTTGGCCACGCTGCCCGAGCCCTGGACCGTTAGCCGGCAGTTGCCGCAGCCGGCGCCCGTGCGGCCGACGACGACCGCCGTTTTCCCGCCTACGAAGGTGTCCTACGTGTCGAAGAAAGGTGAGGTCTTCAAGCACCAGTTCGTCAAGTGGCTGAAGGACGGCTCGGACGCCTGGGTGCTGCTGCTGGCCTTCGAGGGCGCGAAGCTGCCGGAGGCGAAGGAGTTGGCCGGGGCGCGGCTCGTGCTGTACGTCGAGGAGGCCCACGACAAGGCCCCCATGCAGGCCGCGGCCGTGCCGCTGGGGGCGCCGTTCGAGCCGGGCGCGGCCTACGATTTCAGCCAGCTCGGCCAGCCCATAGGCTCGACCGTCGTCGAGCGGGGCAGCGGGAGCACGTTTGCGACGCCGCGGCGCTACGAGATCGACGTGACCAAGGCGGTTCGCGGTTGGGCCAACGGCGCGCCGCCGCACGGGCTGGCCGTGCGGATCGTGCCCAACCGCGGCGTCGACGACGGCTGGACCGTCCGCTTTACCCCCGCCAAAGACAAGCCGGCCGAGCTGGAGATCGCCACGTACGCCGGAAAATGAGTGAAAGGGGATGACATGAACGCGGTCCGAATTTCGCTGGCGGGTCTTTTGTGCTGGGCGGCGTCGCTCGAGGCCGTGCCGGGGGCCCGGGCCGCGGCGGCGGAAAAACCCGCTTCCTTGCTCAAGATGGACGACGCGAAGCTCAACGACTGGCTGGCGCGCTGGCAGAGAAACATCATCGCCGACGCCCGCAACCGCTATTGCGACAAGGCCCTGGGCGAAGACATCGCCTGGCTGATGACGCCCTTTGTGGACGGCTTCTACTACGGCTACATGGCCACCCGGGACCCCCAGTGGGTCGAGATGCTGATCGACTGGACCGACTCCTGGGTCAAGCGTGCGGTGCAGGAGCCGGACGGAATGCCGGGCTGGCCCCAGCCCAAGGCGGCGGGAACCCTGGTCGATAAGCTCGACGATTACAACGCCGACAGCCTGCTGGGCGAGGCGATGGTGCTGCGCGCGGCGGTTCTGATGTCGGGCGAGATCCGCCGCACGCCGGCCTTGAAAAAGAAGTACGGCGCAAAGGCCGAAAGCTACGTGCGACTGGCCGAGCAGGTCTACAAGAAATGGGATGCCCGCGGCGCGTGGCGCGAGACCAAAGGTGGCGGCATGATCACCGTCGTAATGCCCTTCGGCCTGGAGGGCAAGGGCGGCCGGTGGACGGCGGGCTACGCCACCCGCAACGCGCGGGGCAACGGCTTCTCGCACCCCGACAACAAGGCCAACCTCGTCGCCGGCTGGCTGCTGGCCATGTCCGACGTCACCGGCAAAGCGGCCTACAAGGAGCGCGCCGGGCGATGGTTCCAACTGATGAAGTCGCGGATGAAGCTCAAGCCCGGCGGCACGTACGAGATCTGGAACTACTGGCAGCCGGCGGGGCCCTGGGATTACAAGCCCGACGGCGGGCCCAAGCACTGGGTGGGCGTGCATCCCAACCCCGGCTATTACCAGATCGACGTCGCGGCAATCGTCGACGCCTACGAGCATGGTCTGGCGTTCAGCCGAGCGGACATCGAGCGCCTCGTGGCCACCGCGCTGGCCGAGAAGCGCTACTGGGACGCGCTGGCGCCCTTCAGCCCGGAGATCCAGCGGAGATTCGAGGCGGGCCTGAAACCGGACACCTGGGGAGGACTAAGCGCGGCGCCCCACTACCTGATGCTCCAGGCCCGGCGGCGCTAAGAAACGGTCTCAGAAGCGCCCCTCTCCCTTTGGGAGAGGGGCCGGGGGTGAGGGCCTTGTCGGCCGCAATCGCAAGTGATGATCGCTTTCTCGCTGCCCGCCCTCACCCTAACCCCAATACCGTTGAAATAGTCGTAAGTTGCTTAATAGTAACGTGTTATGAGATGCGGAGCTTTGGCGATTCCGGTTTTGAGGGCAACGCTCGGCAAAGAACGGGGC
>JBEKTY010000296.1:0-6084 GCA_049515555.1 Thermoguttaceae bacterium
ATCCGTAGTTCCTCCCTCGGCCTCCATCCTTGATCCTTGGCTCTCCCCACCTTGCAAATATCATGGAAGGAGTGCCGGAAATCGAAGGGTTCTTTGACACCAGCTTGGCAGAAGGCTGGGACTTGCGACTATTTCAACGGTATTGACCCTAACCCTCTCCCGGAGGGAGAGGGTACCGGGCGTCCGTAATCTGCAAGAGCCCACGCACCCTACGTGTGGTAGTCGGCGTTGAGGCGGATGTACTCGGCCGTGAGGTCGGCGGTCCAGAAGCGCACGGCGGCGGTGCCCTCGCTAAAGGCCAGCTCGACGTGCGTATCGCGACTGTCGCGGATCGAGCGGGAGACGGCCGCCGCGTCGAACTCGACCGGCGCGGCGTTGCGATACAGCAGGAAGCCGTTCAGGCGGAGCACTACGCCGGCCGGATCGAAGGGCACGCCGGCATAGCCGGCCGCCGAGATGATGCGGCCCCAGTTGGGGTCGGCGCCGTGGATGGCCGTCTTGACCAAGGGGCTGTTGGCCACGGTTTTGGCGATGGCCATGGCGGCGGCACGGTCGGCACAGCCCGAGATGTCGATGGTGACCAGATGCGTGGCGCCTTCGCCGTCGCCGGCGATGGCCATGGCCAGCTCGACGCAGACTTCGCCCAGCGTGCGGCGGAAGGCGGCCAGGTGGGGACCGGCCAAGGGCGGCCCGCCGGCCGCACCGTTGGCCACAAGCAACACCGTGTCGTTGGTGCTCATGTGGCCGTCGACGCTCATCGAGTTGAAGCTCTCTTCGGCGGCGGCGCGGAGCTGGGCCTGGGCCACGGCCGGCTCGAGCGGGGCGTCGGTCAGCACCACTGCCAGCATGGTGGCCATGTTGGGGCCCATCATGGCGGCCCCCTTGGCGATGCCCGTCACCGCGATCTCGCGGCCGCCGACCATGGCGGTCCGGCCGGCCATCTTCACCACCGTGTCGGTAGTGAGCATGCCACGGGCGGCCGATTCCAGGTGCGCGGGGCTGGCGCCAAGCTGCTTCGCCGCGGCGGCGATCCCCTCCGCGACGCGGTCCATGGGCAGGAACGAGCCGATCACGCCGGTGGAGAGGACCAGGGCCTGATCTTCTTCGGCGTCACAAGCGGCGGCGGCCAGGCGGGCCATCTGCCGGGCGTCGTCCAGGCCCCGCTGGCCGGTGCAGGCGTTGGCCACGCCGGAGCAGATCACTACGGCCCGAATCCGCTGGCTGGGCGTGCGGCTGCGGTCCAGGGCCACCGGGGCCGCGTAGACCAGGTTCTGCGTATACACGCCCACGCCGGTCGCCGGACGGTCGGACACGACCAACGACAGGTCTAACTTCTGCGGGTCGCGCTTGATCCGGCAATGGACGCCGGCTAGCGTGAATCCGCGGGGAACGCCGATGGGCATTTCTTTACTCCGCTGGGCCGTGCCTTGATAACCGTGCCAAAATCAGTTGCATGATTATTCTTGGGGAACACTAATTCGCGCTAATTGACACTGATTAGCGAAGATTAGCGAAGATCAGTGTTCCTTCTTCGGTCGAACGTTTCCCTATTCCAACCAACTTGTTGGGACTCAGGCCCTTACAGGGCGGTTGTTTCCGGATAACCGTACATGAGATTGAAGTTTTGCACCGCGGCTCCCGAGGCGCCCTTAATCAGGTTGTCGATGCAACTGATCGTGAGCACGCGGCCGCGGACCAAGCGGGCCGTGATGTCGCAGAAGTTGGTCTGGGAGCAGTCTTTCGTGCCCGGCAGGTGATCGACCACCCGCACAAACGGCTCGCGGGCGTAGAAATCGTGGAGGGCGTCGATGATCTGCTCCTCGGTGATCGGGCTGGCCGGCAGGGCGTAGGCCGTGGTGAGGATGCCGCGGTCCATGGGCGCCAACTGGGGCGTGAACACGACCTCGATCGGCTGACCGGCCGCGAAGCTCAGGACCTGGTCGATTTCGGGCGTGTGGCGGTGCCGGCCCACGTTGTAGGCCGACATGCTCTCGTTGCACTCGGGAAAGTGCGTGGTGAGCTTGGGGGTGCGGCCCGCACCGGATACCCCGCTCTTGGAATCGACGATGATATCGGCCGGCCGGATGAGCTTGGCCTTCAGCAGCGGCGCCAGGGGCAGGATGGCGGAGGTCGGGTAGCAGCCCGGGTTGGCCACCAGGGGCGCGGTGATGATCCGCTCGCGGAACAGCTCGGGCAGGCCGTAGACGACCTTGCCCAACCGCTCCGGATCGCCGTGCTTCTGTCCGTACCATTGGGCGAAGACCGCGGGATCGTTGAGCCGGTAATCGGCGCTGAAATCAACGACGCGGGCCCCGGCGGCCAGCAGGTGCGGCACCACGGCGGCACTGGCCCCGTGGGGCAGGCAACTGAAGACGCACTCGGCCCGCGCGGTGACCTCGGCCGGGCTGAGGTCTTCCAGGCGCAACTCGAGCCGGCCGGTGAGCGAGGGGTGAATCAGCCCGATGGGCGGCTGGCCCTCCTGGCGGCTGGTGACGGCCACAATCTCGGCCTCCGGGTGGCGCAACAGGATCTTGATCAGCTCCAGGGCCGTATAGCCCGTGGCGCCCAGAATGGCAATGCGGGTCATCGGATCGTTCCCCCAATCGGACCGGCGAAACAATTACTATCGTACTGCTCACGCTGGAGCGTGAGGCCGTGCGGCAAAACCTCACGCGGAGCGTGAGGAATACGCTAACCTTTGGCTCCCAGCAGCCAGGCCAGAATGCCTTTTTGCACGTGGAGGCGGTTGGCCGCTTGCTGGACGACGACGCTTTGCGGGCCGTCCAGGACCTCGTCGGTGACCTCTTCGCCGCGTCGGGCGGGCAGGCAGTGCATGAAGACGGCCCCTTTCTGGGCGCAGGCCATCAGCTTGGCGTTGACCTGGAAATCGGCGAAATCGCGGCGCCGGCCCTCACGCTGCGATTCCTGGCCCATGCTCGTCCAGACGTCGGTGTAGACCGCCACGGCGTCGGCCACGGCCGCCCGCGGATCGGTGGTCACGGTCAGCTCCAGGCCCGGCGCCTCCTGGTGCAGCCAGGCCAGCGACTTCTCGTCGAACTGGTACTTCTCGGGCGTGGCCATGATCAGCCGCAGGCCGAGCCGGCCGCAGCCCAGGGCCAGGCTGCGGGCCACGTTGTTGGCGTCGCCCACCCAGGCCAGCGTTCGCCCTTTCAGCGGGCCGACCAGTTCGCGGACGGTGTACAGATCGGCCATGGCCTGGCAGGGATGGCCGAAGTCGGTCAGGCCGTTGACGACCGAGCAGCTACTGTGGCGGGCCAGGTCGACGGCCGTTTTGTGCGAGCTGGTACGGAGCACGACCACGTCTACGTATTCGCTGAGCACGCGGCCGAAGTCGGCCACGCTCTCGCGCTGGCCGAAGCCCACGTCCTTGCCCAGGAACAGCGAGCTGCCGCCGAGGTGGATCATGGCCGCCTCGAAGCTGACGCGGGTCCGCAGCGAGGGCTTCTCGAAGATCAGCGCCATGGCGCGGCCCGGCAACAGCGGCTCCCGCAGCCCGCGGGCGAACTTCGCCTTCAGATCCCCGGTGATCGAAAAAATCCGCTCGATCTCAGCCGTGGTCAGGTCGGCCAGTGTCAGCAGGTGTCGCATGATCATATTCCTTGACGGCCGCGGCCAGGATGTCGCAGCCCTGGTGGGCCTGGTCCGCGCTGAGGGTCAAAGCGGGCAGCAGGCGGAGGACCGTGCCGTGCGTGCAGTTGATGAGCAGTCGCCGCTCGAGACAGGCCTTGACCAACGGCGCGCCCTCGACGGCCAGCTCGATGCCGATCATCGCCCCCCGGATGCGGACCTCGCGGACCAGCTCGCACTCGCCGCGGAGTTGCTCCAGCCGCGTGCCGAACAACTCGCCCAGGCGGCGGGCGGCGGCCAGCAGGTTCTGGCTCTCGATCATCTCGATAGCCGCCAGGCCGGCCCGCGCCGCGATGGGGTTGCCGCCGAAGGTGGCCGCGTGCATGCCCGGCCGCAGACTGGGGGCGATCTCGGGCCGGGCCAGCATGGCCGCCCCGGCCAGCCCGCCGCACAGCGCCTTGGAAAGCGTGATGATGTCCGGCGTGACGCCGGCGCCCTGGTAGGCGAACCAGTCGCCGGTCCGCCCGAAGCCGGTCTGCACCTCGTCGAAGATCAACAGCAGCTCGTGCTCGTCGGCCAGCGCCCGCAGCCCGGCCAGGAAGCCTTCCGGCGGGATCCGCACGCCGCCTTCGCCCTGAATGGGCTCGACCAGGATGGCCGCCGTCTCGTCGTCGATCGAGCGGGCCACGGCCTCCAGGTCGCCGAAGGGGGCGTAGACGAACCCGGCCACCAGCGGCCCCAGGCCCTCGTGATACTTGGGCTGGGCGGTGGCCGTGGTCGAGGCCAGCGTTCGGCCGTGGAACCCGCCCTCGAAGGTGATGATCTTGTAGCGCCCTTTGGGCGTGGCCCACAGCCGCACCAGTTTAATGGCGGCCTCGTTGGCCTCCGTGCCCGAATTGCAGAAGAACGCCTGGCCGCCGAAACTCCGCTCGGAGAGGGCCTTGGCCCACAACCCTTGCAGCTCGGTGTGCCAGGTATTGGGCACGTGGATCAGGCGGCCCAACTGGTCGCGGACCGCCTCGACCACCGGCTGCGGGCAGTGACCCAACAGCCCGCATCCCCAGCCGGGAAAGAAGTCCAGATACTGGTTCCCCTCGGCGTCCCAGACGTAGGAGTCCTGTCCGCGAACCAGGGCCAGGGGAAACCGGCCGTAGTTCGGGATGACGTACTTCTGGAACAGCTTCAGGATCTCGTCGGAGGACATTTGTCGGTGTTCGGTGTTCAGTGTTCAGTGTTCAGTTGTCGGTCTTTGGTCTTCGGTCTTTGGTTTTCGGTTGTCGGCAATGGTCCCCTCTCCCTCTGGGAGAGGGTTAGGGTGAGGGCAGCAACGGGGTGAGGGCGGCAAGGTTGGGCACTTACGGCTACGTCAGGCTTTTCCGTTCTTGATGATTTCCGTACCGATGCCTTTGCTGGTATACACTTCCAACAGGAGCGAGTGGCGGATGCGGCCGTCGATGATGTGCACTTTTCGCACACCCTGGTTCAGCGTTTCCAGGCAGGCCTGGACCTTGGGGATCATGCCCGCGTCGACTGCCCCGCTTTCGATCAGCTCCTGGGCCTGCTGGGCGGTGAGCGAGTGCACGAGCGAATCGGGGTCCTGCTTGTCGCGTCGGACGCCGTTGACGTCGCTGAGGTAAACCAGTTTTTCGGCCTGGAGGGTGCGGGCGACGGCCGTGGCCGCGGTATCGGCGTTGACGTTGAGCTTCCCGCCCTCGGGCGTGGCGCACATCGAGGGGATGACCGGCACGATGCCGGAATAGCAGAGGTGCTCGATCGTGGCTCGATCGACGGCCGTGACCGTGCCCACGTGGCCCAGGTCGATCGACTGGGCGCCGGGACCATCCAATTTCAGTGGCTGGCCGAAGAGGACGTTGGTAGTGCGGAAGCTGAGGCCTTGGGCGCGGCCGCCGAGCTCGGCGATTTGGGCGGCCAGTTGCTGGTTGACATCGCCGGCCAGGACCCGCTCGACGATGGCCAGCGTGGCGTCGTCGGTGTAGCGGCGGCCCTGGACGAAGCGGGGCTCGATCCCGGCCTCGGCCATTGCCCGGCTGATGGCCGCCCCGCCGCCATGGACCACCACCGGCCGCATGCCCACCGTTTCCATGAACACGATGTCCAGCAGCAGGTGGGTCATGGCCCGCTGGTCTTCCATGACGCTCCCGCCCAGCTTGATCACGGTGATCTTGCCCCGGAACTGGCGGATCCAGGTGAGGGCCTCGATCAGCACGTCGGCTTTCTGGATGGCTTCTTCCACGCTCGGACCGATCCGCAATAGTGCCAGGGGCAATAAACGCCAAACCCCGGCCATGCCACGCCGGGGAAAACCCAGTATTTTACCCCTGCCCAGCCCGCTGTCAATGGGGGAGGCCCGGCGGCGAGCCGGTTGCGTTGTTGGCAACATCTGCGTTGCCAGGGGTTTACGGAGGCATCGCAAAACGGCTTCCCCGCAAGTCGGCTCGTTTTCGTCGCAGTTCGGCGATGCCGCCTGCAATTTCG
>JBEKTY010000297.1:0-12124 GCA_049515555.1 Thermoguttaceae bacterium
GGTTGTACGCCAACGTGGCCTCGTACCAGGGCCTTTGGGGCTGGATCTCGAACGAGCCGGCGTAGCGGTCGGTGGACTTGCCGTTGGGCAGGACGCCGTCGAGGTTCATGGCGTTGCCGCTGGCGTCGTCGATGCCCGGACCGATGGTCATCTGGTAGCGGCCCACCCCGTACTGCGTGTCGAAGCGGATTTCCAGGGTCCGGTCGTTGTCCTGCCAGTTATAGGATTGGATGCTGTTCCTGAGCGACTCGCCGTGCGGACCGACGAAGCTGTCGATGTCGAATTTCGGGTTGAACGAGCCATAGTCCATCTGCTCGCTGAAGTAGAAGCGCAGCGCGCTGACCGCCGTGGGGTTGTCGGTCTGGGTGCGGAGGACGCGGGGGCCGATCAAGTGCACGACCGCGAAACCGCCGCTCACGTCGGAATGGAAGATGTTGTCGCAGGGCGCCAGCCGCAACACGCAAGTATGGCTGGTCGGCACCTCCGGCGGCACTGTCACTTGTGCCGTTCCGGTGTTGGGCGCGCGATGCGCCAGGACGTAAGGGAACGTGGCGCCGCCGTCGATCGAGAGCAGGATGTCCACGGTGCTGGCGTTGAAAGGCGCGCTCTCGGTGCCACCCGTTTCCCACGTTACGGTCTCCGGCGACCCGGCGTACCAGGCGGCGAAGGGATCGTTGAGGTGGAAGCGAAAGTAATCCGACTCGGTCGAGGCGATCACGGTGACCGTCATGTCGCTGGAGCTGACGCCTCCCCGGCCGTCGCGCGCCGTCACGCGGAAGTGCATCGGAATCGGGTCGTAGTGGTAGTCGTAGCCGTCGAGCGACCGCGCATAAAAGTCGGTGCTGGGGTTCTCGGTCGGAACGTTGTACGTGTATCCGTCGCCGCCGTCGATGTCCATGGATTGCCAGGTGTAGGTCAGCGTGTCGTGATCGGCATCGAAGCCCTGCGCGGTGAGCGTGAACTCCGTGCCGTCGGGAACCAGGTAGTCGGGCCCGGCGTACACGATGGGCACGTGATTGGAGGTGGGAAACCGCCAGCCGCACTGGTGCCCCGGGTCGTTCACGTAGTTGAGGATCTCGTCGATGCTCACGGCGTGGAAGAAGGGCACCTCGGTCGCCACGGGCGCATAACTCATGATGGTCCGGCCCGCGTCGGGCTCGACGGACGTCGCGTCGTTCCGCTGCTGATCGCCGCCATGGCCGACTTCCGAGGCGTTGAACGTGTGGTTGGCGCCGAACTGGTGCCCCATTTCATGGGCCACCACCTTGACAAAATGACTGTACATGCCTTCCCAGCCGCTGTACCCCTCGGCCTTCCGGTTATGGCCAAAACCGCCCTCGCCTACGGAGCCGATCATGGCCAGCCCCCCGCCGTTGGTGCCCCAGACCTGCGCAATCGAATAGTTGTCGCTGCCGATCACGCTGTCGACGTTGTCCTGGTTCTCGTCCAGCATGTGCTCCTGGCTGCTGTTGTCGTAGGGATCGGTCGCGGGATTCGTATAGACCAGGTTGGTGCCCGACACCAGGTGGAAGGTGATCATCAGGTCGCGATTGTAGATGGCCGCCACGTCGTTGACCACGGACACGATCTCGGCGAAGGCCGCATCCCGGCCTCCAAACTGGGCGGTGAACTCGCCGTCGGCCGCCACCGCCAGGGCGTAATCCCGCAGCACCGTGCCGGACGACACGCCGCCCCCGGTTGCCGGCTGGACCACCACCGCCGCCGACGTCGCCGCCTGGGTGCCCGCCGAAGTCGCCGGCGGTTGTGCCGGGGCAGTATCCACAGGGGTGTAGTCCGGGTTGGGCACTATATCGTTGTCCAGCCCGTCGGCCTGCGGCGGCTGCGCGTCGTCCGTCCAGAAGTAGCTCATGTAGGCGCCGTCGCCCGATCGCGACAGCGGGTCGATGCAATACGAGCCCTTAGGCGTGAGGGCGAAGGCGTGGAACCCCGCGGACGTGACGTCGCAGCTCAGCGTGGCCGTCGGGTCGTCGATCCCCTGGCCCCTATAGGTGTGGATCGCGGGGAACTGGGCCGCGATCTGCGGGGCCAGGATGGGGACCTCGACGATCGAGAACCGCGCCCACGTGCCGTCAGGCCGCGGCAGGTCCAGCTCCGTGCCCGGCGGCGGCGATCCGGGGAAGCTCTCCAGCGGCGCCGAGCCCAAGACCGAATTCAGCCCCGCCTGGCACAGAGAGAATGCCTGGAAATGCGTCGGCAACGCGCCGCCTTCCGGGTTGGTGGCGGGCAGGGCCGCCAGGTCCGTGCTCCGCCACACGGCGGCGGCCAACGACGGCGCGCTCGCTAGGTCCGGCAACGCGGCAGCCAGCCCGCTCGACAACAACCGCCGGTCTTCCAGCGGTTCACACCGCGGGCGGCGAGAACGCTCGCGCGCATACGCCCATCGTAACGCCCGCCCGCAGCGGCGCGACACCCCGCAGCGGCTTCCCAACGGGTACCGGGTCATGGCGATTCTCCTGGCTCAGAAGGTGTTCCAAGACCGGAATCTCTCCCGACTCCTTGTGAGGTTCCCGGCGGCCTTAGACGCTCCCCAGCTTGCTAAAATAGTCACTGTCTAGGGAAAAGCAATACATCTATATGGTTATGTCCAAACAACCTTACAGACGCAACGCACGCATTGCTCCGGGACGGAGGAGGACAAGTTCGGCGCGGGTCTCAAGTTCGGCGCGGCTCACCAAGTTCGGCGCGGGTCTCGCGACCCCGCCGCCGCTCGACCGAAGGTCTCCGAGGCCCGGGAGACCTTCAAAGCGGCGGTGCGGCTCGGTCGGAGACCGGCCACAACGCGGGAAAAATTCACACGTTCGCCCCGCCCGACGGCATCCGCCCGACGGCTCCTTGCCAAGCTCCGCCGCGTGAAGGATAATCGATATTTGCTCCGATCGAGCGTAACCGTTCACGGCATGGAACGTAGCAGGCACACTCCGTGTGCCGTCGGCTATACCTTATTCCGCTTCAGCGGACGGCACACGGAGTGTGCCTGCTACTTTGGCGCGACCCGTAAACGCTTACCGCCCGAGCCGGCTTCTGGTCGCCAGCGGGAACGAGGACCACGACGAGAGCAGGCCATGTCTCTGGAGTCGCTTTTTGCGCAGATTCCGGCGGTGGCCGTCTATCGCCGCGTGCCACTGGCGCCGCAGGCCAACGCCTTCCAGCCCTGGCAGCGTGCGGTGGCGCAGTTCGTCAAGCCGGTCGGCGAGCAGGATCTTTGGGGCAAGCTGACCTACGGGGGCCACGAGGCGAACCGGGACGCGGAGTTCCTCTCCGTCGATCGGGCCGTGGTGGCCGGCATCCTGGAGCAGAACGCGGCCGCCCTGGCGCTGCTGGACGAGGGCCTGCGGCTGGGGCGGCTCCAATTCCCGGAGTTCGTCAGCCGCCAGCAGATGCCGGCCGAGTCCGAATTCATCTGCAAGCTGGGCGAGCTGGCGCGGTTCCCCTTCGTGCGTTTCAAGGTCTCGGCGGCCGACGGCGATTTCGCGGCCGCCGGCCGGGAGTTGGCCCGCCTGCTCCGCATCGGCGAAATGGTGTGCAACGGCGACGGCCAGATACTGCACTACCTGGTCGGCCTGTGGCTCCGCAGTGCGGCCGTGCGCGGCATGGCGCGGCTGGGCACGCACCCCGGCGTGCCCGGACCGGTGCTGGCCGCCCTGGCCGAGGCCGTCCAACGCAGCCTGACCACGCCCGACGGACTGGCCCAGTCGCTGCGCGTGGATTTCTACTCGATCTCCCTGCCGCAACTGGATCGCACGATCGACACCGACGACCTGGAGACGGTGGTCGACCGCATCCTGGAAATCTATTACACCCCGCGGCAAGACCCCGGCCCGCCGAGCATCAACCAGCCGCAGCCGCCCGCCTCCGACGACTGGCTGAGCGGGCGCCGCCGGCAGATGCTCTTCCTGCTCCAGGGGCATGACAAACCTTTCGATAAGCTGGCGACCGCGCGGACGATGGGCCGAATGATCGCCGAAATGATTCACGACGTGACGTATTTCGAGCGGAAAGGGCGGCTCGACCTGGCCGCCAGGATCCGCTATTTGCAGCGCCGCTTCCGCCGCCACCGGCTCGCCCGCCAGACGCGGCTGTGGACCGTCGCCAGCCAGTCGCTGCCGGAGGATAAGCTCGCCATGCTGCGCGATAAGCTCCGCCGCGTCGCCAATCCGCTGGGCCTGCTCCTGGTGGCATACCTGCTGGCCTTCGATTACAGCCCCTTCATGTTCCAGCATCGGGCCCGGCTGAGGGCCGCGGCGCGGCTGTTGCGCCGGCGGAGTGCCAAACTGAGGTAAACCATGTCCGAGCGATGGCTGGCCGAGCGCACGCGGCAATACGACGCCTCCGGGATCCGCCGGGTGTTCGATCTGGCGGCCCGACTGACCGATCCCGTCAACCTCTCCATCGGGCAGCCCGATTTCGACGTGCCCGAGCCGATCCGCCGGGCGGCCGTCGAGGCCATCCAGAGCCGCAAGAACGGCTACGCCCTGTCGCAAGGCATGCCCGTGCTGCGCGATAAGCTGCAAGCCCGCGTCGATCGGGAGTTCGGCCACGCCGACCGCGAGCTGTTTGTCACCAGCGGCACCAGCGGCGGGATCATGCTGGCCATGCTGGTGCTGGTCAATCCGGGCGAGGAAGTGATCGTCTTCGATCCGTATTTCGTAATGTACGACGCCCTGGCGGCGGTGGCCGGGGCGCGGATCGTGTACATCGACACCTATCCCGATTTCCGCATCGACCCGGATCGCGTGGCGGCGGCCATTACGCCCCGCACCAAGATGATCGTGCTAAACAGCCCGGCCAACCCGACGGGCGTGGTGGCCGCGGCCGACGAGGTGCGGGCCCTGGCCGAGCTGGCCGAGCGGCACAACCTGGTGCTGCTCAGCGACGAGATCTACCGCCATTTCTGCTACGACGGCAGTTTCGTCTCGCCGGCCCGCTACAATCCCCGCACCCTGGTCGTCGACGGGTTCAGCAAGACCTACGCCGTGCCGGGCTGGCGGCTGGGCTTCGCCCACGGCCCGGCGGCCGTGATCGGCGAGATGATCAAGCTGCAACAGTACAGTTTCGTCTGCGCGCCGCAGCCCATGCAGTGGGCGGGGGCCGCGGCGCTGGACGTGGACGTGGCCCCCTACATCGAAGCCTATCGCCAAAAGCGCGACCTGCTCGTCGCGGGCCTGCGCGAGGATTACGAGCTGGTGGTTCCGCAAGGGGCGTTCTACCTCTTCCCCCGCGTGCCCTGGGGCACGGGCACGCAGTTCGTCACCCGGGCCATCGAAGGGCACAAACTGCTAGTGATCCCCGGCAACGTCTTCAGCCGCCGCGACACGCACTTCCGCATCTCCTACGCCGCCAGCGACGCCACAATCCGCCGCGGCATAGAGGCGCTGGGCAAACTGGCCCGGGAAGCGCCGTAGGCGGCCGGGCCGCATACGCCATCGGGCCTCTTGGCGCACGGCCCGGGAGTGGGGAGAATGAGTTGATGGTTTTCACGGGTTCCACCGGGGTGCGCATCGAGGCCATCGGATGAGCGTCGATATCGTCTTCCGGCGTTGCGTACAAGGGATCAGGCAGGGGTTGCTCATTACCCGCGAAAGCAGCACGGATAAAGAGTTCCACTTCCAGAACTGGTTCCAGGCGAGGCTGCGGGAGACCGGCTTGAATTTCGAGCGTGGCGGCAGGAACAGCTATCCGGACTTTCGCCTGGTCGCCGCCACCGAGGGGTACGAGATCAAGGGCCTGGCATACCCCGGACGCGACGCGAACTTTGATAGCAACAGCCAAGCCCCATCGGGCTTCCATAACGGCAGGACAATCCACTACGTCTTCGGCAGGTATCCAAAGAAGCCGGACGGCAACACATATCCCGTCTTGGATCTCGTAGTTTGCCACGGTGACTTTTTGAACGCCGACCATGACTACGTGCATAAGAACAAGAGCGTCAATTGAGATCGGCAAACTTCGGCGCCGGGAAACCGCAGAACTGGTCGTCGGCTACTCGTTCAACCTCAAGACCAATGAACTGATCCCAGAGAAGGTTCCGAATCCATCCGCGGGGCGCGAACACTCGTTCCGAGCCTGGCGGCTGCGGGGGTCTCCAAGAAATCGTGTAGGAATGCGCGATATCTCCCCCGAGAGGATCGCACTGGAAGTTAGAGATGAAGCGGCGGAAGACTAGCCTGATTGAGACCGACGCATTCCCGTTCGAATTCATTTCGGGCCTGGCGGCGCGAGAAAGCTGGCGCAAAGAGGTCCACCGCCCCGTATACCACATCCACAAATGGTGGGCCAAGCGTCTGGGGTCCGTCTTTCGCGGCATCCTGCTCGGTTGCGCGCTTCCGGAGGGCGCAGACCTTCCGGACGAGTTCTACCGCGTCCATTCCCTGCGGGGGCTGACCGTCTTCGATCCCTTCATGGGGTCGGGCACAACCATCGGCGAGGCCCACAAGCTTGGCCTGACGGCGTTCGGTCGCGACATCAACCCTGTTGCCGCCGAACTGGTCCGAGTGTCGCTCGGACCGATGGACGCGCGAAGAATCAAGCAGTCTTTTTCCGCGCTTGCCGACGGCGTCGGCAAGACAATCCGGTCCATCTACACGGCGAAAGACTCGCAAGGACGCCCTTGCGAAGTCCTTTACTATTTTTGGGTCATGCAGGTGCCCTGCCCGGAATGTCGCCGGGCCGTTGATCTGTTTCGGTCCTGCGTGGTGGCGCGGAATGCGTATCCCAACCGAAAACCAGAAATCCAAATCCTGTGCCCGTCGTGCGGCGATGTTTTCCGCGGCCTGAACGCCCAGCGGTCGGTTGTGTGTCGCTCGTGCGGGCACGGCTTCAATCCCGAGCAGGGGACCACCAGGGGCCGGGAGGCGATTTGCCCCAACTGCCCGGAACCGTTCAACATCATCGAGGCCCTTGCCGGCGCCCGGCCGGCCTTCCGACTCTATGCAAAGCTCGTGCTCACCCAGGACGGAAGAAAGGAGTACTTGCCGGCCACGGCTGAGGATCACACAGCCTATGCGAAGTGTTCCAAACGACTTCAGATCGAGTTGACAAGCGGTCGAATCCTGCTTCCCGACTTGCGCCTCGGCATGGGGTATAATACGCGGCAGGCGATGGGCTACGGCTTCGCCGCCTGGCGGGATTTCTTCAACGATCGCCAGCTTCTGGCCCTGGGACTTCTCCAGTCGGCGATCGGGGAGATTGCCGACGAGCCAACGCGGGACGCGCTGCTGCTGCTGTTCTCCGGCGTCTTGGAGTTCAACAACCTCTTCGCCTCCTACAAGGGCGAGGGGACGGGCGCGGTCCGTCACATGTTTTCCCATCATATTCTCAAGCCGGAGCGAACGCCAATCGAGGCCAACGTGTGGGGTACGCCAAAGAGCTCCGGATCGTTCACCAACCTCTTCCGCAGCCGGCTGCTTCGTGCAATTGGCTATCGGCTCGCGCCGGTCGAGGTCAACGGGCCCGCGCGGGAAAGCGGAAGAATCTGCGCCCCGCCCTTCAGCGGAGAAGTGGATACCCGATGGCCCCGCAACGGCAACCTCTCCCAGCGTGCCGTTTACCTCTCGTGCGGCGATTCCTCGGAAACGGGGCTGCCCGATTCAAGCATCGACCTGGTCCTTACCGACCCGCCGTTCTTCGATAACGTTCACTACTCCGAGCTTGCCGACTTTTTCTATTCGTGGCAGCAATTGATCCCGAGGGGATTTGCCAGGAAGAACAAAACGACGCGCAGCCCATCGGAAGTGCAGGACTCGGACGCTGATAGTTTCAGTACGAAACTGCAAGGGGTGTTCAAGGAATGCCGGCGAGTGCTCAAGGGCGACGGACTTCTCGTGTTCACTTACCATCATTCCCGCGATGACGGCTGGATATCTCTCGTCAATGCGATCCTCGGGGCGGGCTTCGTGGTCGTCAACTCGCATCCCGTGAAATCCGAAATGTCCGTCGCGACCCCGAAATCGCAGGCGAAAGAGCCGATCCAACTGGACATCATCATTGTCTGCCACAAGGGCTCAAGAGCGAAACGACCAATTCCGGTCGCCAAGGCGGTTGAATCCTCCCGCTCGCAAGCCGAGAGGCTACGGGCGGCGGGACTGAAATTGTCGCGCAATGACCGGAAGGCGATCCTGTTCGGTCAACTCCTGGAGACGATCAGGAGGCCCGAAGATGCCAGCGAGATCGCCGAACGCGTGAAGGCGGAGCTCGATGGTCGTCTGATGCAGGCGACGCTGTTCTAGGGCCGCGCGGCAGCGGGCCGCGGGGCCGCTGTCTTATTCCGCAAGCTGAAAACGCCACCGCCGGCCTTGTGCCGGCGGAGCGGTGATTGGCCACTACAAACGCCGTGACACCGACCGCCGCTTTTTCCCCGGTCTCGGCTCGGCCGGCATCGCCGGCCGAGCCGAGACGGGAAATAAGTGGAACTCCCTGCGGGCCGGGGCTTGTAGTGGCCAATCATCGCTCCGCGGGGATAAACCCCGCGGTGGCGTGTACACGTTGTGTTATTCCCAGCGGGCACTGCTGGACAAGCCAGCAGTGGCACCCAATCCCGGGACGGGGTTATTCCGTGGGCCGCCGCAGGACTTCTTGGATCCGCCGGGCCACGTCGCCGCGGGCCAGTGCCGAGGCGAACTGGGCCTCGTCGCAGTACAGGGCGTGGCTGAGGAACTTCACGGCCCAATTGTGCACCAGCGGACTGATCGTCAACACGGCCGCCCCGTGCTGGTAAGCCTCCCACATCTCGATGGCTGTGCCCATCGAGGCTTCGGGCACGAAGGCCAGCAGCACGTCGATCTCGCGGCACATCTGGTTATGGCGGAAGAACACCTCCCGCCCGGTCAGTTTGTCGTAGCCCAGCGAGCCGCTGTGCTCGGCCCGCGGATCGTAGATCTCGGCCTCGGGAAAATGCGTTGCCAGCAGTTCCGTGATCCGTTGGCGGTAGTCCTGATCGTGCATCCTGGCCGCGGCGTGCGAGCCCTGCATGATGCCGGCGATGAAGAAGCGCATGGGGAAGGAAGTGGATTGGGGATTGGGGATTAGGGATTAGGGATTGGAGATAGTTGATCTAGGGTTGCGGTGGCCGGCAAAAGGTTTATCCTGGAAGGCGCGGCGGGGCGGCCCTTCGGCAAGTTGCCACAATTTGACACCACTTTACCACCCGCAACCCACGGCCGCCAAATCCCCAATCCCTAATCCCCTACCCCTACCCCAATCCCCAATCCCCAATCCCCAATCCCTAATCCCCTACCCTAATCCCTAATCCCCAATCCCCATGACAGACGCTTACGCTCGACAGACCGAACGCCTGCTCTTGGAACTGTTGGCCATTTCCGGGCCGAGCGGTCGGGAGCGGCAGGTATTGAAATTCATCGCCGATCGTCTGCGGGGGGCCGGGGCGCCGCGGGGTGCGATCCGGCTGGACCAGGCCCAGCGCCGCAGTCCATTCGGCGGCGAGGTGGGCAACCTGGCGTTGAGGCTGCCCGGCACGCGGCCGGCCGCCCGCCGGGTGCTGATGGCCCACGCGGATACTGTCCCGTTGTGCGCGGGGGCGCGGCCCGTGCGCCGCGGCGACTGGCTCGTGCCGGCCGACCGGCACACCGGCCTGGGCGCCGACGATCGGGCCGGAACCGCCGTGGTGCTCGCGGCGGCGCTGGAGGTCCTGAGCAAGGGGCTTGACCATCCGCCCTTGACCTTTTTGTGGACCGTTCAGGAGGAGTTGGGGATGGTCGGGGCCCGCTACCTGCGGCTGGGCCTGCTCGGCCGGCCCCGCTTGGCATTCAATTTCGACGGCGGATCGTACGAGAAGATCACCATTGGGGCCACCGGCGGATACCGCCTGACCATCGGCGTAAGCGGCATTGCCAGCCACGCGGGGATCGCCCCCGAGCAGGGCGTCAGTGCCATCACGATCGCCGCATTGGCCATCACCAAGTTGTACCGGGGGGGCTGGCTGGGCAAGATCAAAAAGCCGGGCGGCACCGGCACCAGCAACATCGGGGTCATTCACGGCGGCGAGGTGACCAACGTCGTCACCCCGCAGTTGGAGCTGCGGGCCGAGGTCCGCAGTCATGATCCGGTCTTCCGGGAGACGATTGTGCGGGCCATCCAGGGGACGTTTCGCAGGGCCGCCCGCTTGGTCCGGAACGATCGCCGGCGGCATGGCGCGGTCCGGTTCAACGGCCGGCTGGATTACGAGGCCTTCTGTCTGCCGGCCGACGACCCCTCGGTGCGGGCGGCGGAAGAAGCGATCCGCGCCCTGGGCGGCCGGCCGGTCTGCGCGGTGTCAAACGGCGGGTTGGACGCCAACTGGCTGACCGCCCGGGGAGTGCCCACCGTTACGCTCGGCTGTGGGCAGGCCAGTCCGCACACGGTCTCCGAACGGCTATGCCGCAGCGAGTTTCATAAGGCCAGCCGGTTAGCGCTACGGCTGGCCACGGATATGTAGGGTGCGTTTGGAGGATGGCCGGGTGGCACGTCCCTGAGCTTGCACCCAACGCCCCTTGCTCGCTGCACCTGTCGCGGCCCTCTGGCGAGCGGGCGGAGAATCTTGTACAATGACGGCATCCGAACGTCCCCCCCACCCCCCACCACTGGGCAGCGGAGGCATTATGGCTCGCAAGATATTGAATCGTAAGGAATTACGCGAGGAGCACGACGCCGCGGAGGCGAGCCTGGAAGTCGGGGGCGAAGCAGCGGCGGCGAAGGCCAAAGACGAGGCCGCGCCCGGCAAGACCAAAGACAAGGGGAAACCGCCCGTCAAGCGCAAGAGCCGGGCCAAGGCGGCCAAGGAAGTCCGCCTCAAGGCTTTCTGGGGCGTTTTCAACCAGACCTTGCGCCGCGTCGCACTGTTCGAATACCGCCAGCGGGCCGAGGCCGACAAGAAAGCCGGCGAATTGTCCGAATCGCAGAAGACACCGCACTTCGTCCAGCTTGTCAAGGAAGTCATTGAAGAGTAAGTGTTCAGTTTTCAGCGTTCAGAAACCGACAACCGACAACTGACAACCGAGAACTGTCCGTCCCATGGCCAAACAGATCGACGTGTATCGTGATTGGCTGGGCATCACCGAGCCGGCCCGGCCGTTGACACATTACCAGCTCCTGCGGCTGAAGTTGTTCGAGGACGGCACGGCGAAGATCCGCGAGCATTATCAGAAGATGAGCGCTCACGTGCGGAAGTTCGCCAGCGGCGAGTACGCCCTGCAGTCGCAGGCCCTTACGGGCGAGCTGACCAAGGCCCTGCTCTGCCTGACCGACACCCAACGCAAGCGCGAGTACGACACCCGGCTGGGCCGCAAGGACAAGAGCGCGGTCAAGCCCCGCACGGTCGAGGAAATCCTGCTGGCCGACAAGGCGATCGACGCCGAGCAGTTGGAAAAGGCGCAGAAGTTCGCCAAGGCCATCGGCGTGGAGGTCCTCGACGCCTTGTTACAGCAAAAGGCGGCCGCCCCGGAAGTCGTCATGCAGGCCTATGCCGAATCGGTCGGCCTGCCGTTCGCCGACCCGGCGGGCGTGCCCGTGGATGAAACGCTCGTGCCGAAAGTCCCCACCGCCTTGGCCCGGAAGCATTCCTGCGTGCCGCTGCTGTGCGACGGGGGCAGCCTGCTGATGGCCTCGCCCAAGCCGCTGACGCCCGAGGTGGAAGAGGATCTCGGAAAGCGGTTCAAGATGCCCGTGCGAACGGTCTTGTGCACTGCGGGCAGCGTCGACGCGCTCCTCGCCCAGCATTACTCGAAGGACAAAGCGGCCGCCCGGGCGAAGAAGGGTGGCAAGAGCCTCTTCTCGCTGGCCGCGCTGGGCGCCTCGCCCGAGGAGGTGAAAAAGTCGCTGATGACCGCGGTCATCGCCTTCAACCTGACGGTGATGGTGGCCGGCCTGACCCAGGTTTTCCTGCGCAGCAAGGCCTGGACCGCCGGCAGCGCGCTGGGGGCGATCGTCCTGGCGGTGGGGCTGGGGGCCGTCGCCGCCGGCGCCACGCTGTTCGTTATTGCGCGGAAGAACTAAATGACCTTGCGGGATTCTGGGAAAAAGGGGACAGGCACCATTTGTGCGAAGCACCCTCCGGGCCGTTCCGGCAAATGGTGCCTGTCCCCTTTTTCCCTCCCAAGATCGTGCAAGGTCA
>JBEKTY010000298.1:0-5899 GCA_049515555.1 Thermoguttaceae bacterium
CGACGCGGAAGGCGGTGTGGTCGTTGATCATCACGGCCGAGGCGTTCAGGCGGCGTGAAGCCCGCAAGGCGGTATCCAAGTCCCGCGTGAACACGGCGGCCTGGAAGGCGTAGGGCAGGCCGACGCCCCCGCCGCCGACGACGCCTGGCAGAACGTGCCTATCCTTCCAGGCAGCCGATGAGCCGTGGCATCAGGAAACTGGCCGCCGCCTTCGCGAAACTTACGGCGGCAAACCGTAAGGCCCGCCTCCTCCCAACCTTGTCAGTCGTGGCGCGGGAAGGCCGATTCATGCTCGGCGCCGGGATGCCGATTGGCGGCGAGAACGACGTGGGGACCGCCAGACACAGGATTACGTCCGATGAGAACGCGCACCCCGTAGACGTTCAGTATCATCTCAGCGGTCAGCACATCCGCCGGTGTTCCTGTGGCCACGACCCGCCCCTGATCCAGCAGGATCAATCGGTCGCAATACTCGGCGGCCAAGTTCAGGTCGTGGAATACGGCAACCACCGTCAGGCGGGTCCGGCGGCTCAGGTTCCTTATCAGGTTTAGGATGGACAGTTGATGGGCGATGTCGAGATGGCTTGTCGGTTCATCCAATAGCAGTACCCGCGGCTCCTGGGCGAGGCACATGGCAATGAACGCTCGTTGGCGCTCGCCCCCGCTGATCTCCGTGATCGACCGATCGGCGATGTGCAAGACATTGGCCAGTTCCATCGCACGTTCGACGATCGCCAAGTCACGCTCGGTTTCGCGGCCGAATCTCGACAAATGGGGCGACCGTCCCATCAGGACCACCTCGCGGACCGAGAATGCCGGCCCGGGCGCAAAGTCCTGCAACAGATGCGCCACACGCTTGGCTACGTCGCGTCTGGCCATCCCTCGCACCTCCCGCCCACCGAGCCATACCTCTCCTTGCCGGACGGACAGTACGCCGCTAATGACACGCAGGAGCGTAGTCTTTCCCGAGCCGTTTGGCCCGATAAGGCCGACGAACTCCCCGGCGGCGACGTTTACCGCGACGTTCTGCAAGACGAGCCGGCCGGCGTAGCCGGCGCTAATGTTCCGAAGGGAGAGCATCTTAGTCCCAATAGGATGCCTTTCGTTTCCTCAACAACCCCAAGAAGAACGGGCCGCCGAGCATTGCAGTGATGACGCCGATGGGCACTTCCCGCGGCGCGATGATCGTCCGAGCGACGCTGTCCGCCAACACCAGAAAGGCCGCGCCGGCCAGGGCGGAGGCCGGCACTAGCCGGCGATGGTCCGGGCCGGCCGCCAGGCGCACCGTATGGGGAACGATCAGCCCCACGAAGCCGATCAGTCCGCAGGCGGCGACGGTGGCCCCGGTCATCAGCGACGCCAACAGGAAAAACAGTTTCTTCGTCCGTTCAACGTCAAGGCCCAAGTGCGCCGCCGGCTCCTCCCCCAGGGCCATGAGGTTCAAATCCCTGGCAAAAAGCATGCTCACCGCGAGTCCGGCCGCGACCACGGCCGCAACGACGCGCAGCAATCCCCAATCGAAAACCTGGAGGTTGCCCAGAAGCCACCAAATAACGCTGTGCAATTTCTCCGAAGGTACGACGGACACCACGAACATGAGAATGCTTCCGAGCACGGCACTTACCACAACACCCGACAAGAGAAGCGTCTGGACAGGCGCGGTTCCGCCGGGCGTTCGGGCCAGGGCATAGACGAGCAGGATCGTGGCCAGTGCTCCGGCGAATGCCGTGGCGGGCAGTGTCCAGGCTCCGGCCGTGCTGAGCCCGAGCACGATTGCCAGGGCCGCCCCCAATCCCGCTCCAGAGGAGACGCCCAGCACATAGGGCTCGGCCAACGGGTTGCGCAGGATCGCCTGGAATATAACACCCGCCGCGGAGAGCCCTGCCCCGGCAACCACGCCCAGCGCGGTCCGAGCCAGCCGCAGCCGAAAAATGCCCGAGTGCCACAGGTCATTGGTAGGCAGGGGCACGGCCCCGGCAAAAAGCGAAGCCAGGCACGCGACCACGAGAGCCAGCAACACGACGCCATGCACGGCCAGGCTCTTCTTGTCGCGGAGACCGGACATCTACTGCTTGCCTTTCGGTTTATGGAGACGCACGGCCAACGCCTTTACTCCGTCGATCAGGCGCGGGCCGGGACGAAACAGCAGGTCGGGTTGGATGTCGTCGATAACCCGCCCGTTCTTCACCGCGGAGATGTCGGCCCATCCGATGCGTCGAGAGAGTTGCACGGCCGCGTCTCCGGGTCGGCCCATCCGGGCGACGATGATGATGTCCGGGTTCCACTCAATGACTTTCTCCGGGTTGATGCTTGCGTACGCCTGGGGAATCTCATGCGCCACATTGACACCGCCCGCCCGCGCTATCAGATCGTCCAGAAACGAGGCCCCGCCCGCCGTCATCAGGGGATGATCGCCTATCTCCACAAGAACCTTTGGGCGTTGCCGCCGAGGCGCAGCGTTGTTCTGTGCCTTGACAGCTTCAAGTTCGGCCTGCATCCCCGCAACGACGCCTTGGGCCTGCCGAAGCCTGCCCGCTGCTTCGCCGATCTGCCGGATTGCATCGAACAGTTCCTCGAAGTTGCGGATTCGGACATCCAGTACGCGGATGCCGGATCGGCGCAGCACATCGGCAACCTCCTCCCGCTCCAGTCCGGCTGCAATCACAAGATCGGGACTCAGAGCCAGCAATTTTTCCACGTTCGGCGCGCCGAACTCGCCGACCCGCTCGATGCCCACTGCCGCCGGTGGATAGTCGCAACGGTCCGTCGCACCAACGAGCGATTCTCCCGCGCCCAGCGCGAAAAGGACTTCCGTTACGCTTGGAGCAAGAGAGACAATCCGCAGCTTGCCGCCCACCGTCCTGTCGGGCGCGGCATCTCGGCCGCACCCGCAAATCGCGAGTCCTGCGGCGACCAAGAAGATCACTGATACCGTGGTCCGAAGGCTCTTCGGCGTATTATTCACGGAGGTTCCCCACACACGCCGCGTTGCCTCCCACATTTGCCGTCCGGATGAAAACTGTGCCTTCCTTCGCCAAGGCCCACACCGCCCCGGGCGAAGGAGGGGCCCTGTGCGCAGCCCGCCCTACTTACACTCCTTTGTGCCGGGGGCCGCCAGTGGCAGGGAAGAACGTCGCTTGTAGCCCGAGGCGGCCCACGCCATGCCGGCCCCGCACAGCAAGGCGAACGTCGAAGGCTCGGGCGTGGGTTCAAACCTGGCCGCGTTGTACAAAGTGCCCGTCTGCGAGCCGTAGGGCACTTCGAGCACCTCGTTGTCGGCCGGGTCGTAGGTCAGAGCGGCAAAACCATACTTGCCACCGCTTGGTTGGTCATAGACGATCGTGCCGTTGGGCCGAAAGACCGTAATCCCATCTCCGCCGGAGAACAGATAGCCGTTGCCGTCAAAGAACATTCCGGCCCCGCTCTGCAAGCCGGTCGCCGTCGAATCGAAGAGCGTGCCTCCGGAGAGAAAGTCGATCGGCTCTCCCGAGTTGTAAGCCGAGTCGATCTGGTTGAGACTGAAACTGTAGATTTGGCCGGCATTGGGTCCGGCGCCGACGCCAATGTAGACGGTGTAGTTCTTGGGATTGATAGCGATGGAAGTCGTTGCTCCGGGGTCGTTGATGATGACCGGCACGTTCGACCCGGTCGAGGTATCACAAATGGATACCGAACTGCTTGAATAGCTGCTGTTTCCCTGGTCCACGAGATACTTCGCACTCGACCCGGTAATGGTCGAGGCGGCGGGCAAGGCGACGGCATCGTAAGCGTAGGGCACACCGCTGCCCGTAACCTGCGCGGCCGCTCCTCCAGCCGCCGGCATGGTCCACAAGACGCCGTTATAAGTGCCCATGTAAAAGCCGCCGTCGCCGTTGCTCAGCAGCAGGCTTTGTCCGTTTTGCGAGAAGTTGATCGGTCCCGCATCGGCCGAATTGCCGGCCCTCACCGAACCGATGTTGTTGAAAGTGCCCGTGCCGCCGCTTTGCTTCCAGACGCCGAGTCCGTCCCAAGCGTAGAGATTGCCGCTCGAATCGTAGCGGAGCGACGTGGAATACGCATTGTTATCGGGGGTCGGTATGGATACGGTTCCCACCGGCGATTGAGCGCGGACGGTTCCGCCGAGACAACCGAGGCCCAGGAGCAACGAGGCGAGCGAGGACCGGCAAAGGTTCTTGAAAGTGTTCATCAAACGAATCCTCCACGAAGTTGCTGAGGTGATCGAAAATATTGGACGGTTCGAGTTCCGGCTTTCGGCCATTAGGACATGCAGTCAATACGAGTCGCCACCGACCGCCTCGCCGCCGTCTCTGGTAATCAAGGCGGTGAGCGTCTCGGCCGAAAGGGAGTTGGTCAAGAAATGGACGGCCCCATCGACGAAGAGCGTGTTCGCTCCGCCGGGGTGGCTGCTGGAAATCCCCCACGTGCCCGCGATGCCTTTCCCCGGTCCCCGCTTCGTCACGGGCAGGTTGGACCCGTCCGGGCAGACGGAATTCGGGGCGTTGTATCCGTCGAGCGTATTGATCGCACAGGCAGCCTGGTTATAGTGCGGCCGGCCGTGAATCCACACCCCTCGTCCGAAGTTCACCGTTTCCACGACATCGATGGTCTGGGAGGTCCCATCGCGGAAGTCGGCGATACACAACTGCTGGCGTTCGGCGAAGCCGCCGTGGTCCTGCAACTGGCCTGCGCCGGGGGCGGCTGCGAAAAGCGGATTCGCCCCGTTCATGCCGTTGTAGTCGATCACGGCGAACCGCATGCTCGGATCGGCCAGCGGCAGCGAGTGGGGGGCCTTTTGCAGTCCGTAGACGTGGTTGGACGACGGGCAAAGGTAAACGGAGATAATCGTTTTTCCCAGCGCGACATTCGCGTCTTCGTCGATCGCCAAATCCATCTGGAGACTCTGGTAGAGGCCGTCCTGCTCAAGGTACGGCAGGATCATGGCGAACACTCCCGGCCGGTACGGCCCGGTGCTGAGGAGGCGTGCCGGAATAGCGTCGGGGCTCGTCCCGTCCGGGTAACCCTTCAACGCGGTCCCAATGGGAAAGCACTGGTTCGCCCCGTGAAAAGCGTGGAGCGCCAACCCGATCTGTCGCAAATTATTACAGCAGGCGACGCGTCTGGCCGCCTCACGCGATGCCTGCACTGCCGGCAACATGAGCCCGATCAGAATGCCGATAATCGTAATGACCACCAGCAATTCGACGAGCGAAAAAGCCCGCGACCGTGACGGAGAAACGGCAGCCATTTCGGTGTGACGCGCGACCGAGGCCAGTCGTTGCCGCACCTCCGCGCGCACCGGCGGCGCACGGGAGAAAAGCGGCACGAAAAGCCAGGGTCCGCGAATGCTCCAACGACGCTTTCACGGCCTCTGCCCCTCGCAGAGGACGCCTTGCAACTCGTTGGTAGGTCTTCTGACTTCCGAGTTCGGTTGGTCCAGCCTTCTCGTCGTCGTGCCGGCAGCGGGCCGGCAATTCTTATGCGACAATGGCTAGGAGATTGGACAAACCTTCAAACACTCGGTTACAGCGGCGAGAGGCCGTCCCGGACTTGCACCGGATTCCCTGTACGTCGGCCCTCCCACGGGAGCGGCCGACCACCAACGACACGATTGATGTAGATTAAAGCACAACGAATTTGGCTGTCAAGTGGGGTCTTTGCGAATTCTTCTTGGAAGGCGGAGTACAGCCCGACGCGTCTGCCACGGGCGACGACTCCTGGCGGGACTTGCCTATCCTAGGAGCGTAGCAGCCCGCCCTCCGTGTGCCGTCCGCAGTTTGCGGCAGAATGTATCCGGCACACTCCGTGTGCCGTTTTGGAATCGGCACACGGAGTGTGCCGGATACATTGAAACGCCTATCCTTCCAGTTCCTTCGAGCGAATCACGATCAACTTCTTGATC
>JBEKTY010000299.1:0-5790 GCA_049515555.1 Thermoguttaceae bacterium
GCCTACCCGTGGTTGATCCACCGGCTGACCTACCGCCGCACCAACCACGACAACATCCACGTCCGCGGCTACAAGGAAGAGGGCACCATCACCACGCCCTTCGACATGACGGTGCTGAACGACCTGGACCGCTTCCACCTCGTGATGGACACCATCGACCGCCTGCCGCAGACGGGCGGCAAGGGCATCTACCTGAAGCAGCAACTCAAGGACAAGCTCATCGAGCACAAGCAGTACATCGACAAGTACGGCCAGGACATGCCGGAGATTCGCAACTGGAAGTGGGGCGACCCCACATGAATGCGCAAGAACCTACCCATGATGAAAGAGCGGCAGGAGCTTCTCCGAGAACCCCATGATGATCTCGATCAGGATCAGGATGATCACGATCCACTCCAGACGCACGGACCGCTCGTGGTCGGCCTCGTCGGAGAGGGTCGTGTAAAGCGTGTTGAGCAGGCTCAGCTTGTCCTTGATGCTGCGGTTGAAGTGGTTGAGCCCCAGTGCCCGGGAGGCAAGGGCATAGACGCGGGCCAGGAATGCGTCGGGAAACGGCTTGAAGGCGTTGGTCACCGCTTCGCTGAAGGCCTGACCGTCAAGCATCAACTCCCGGATGCGCCGCATGGGTGCTTTGACGCTCTTCGCCTGTGCACGGATGTCGTAGGATTCCTCCAGGCTGTCGTCCAGCCGATCGTCGAGGTAGTGCAGCTCGCGCAACTGGACATTGGCCAGTTCGAGCACCGTCCGCACGTCCTCCATGTTCGTGCCGAAGACCAGCGCCGCGTTCCAGGTGATGATCGTCAGGTCGTCGTCGTAGTAGGCGATGCGCCCGGAGAGCTCTTCCCGCCGTTGCTGGCGGGAGAGCGCCTTGGTGTTGCTGCCGAGCACCTGGGCCAGGACTTGCCTGTTATCCCCGAGAAACTTCTCCAGGTCGCGGCCGTCTTCTCCCAGTGAAGGGACCGCGAAGACGAGGTAGTCCTCGGTCTCCGCGCGGACGTTGGCTCTTCGGACTGCCGGGCCGATGGCTGCCAGCAGCGCGGCGGCCCGCGCGCGGGCATCGTCCGCAAACTGCGGGTTGTCGTACAACTCGCTGCTGAGCACGGCAATGTGATCCAAGGTCCCCTCGAAAGGCACGCGGTATTCCACGGACACGGCCCCGAAGTCGTAGATTGTAATCGTGACCGTGTCCTCGGTCAGAAAAGTCCGGCCTCGAATGGGCTCCCGGGTCTGGCGGATGTGAACGGGCGCGGGCCGGAGATTCAGGTAGGCCGGCGTTCGGGCGTGATGGTGAAAGCCGCCCCCCGCGCGTGCCTCCTGGATCAGACCCGCGCAGTGCTTGAGATCCACCGAAAAGCCGATATCCAGCGCGTAGTACACGTGGCAGCAACCGCGAACGACGAGCCCGGTACTTTCAGTAGACGGCATGGCCCGCTCTCACTGATCGGCCCACTTTCCAACAAGATGAAAACAAGTTCCGGCGTCTTTTCCCGTTCAGCGAAGTCGTATCCGCCTTCCCGTCACCGTCCCGGCCGCGAGATGAGCCCGAAATCCAGCCCCAGCGCGAAGACCATTAGGGCCAGGATGAGGGCTAGGCCGATGTAGGTGAGCACTTCCTGCACCCGCTCGTCGGCCGGCTTGCCGCGGATGCCCTCCCACAGCAGAAGGACGAAGTGCCCGCCGTCCAAGAGCGGGATGGGCAGGAAGTTCAACACCGCCAGGTTGGCGCTCAGCAGGGTCAGGAACAGCAGGAGATTGCCCATCCCCTGTTCGGCTTCATGCCGGGCCCAGAGGAAGATCGACACGGGGCCGCCCAGATTCCGCGGCGAGACGTCGCCGGTGCCGATCTTGCGGATGGTCCGGTAGACCATCAGGGCCGCATTGACGGTTTCTTTCGCACCCCAGCGAAGGGCCTTACCGAAGCTGCCCGCCGTTTGCACCAGCGTTTCGGGCTCGAACAGCCAACCGCGGCTGGGGTTGAACCAATCTGCGGCGGGCAGCGGCTCAAGCGTGGCCGACATGGGCTCATCCTCTACCACCCACCACCCCTTGACCTTCGACGATTCTTTGAGGGTTGCCCGCGTCCACTCGAATTTCACGGTGGTTCCCGGCAGGGCACCCTGGATCGCCTCCATGAAATAGGGCCAGGCACTGGCAAGGTCGCCGTCGAAGGAGATGCTGTCCTTGTATTGCTCCAGGTCGGGCTGGTGATACTGCTGCTGAAGGGCGCGGAGTTTGGCCTCGTCGGGCGGCAGGATGGTGGCCTCGCGGAGCACGTCACCCGCGCGGAGGCCGGCCTGATCAGCCGGCCCGCCGGCCACCACCGCCGCCACCGAGTTCCGCACTTTGTAGGCCAAACCCAGTTCCGGCACGGCGACTGGGCTGCGGGGAGTGCTGGGCGGACAATATTGATCCGGCTGGCGGAGCCGGAGCCGGACCTGGACCGGCTGACCGTCCCGCTCCAGTCCCAGCGTCACCTCCCGCCCCGCCAGGGCCCGGAGCCGATCGGGCAGCAGCAGCGGATCGCCCACCGGCTGGCTGTCGGCGGTGCGGAGGATATCGCCCGGCCGGATGCCCGAGTGCTCGGCCGGCGAACCTTCCTGGATGGCCGCGATCTGGCCCATGTTCATCGTCAGGCCGAATTGGCGCATGTGATTGGGCTCGACGCGAATCGCCACGGCCGACTCAGTCTCGTCGTGCTGCTGCTGGGCCGACGCCGGCCCCGACCGCGCGGTTTCCGCCCGGGCCACGGCCACCGTCAACGGCTCGGCGGGATGCAGCGCCAGGTAGGCCTGGATCTCGGCATAGCTGGCGATCGGTTGGTCGTTGATGCTGAGGAACCGATCGCCGAGATGGAAGGGGGGCGCGGCCTGCGAGGCGGCCGTGCCCGGCACGGCGGGCATCAATTCCTTTTCCTGCGTCAGCCGCGGCTCGCTGGAGCTGCCAATGCCGATTCCCTGCCGGCCGGCCATGCGCTGGGTCTTGACGGTGAAGCGGAGCGGCTGCGCGCGGCCCGGCCGCTTTACGACCATCTCCACGCCGTTTTGCACGTCGCCCAGAACGATTGTCTCCAGCACGTCGCGAAAGGTCTGGACCTTCTGGCCGCCGACTTCGAGGATCCGGTCGCCGACGCGGATGCCCGCCTGCCAGGCCCCGCCGCCGGGAAGCACCTGTCCGATGCCGCACGCCGTCTGGCGAACGCCCAATCCGGAGGCGATCACCGCCACGACCAGGGCGAAGATCATATTCATAATCACCCCGGCTGAAATAATGGCCATGCGCCGCGGGACGCTTTGGGCCAGGTAGCTGCGGGGATCGAACAGGGCTTCGTCCAGGGATTTGGGGATTTGGGGATTTGGGGATTTGGGGGCGGAGGGGATTAGGGATTGGGGATTAGGGATTGGCGAAGGGCCGGGGCCGTGGTCGCGTGTCCCCGCGTCTCCGCGTCTCCGCGTCTGGGCGGTTTCCCCTCCGCCTTCCGCCTTCCCCCCTCCGCCTTCGAGCCTGGCCCGCTCGATCTCCTGGCGCAGCCGGGCCGGATTGTCCTCTTGGCCCAGCATCTTCACGTATCCGCCCAGGGGTAGAATTCCGATGCCATATTCCGTTTCGCCGCGGCGGAACCTGGCCAGCTTCAGCCCCGCGATGTCGAAGCCGAGGTAGAACTTCTCGACCTTCACGCCGCACAGCTTGGCCACGGCGAAGTGCCCCAGCTCGTGGACGAAGATGACCAACCCCAGTCCGACGGCCACTTCGCCAATGGCCAGCCAGACGCCCGGGTTGAGATACCAACTGACGGCGATCAAGCACGGAGCCAACGCAACACCTCCTGGCGGGCCCAGCGGTCCATTTCCAGCACCTGGGCCAGGGTGGGACTGGGATCGAAGTTGTGGTTTCGCAGTATGTCGCCGCACAGCGGCACGATTTGGTGGAAGCCCAGCCGGCCGTCGAGGAAGGCGGCCACCGCCGCCTCGTTGGCCCCGTTCAGGACGGCCCCGGCCGTACCGCCTAGCCGGGCCACGTCCAGCCCCAGCCGCAGCGCGGCGAAGCGCTCGAAATCCGGCGGCTCGAAATCCAATCGCACGGCCTGCCGCCAATCCAGCCTGGCCGCCGTCCCCGCGCACCGCTCGGGCCAGGTCAGCGCGTACTGGATCGGCAATTTCATGTCGGTCGGGCCCAACTGGGCCAGCACCGACCCATCCACGAATTCTACCATGGAATGGCAAATCGACTGCGGGTGGATCAGCACGTCGATCTGATCGCTCCGCAGATCGAACAGCCAGCGGGCCTCGATGATCTCCAGGGCCTTGTTCATCAGCGTGGCCGAATCGACGGTGATTTTCGGCCCCATGTCCCAGGTGGGATGGGCCAGGGCCTCGGCGACCGAGACTTGGGCCAACTGCTCGACGGTCCGCGTGCGGAAGGGCCCGCCGCTGGCCGTCAGGATCACCCGGCGGACCTCCGGCCGGCGGCCGGCCTGCATGGCCTGAAAGACCGCGCTGTGTTCGCTATCGACGGGCAGGATACGGGCCTGTTTCCGGCGGGCGAGGTCCATGACCAAGGGGCCCCCCACCACCAGGCTCTCCTTGTTGGCCAGGGCCACCGTCTTGCCCGCTTCCAACGCCGACCAGGTGCCCTGCAGGCCCGCGCTGCCGACGATGGCCGACACCACCACGTCGATCTCCGGATCGCGGACCACGCGGTCGATCCCGTCGGGCCCGACCAGCAGTTCCACGCCCTCTGCCAGCGCCGACCAATCCTGTCGGCCGGCCGCCTCCGGATCGCTGACGACGATCCACCGCGGCCGGACTTGGGCGGCCTGCTCGGCCAACAGCGCGGTCCGCCGGTGGGCCGACAGCGCCAGGGCCCGCAACCGTCCCCCCGAGCCGCTCACCACTTCCAACGTGCTGCGACCGATGCTCCCGGTCGATCCCAAGATGGCAATATTGGTCGTGGGGCGCGTCATTCAGGACGATTCTAAGGCGGGAAAGCGGAAGGCGGAAGGGGAGGGGGGAAGGCGGAAGGCGGAAGGCGGAGGGCGGAGGGCGGAGGGCGGAGGGGGGCCGATTTCAGATTTCAAATTGCAGACTTGAGACCGAAAAACGTAGCCGCGGGCGGAACGTCCAACGGTCGGCGGCTGTTCTCCCCCTTCCCCCCTCCCCCTTCATCCTTCCCCCTTCCGCCCTCCGCCTTCCGCCTTTGGCTTCACCGTCCCGGCACCAGTTCCAACAGTTCCCGCCGGGCCTGCTCCGCCGGCTGAGCATCCGACGCGCCGGTGAAACTCCACAACCGGTTCTGGAAGACGATCATCGGACCGACCCTCGACTGGCGGCCGGGCAGACCCCGCAGCACGCTCTCACCCTTCGACTGGCCCGTCTGCAGGTCGAGCCAGACCAGGCCCACCGAGAGCGGTCCGCTAGCCGGCGGCCTCGACCGGGAGCAGAGGATGAACCCCGGGCCGGGACGGACGAAACCGTCGAGCATCTCAGGGATGCCCCGCTGCCAGGCGAGGGCCCCGGTCTCGGCGTTAAGCGCCACCACGCCCTCGACGGTTTCGACCAACAGCACTTCGCCGGCCAGGTCCATGATTCGCCGCAGGCCGGCCAGTCCTCGGCGCCATCGGAGCTGCCCGGTCTCGGCGTCGACGCACTCGATGCCGGGCACGCCGGCTTGGGCCACGTACAGCCGTGGGCCGGCTGCCAGCGGCGGTTGATAATACGGCTGGGGCAGCGCGAGATCGAGGCTTGGCGGCAGGCAGGGGCTCGAGCGCAGCCAAGCCAGATTCTGCTCGGAATC
>JBEKTY010000300.1:0-5779 GCA_049515555.1 Thermoguttaceae bacterium
CCGGTTTCAACTTGCGAATCTGATCGGCGTCCATGCCACGGCCTCCTTGGTGAAGCAGAACGCCTATAGATTCGCCAATTTCGCCAATTCATGCAATATCAATCTTGCGCAGTAATACTAATCGAAACCATTTAATTCTGCCCTTAGCGCGGCGGCAGTTGCGCAGGGGCAAGAACTGCATGAGCCGGCAGATCGCGAGCGAGCGTTTTCAACTCGTATTGCTCCCGGGGCTGGGCGGGGAACGGTTTTATGCGAAAGGCCCGCGCGTCTGTGGAGTACCTGCCGCGGCCTGCGCCAAGGGATGTCTAAAGACGAAGGGCCGTGGGGACGGATCTTCGGCCGAAATCCCGTCTTGACTCCCCCTTTGTGCGCGGTACCATGACGCACGGTGACTTGGCTGGCGCGACCCGCGGGAGCGGAGTCTGCCTTGCGGGCCGTCCCGGCGGACACAGTGTAATTTAGAACATCATTGGTAACGACGGTCGAAACACGATGTGCATAGAGCTACGTATCAACGACGGGGATGATCCTGCGTTTGTGCGGTGCGTTAAGTGCCTGCTGGCACGGGATGTCGCGGCAGCCCAGCCCGAGCGGGTCTATCTCGCACGCATGGATAACTGGTTCGGCGATCGCTGGTATAGTTTCCGTGGCAAGTATAAGGGTGCGGCTCAACCTAGTCAAGAGCATGGACCGCGACGTTTCATCGTACCGCCGTTCATTCCTCGGCGGCTTCTATCGGAGGTTTGCTATGAACGGATCGATGACAGCCACTACGTTCCTGTTGAACCAGGTGCGCGACTTGTGATCTACCAGTACGGCGGCGAAATCTCAAGGCGCTACGTTGACCGCTTTACAGGGAGCGGTCTCTTGATGTGGTACAGCGGGAACTCCACAACCCGAGATATGGCCAGTGCGATGGTGTTTGTGAACACGGCAACCGTTACAGGGGGGTGGTATCTGGGCGTTCGCCGCAAGGCGAGCGGATGGCAATTCCAGAAGGGGATTGGGATCACCAAGAGGGAACTTGAAGAGTACCGAACTGCCGACACGGCGTAGCTCGCAGAGTCCGCTTCGCGGACCACGCTGCGCGCGGCGGGGACGCCTCCCGTCGGTATAGCGAACATGAAACCATCGTCGCGGAGCCCTGTAACGGTGCTTGGTATTCGGCAGCGAGGTCCGGTTGGAGCCGTCGCAGCCGACGGGAGACGCGCCGTGCCCAAACTGCGGTTGTATAATCCGGTTTCGGCAGGCAAGTGGCATGCGAGAGGATCGAAAGGTGGCTGAGGAAACAAAGCGAACAATCCAGGATTGGGTCACGCATATCACCGAACTGTCGAGATCGAAAGTCCCGCCCCCAGAATATTTCCGGGAACTCCTCGATGGCGTCGTGCGAACGCTGGCAGCCCGAGGCGGGGTCATTTGGCTGCTGGACTATGGGAAACTGAGGGTTCAGTACCACACCGGACTTGAAAGTGTCGGGATTTCCGAAAACATACTCCGCGAGCCGGATCACGTTCAATTGGTGGAAACGATCCTGGCAACGGGCACAGCATCTTCCACGCCTCCGCGGTCAGCCTCGCAGATCGTTCAATCGCAAGGGAATCCGACGGATTTCCTGGTGCTTCTGTGCCCCCTAATACATGCTTACGAGCCAAGAGGAGTCGTCGAGGTTTTTTAACGCGTCGAGGCGGCTCCGCCCGTACAGCATGCCTATCTTCGATACCTTACACAGATTTGCGAAATCGCAGGCCAGAGTGCGATCTTTTGCTCCATTGGGAAGAGGCCGTGGTGGAGATTCTGGAAGTGAGCGGGTTCTGGCGATGCCAACCGGCGCGCTCCCACATCCCTGTGACTC
The DNA here is from genome assembly GCA_049515555.1 of Thermoguttaceae bacterium. GTDB lineage: Bacteria > Planctomycetota > Planctomycetia > Pirellulales > Thermoguttaceae > JBEKTY01. The sequence continues at coordinate 1,856 of JBEKTY010000300.1, forward strand.
CGGCCGCCTACACAGCATGCCCGCCCGGCCGCTTCGCGGATGCTGAAGGTATAGGGGCAACAACTGCATGAGCCGGCAGATCACGACCGACCGTTTCCAACTCGTGTTGCTCCCGGGACTGGGTGCGGACTACCGCCAGTGGGAGCCGCAGGAGGCGGCTTTTCCGGGTTTGATTGTGCCGCCGTGGATTCCGCCGCTGCGCGGAGATACCTTGCCGAGCTATGCGGCGCGTTTGGCCGAGACTGTCCCGTGCCAGAAGCCTCTCATCCTCGGCGGTTCCTCGTTCGGAGGCATGTTGGCCTGTGAAATGGCCCGACACCTGCAACCGAGGGCCGTGATCCTGGTCGGAAGTTGCCGCCGGCCCAAATCGCTCAACCGCGGAGTGCTCTCGCTGAGACCGATTCTGTGCCGGATTCCCTGCTGGGGGATCAAAATCAGCAGGCCGCTGGCCCCCTTCGCCGTACAGACATTCCGCAATCTGACGCCCGAGTCCAGGCGATTGTGTGCAACGATGTTCCGGGGTGCCGATCCCGAGTGGACAAGGTGGGCGATTGGGGCTATCCTCAGATGGCAGCCGACACCACTTGCCGACACGCCGGTCTTTCATATCCACGGCCGGCGGGATCGGATGATCCGGGCCTCGACGATAGCGCCCGACTTCCTGGTGCCGGATGGCGGCCATCTGATCAACCTCTCCCATGCCGAGCAGGTGAACGATTTTGTCCGCAAGGTCCTCATGTCCGTGGAGTAGTCGCCGGGGCCTGCGCCAAAGGATGGACAAGATGGCCGGTGCCCTCGCGAGCGCGTTGCAAGGGGCTTCCCGGATTCCAGTTCGCTGGTACGACATTGCAAGATAACACGATAGAAGGAGAAGCCATGCTCATCCATCGCCCACTTCTAGTTGTCGTCATCGGGCTGCTGTTGGGCGCCGCCGCGGCGGCCGAGGACTGGACACAGTTCAAGTACGACTGCCGCCATTCGGGCGACGTGCCGGATCGGCAACTGCGGGTGCCGCTGGGATTGGTGGCGGCCGTGCCGCTTTCGGACGCGATCTTCACCGCCCCCGTCGTGGCCGGGGGCCGGGTGTACGTGGTCGATGGCTCGGGCGTAGCGACGGCGCTGGATGCGGCGACGCTCCGCCCCGTGTGGCGAGTGCAAACCCGCGGCGGAGCGGCCAACTGCAACAACGTCTCCTCGCCGGCCCTGGCCGGGGGCTACCTGCACTTCGGCACCATGGCCGGCGTGTACTACGTGCTGGAGGCGGCCAGCGGCAAAGTGGTCCGCGAGATCGCCTGCGGCGAGCCGATCCTCAGCACGCCCGTCGTCGGCCGCGATCGGGTGTACTTCGCCACCTTGGGGGCCCGGCTGTACGCCCTGCGGCCCGACGGCGAAATCTGCTGGCAATGGGATTTCGTCCGCGAGCACCTGGGTTTCAAGGGCGACCGCTGGAGCGGCGCCGACTGGGCCCGGCACCTGAAACGCCGCGTTACGCTGAGCGAGCAGTTCCTCTGCTCGCGAGACATCGCCCTGGACGGCCAAACGGCCGCCGCGCCGGCCGGCGGCAACCGACAACTGTCAACCGACAACCGACAACTGACAACCGACAACCGACAACTGCCATCGGGCGGCCAAACGGTTGTCATGCCCGCCGGCGGGGCAGTGGTCTGGCTCGAAGACCTGGGCCACGAGGCCAAAGTCCGCCGCCTGCACCTCCAGTACACCGCCACCTTCGGGCTGAGCATCGGCGGCGACGGCACGGTCTACCGCCAGTGGCATTGGCTGGACAACACCGGGCAGGTCGATATCCTGCGGCCTTCCCAGGCCGGGCCCAAGGAAGTCATCCTCCAGGGCCGCCAGACGTTGCACGACTTCGATGTGTCGGTCGATGAGACCGTCGGGAGCGGCAAAGAGGGGCGGACCTACGTGCCCGGAACTAAGAGCAGCACCGCGGGCGGGCTGCTGAGCTTCTGCCCGGTGAGCGTGCGGGGGACCGACCTGTACCGCTGCCGGCCCGAGCAAGGCTTCGCCTTCTGCCGGCACACGCTTGCAGCCAAGCCGCACAGTTATGCGGGCTGCTATCCGTCGATTTGCTCGCCGGTTCTGGTGGGCGATCAGGCCGTGTACGGCGGGCTGGACGGGGCGCTGTACGTGGTGCCCATCGAGGGCGGCCGGCCGTGGCGCTTCGCCACGGGGCTGGGGAAGGCCATCTCGGCCCCCGTGGCCGTGTGCGACGGGCGCATCTATTTCGGTTGCGACGACGGGTACCTGTACGTCTTGGGCCCCGGCGGCCAGGCCCCGCTGCCCACCACAGACCGGCAGTTGTGGAAGGTTCGCAGCCCGCTGGTCGGCCCGGCGGCCGGCGGGCAGTACGATCGCGTCACCAGTTTCCACGACGCGGCCAACAGCAACTTCGACGATCAGCAGATCCGGCTGCCGCTGCGGATGCGGTGGATCCGCCGCTACGAGGGCACGGGCAAGCATTTCTCGGCGTTCGGCGGGGGGCGGATGTATACGCACACGGCCGAGGGCCAGATCTTCGCCGTCGAGCAGGCCACCGGCCGGCTGCTCTGGCGGCGGTACTTCCCCGGCGTGCACATCTGCTACACCGCGCCCGTTTACGACCGGGAGCGGGTGCTCGTGCCGCAGGCCGGGCTGGCCGACTGCCGCTTGCGGTGCCTGGACGCCGCCACCGGCGCACTGCTGTGGGAAGCCCCCTTCTCCGGCTCGCCCAGTTGGAACCGCCAGCAGCCGCCGCTCGTCTACAAGGACCTGGCGGTCTATGCGTTCAGCACGGGCAAGTACGGGCCCGAGGTCCCCGCCGCGGAGCGAATGGAATGGCTGTTCGAGCACCAGAACATCCCACGCTTCCCGGCCAGCCACCGGCCGCTGCTGCGGGCCTACGACCTCCGCACGGGCCGCACGGTGTGGACCCAAGACTTCTCGCAATACGGCTCGGGCGGCGACGACGCCGGGGTCTGCCTCCTGGACGGCCGGCTCTATTATTCCTGCTTCTTCGGCCGCTCGCCCAGGCTGCCTTCCGGCGGGCCCGGGCCGCAGGGCGTCACCGCGGCCCTCGAGCCGGAGACCGGCCGCGTCGTGTGGCACACCACGGAGTATTCGCTTCGCGGGGGCTCGACCCTCTCGGCCCGCCAGGGCCGGCTGTACCTGGGCGGATACAACCCCCTGCCCGGCACGAAAGACTGCCACGTGTGGTGTCTCGATGCGGCCGACGGCTCGCTGGTGTGGCGCTCGGACCCGCTGTCGTTGGCCATTCACTGCCCCACGCTGGGCCCGCAGTTCATCTTTGTCCACGCCCAGTATCTCAACGGCTATCTGCTGGACCCGGCCAACGGCAAGGTCCGCACCACGCTGGCCCAAGACTGCAAGTGTACCCGCTTCACCCAAGCGGGCTCCTGCCTGATCGGCCCGGCCATGGATGTCAACGATCTGGCCGACCCCGATCACATCCGGCTCTTGAGCAGCGGCCCACGGCTCGACCCCAGCGAATGTATCGGCGGCTGCGTGTCCAACGGCCGGCTGTTCTACACGGGCAACGGCGGCGGCATGCAGGCCTGCCAGGTCTACGGCGAGGAAGCCGCCGGCGACCCGCCCTGGCTGACCAAGTAACCACCGGGTTCCGCAATCGGCGCCGGACTCAACGAACACCGTCATCTACCCCGCACCCCACCTGCCGGTCTATTGCCAAGTGCCGGCCGGGAGGGATAATTCCACAGTGGAGGGCCGTCTGCCTGGCACGTCGGCAGCGGATGGTCTGCGCATGACGGATGGGCCGGTCGTAGCGGGCGACGCGGTATGTGGGGCGACGCTGGCCCAGCCTAGCGCAGTGCTTCACAATTAAGGGGCTGTTTTCCGGGTAAACTTGGTAATCTGGGTGCCACTGCTGGCTTGTCCAGCAGTGCCGAA
>JBEKTY010000301.1:0-5728 GCA_049515555.1 Thermoguttaceae bacterium
AGACGCATCTTGCCCAGCGTGCCTCCGCGCCGGGGGCTGCCCGCCATCCGCGACCGCCTACCCATGAAGGGCCGTCGCACCGACGCGGTGGTAGGCGATCCCAAGCTGCCCGTCGAGTTGCAAGGGGCGCTGCTCAGCCTCTACGGCCATTATGAGAAGGAATACCGCCGTTGGGCCGACGACACTGCGGCCCAGGCCCGCGGCGCGACCGCCCCGGTGTTCATCGTCGTCTGCCAGAACACTAGTATCTCGAAACTGGTTTTCGACTACATCGTGGGCTGGGAAAAGCCGATTGGCGATCGGATGGTGGTGCAAGCCGGTGCCCTGGACATCTTCCGCAACGACGACGGCCACGGCGAATGGCTCCATCGCCCCAACACCATTCTGGTCGATAGCGAGCAGCTTGAATCGGGCGAAGCCATGAGCCCGGAGTTCAAGAAAATCGCTGTCCGAGAGATCGAGGAGTTCAAGCACGAGTTGCGGATCCGCTTTCCCGGCCGCGACGTGGAGCAACTCACCGACGAGGACCTGCTCCGCGAAGTGATGAATACCGTGGGCAAGCGCGGGAAGCTCGGCGAGCACGTCAAATGTGTGGTCAGCGTCTCCATGCTCACCGAAGGCTGGGACGCCAGCACGGTCACTCATATCCTCGGCGCGCGCGCCTTCGGCACGCAACTCCTGTGCGAGCAGGTGGTCGGCCGCGGGCTGCGGCGGCGGAGCTACTATGTCGAGCCGGATGGAAAGTTCCGGCCCGACTATGCCGACGTGTTCGGAGTGCCGTTCTCGTTCATACCTTGTTCTAAAGTCGGTGGTCCGCCCAAGCCCGGTCCGGAGGTAAGGCGAGTCCACGCCCTGGACGAGCGGATCGGCAGCGAAATCACCTTTCCGCGGCTGCTGGGCTACCGCTACGATATCCCCGACGAGGAATTGAGCTACGCTTTCAACAAGGACTCCAAATTCACGTTGTCCACGGCTGACCTGCCGATCAAGACCGAAAACGCGCCCATCGTCGGCGAGCATGTCATCCTCAACCTGGATGAGTTGAAGGACCGCCGGCCCCAGGAGGTCGCGTTCAAGCTGGCCAAGCTGGTGCTGGAGAAGTATTTCCGCCAGGACGGCGAGCACCGCAAAGACCGACCGCCCGAACACCGCTTCGACGCCGAAGTCAAGACGTGGCGGTTCCCGCGCGTGTTGGAAATCACACGCCGCTGGCTTGACGAGTGCGTGATCTGCAAGGCGAAAACCTTCCCGCAAATGCTGCTGTTGGTCGAGTGGGCCCATGATGCAGCGGACAAAATCTACCAGAGCATCGTCCGGGGGAATCCCGGCGACAAGCTGCTGCTGCCGATCCCTCAACCTTACGACACGCTGGGCTCGACCCGCGGCGTGGATTTCGACACGACCCGGAACACCTACGATACGAAGCCGGATAAGTGTCATGTGAACCGGGTGGTGGCCGACACCGGCGCGTGGGAGCAGAAGCTCGCCCAAGCGATCGAGGACGACATGCCGGAGGTTCGTGCCTACGTCAAGAACGACCACCTGGGCTTCGCCATCCCGTACACCTTTGCCGGCGAGGAACACCGTTACTATCCAGACTTCCTGGTTCGCATCGACGATGGCCGCGGCCCGGACGACTTGCTAAACCTGATCGTCGAGTGCAGCGGTGAGAAGTTGAAACAGAAGGCGGCGAAGGTGGCCACGGCCCGCAACCTCTGGGTGCCCGCGGTGAACAACCACGGCGGGTTCGGGCGTTGGCATTTCGTCGAAGTAACAGACCCCTGGGACGCCGAGAATATCATCCGCGGCAGCCTTCAGGGAGCGGCGGCGTCATGAGCGAACGACTTCCGGTTTCTGCTTCGGCCCGCACCCGCCGCGGAAGCGTCGCGCGAGGGCCGTTTACGACCCTTCCCGCCGAAGGCGGTCTTCGGCCCGGCATTGATGCCGGGTCCTTCGGCGCGCGCCTCGCCTGTTGCCGCCCGGCGGCGCGGTCAGCCGCGTTCACGCGGCTCCCGGTTGGGCGGCCGGTGACCTGGGGGAGCCGCGTGAACGCGGCTGACAGCCAAAAAACGAACAAGGGGGCCGCTGTTGCGCCAACAGCCCAGCCCGGCATAAATGCCGGGCCTAAGACCGGCTGCGCCGGCAACGCCCGTGAACGGGCGTGACAACCCGCCCCTCCTTCAAGCCCGAGTAAAGATCATGGCCAAGAAGACAACCGCGAAGAGTTCCGGGAAACGGCAGCGTGGCGCAACAAGCCCCCGGCACGTCGATACCGTCCGTCACAAAGACAAGCGCAAGAACATCCCGACCGAGGAGCTGCGCGACTTCATCGCCGCCGAGGAGCAGCAGCCGGCCAAGGTTCTCTATCCCCGCGACCAATCGCTCGATCCGCAACTTGTTTGGAGGGGCAAGGACCAGCAGGACAGCCAGCCCTTGGAAGTGCCGGCCGTGCCCATCTATATTCAGGAGAAGATTCACCCCCAAGCCATCATCGAGGACTTTCGGACCAATGCGGCAAAGGCGGCAGCGGAGACCGAGCCGCAACTGAACCTCTGGGCCGATTTCAACGGCCTGCCCGAGGACTTCGACGAGCGGCTCCGTTTCTACCAGCACGACGGCAACTGGTCTAACCGGATGATTCTGGGTGATTCGCTCTTGGTGATGACCTCGCTGGCCGAGAAGGAAGGGCTCAAGGGCAAGGTCCAGATGATCTACCTCGACCCGCCCTACGGCATCAAGTTCGGCTCGAACTGGCAGGTCTCGACCCGCAAGCGCGACGTGAAGGACGGCAAGGGTGAAGACCTCACCCGCCAGCCCGAGCAGGTGCAAGCCTTCCGCGACACCTGGAAACTGGGCATCCACTCCTACCTGCCCTATCTCCGTGACCGGCTGGTTTCGGCCCGCGAACTTCTCACCGAGACCGGCAGTGTCTTTGTACAAATCGGCGATGCTAACGTGCATCTCGTTCGGAGCCTTCTTGAGGAAGTTTACGGGAGCGAAAACTGCTGCGGCGTTATCGCGTTCAAGAAGACCGCGGGGGGAACCAGCGATTTCCTCGGGGGCACCTTCGACTTCATTCTTTGGTATGCTAAGGCCATTGAGCAAGCCAAGTTCCGGCAGCTATTCCGCGAAAAGACTTTCGGAGGCGAAGGTGCCGGAAATTACATGCAAGCCGAGCTTCCGGACGACACCCGACGGTCACTGACGAAGAGGGAGCGCGAAGACCCAAGCAGTCTCCCGGAAGGCGCAAGGATTTTCGCCTACGACAACCTTACGAGCCAGAGCATCGGGCGAGAGAAGGGCGAAGGAGCAGCATCGTGGTTTCCTGTCGAGCGCGAAGGCAAGGTGTTCCGCCCATCTATGCAAGTACGTTGGAAGACCAACGAGGCCGGAATGGGTCGGCTTAGCAAAGCCCGGCGGCTCGGGACGACTGGAACTACCCTCTGGTACGTGCGCTATCTCGCTGACTTCCCGGCGTTCCCGATCAACAATTTCTGGGAGGACACTGCCAGTAGCTTCATGTCCGACAAGATATATGTGGTGCAAACCACATCGAAGATTGTGGAGCGCTGCGTCCTCATGACCACGGACCCCGGCGATTTGGTACTGGACCCGACGTGCGGGAGCGGGACCACGGCCTACGTCGCCGAGCAGTGGGGGCGGCGGTGGATCACTATCGACACCAGCCGTGTGGCCGTTACGCTGGCCCGCACGCGGCTGATGGCCGGACGGTTTCCCTATTACGTCCTGGCCGATTCGCCAGAGGGCATCGGGAAGGAAGCCGATCTGGCGGGCCGCCTGCCGCCGCGCCCGCTGCCCAAGACCGAAGCTGACGTCCGCCGTGGGTTCGTCTACAAGCGGGTGCCGCACGTCACGCTGAAATCCATCGCCAACAACGAGGAGATCGACACGATCCACGCCGCTTGGCAAGAGAAGCTGGAGCCGATCCGCGCGAGCCTCAACAAGCTGTTCAAGAACAAATGGCAGGAATGGGAAATCCCCCGCGAACCGGATAAGGACTGGCCCGCCGAGGCCAAGAAAGTTCTCAAGCAATGGTGGGATGCTCGCCGGCAGCGGCAAGAGGAAATCGACGACTCAATCGCGCGCCGCGCCGATACCGAACTGCTCTTCGACCAGCCCTATGAAGACGCCAAGCGAGTGCGCGTGACCGGGCCGTTCACGGTCGAAAGCCTCTCGCCCCACCGCACGATCAGCGTGGAGGAGAAAAAGAACCTTGCCGTCGAGTTCGAGGGGACCCGACACCCCAAGATCGTCGGCCCCGACCCCTTCGGCCACATGATCCTCGAAAACCTGCGGGCGGCCGGGGTGCAGAACACCTACAAGCAAGAGCGGCTGAAGTTCGACACCCTCGACCCGTTCCCCGGCGAATGGATTCAGGGCGCCGGCACCTGTGCCGATAGCGAGGGCAAATCACGGCGCGTGGCCGTGTGTCTCGGCCCGGAACACGGCACCGTCAGCCCACAACTGGTTAAGGAGGCCGCCAAGGAGGCCGTGCAGGGCGTGGGCTTCGACATGCTCATCGTGTGCGGCTTCGCCTTCGACCCGCACGTTTCGGAAGAGGCCAAGCGCTACGGGAAGCTGGTCGTTCTGCCCGCGCGCATGAACCCCGACCTGACGATGGGCGACCTGTTGAAGAAAACCGGCTCGGGCAACCTGTTCATGGTCTTCGGCGAGCCCGACCTGGAAGTCAAACGGCAGAAAGACGGCCAGGTGGTCGTGACGTTGCGGGGTCTGGACGTGTACGATCCGACCACCGGCGAAATCCGCTCCGCCAGCACCGACGACATCGCCTGCTGGTTCATCGACACCAACTACAGCGGCGAGAGTTTCTTTGTCCGCCACGCCTACTTCACCGGGGCCGACGAGCCCTACGAGAAACTGAAGCGGGCCCTGCGGGCCGAAATTGACGAAGCCGCCTGGTCGGCCCTCTACTCGACCACCAGCCGCCCCTTCAGCCCCCCGCAATCGGGCAAGATCGCCGTGAAGGTCATCAACCACTACGGCGACGAAGTGCTGAAGGTGTACTCAGTTTCGTAAGTGCCGGCAATGCCGGACCGTGACGAATCGGCCTTGGCCTTCCCCCTTCCGCGACGATGGAGACGCCCCACCCTGCAAGTGTCCGCTTCCCACTCCTAAGATCCCGAAGAACTAGGCTTGCAGTTTGGACAAGAATATTATACAAGTGTACAGGTATGGCGCGAGGGATTAGGGATTAGGGGTGAGGGACGGGGGGCGGGGGGCGAGGGAAGAGGGGTTAGGGATTAGGGCGGAGGGCGGAAGACCAAAGACCAAAGACCAAAGTCCCAAGGCCAAGGGCCAAAGAGCGTTTTCAGTTTTCAGTTTTCAGCACGGGCCCGAACACTGAACACTGAACACTGAAGGCTGAACACTAAAGGTCAATCCGCGTTCATCCGTGGCTCGCTCGTCCGCAGATTTCAAAGAATAGGTACCAATTGGACCCCCTGAAAATGACGAAAATTGAAGGCGGGGAAGGAGTTATGGCGACGGGAAGGACGCCAGTCGAACACGTACCCCTGGAGACGTATGACTTTACGTTCACCGCCAGAATCGCTAACTCAACGCGCCAAGCATGTTACAGACTTTTCAAACGCGGTAAGTTTTGAAAGGTACCTCGGGGCGGCCGACTGTTCGATAGGCGGAGTGGCGGGAGGGGAGGGAGCGGGGAGTGGGGAGTGGGGAGTGGGGA
>JBEKTY010000302.1:0-6056 GCA_049515555.1 Thermoguttaceae bacterium
GGGGCACGATCTTCGACGTGGACAACACCTTGGCCACCGCCATGATCGATCGGCTGATGCATCACGGGGAGGCGATCGTCATTCGAGGAGACTCGTATCGCATGAAAGACAAGCCCACCGAGTAACCCCCCGCTCTGCGTCCAACATGGTGGGCGCAAGTAGCAGGGAGGCGAAGTAACCGGCTCGAAGCCGGCAAACTGGACGGCGAGATCACGGGAACCGTTTACGGCAAGTCAGCCTGGCCCGCCGGAGGATTTGACACCTCCGCCATCCCCTCCTTCACCAGCATCGGCTTGTGGACCCGCGCGGCCATACGGGCTTCTTCCTCCTTCCGCCACCGTTCCCGTCGCTCCGCGTGGTGCCTGGCTTTGGCTTCAGCCCGCTCTCGTTCCCGGCGGGCAGTTCCCCCCGGCGTCCACCCCCGTGACTTCGGCTCCTCCTCAAACCCCTTGGGCTCCTCGATCGACTGCCCCAGGTCGTCGTATGGGGGCGGCAACAGTCCCTTACACTTCATGCGGTAAAACCACCGGGCCGCCCGGTAGAAGTGCTGGTAGGGGCTGGGGCCAGTGGTTTGTAGCTTGCAGTGCTAGCATTTCGATGCTAGCTGCGTTATTCCCGGTGTTTTATGTGTGCGATGCAGCTCGCAAAATACGGGGCTCTCCGCGATTCTGTGAAAAGCACGTGCCGCCACAGGTCCTTGGCGACGGCTGCTGCGCCCTCCTTGGGGAGCCGGCGGGCAATCTCCGCGATGATGGCCAATTCGTCGAAGTCCCATTCCAAGTGCTTGACCCCACCCCGCTCGACGATCTTCTTGGCGGTCGGTGCGCCGCCATAGGCCAGGCCCTGTTCTTTCCGCTGCCGTGCCAGTTCAGTGAAGCGTTCGGAACGGAGAGTCTTTTCAATTCTCCGGGGCAGGGCGAACACGGGGAGAATGGCTTTGCAAAGGGCTGGGTCAAAGTTGACTCCTCCGAGCGCTGGTTGGATCGCGTAGACGTGTACTTCTCGCGCGGCCAGCGTGCCAAGTGTCTTCTCGACATCGTGGGCTGAGTACCTGAGTCGGTCCAGGGTGCGCACGATCAAGGTGTCTCCGGCCTGGAGAGTCTCCAGGATCTCCTTCGCCGCGGGGCGGCCAACGATGGCGGCCTTCCCACCAGGTGAATTCCGGTCGATGAACACCCCCGCCAGTTCGCCGTCCCTTACCTCAGCAGCACGCTGCATCTCTGCAATCTGAGACACGGGGAGTTCCTCCCCGTTCAGCCCCGGACAGCGGATAAAGCCGTAGATTGCCATGGATCGCCCTCCATTGTTTCTGCGCACTACATGCCGTTCACCCCACCCGATAGGAGGGCATGCGCGCCAGACGCCATTTCTTACCACCCGCAGCGGGATAGCCCGCCGTAGATGTCCCCTGAAAACAACTAATCATTATAAACATAGTAATGATTCATGCAACCCGGTAGCTTTGCATCACCGCGAACACCCCGACGCCCCGCGACCGCCAGACCCGCTACCCTCGCCTCCCTCATTCCACCACCCGCGATTGCGGCGCCGTTAGGCACTTGCGTCCGACCTTCGCTGGGTAAGCCCGTCTCAGCTACCAGACAAGCAACCTACCTAGCCGGGCTGTAGTAACTTGTCATAACCCCTTGGGGGGCAAGTGTATACGTATGCAAACAAACGCGGAGGACATTGGCTTTCTGCGGCGTGCGCAGGCCACCTGGTCGGTTTCCATCACGGGATTGCTGACAAGTTACCCGGCCAGGGCGAGCCATGCTCCGGATTACCAATGATGCCCGGGGGTGAGGCGGATCAGAACGGGGAGCCAAGGAGGCCGCCAATGTTCGGATCGCCTTGGGGTGCTGGGGAACATCCATGAGCGGTCGGAGTTGTCGGCCGGAGGAACCGGCCCGGCCGCTAGCCGCAATCACAGTACCCGGCTTGTCTGCGTTCTACTTGCTTTCCTTGGCCTCAGCAACGGGCCACAACCACTCATGTACGCGATTCACCACGGCCAGCAGCCGGTCGCCACCAATACGTTCGCGGTACACACTGGCCATATCATCGCGGACGTGGCCCATGATGGCGTCGAGGGCCACCTGGTCCCGGGCTTCGCCTCCGATGGTTTCCAGCGTGTGACGCAGCGAGTAGAAACCACGGCTGGGCTGGTAAAGGCCAAGCCGTTTCAACAGCTTGCGGAATTCCTGACAGATCGGATCGGCGGTATTCTTCCGCAGCTTGCCATCCGGCGCATCGGGTACCCCCACCGTCCTTTTCCCCCACGTGACGCCACGCACGGTGAGGAAGACCAGCTTGCCGGACTCGGGGTCCTTCGGATTGGGCCGCTGGGCGATGGCTGCGCGGATGGCCTGCACCGTCTCCGGCCAGAGGGAGCAACGGCGGGGAATGGCGGTCTTGGGCCGCGGAAAGTTTACCCATCCGGATTGTAGGTCCAAGGCCGTCGCTGGCAGCTTGGCCACGTCGAGGTTGCCGAATCCGCAGTTGAGCCCCAGCAAGATCATCGCTTTCATAGTGGCTGGCGCCGCTGCTAGCATGGCCCGGATTTCCTCTGCCTCAAACATTCTGACCCCGCGGACAGCGCGTGCCGCCTGTAGCGTCTTGCGGGATGGCTTGGCAAAAGCGGACCCATAGCGGATGGGGCCCGGTATGAGCAGGTTCTCGGTGGTGTAGCGGAGCACTACCCGAATCCGCCCGATTTCGTTGTGGAGTGTGACCGGGGACCAGTCTTTCGCCATGCTGGCCCGCAGCCGTTCAAAGTCGGTGGCGTCAAGGTCGGCGACAAGACGGCCAGGGCCAAAGAACCGGACCAGCCGGGCACACGCGGCGTGATAGTCGGCAAAGGTGGTAGCGGCCAACTCCCCCGAGTCGAGCTTGGTTCGCCGGTTCGTCAGAAACCGGTTGGCCAAGTCCTTAATGGTCAGCCCCTCTGGGTGTACGCGGGGTGTACGGCCAGCCAATAGATCATCCCGCTGCTTCAGCCAAAGTTCCAGGGCGACCTTGCCCTGTGGATCGTCGGCCACCTTACCGAAGTAGTGGAGCCGTTGCCGTACCTTCTTTGCCCAATACCCGCGGGCGTGCGGGAAAAGGGGGAAGTCCGGGCGTGGCTTCTTGACTGGCGCCGGCTTTCGGGTAGGCTTAGGCATTGGCGTTTCTTTGGTGGGTTGTTGGGGTGTCGGGTGTACAAATGGGTGTACAAGTTCAATACCCGATTGTATCACAACCCCTGGAAACGTCAACAAACCCCGGTGATAATGGGGTTATGGCGGCGTAGCTCAGTTGGTTAGAGCAGCGGAATCATAATCCGCGTGTCCGGGGTTCGAGTCCCTGCGCCGCTACTTCAGCGTAACTCGCATTTTATCACAGACTTACGGCACGTCGTTCCATTCGCCATCCGCCGTACTACCGGTCAGTCCGTTTGGTCGCCGAAGTCTACCACGACAGTCTCGATGAGCGTGCGTTTTCCGTCTCGCGTTAGTTTCCCGCCTGCCGGCGCGGCCACGATGACGGCCGCGGCGTCGGAAGGAAGCGTGAGTTGGCAGCGTCCGCGGACCGCCCGCTCGACGAAGTCGTGTTGCAGCGTGTCGTAGAGGTCGGCCGGCGCGGGGCCGACGTCGGTGTGAAATGTCTTCGCTTCCGGGTGCGGATTGTAGAAGAGCCAGGTCGGATAGGGTGGCACGCCCTGCGGGACGAAGGGCGTGGCGAGGCGCCCAGAACCACGCCCTTCGCTGCGCTCAGGGACGTGCCACCCTCGTTGGAATTTGCTCAAGTTACTGTTTCGCGGTTTCTTAGGGCCGCCCGTGGACGCTCACGACGGGCGCTCGCGCCGCATAGCGAATCACGGCCGCCGCGGGCTTGCATGAGAGGTTGACCGGCAGGCCTGGGTCGAGCAGCTCCTTTCCCGTGGCCAGGGCCGGCGCGTTTCCATCGCAGCCGCGGATTTCGTATTGGGCTGCCGGTTCCAGGGCGTGCAGTTTCAGCCGCAGCGACTCCCCGCTGCACGCGGGCCGGCGGTAGGCGAGCACCACGCCGTCTGAGTGCTCCGGCCGGTTGAATTGCATGGCCAGCCAATCGCTATCGGCGAGACTATAGGGCGTGAGCGGGTAATAATCGCCCAGGAAATAAGGCTGTATCTGGCGGGCCTGCTCGACCAGGGCCTTGAGCTGTTGCGGATGATCCAGCGACGTATTGAGAATAACCCCTGCGCCCAGGCCGCTGCAGAATTGGTAGAAATCAGTGCTGCGTGCGACGCTCGCGCTCAAGGGAATCCAGGAGGAAAGCCCGTGGGTCTGCCCCTGCATGCCCGCGGGGTTGAAGTCCGGGCGACACTGGAAATCACTGCGCCAGAGGGCCGCGCTGCGGGAGATGGTCTCCAGGTCCAGCCGCCGGCCGCCGCTGGCGCAGTTGTCGATCATCAGGCCCGGATGGCGGGCGACGAGCGCGTCCCAGAAGGCGTACAGTCCTTCAATGTAGCGGATCTCGGTCATGCCCACTCGGTCGGGCGCGTCGGCGGCGCTCCAGAAGTTCTCAGGATCGGTGTTGAAGTCTTGGCGATACCAGGCCAGATCGCCCTCGCGGATCAAGGACGAGACGATGTCGGTAATCCCTTGCCGCGCGGCCGGATTGCCCAGGTTCACCAGGAAGTTATCGCCCTGGGGACCGAGCAGCCACTCGGGATGCTGGCGTTGGAGATCGGTGCCCCGGAACACCCGCTCGGCTTCGATCCACAGCAGGAACCCCAGCTTGTTGCACCGCAGCAACTGACCGATGGGCTTCAGGCCCCGGGGGTAGGTAATCTTGTTGGGCCGCCAGCTTCCGGTGTACTTCCACCACTGGCTGTTGGCGTCGGTCGAGCCTTCCTGGAAAGGCTTGTCGCCATACCAGCCGGCGTCGATCCAAAAGACGTCGATGGGAACCTTGTTGTCCACGAACCACTGAATGGCCTGAAGCTGGGTCTTCTCGTACAACTCGCCCCACGATCCGTAGAAGACCGGCAAGCGGCCGGCCGCCACGGGGCAGCGCGGCGAGTGGTGGGCCAACAGGAAGCGGCGCAGCAGGTTCTGGCTCTCCAGCCGATCGTCGCGCCAGAACAGGAGCAGGATTCGCGGCGTGCGGATGGATTCGCCGGGGAGCAGCTTCAGGTGCGTGCGCTGCATGCCGGCGGCGAGCGAGAGCCGGCCGTCGCCGCCGCGGTCGAAGTGGGCGGCCCAGTTTCCGGTCCAGCCGACGGCCCCGATCAGACCTTGGCCGTCGATCTCCAGATTGAAGAACGGCAAGACGCCGTTGGAGGATCGGCCGCCGGCAGAGCGAAGCTCGAAGCGCTCGCCGGGCGGCAGCGTGCGGTCCTGCGGGGCGAAGTCGTCCAGCCCGGCCAGTCCCCCCTTGGCATAGTGCAACGTGCAAAGCTTGGCCGGCGCTGCGGCGACCGAGACGGCCAGCGGCCGGATTTCAGACAAGACCGGCGTGGCGGCCGTGCCCTCGTTCGTTACCTGGAGCACCCACTCGACGGCCGGAAAGTCGCCGTACTCCACGGCCTCGCAGCGCACGGCGAGTTTCGTGGCCGGGTCGCGCCAAGCCACAACGATTCGCTCCCGGCAGGCATCCAGCGACTGCACTTGCCGCGTCCGATTCCAT
This sequence comes from Thermoguttaceae bacterium, assembly GCA_049515555.1. Lineage (GTDB taxonomy): Bacteria > Planctomycetota > Planctomycetia > Pirellulales > Thermoguttaceae > JBEKTY01. The sequence continues at coordinate 5,650 of JBEKTY010000302.1, forward strand.
TTTGGGAGCGACTCGGCAGCCGGCTTGCCATCGTACTGCCATGCGAAGCAAGGCTCGGATGCCGCGCCGCCCAGGTGGCGATCGACCCAGGCCTTCTGAGCCGCGCGATCCGCGCAAGCCGCGGGGCTGCCGGCCGAAACAGCGGCTGCCGCTGCCGACGCGGCCGCGACCGCCTGCACAAAAAAGAGCCCGCAAGTAATGTGCTTCATGTTGGCGTTCATGTTAAGACCTTTACTGGGAGAGGAGTTTGAGTTGGGCCGCTGCTTACGGATGCCCGGTCCCCTCTCCCTGTTCTAAGCTTGTCAACAGGTGTTTTCTAGGGGATGCCTATTCCATAGGTAAAGACGTTGAGCGTGTGGCTTCGGCCGCGCGCGGCCGAAGCCACACGCTCAACGTCGCTCGCGGCG
>JBEKTY010000303.1:0-5606 GCA_049515555.1 Thermoguttaceae bacterium
GAGCCCCACCGTCGATTTTTCCCGGGTTCTGGTGGGGCTCGCTCCGCTCGACCCACCCTACGGGTTCTCAGTACGAGGCGGGTCCAATCATGCCAAAGTGTCATTCGCTTATCGGCGTCGTTGCTACGCTGGTTCTATGCCGTCTCCTCGCCGCTTCCGGGCTGGCGCAGGAATTAAGCGAAGTATATCGCATCCGCGACGGCATTTCCCAATCGCACGTCGAGTACCACCAGGTGACCGTACCCAAGGGAAAGGAAGTGGTGCTGGCCGACCTGAAAGGCCCGGGCAAGGTAGTCTCGTTCTATATCACCCCCGTCTCGGAAATGGTCTTGAAGATTCTGTGGGACGACGAATCCGACCCCAGTGTTCAGGCGCCGCTGGGCGACTTCTTCGGGGCCATGCGGGGCAAGGCGATCGACTACCAGTCCGCCCCCATGCAAGTCCAGCATGGCTGTTACACGTGTTATCTGCCGATGCCGTTTTCCAACCGCGCGCGCTTCGTTTTGGCCAACGACGGCGACAAGGACTACGGCGCATCGATGGCCTACGGAATGGACTACGAACGGGACCAACGCTATGCCCGGGAGAAAAGTCGTTTGCACTGCATGTGGCGGAGAAGCAATCCCGTGAAGGACGGCGCGCCGCCGCTGGACCGCTTGATCCAGCCTTCGCAATGCGGAGGAAAGAACAACATCAACACGCGCCACACGATCCTGGATGCGAAGGGCCGCGGCCAGTATGTAGGCGACTTTCTGCACGTGTATACCAAGAATCGCGGCTGGTGGGGCGAGGGCATTACGATCTTCCACCTGGACGGCAAGACCATGGTTCATACGCCCGGCACCGAGGACGAGTACGGTTCCTGCTGGTGTTTCGGCGGGACTTTTTCCTATCTTTACTGCGGCTATATACAGAACGAGCAGGGCCATAACCGCATGTACCGCTGGTACCTGGCCAATCCGGTGCGGTTCCAGGAATCTCTCAAGGTCGAGATCCAGGACATCGGCGCCCTTCCCGACGTCCCCGGCGCGGATGACTTCACCAGCGTTGCTTATTGGTACCAGGAGGAGCCGCATCGACCGTTTGCGATCCAGCCGTTTGCGGAACGCACGGCTGCCAGCAAGGCACGCGAGAACAAGAAGTGAGCGGCGATCCATAAGGAAACCGATGACATGGATACTTTGGAGGCGATTCGCACCCGGCGGAGCATCCGCACTTACCTCGACCAACCCGTGCCCGAGGACCTGATCCAGAAGCTGCTGGCGGCGGCCATGCAGGCCCCCAGCGCCAGGAATCAGCAGCCCTGGCAGTGGGTGGTCATCGACGATCGGGCGATCCTGGCGAAGATCCCCACGATCATGCCCAACGCCGCCATGGCCGCCGGGGCCCCGCTGGCGATCCTGGTGTGCGGCGACCTGGACCTGGAGAAGTCCGAGGGCTACTGGGTAGAAGACTGTGCGGCAGCCACGCAGAACATGCTGCTGGCGGCGCATGCCCTGGGCCTGGGCGCCGTGTGGTGCGGAGTTTACCCGCGAGAAGCAAGGATGGAGGGCCTGCGGCGGCTGGTCGGCTTGCCTGAGAACGTCATCGCCCACAGCCTGGTCGTATTGGGCTACGCCGCCGAGCAGGTCCCACCCGCAGACCGGTACCGGCCGGAGCGCGTGCGGCGGAACCGCTGGTAAGCGCTCTTATTTGAACAGGTTATTGTTTTGCAATCCCTGCCGAGGGCCGGCCGCCCGTCTCACACGAGAGAGATGCGCTGGGTCGTCTCGTCATAGGCGAACAGCCCGCCAAACCGCGCCCAGCGGATGAACGTGTTGAAGACCCGCTCGTAATTCTCGTAGGGCATGCACATCACGATCGTTTCCAGGACCAGGTCCGAGTCTACCGCACGGTCAGGTTGCTTCTGTAGGAGCTCATAAACCTCGCGGAAGAGATGCAGCGTCAGGAGTCGCTCGCGCCACAGGGTCTTCCGCTGCTCCGGTGTCGACTCGACGAAGCGTTTTCCTTCCGTCGTCAAGACAACCAGGTTCAGCGGGGTGCTGGCAAAGTCCAGCAGCTCGGCGGCCTTGACTATGAAGACGACGTGGGCGAACTCCCGATTCGTGTCGGCGGCGATGCGGACCACGGCCTCCTCGCCGCCCCGCTGGTGCAGATACTCCAGTAGTCCGACGATTTCAACGGCGGCTGCGTCGGGCAAGGGCTCGGTGAGTCCGGGCGGCACACCGTGGGCCGGCGGCGATTCAGGGAGCGGCGGTACGAAGATGCGATAGAATACCGGAGTGATGAACAAGGTGATCAGCGCCGAGCCGCTCAGTCCGCAGGTGATGACGGTGGCCAAGGGGCGTTGCACGTCGGAGCCCAAGCTCGTCGCCAGGGCCGCCGGCAACAGCCCGAGGATGGGCACCAGCGAGGTCATCAGGCCGGAGCGCAGCCGGTCGGTTCGGCCGCGAATGATGGCTTCGTCCACCGAAGCGCCCTCCAGGCGGTAGTTGCTGACCCCCTTGAACATGAGGATGCCGTCCATGATGGCGATGCCGAAGAGCGTGGCGAAGCCCACTCCCGTCGAGACATTGAGGTTCATGTGGCGGAGGTACAAGGCCACCGCGCCGCTGGCGAAGGCGAAGGGAATCGGCAACAGCAGGATGAAGGCCGCCCGAAACGATCTGTACGCCACAACCAGCACGATAAAGATGATCCCGATGGTCGTGGGGATCAGGACCATGAAGTGCTTGTAAGCGCGATCGAGATTCTCGAACATCCCCAGCCACTCGGCGCGATAGCCGGCGGGAAGGCTGATCTCGCGGCCGAAGCGCTGCTGTGCCTCGTGGACAAAGCCGCCTTGGTCGCGCCCCACAATGTCGCAACGAACCGTCATGCAGCGCCGGCCGTCCACGCGGGCGATGAGGGTCTGGCCATCCCGCACTTCGATTGTCGCTACCTGGGCCAGCGGAATGGGAACGCCGTCGGCCGTGTACACGGGCAATCGTCCAATGGCGTCGGGCGATTTTCTGGATTGCCGGTCGAGGTGGGCCACGATGTCGAACCGTCGCTCACCTTCGTATAGCGTGCTGACCGGCTCGCCGCCGATGGCCATGTTGACCAGTTTCATCACGTCTTCGATGCGCACGTTGTAGCGCGCACAGAGGGCCCGGTCGGGTTGGATCACCAGTTGCGGTTGCGGCCCTTCTTGCTCGATGCTCACGTCGGTCGCGCCTCGAATGTCCGTCAGCAGCTCAACCGTCTGCCGGGCCAGGCCCAGCAGCACCTTGGAATCGGGGCCGCTGAACTCCACCGCCAGGTTCGCCGAGGTGCCGTTGGTGTCCTCGGTAACCATGTCGATGATGGGCTGCGTGAAGTTGAAGCGGGTGGTCGGAAACTCCTCGCGATAGCGTGCGCTCAGCGCGGCGATCAGTTCCTGTTTCTTCCGAAACTGTGTCCACAGCTCGCGCGGCCGCGGGCCGATCATCATCTCGATGCGGCTGGGCGGGAAGGGGTCGGTGCCGTCGTCGTTGCGACCCGCCTGCACGATGGCAAACTTGATGTCCGGAAATTCCAGGGCGATCTCCCGCAGCCGCCGGCCATACTCGTCGGTCTGCTCCAGGGATGTTCCCTCGGGAAAATTCGCGCGGACCCACAGCACGCCTTCGTCCAGGTACGGCAGGAACTCGGTCCCCAAGCGGGGAACCAGCACGGCCAGCACCAAGATCAGCGCGGCGATCGACAGCGTGGCCACCAGCCACCGTGCCTTGAGTAGTTCTCGAATGGTCCAGGCGTAAAGCGGGGTGAACCAGCGCAACAGCGGATTCTCCCACTCCTGGTAGCCGTGCCGGAACAGAAACGACGCCAGCACCGGCACCAGGATCAGCGCAAAGATCAAGCCTCCCAGCAAGGCATACAAGATGGTCAGGGCCATGGGCCGAAACAGAAGCCCCTCGATCCTGGTCAATGTCAACAGCGGCAGGAACGCCACCATGATGAGCGAGACGGAAACGAAGACCGGCCGCTGCATGTCTTGGGCAGCGCCCCGAATGATGGGCAGCGCTCCGCGGGCGTCGTGCCGGCCCGACTCGCCCAGGCGGCGGGCAAGGTTCTCGGCCATGATCACCGCCCCGTCCACGATGATCCCGAAATCAATCGCCCCTATGGAAAGCAGGCCGATGGGGATGTTCCACAGGTACAGCAGCACCAGGGCGAACAACAGCGCAAAGGGGATCGTCAGCGCCACCAGCAGGGCCATCGACGGCCGGCCGAGGAAGAATATGAGCACCAGCACAACCAGCGTAATCCCCATGGAAACGCTGTGCGTGACCGTGTGCAGCGTCGCGTCGATGAGTTGGGTCCGATCGTAGTAGGAGACGATCCGCACCCCCGGCGGCATCTCGGTCGCGTTCAGCTCCTCGACACACTCTTTGACCCGGAGCAAGACCTGCGAAGGGTTCTCTCCCTTGCGCATGGTCACGATGCCCTGCACCGACGGCTCCTGATAGTCCTTGCTGAAGATGCCGTTGGGCACTTTGGTGTCGATCGTGACGGAGGCTATGTCCTTGAGATAGACGGGCGTTCCGCCGATGGACTTGATGAACACGTTCTGGGCCTGATCGAGGTTCTCGATCTGCCCCCTGCCGCGGACCATCATCGACATGCTGCCGCGCGACACGACGCTCCCGCCGCCGGCGGCGTTGTTCTTCTTGATCGCGTCCTCCACGTCGCCCAGCGCTAGCCCGTATCGCTTGAGCTGCTCCTGGTTGAAGGTAACGGCGAATTGTTTCTCGAAGCCGCCGAAATTGGCTACTTCGGCCACGCCGGCGACGCGCTTGAGCCGGCGGGTAACGACCCAATCATTGAGCGTCCGCAACTCGATCAGGTCGTGGGTCGCGTCGGAAACCAGCTCGTAGCGATAAATCTCTCCACAGCCGCCCGCCAAGGGTCCCAGTTGCGGCTGGACCGCGTCGGGCAGGACCAGGTTTCCGAGTTGCTCCGCCACCCGCTGCCGGGCCCAGTAGGCCTCGGTGCCCTCCTCGAACTCCATCTGCACCAGGGAGAGGCCGAAGATGGTCCGCGACCGCACCGTCTCGACCCGCGGCACGCCGATCATCGCATTCTCGACGGGGATCGTCACCTGCTGCTCGACCTCCTCCGGCGCCCGGCCGGGGTAGGTGGTAATGACCTGCACCATCTGGGCCGAGATGTCCGGGTAGGCGTCGATGGGCTGCTGCTGGAAGGCCCACACGCCCCAGCCCACAATTCCCAGCGCCATGAGCAGCACCACCCACCGCAGGCGGAGGGCAGCTTGAATGACGAGGTTCATCGCTCGCCGCCTCCCCGGCCCTCGCTGGCGACGGGTGCCACTGCTGGCTTGTCCAGCAGTGTTAGTAGCACGGGTGGGCAAGCCACCCGTGGCACCCGCGCAGCCTGAATGACGAGGTTCATCGCTCGCCGCCTCCCCGGCCCTCGCTGGCGACGGGCGCCCCTGCCGGCTTGTCCGGCAGTGTTAGTAGCACGGGTGGGCGAGCCACCCGTGGCACCCGCGTAGCTTGAATGACGAGGTTCATCGCTCGCCGCCTCCCCGGCCCTCGCTGGCGACGGGTGCCACTGCTGGCTTG
>JBEKTY010000304.1:0-5564 GCA_049515555.1 Thermoguttaceae bacterium
ATCCGGCCCCAGCGGAAGGCACGCAAAGCACTCCGGCGGTTTACGACGGCCGCGTCTATACCCTCGGCCGGTTCGGGCAGATCTGCTGTCTCGACGCGGCCGATGGCCGGCCCATCTGGAGCCACAGCCTCTTGCGCGACTTCGGAGGGAAATTGAGGCCGTACAGCGGCTACGCCTGCTCGCCGCTGGTGCTGCAAAACGTCGTGATCGTGCATGCCGGCGGCGACGCCCTGGTGCTGGCGCTGGACAGGAAGACCGGCCACTTGGCTTGGAAAAGCGGCCCGGGCGCGGGAGCCGCCGAGTCCTCGCCGGTCCCCTACGACGCCGGCGGCAAGCCGGGCGTGGTCATGCTGACGCCCAAGGTGGCCCTGGGCCTCAACGCTGTCAGCGGCGACGAACTCTGGCGCTACCCGTGGAAAGGGGGCGGCTACACCATCCCAACACCGCTGGTCCACGGTGATCGGGTCCTTCTCTCGGTTTTCCCGCGCGACGGCCTCTCGCTGATGCTCCAGTTGACTTCCAGCGGCCCGAAGGAAGTCTGGAAGACCAAGGGGATGGGCCTCCTGTTCCACTCGGGCGTGTTGGTCGATGGCCACGTGTACGGTCCCTACAGCAACAGCGGCGAGGCCGACACCACCTTGCTCCAGTGCGTATCCTGGGATACGGGCGAGGTGAAGTGGACGCACGCGGGCTTTGGATTTTCGCCGCTCGTGGCGGCGGACGGCAAGCTCATTCTGATCACCGACGACGGTGAACTCGTGGTGGCCGAGGCGTCGCCCAAGGCTTACAAAGAGTTGGCCCGCGCCAAGGTCTTCCCCAGCAAGAGCAAAAGCTGGGTGTGCCCCGTGCTTTGCGGCGGCCGGATCTACTGCCGGGGCGGCGAGAATGCCGTGTGCCTGGACGTCAAGAGGCAATAAGCGGAAAATGTCGAGGATTCGATCGCGGATCCATGGAAAGTGGTTCAACCCAGGAAGCGTTTGCAAAAAGGAGGATCGATCATGGGTTATCGTCTTACGTGTAGGGCCGCTGTGGCAGGCGTTTGCCTCGTTCTGTTCCTCGGCGGCAGGCCGCTGGCCGCCGATGAGAAGGTGCTCTTCGACTTCGAGAACGACGCCGACCTTGCGGCCTGGTCGCAGTTCTTCCCTGACAATCCAAGAGTCCCCGGCGCCAAGGCGCCGCCGGTGAAGATCGAGCTTTCCGGCGAGAACGCCACCTCCGGCAAGCGGTGCCTGAAGCTCACGTTCTCCGGCGGCAAATCCTCGGTCTCGGCAACGCCATGGTTCTCCGGCGACAAGTTCTCGGTCGTGGCAACACGCTCGCCGCTGGAGGACTGGAATGCCTACCGGAGTTTCCGGGCCGACATGACCGCCGGCCGCACGTGCCTGGCTGCCTTCCGCGTCGTCAGCCGGGACGATAAAGAGCACCGCGGCTGGGTCAAGCTGGCGCTGCTGCATCAGGGCCGCAATGCCGTCGTGGACGTGGCGCCGCCGCTGAAAGGCCCCACGCAGTTCGAGGTCATCCTGTACGCGCCGCACGAGGGCGAGACGCTGTACGTGGACAACATTCGCGTCTCGACGGAAGCTACCCAGACGGCCACGCCCCCGCACGGCGACCACGTGTACCTCGGCGACAAGAGGCAGTTCTATCCCAAGCTCGGCAAGAAGATCCCCGTGCTCGGGCTGGGCATCGAGGTGGACAGCGTCGAGGAATTCGGCGAGCGCATGATGAAGCACTGGGTCCGGCCCCAAGAGAAGACCATCGAGCAGGTGGAGGCCGAGTTCCGCGCGCTCCGCGACGGGCTGAAGAAGGAGCACCCGCGCGCGGTGATGGCCATTTTCCGCGACGGGCAGAAGGGTTTTGATCCAGCCGCGCCCGAGAAGGTGTACGCGGGCTGGGCGTCTACCGGGGTCGATGCCCACGGGCCAAACGCGAACCTGCTGGAGACCCTGACCTGCCTGGCCGGCGATGAGCGCATGTCGGTATCCTTGCGTGGCCGGCCGGTGATGCTGCGCGTCGATCTTGCCAGTATTCCCCAGGGGAGCCGGATCCTGGCGGCCCGGCTGCTCCTGGTGCGGCAATGGCCGACCGAGAAAGAGTGGCCGATGCGGCCGAGCCTGTTCATCGCCGAGTTCTGCAACCGGCCGTGGAAGGAGAAGGAAGTCAATACGTTCCAGTACGCCAAGGACCGGTTCTGGAAAGAAACGCACGGATCGAGTTGGGACGGCGAGGACCCGGATTTCCTGCCGATCATTGCCGCCTACGGCCCCGGCCAGGGCACGACCAACGTCTGGGATTTCACCGAGGCGGTCAAGTGGTGGACCGACGGCAAGCACCCCAACCACGGCTTCACGCTGAACAACGCCGGGCGCGGCCTGCACAACACGATGGGGTTTGCGGCCTACTCGCGCTGGGCCAAGGAAATCAGCCGCCGGCCGGCGATGGTGGTGATCTATGAGCCGAAAGAATGATTGCCTGCCGAGATGCCCTGCCTTCGTTTCCCCCCGGAGTTGTCGGCCATGATTCTTCATTATGCTTCTCGATTTCTCATCCCGGCGATTCTTTGCGTCGCGTGTTCGCTCTGTCATCTTGCGGCCGCCGCCGACTGGCCGCAGTGGCGCGGGCCAAACCGCGACGGCTCCTCGACCGAAACGGGCTGGCGGAGCCAGTGGCCCGAAGGCGGGCCGAAAGTGCTCTGGAAGGCCAAGGTCGGCGCCGGGCATTCCTCCGTGGTCGCGGTCGGCGAGCGGGCCTACGCCGTGGGCCGCTCTTGGAGGGTAGACGCGAAGGGTTTGCCGGTCAAGGGAGCGAACGACAGAAATGTCGGCAGCGAGACCGTGTGGTGTTTCGACGCGAACACCGGCAAGGTGCTGTGGCAACACGCGGCGGACTGCCAGAACTTGGGGTGCAATGACTGGGGAACGAACAGCACACCGGCGGTTTTCGACGGCCTGATCTACGCCTACGGGGCGCCCGGCAAGGTCGCCTGTCTCGATGGGGCCACGGGACGACAGGTCTGGGCCAGGGACCTGGCCCGGGACTACGCGGCGAAACTCAACATCTACGGCTGCTACGCCGGCTCGCCGCTGGTCGTGGAGGAGGGCGTGATCGTCGAATGTGGCGGTGAGCAGCCGCTGCTGGCCGCCCTCGACCGGAAAACGGGCCGGGAGGTCTGGAAGTATGGCAAGGCAACCGAGATCGGCGGGGCGTCTTCACCGGTTCCTTACCGGGCGGGAAATCGTGCCGGCATCGTTCACCTGGCCCGCGGCCAGGCCGTGGGGCTGGCCGCCGGTGACGGCAAGCAGTTGTGGCGCTACCCGTGGTCGGTGTGCGCCCTCATGACTCCCCTGGTGCATGGCGACAGGGTTTACGTTTCGGGAGTGGGAGAAGGAGACGCACGCCTCGGCACGGTCCTCGAGCTGGGCCAGAACCCACCCAAGCCCGTCTGGAGCAGCAAGGAGATGATCAGTTATTTCCAATCAAGCGTCCTCGTGGACGGGCATCTGTTTGGTATCCATGCCCCGGGTTACCAGGCAACCAAGACCCGGCTGCGCTGTGTGGCCTTTGACACCGGCAAGGTGATGTGGGAGCACACGGAGAAAGGCCTTGGCCACGCCACGCTGATCACTGCGGACCACAAGCTCATCATCCAGAGCCAGCAGGGCGTGCTGATCGTCGCCGAGGCGTCTCCCCAGGGCTTTAAGAAGTTGGCCAGCGCCAAGGTCCTGGATCACACCTGCTACAATTGTGAGTGTTATACCTGTCCGACTCTCAGCCACGGAAGGATTTATTGCCGCAGCGGCGGCGGGGAGTTGGTGTGCTTGGACGTGCGCACGGGGCAGTAATGATGTTTCGATCACCAATCACCGCCCCTTAAACCCTGGAGGAGCGAAGGAGGCTTTGCTGGACGTGAAAGGGCGATGACCCGAAGAACCGGCCGTGCGTGGCCGTAATCTACGAGCCCAAATAGGAGGAGGATGGTGACGATACGCAAAATTCTTGCGTGGTGGCTGCGCGCGGCAGTGTTGGTCGTCGTCGCCGATCTACCCGGTGGACTGCCCACGGCCTGCGCGGCCGACTGGCCGCAGTGGCGCGGTCCGAACCGCGACGGCATCTCGCTTGAAAAAGGCTGGACCAGCCAGTGGCCCGAGAAAGGCCCCAAAGTCCTGTGGAAGGCCAAGGTCTATACGGGGATGTCCTCCTTCGCCATTGTCGGCAACCGCCTGTACACCATGGGCTTCTTGATGGATAAGCCCGGCCCGGGCGGCAAGTTCGAGAAGGACGAGGAGGGCCGGGCGCTGGGTAAGGATTTTGTCTGGTGCCTAGACGCCGACACGGGCAAGACGGTGTGGGAGCACTCGTATCCGGCCTTTGGCAACGAGACGTACAGCACGCCGACGGTCCACGATGGCCGCGTCTATACCCTGGGCCGGTTCGGTCAGATCGTGTGCCTCGACGCCGCTTCGGGGCGTATCGTCTGGAACAAGAACCTGGTCAGAGATTTCGGCGGGAAGAGGCCCTATTACGGCTACGCCTGCTCACCGCTGGTAATACGCGACGTGCTCGTGGTGGAATGCGGCGGCAAGGAGACTTTGGTCCTCGGCCTGGACGCGAAGACCGGTCAGCCGCGCTGGAAATGCGGCAAAGGAGAGGCGGGCTTCTCCTCGGCCGTCTCCTATGAGTTCGGCGGCAAGACCGGCTTGGTGCTGTTGACGCCCGCGATTGCCCTGGGTGTTAACGCCGCCAACGGCGAGGAACTTTGGCGATACCCTTGGAAAGAGCGGAAAGAGGGTGTCAGCCCTTGCACGACTCCCATCGTCTATGGGGACAAGGTGTTCCTTTCCGGATCGGGGAACGATCGGATGGACGTCCTCCTCCAGATGACCGGGGGCAAGCCGAAGGTCGTCTGGCAGAACGAGGAGATGGCCAACTACTTCCAGTCGAGCGTGTTGGTCGATGGCTACCTGTACGGAACGCACAGTCTCGACCACACCTCAAAAAGCGCCTCGCTGCGATGCGTCCGCTTCGAAACCGGGGAGGTGAAATGGAAGAAGGAGGGATTGGGGCACGCACCGCTGATGGCCGCCGACGGCAAACTCATTATCATGGAAGAACAAGGGAACCTGATCGTGGCCGAGGCCTCGCCCAAGGCATTCAAGGAACTGGCCCGCGCCAAGGTCCTCGACGGCCAGTGTTGGACGTGTCCCGTCCTGTGCGGCGGCAGGCTCTACTGCCGGAACACCGGCGGAGATCTGGTTTGTCTGGACGTGAAGGGGCACTGAAGAGATGGCCGGTAACTGATGAAACGCTTGGAAAGACATACTATCAATGGAAAGGTGTACTATCATGATCATGACTTGCCGTCGGCAATTCGTGTCTGTCGTATCGGCCCTTTGCCTTCTTCCGGCTCTTGCCGGAGGTCTGACGGCCGGCGAGAAGGTGCTCTTCGATTTTGAGAACGACGCCGACCTGAAAGCCTGGTCGCAGTTCCTGCCCGACAATCTGAAGGTCCCCGGCGCCAAGGAGCCGCCGGTCAAGATCGAACTTTCCGGCGAGAACGCCGCCTC
>JBEKTY010000305.1:0-6242 GCA_049515555.1 Thermoguttaceae bacterium
CTGGGCCCTCCGACGCCGCCTGCGAGCCCACCGTGCTGCCGACCGCCCGGTTTGACCCGCAAGAACCCCGTAATAGGGCGTCGTTGCGGCGATACGTGAAGTCGCCGGCCGCCGGCACTAATGGCCACTGTCCCGACACTCACCGATGCCCGTGGGTCGGCCCGGCATCGTCGCTGCCCTACTCGCTGCTGCCTCCGGCCGCGGGCCAGGGCCGCCTGGTCGTCCGGCCGATCCGCCACGGTCCGTCGTGATAGCGCGTTTACACGCACTCGGAGCTTGGCCGCCGTTGAAGAAATGAAGCCGCTGGTGCGTGAACGCCTCGAAATCTTGGGCGGACCGCCACCCCGGCGCTGATACGGGACCTGCAATACAAATACTTGATCCGTCGGTGAAGCCGATGTATGATTGACATAGAAGGGGTTACAACATGGTCAAGATGCCTCCTTTGGTCGGGTACATTCGCGTCAGCACCAAGCGCCAGGGCCGTTCCGGCTTGGGCCTTGAGGCACAACAAGAGGCCCTGGACACCTACCGCCGGGATCACGGGGGCCGCGTGCTCGCCACCTACCGCGAAATCGAGACCGGCAAGACGGCCGACCGGCCGGAGTTGGCCCGCGCCATCGCCCATGCCAAGCGCTCGGGGGCCACGCTCGTCGTTGCCAAGTTGGACCGGTTGGCGAGGAACGCGGCGTTTCTGCTCACGCTCCAAGCATCAGGCTTGCCAATGGTGTTCCTGGACCTGCCCGGCGCAAACGAGTTCACGGTCGGCGTCATGGCCCTGGTGGCGCAACACGAGGCTCAGCTAATCAGCCAGCGGACCAAAGACGCACTCGCTGCCTACAAGAAGAGGCGGAAGGTAAGCAAACGAATCAGGGAAGCGTATCCCGATGGTGTTCCTGACGAAATCGTTGTGGCAACAGCCGGCAAGCTGGGCGCGTCGCTACCCCAATGCCGGAACCTCACGCAGCAAGCACGGAAGACAGGAGCCCAGGCCGCTGGTCGGGCCGTCAAGAAAGAGGCCGATCAGGCTTACGTCGATCTGCTGCCGCAGATGGTCGAATGGCGGGCCGCCCGCTGGAGCCAGCAGCACATCGCCGACGAATTGAACCAGCAGGGGCATACCACGCGGCGCGGCAAGCGGTGGAATCAGGTCCAGGTGATGCGCGTGTTGGCCCGTGCGTAAGGTTCTCCAACATTTCCTTGGCACGGCCATAAGGTTTCCCGGAGGGTCCAAGAAGCGGCCATAAGGAATTTCACACCCCGCCCCGTACTCCAACTGTTTCCGGCCGGGCGTTCCGCCGGTCTCCACTCCCGCGACGCAACCCGTCATTCCTGCCAAAAAACGGCCCACAATCGGCACCTTCTCTTGCACCGATCCAGGTGGCCCGAACTGCCGCCCTACGCCGGGGCTGGCGCATGCGCCCTGTGACCGAGCGAAAGAGAGCCCGAGCACGCCGGCCCCGGCACAGCGTCACGAACCCGCAGGCTTCAGGCGTTCTTTCGTCCGGCTGTTTCAGCCGCAGTTCCGCCGGATTGCCCCATGTGATCGCCTCGTCGATTGACCGTCTGACGCTGGCGGCACGATCGGTAGATGGTCATGGCCCTTGCGAAAGGACTATGGTGGCACACTGGCCTGCGGGTTCAGTGTGAGCGGCATGTCACTGTTGATCGTCCGCTTGCGTGGTCGGCTGGTAAGGAAGGATCGACGACCAGCATGGATCGGCAGCCGGCCAAAGAGCAACGATCGAATGCGATGGCGGGCTCGACACGAACCAGAGATCGCCTGAAGGAGGAGAACTTCTCCACCTCACTGGACTTCAGCGCGCCGGCCGTCCGCAATTGAAGCTGCGCCGGCAATTCCCGGCGCGCCAGGAGACCGAATGCCGATTTTTCATATCCACTCGCGCCACGGTTTTCGCCCGCGAGCGCCGCGCCTCTCTTCCTCGTTTCGTTTCACTATCTGGGGTATGGTTTGTTCGCGCAAACCCTTGATTGCACAGAGAAGACATACTTCGTTTCCTTAACGGTCGATTGTCTGAAAACCGCGCGGAATTCGGGCCGATGCTTTGACTTCTTTTCGACCCAGGGCAGACTTTTGCTGGGTCGAAACATCTTCTTCTTGGAGTCACAACCATGAGTAACGCAACCCTTGAATCCATCTTGACGCAACACGCAATCCCGCGGAATAGCTGGGGAGAATGGCGCGCCCTTGTATTCGACGGCACGCGCCCTAGCAAGGAAACGCTTCGTTACCTGCGCAACATCGGCAACTATGCGGGCGCGCTGCAATCCATTCTGATTGAGTTGTCGAAACAAGTCAAACACAAATTCCCGCCGAAGAATTGGAAACCCTCTTCCCATAGGGCAGCATGACAACAGCGCGTTGCCCATGTGCCACATCTTGAAGATTCCGCGCAACGGTTTGCGCGGAATCTTCGCGCAGTAGTCTAGTCTGCAATTCGCGCGCCACCGGGCAGGGTAAACTTCTGCCCGTTTTGTTTGCGCCCGATGCTCCCTGCCCGATGCTCCCTGCCCGATGCTCCCTGCCTGATGCTCCCTGCCTGATGCTCCCTGCCCACCTTGACGCCCAAACTAGGCGCGCCCTTTCCAGGGACTAGACCGGGCTTGCCCTAGCTTACATCGTGGCATTCCGACAACTGCCAGACTGCAACCCCTTGCGATTGTGCGGGCGGGGCAATGCGCCCTCCGTTTGCAATGGTTGTAGCAAAAGGATTCCCGGAGGGTCGGTCTAATCGGGAAAACCGACACAAGCCGTGCAATCGACAAATCCGGCCGCTCCTTCGACTGGACGCACCGGCGAAAATGAAGGTCTGCCGCGGCAATGTAAACGATCAGTGCGGCAACCCGCAGGACTCCGGCGTACTGTGGCCCGGCGTCCGATGGCCGGCGTCAACGATCGCAAGAAACCTCCAGGTGGCGTTGGGTGGATCAAATCGTCGCTTCGCGGCGACGGCCCGAGGAAACTGGCTTTGTCAGGCCGACGTTGGCGGCCGGGATTCTCAAATCGTGCGCCGCGGTTGGCTCGTGACGGCAAGGCCAGGTATCCAAGGGTTGAACCACGTCTACGCCACGACGCTGAGTTTCCGGCGCTCGAATGTCGCCTGGATTTTTTTGGGCCAAGACGCCGGGTGGATCAACTTCTGCCGCCGTGTTGCACCGACAACGGGCTCGTGCGGGTCGGCCCGACCGCGCACTGGCCAAAGATGGAATTGACTACCGCGTCGGCCGCTCGCAAAGCCCTTTTGCTTGTCGGCCGTGGCAAATTCAACAGTCGCCCCGACCGCGCGGGCTGCCATCTCCGCGTAGTCTGGGTTCAGTTCGATTCTGACGCACCATCGCCCCGACTCCGCAGCGGTGCGGCACGTCTCGTGCCACTGCCAGCGAAGGAATCAAGCACGAGATCGTCGCCTTCATCACGACAAGCCAGGACTGTCGGTCTATCGACCCGCGTACAACGCAACATCAAGTACCGTAAGACCTTGCGGCTGTTGGGCCACCGACAATGACACATAGGCCGCGTTGCCCGTTTCGGGGCTGCCAGCGGTCTTTTCCGGCCAACGGGATGGGGCCCACAGGCCGGCAGGCCACTGGCAGGTGCGGACAACTACGTACTCCGCCGTAAAATATGGAGCGGGGGGTTGTGCCCCTCTCGCCCCTCAACTATGCTAGCGGATGATTGGAAAGACGCTGGGGAATCGACCAGCCCGAATTCGAGTAACCGGAACACCGAACGAGGAACGACCAGGGCCATAGACCGGCCATGAAGACAACTTGAACGACGCGCGAGCGTCAAGAAACTGCTCTCTACAGAACGACCAACCTGAGCGCGTGTGCGCTCTTGAATCACAGAAGCAGCGACTTGTGCCGCGCCCCGCAAGGGGCGCTGGCCAATCGCTGTTCTGTGTGCCCCTTGGTCGGGGCTGTAGGGGCAGCCTTGGTTCAGCGCTCCTTTTGCTTGTAGAGGGCGGAGCAATGCCTGTCAGCTTCCGATGTTCGGGCTGCGGAGGCAATGGCCGAGCAGATGACAGATTTGTGGGCAGGCCGGCATAACACGCATTCAGCATAAGGGTTTCCTATATCCGACCATAACATTTAACTTCAATAGCGGGGTTGGAGACATGAGCCTCACACGCACGCGCCGGTTCTCTCTCGGCGGGCATCGTCGAACGATTGCCAATCGCATTTCCAACACGCGGCCCTCTGCCGCACACCGACGCAAACTTGGCTTTGAGACGCTCGAAGACCGCCGGTTGCTTTCGATCATCCATTATAATGGTGGTCCCTCGGGCACAGGCACGAGTTGGCAGAACCCGGCGAACTGGGTGGGCGGTGTCCTGCCCGGACCTGCCGACGATGTTGTCATTAACGCCGCCAGCGGCATAACGATCGTCCACAGCAGCGGAAATAATTCAATCAAGAGCCTCGTGTCGGCCAACGCCCTCGCACTGTCCGGCGGGGCCTTGATTGTCGCTAACACATTCGAGGTGGACAACACCTTCACGATAAACGGGGGAACGCTCTCTCATGCGACTATTCTGCCCGGCAGCGGGGGGCAGGCAGTCAAGTTCACCAATTCGGGCGGGACGTTGGACGGGGTGACGGCCGCCAGCGACCTAGACCTAGCGAGCAACAATGGGGTCAGCGTCCATATCGTTAATGGCTTGACCCTCAACAACAGCACAGTGCGACTGGGCAACGCGGCAGGTTCGACCTACGGCGGGTTGTATTTCGACGGAGCGCAGACGCTGGGCGGGACGGGGGCCGTAGTGTTCGGCAAGAGCGGCAGCAACTTCCTGGACACATACAATACCCAAAACAACAATCCCAGCGCGGGGACGTTGACGATTGGCGCGGGGATCACGGTTCGGGGCAGCGCGGGAAACATCTCCAACGCCTACTATTCGGCCGGCGTAGTCAACCAGGGGACGATCGCTGCGGACGACAGCGGCGGAGCCAGCAGTTTTGCCTACGACACCGGCTTCACTAATAGTTGGACGGGCAGCACGGCAGACGCGATCGACACCTCGGGGGTTAGCAACCCGGCACCGGCGGTGGTCTATCAGACGTGGCGGTCGTATTACGGCTTCAACTACGCGCTGGCAAACTTGACGCCGGGGGCGAGCTACACGGTGCGCCTGCACTTCGCCGAACCTTCCTACAGCAATGCGGGCCAGCGCGAGTTCAACGTGAGTATCAATGGGACGCAGGTGTTGACGGACTTCGATATTGTGGCTGCGGCTGGAGGCAAGGACAAGGCGGTGGTAGCGGCGTTCACGGCCACGGCCGACAGCAATGGGCAGATCGCGGTCAATTTCAGTCAAGGGGCGGCGGACTATCCCCTGGTCAACGGTATCGAGGTCCTTTCCGGCAGCACGGCGGTACAGGCGGTCTCACAATCAGTCCCAGCACCTTCACCAACCAGGGAACGCTGCAAGCCAGCAATGGCGAGACCCTGAACGTCAACGGTGCGTGGACGAACTCCTCGACGATTACGGCTATTGGTGCCACGCTGAACCTGGGCAACGGCAGCAGTGTTTGGAACAGCACCGGGAGTATTAGCGCTACCAATTCTACCTCTACGGTGAACTTGGGCGGCCTGTTCACGCTGCCGGGTTTGGGTGTTTTCAACCGCACTGGTGGGACGGTCAACTTGACCGGGACCTTGGACAATACAGGCACGATCCTGACGCTCAATGCGGCGACCGGTTCGTGGAACCTGGCGGGCGGCACACTGAAGAATGGCACGCTGAACGAATCGGGCGGCGCGGAGTTGGTCTTCACCAACAGCAGCGGGACTTTGGACGGGGTGACGGCCAACAGCGACCTGGACTTGGCGACCAATAACAACGCCAACGTCCATATCGTGGATGGTCTGACGTTGAACGCCACGGCGCGGCTGGGCAACGCGGCCGGATCGACATACGGCGGGTTGTATTTCGATGGAGCGCAGACGCTGGGTGGGACGGGAGCGGTGGTATTCGGCAAGAGCGGCAGCAACTTCCTGGACACCTACAACACCCAAAACAACAATCCCAGTGCGGGGACGTTGACGATTGGTGCGGGGATCACGATTCGGGGCAGCGCGGGAAACATCTCCAGCGCCTACTATTCGGCCGGAGTGGTCAACCAGGGGACGATCGCGGCGGACGACAGCGGCGGCGTCAGCAGTTTTGCCTACGACACTGGCTACAGCTACGGATGGACGGGAAGCACGGCCGACG
>JBEKTY010000306.1:0-5391 GCA_049515555.1 Thermoguttaceae bacterium
CTCAACCCCTTAACCCCTCAACCCCTTAGCCCCTTAGCCCCTTCGATGCTCAGGCCGCCGTCTGACGGGCGGCCCTGACCGGACGCGATTGGGCACACGCCACGTCGTCGACAATCAGCTTCGTAAGCTGCTCGATGGCCTCGGCCACTACCTGGGCCCGCAACGAGGCCCTCACCCAGCGACGGGCCATTACGACATCGACTTCCCGGGCGACGAAGTCCGGAACCACCGCCCGGGCATACCCGCGGACCTGCGCGGGACCCATGTTCCGCACCGTGGGAAAAATACGTTCCCAGGCCGCCGGGTGGGATTCTCGGGCAACCTCACCCCCTGCCTGCTTTATCAGCGGTGCATGGACCCAGCGGAAGACCGCCCCCAACAGGCGGTCGATCCAGGCGATGCTCCGGCCCGGGCTCGTCAGCGTCGATTCGGCATTGGGGGTCATCTTCTTCCCCAGGCGTCCAGCCGGAAACCAGCCGGGGCGTTTTGCGAGAAATTCCAGCCGTGAAGTGCCGTCCGGCGACGATATCTGCCGTGATGGCCGGCTGCGGCACTATAAGGATCGGTGCAGACCGGCCGGGTCTTGACTGATTTTCCAGGTCGAATCGCGATTCCGGCCTGTCGGCTGACGATACCGTACAAACCAAAAGCCAGCCACCGCCGGACCTGACGCCGGGCTTGACGCCGCCGGCAAGATTCCGTAAGGTATGCGTCTTCGGCCCCGTAGCCAAGCGGCTAAGGCAGCGGATTGCAAATCCGCCATCCCCGGTTCGAATCCGGGCGGGGCCTCTTTCGTAACCCGCTATTCTGTAGATGGTTACGTCGTTTTTTTGGCCGCCAGCACTGGCTCTGGGGCGGCAACCGAACCAAAAACCGAACCTACCCTCCAGAGGTCTTCCGCCAACTCGGCTGCGTCCAGGTCCACGTAATATCCCATGGTGGTGGTGATGGAGGCGTGCCGCATCAGCTTCTGCAAGACGGGGGTCGTAACCCGCTTGGCCCACCGGGTGCCGAAGGACCGTCGCAGATCGTGTGCCGAGGCGAACTTCACCTTCCCGCTTCTCGGGTGGGTATGGACTTTCACTCCTGCCAACTCGCCTATCAGGGAAATCATACGACCGGCCTTGGCCCCGTCCGCACGGCTGCCGCACGGCAGCAATGGCCGGAACACCGGGCCGGTACGTTCGGCCTCTGGGGTGGTAAGGAGGTGCTCGGCGAAATCGCGCGTTATGGGGCATAGCTGGTCTTTGCCATTCTTCTGGCAGTCGCCGGGGATGCGCAGCATAGGCCGCTTGCCGGTCAGAACGATGTGTGGCCGGTCTTCACGGTCCCAGGATAGGGCGAGGGATTCCTCCAATCGCAACCCGCTCAGCCAGAGGCCCGTCAGGTAGCCTCGCCAACTCTCGACCGCACCAGGGGCGATCACCTGGGGCCGTTCGTCGGTGTGCATTTTATGCTCACGCTTGCCGGCCTTACGGTTCGCCTTCCACAACTGCATCCGCTTCAGCTTACGCCAGCCAGCCAGGGCGGCGGGGATGGCGGCAATCATTCGGTCGAATTCCTCCCCCGTGATCGCCCGGCCTTTGGCCTTTCCGCCGCGTTTCGCTCGCTTGGCCCGCGTGAACTTCGGCACCGCGCGGATCATGCCCTGCTCGGCTGCCCAGGCGAGGGCGGACCGCAGGTGGTTCAGGTAGCCGGCAATGCTGGCCTCGGACCGCGTGCTCTCCGACCGCAGAACCGCTTGGAAACGGCTGATCGCCTCGGCATTCAGGTCGCTCAACTTGCCAGCCTTGATCCTGGGCAGGATTCGCTCAACCGCGTTGAAGGTCGTGGTGATCTTGTCGGCGGTCCTCTCCGCCAAGCCGGGCACCACCTCGTCCTCGTAACGTTCGCGGAACTCGGCCCAGGTAGTGGCGTAGCGGCCTTGGGCACGGCCCGCGTTCAGGTCGGCTTCCCACCTCGCGGCCAGCTTCTTCGCCTCCTTGAGATTCTCGCCGGTGGTGAACACCTCGCCGGTCTGCGGGTCGGTGTACGTTGTCGACCGCAAGTATTTGCCCGTTACCGGGTCCTGGTATCGCATGACCAGATTACGGCAGTCGCGGAATCGGAGAACGTAAACGCGGTAGGGCTTCATGATCCCGCCTCCTTCGCGATCAAGGCCCTGGCCTCTTCCTCGCCGCAGTTCGCCACGAGGGCGTCCATCGCGATCACCTGGGCCTCTTCCAGGGCTTCGGCGCACGGCCCGTCAAACGGCCCATCGCCCAGGTCCACCACGATGGCGGCCAAGGTCGTCGGCTTGAAATGGTTGCAAAGCTGTGCAAACTCCATAATTCGTACCCTCTCCACAAACGCAATGGCCTCGGCGGCTTTGTACGCGCGGGCGTTAGACCGCGCGACCGGTGTTACCACTCGGTCGAACCAACGGGGCCTTGCTCTAAGCTGTTGCATCTTGATTCCTAACGCTTTTCTTCCACCGCCGGGGCGGTATGTGAAACTTTGTACATTCACACCATAGCCGGGCCGGGCCGGAAGGCAAGCGCAAAAAACGGCGGGGCCGCCCGGCGGCAAGGGCCGAGGGCTAGAGAGGGGCCTATTCTTACGCGCCGTTGCAACGCCCGTACACATTCGGCCTCACCACTCGCCAACCGCGTCCCGCCAGAAGGCCAAACAGAGCGATCCCGAATCGTCTCCGTCGCCCTTCAGGCGTCTGCCTCACCGCCGAATCGGCAGGGATAATCTTTCCGATCAGCACTCGATCAGTCCCGTCGTCGCCCCATTTCAGCCGAGCATCGTCGGCCCGCGATACGATCAAGCCGGCAATTTCGTCGGCAAGTTGTCCTACGTCCAGCCGGGGTTGCATGGGAGACATCTGACGATGGCCGATCTCTTGGCATCCCGCCGTCAGGGTGTCGAGGTTCACCGTCCATTGCTGCAACTCGGCACGGCTGGACCCCATCATGGTGCCGCCGTGCCGCTCGACCACAAACTTCAAGATCGGCGGATTCCACGCGACCCGTTCCATACGACGGAGCTTGTACGGAGCCATCGCTTGAAGTTCGCTTCCCCAAAATCCGTGCCAACAGGCTTCAAGGAGGCACAGCAACGGTTTGGGATCGCTAATCGGCCCTGGCAGGGTGTGTGCCAGGAAATCACGAACTGACTCGATGCGGGGATTCTGGTTCACAACGGTAGTCATAATCACTTCTCCTGTTTCGGCCCTGTTTGATATCGATCTCGGCCGCGGGCCAATCAGCCAAGATCGCATAGTTTTCGTTACTCCTGGCGAATTCCCTCGGGCGTTGTGGCTCGGCGGTGCGGCTGGTGACGTCCCCTTCACCCGGACCCGTTCAGCCATTTTCCGATGCCTCCTCTCGCCATTCCTTCCGCAAGAAGGCGATCAGTTCGCTGCCGTCGATAACGCCACACCGCCTTCCGATGAAATGGACCGGCAACCCGCGTCGCCGCAGGCTCGTGAGGGTATTGCGGCTGATGCCAAGCCTGCGCATGAGGATGCCCAGCGGGTACAAACGGTCGCCTGCAATCTCCCCTCGCCCTTGTAAGGGGTGGGGCCTGCGGCCTCGCGGTTTGGGGTCGGTGCTGCTCATGTCCTGACCAGACACGAGCGCCCACTCCTCCACCACGAGCTTCTAGAGCGCTAACACGAGACGGATATGCCGTAGTCCCCAGAGGAGCGGGTTCAGAACCAAAGGCGGGACCCAGCGGGCGGCGAAGGTGGTGAAGACGGACCGATAGGGGTGCCGCGGCCCACGTTGGCCCCACTGTGGCCCCGCAGGAGCCCAACCGAGCAGGGCGGCGCCCATCCGTCCCAAGAAGTGCGCGGCCGAACGCATACGCGAAATCTGTAAAGCCGCTTTACAGATATCTCCGTCTCCTTATGGCATGCGGTTCAGGAGACTGTGCCCTTGGGGAGCCTGACGACGAAGGAAGAGACTTGCCGCAGTATGAGGGGGCTTTCGTTTGTGGCGGCGCTTCAGACCGCATGGCCTCCCCCTATCTTCACACGACCACGTCATCATATCATAATATGATCGCGCGAATCACCGGTTGGTCAGCGGCTCTGCCCCGTCGATGGAGTGGGGCGTGTCGCCGCGAGGCAAGTCTCGTTCGGAAAGGAATGTGTCTATGGCAACCGCTGCCGAGCTGGCTCACCGGCAGGCAATCGAAGCTGGTCACTGGATTCTTTTCAACCGCACCTTCAGGCCGCCCGCCGACCAAGTGCTGAAGGCTAAGAAGTCCGTTCAGAAAGCACTGGGAAATCGCCGACGTGGGCAACGGGTACTCAAGACCACGTTGTGTGAAGAACTGGAGCGCGAGGGGCATCATGCCGCAGCCGCTCAATGGGCGTTGTTTGATCTTGTACGCGCCGAGTTGCTTCTTGTTGTGCCGCCGCCTGGGGTGAACTTCGAAGATGGTTACACGCCTGATTACTCGATAAGCGCGGTCGGAGATGCTTGGAAGTGGACGCCGCAGGAAATGAAGCGGACGTTTGATCCCGATAAGGCTCCGCCGCTGGTTGTTCCATCCGGTCAAGGGCGTCTGACTGTCACTAGATGGAGCAAGCTCGGTATCGGAATTCACGTAGGCGATGGCGACCCCAGATACTTCGGAATTTGTCCCCATCCCGACAACCATGCTGTCTTTCCAATCGAGTCTGCGACAGAACTTCATTTACCCGACCAGTGGAAGGTGCTACTGGAGTTGCTTGCCAAGTCCGAGAATGGCAATTCGGCCAAGAAGAGCGACGTGCTCTTTGGCCTTGGAAAACTCAACCGCGAAGTCTTTGCTCGTATTGCAGACTCTGACATCGTCGATGCGGATCGCTTGACCGAAATGAAGAATGAGGCGTTCGGAAAGCTTACGGGGATCGTGAGCAACTTGGCACGTAGGCTGCGAGACCAGGTGAACGGCCCGCAAGACAAGAATGGTCCTGCGGTTCTTAGCGTGGATTCTGTAGACTACGTCGAATCGCTTTTCGTTGTCCGGCACCTAGTAGCTGGATCTGACGGCAAGCTCCGCTTCGGAGAATCGCGAAACAACCCCAGGCCGCCGCTCAGAAGCGCCTCCCTGTAGCCGAGCGGCTACAATTCTAGCCCTCAATCTTCGAGACACCGCTAGCCGCCAGTTCCTCGACGATGGGACTCCGACGTGGGTTGGTGACCCTCACCTCGGCGGCAGCGATGGTGCCGCTGGTGCCCCCGTCCGTCGTCCTTCGGGCGGTAACGGCGATGGTGGCAACGACGCCGGTACAGCTAGTGCCGCAAATCACAATTGTTAGACCACCAAGGCTGAACTTTCTCCAGATTGCCGGCAGCTTGCCCAATTTTCCCTCCAGGTCGCCGGTCGCTGCACGGTGGCGGCCGTCACGGGACG
>JBEKTY010000307.1:0-5374 GCA_049515555.1 Thermoguttaceae bacterium
AAGGACACCGACGAAGGAGCCTGCCCAAGTAGACGCGGCAAGGACAATCAACGAAGGACACTCAGATAGCGCGGGCTACCGCCCGCCCGAAAACGAAGGCAGATTCCAGCCCGCGCCCAGGCGGAACCTGATCGCCTTGGTTCACTTTCCGTTGGCCCCGCGCCCCCACCATTCTTGGTTATTGCGTACAAGCTAATGGCTAGCTATAAGTTATGGTATCGAACCCATCGGAATTTGAGGTGAGCGCGGATCGCTATAGAACTGTGACACTATTGGTTGCTCGGTCTGGATAAAGGCGATTGGCCATGACAGAACTCTGACAAGAAGGAGTACCAGCCGTGTGGAGCAAGCCTTGTTTCGGTCGGGGTATGCGCGGCGTTAGGCGGTCGGCGGGCTCTAGTGCGTCCAGGAAGAATAATCGCCGGGGGCGGTTGGCTTTCGAGCGGCTGGAATACCGCCTCGTCCTTTCCATCTTGACGGTCAGCAGCTCGGCGGATGACGGGTCGCCGGGAACCCTGCGGTCCGCTATCACCCAGGCCAACACCGATGGTGGCCAGCACATTGCTGACGACATCTATTTCGCCCAAAACCTCGGCGGCGATCAGATTGCGTTGTCACAGGGCCCGCTGCAACTGACGGCCGGCTCGGCGGTGACCATTTGGAGCAGCGATCAGAAGAACGGTAAGCCGCTGCAAATTATCATCGAAGGCGCCGGAACCAACCTCTTGCAGGTCGATAGCGGCGCCAGCCTCTCCCTCCATGGGCTGATTCTTACCAATGGTGATGCCCTCGGCGGCACGCCGACTGCTCCCGATGCGGGCAGCTCTGGCGGGGCGATCAACAACGCCGGCACCCTGGTTGTCGACCAGTGCAAGTTGGTCAACAACTCGGCCGAGGACATGGGCGGCGCCGTTTACAACACGGGCAGTTTGATCGTCCCCAACGCCGCCACCTTCACCGGCAACATCTCCCACCAACAGGGCGGTGCGATCGCCAACGCCGCCGGCGGCACGGTGTCGCTGACCGGCCCCATCGTGTCCGGCAATACCGCCAGCACTGGCGAGGGCGGGGCCCTCTACAACAAGGGCATGATGACCGTGAGCGGCGGCGCCCTGAGCAGCAACACCGCCGGATACGACGGGGGCGCCATCTACAATACCGGCACCATGACCGTGACGGCCTCGACGCTCAACAGTAACCAGGCCGGCAGCCAAAGCGGCGGGGGCGGCATTTACAACGGCCAGTATGGCACGATGACGGTGAGCACCTCGACCCTCGCCAAGAACGGCGCCCGGACGGGCGGCGCTATCTACAACGGCGGCACAATGACGCTCAGCGCCGCCACCATATCCGGCAACTCCGCCCCTTACGGAGCCGGCACCTACACGGTGGGTACGCTGACCATGGTGGATACGATCGTCGCCGGCAACGCGCTGTTGTCCGGCAACAGCGTCGGCCCGGACGTCTACGGCAGCGTCACCGCCACGAGCGTCTACAACCTGATCGGCGACGGCAGCGGATTGACGGGCATAAGTAATGGCGCGGGCGGCAACAAGATCGGTTCCAGCGGTGTGCCGATCGATCCGCTTTTGGCCTCGCTGGGTAATTACAGCGGGAGCACTCAGACCATGCCCCCACTGCCCGGCAGTCCGGCCCTGGCGGCCGGCGGGCCGGTGACCACCCTGACCGCCGCCATCGGCGCCCAGGACACGACCGTTCCGGTCGCCGACGCCGCCGCGATTGCCAGTACTGCCGGCACGGGGACCATCCAGATCGACCGCGACGAGATGTGGGTTTCCAGTGTCCAACTGGAGTACAACACGCTCACGGTTGTTCGCTCCTCTGTGCTTTTGCAAGCCGGCCATAGTCTCGGCGCCGCCGTCTACTTCGAGTGCGACCAGTCCGGCGATGTGGTCCAGCCCAGCTCGCTGGCCATTGGCGCCGAACAGTCCAATGCTCAGGCGATCGCTTCGATCGCCGTCACAGCCCCCGGCACCGCCACGGCCGGCACCCCCTTCAACGTCACGGTCACGGCCGAGGACTCCTCGGGGAAGACCGTCAGCTACTACAACGGCCCGTTCACCCTCACCAGCAGCGATGGCCAGACGGTTTCCCACGCAGCGGTCACGCTGAGTAGCGGCACGGTCACGGTTCCGGTCACGCTCAGTAAGACGGGCACCGTCACGCTCGCGGCCACTATCGGCACGCTCAAGGGAACCAGCGGCAAGATCGTGATTAGCGCGGGAAGCCCGGCCTCGATCCAGGTACACGCCGATGCCGGGACCGAGTTTGCCGGGGCGGCCTTCAGCGTCAGCCTCACGGTCCTGGACACATACGGCAACACGTGTACGGGCGACAACGCAACAGCCGTGCTCACCGCCGGCGGTCAGACGCTGTTCGGGCTGACGGAGCAGATGCCAGGGAAGCCTCCTAAATTTCTGAAAGGCTCCGTTGCCCCCAGCATCGTCCTGAAGAGCGGCACGGCCGCCGTCTCCTTCAATCTCCACACGGCGGGAAAGGTCGCGATTGCGGGCACGCAGGGCTCGGCCACGGGAAGCACCAGCATCACGGTTACGGCGGGGCCGTCGGCCACGATTACCGCTAGCGCTAGCGTCCTGAGCAAACCGGGGCACGGACAAACCATTTACTACAACACCGCCGGCGAGGGCTTCACGCTCACCGTCGCGACCGCGGACAAATACGGCAATCCGACCTGTGCGGCCGACCTCCTGGCCGGTTCCGTCACCGTCACTTGTAACGACAAGCAAACGGTGACGCAGACGCCCTTCACCGGCGCTACATCGGATCCCGTCCCCATCACGTCGACCGTCACCCTGGACAAGGCCGACTTCTCGGTTGCTCTTATCGTCACCTCAGCAGCGAAAAAGGTGAAGGGGCGGATTTACGGCTACTCTCTCAAGGCGACCAGCAACACGTTCGTGGTTATGTCGGGGGCACTGACGCAATTTGCCGTTACCGCTCCCAGCCAGGCGACCTTCGGCCAGTCGTTCCCTCTGACGGTCACGGCCGAGGACGCGTTTGGCAACCCCACCCTCGACTTCTGCGCGGTCCACCTCTCGACCAACACAAACGATACTTGGGTGATGCCGTATGGCCAGTCGTTCACGCAGTCCGGCAAGTTCTTCCTGATCATCAATCCCCTGGGTTCCGGTTCTGTGCCAACCCAGATCCGGATTTTCGTAACGAGCGAGCTAGAAATTCCGTCGATCACGGCTGAGAGCGGCCCGATCACCCTCAAGACCGCCGCCGTGCCGGCCTGGTTCAGCAGCCACCTCGTGGACCCGGGCATTCAACAATTGGCCGCAGCCGATTACCTCAGCCACAAGGTCCACGGTTTGACTTACGACGACATGTTGGGGATATTCCAGTATGCCGAGACCGAGTTTACGAAGTTAGCTGGGTGCGAGACTGACCCGGCTACAAAGGATTGGGCGGCCACTTCTGAGCAGAACATACTGGACGATTTGGGCCAGCTCAGGGTCGACGGTTCCAGCGACCTGAACATGACTCCAGCCGTGCAGTACCTGACAACTCAGGTCGCCCTGCCCGGGGTAACCGACGAGTGTTTCCTGGCGAACTATTGCAGCCAAAACCCCGCTCTATCGGTTCCCACCTGTTTGTGTTACGGCCAGCCGTCCTTAGGCGATGGCTCTGGTTCTACGGGCGGGCGGCTAGCCGCGGAGATAACCGCGCTGGTCGACCAGTGGTTCCTGGGGACGATCTTGCCGGGCATCAACAACCTGAACTTCTTTACTCCTAATGACAGCGGGGGGAGCTACTCCGAAGTGGCCGGCACCCTGTACGGGCCCACCGGCGGGCCGCTGGCCACGGACGTAAACCAGAACGGCCTCGGTGACTGCTGGATAATGGCGACCATGGCCGAAGTGGCGCACCGCGCCCCCGGCCTGATCGAGAACATGATTACAACGAACGACAACGGCACGTATACGATCCGCCTCTACTCCACCCCCCTCTCCAACGGCCTCCCCACACCCGGCGTACCGGTATATATAACTGTCGATACAGAACTGCCGGCGACCGCATGGTTCGCCGGGTGGCCCCACAATGTACTATGGGGGGCGCTGATGGAGAAGGCCTTCGCCGAGTGGCAAACCTTGGCCCCCACTGCTGCCCACGTTAACTACGATCAATACTCCTACCAGGACATACAAGGTGGAAACGCCATGTGGCCCTTAGTAGCGATTACGGGGGTGGGCGTTGGCTACCTTTCCAATGGCTACAACCTGACGGCCGACAATCTCAGGACTGCCTTTAACTCCGGCGAACTTATCGCCTTATCAACGCCCGGCACGCCCGGCGCCCCGGAACTTATAGGGGACCACTACTACGCGGCTTTGGCTTATACGCCGTCTACCGATAAGTTCTTGCTGATGAATCCCTGGGGGTGCGCACCAATCTGCATGGCAACCGCGGAACTAAAAGCAGCCGCGAACAGTACCACCGTCAGCGTTGGTGTCCTTAACGGCTTCCCCGCGATTCAGGGTTTGGTCGTGGGTGAGCTTCTTCTGCTCGATAAAGAAGTGGTCAGGGTCACCGCGGTGGGCAATGGCCAGATCACCGTCCAGCGCGGCGTCGATGGGACGGCTATTGCGGATCATCCAAGCGGGACTGACGTTGTTCTCTTGAGCTGGCTTCCGAGCAAGCTGCCAACGGGCACCATCCTCGATAGCCCTGGCGTTCCCGCTCTTTTTCAAGAAACCGCAAGCTGGTGCGCTACGTACTTCGACGAAGCCGATTACACGACGACCGCCTTCTCCGCAGTTCCCGCATCTGCCACGGCCCCGTCAGCACACCCGACTAGCGGCCCGCCGCTAGCCATGGCGCTTGAGTCGGTTCCGCAGATCCTGTCGAGCGGGCCCAGTGCCGGCAGCGTGTTGACCATGCTCGGCTTGACCTTGGCGGCGGTCTCGCCAGCCGCACAAGCGGCACCAGTTGCGGCCGGCCGTAATTCGGCCGATCTCTCGGCCCTGGACTCGCTGCTGGCCTCCTGGCCCGCCGTCGACCGTGACCATGGAAAAGACGTCGACAGCGGCCGCAACTGGAACGAGCTGGCAGACTCGCTGCTTGTTTAACACGAGCCGTGAAGAACCGCCGGCGACAGGCCCCGCTATGGGCCAGCTCCAAGACGCACGTGCCGCCGAAACAGTGACCAATGGCGGCCAGTCGCTCAGGATCGCAAAGGGGGTTGGCTGTTGCCATTCTGCTTGGCATACCACCGCAGCCAGTCCCCGGCGCTCCAGTTCACGCGCTCGACGATGGCTGGCGACACTGCGGGCGTGCGCTTCTTCTTCGGCCGTTTGGACACGGTGAAGCCCTTGGGCTCCTGGATCGT
>JBEKTY010000308.1:0-5302 GCA_049515555.1 Thermoguttaceae bacterium
CGAAATTGCAGGCGGCATCGCCGAACTGCGACGAAAACGAGCCGACTTGCGGGGAAGCCGTTTTGCGATGCCTCCGTAAACCCCTGGCAACGCAGATGTTGCCAACAACGCAACCGGCTCGCATGCCCGGGGGGCTATCGACACGCCGCGGCCCGCCGGGTAGACTAGGGGCGCCCAACACAATAAAGGGCTTACCCCGTGCCACAGTGGTGTCATAACATAGAGCCCGCGACGAGGTCACGGGTTGGCATTACCTAATAAAGAGCCCCGCGGCGGTGTCGCGGGGATGGCGGTGTTTTAACAAGAAGAAGGAGGATGAACCATGTCGCGAAACCAGGGTCTTATCTCGCTTGCGGTGTCCTGCGCTGTGACGGCCGCGCTGGCGCTAGTGGTCGGCTGCTCGCCGGCCGCGCCCGAGAAGGAGCAGAAGAAGAAAACCGAGCCGGGCCAGGCGGAAACCTACAAGACGCCGGCGGTGCAAGTCAACGACATTCCCGAGCCGCCCACACGAGCGACGCCGCCGCGCACCGAGCAGCCCATCACGCTGCCCAGCCCCGAGCTCCCCAAGGTCGAGCCGACGGCCGAACCGGCCAAGCCCGCAGTAGAGCCCGTGAAGCCGGAGGCCCCCAAGACCGAGCCGGCCAAGCCGGCTGCCAAGTACGAGCCGCCGAAGGACGGAGAAACCCCTGAGGCGCCCAAGCCTAAGTCGCCCACGGCCGAAACGCCCAAGGCCGAAACGCCTAAGACCGACACACCGAAGGCCGAGGAGAAGAAAGCCGACGAGAAGAAGGCTGCTGAGGAAAAGAAAGCCGACGAGAAGAAGGCTGCCGAGGAGAAGAAAGCCGACGAGAAGAAGGCTGCTGAGGAGAAGAAAGCCGACGATAAGAAGGCTGACGAGAAGAAGGCCGATGAGAAGGCCGAGTCGGCCAAGCCCGACAGCACGCCAGCAAAGGCTGATAAGAAGGAAGACGAGAGCGCGAAGTAGTTCGCGTTGGCAGCAGCAGTAGTCGTAGGGTGGGTCGAGCGCGAGCGAGCCCCACCGGAACCACGACGGAGGACGGGCGGCGGGCGACGGACGGAAGCATTCCAGTCCGTCGTCCGTCTCCCGTCGTCCGTCGAAAATGGTGGGGCTCGCTCGCGCTCGACCCACCCACAGATTTCTGGCCTTCTGCAACCGTAGCAAAGTAGCCTCGGTCCTGCAATCAGAAAGCCAAGCATGGAACGGACGCTCGTCTTGTTGAAGCCCGACTGCCTCCAGCGCCGGCTGATCGGTCGCCTGCTGACCCGGCTGGAAGACAAGGGCCTGAACCTGATTGCCATGAAGCTGATGCGCGTCACGCCCGCCTTGGCCAAGCGGCACTACGCCCAGCACGTCCACAAGGAATGGTACCCGAGCTTGGAGGCGTTCATTACGGCGGGGCCGCTGGTGGCGGCGATTGTCGAGGGCCCGCAGGCCGTCCGCGTGGTCCGCGAGATGGTCGGGGCCACCCACGGCCTGGAGGCCGCGCCGGGCACCATCCGCGGCGACTACGGCTCCAGCCAGCAGATGAACCTGGTCCACGCCTCCGACGGGCCCGAAAGCGCCCGGCGCGAAATGAACATCTTCTTCCGCACCAGCGAAATCCACGGCTACGAGCCCACCATCACCCGCTGGCTCCGCACCGCTAACGAACAGTAGCGGCCGCCCAAACGGGTCGGACGGGGAATGATCAAATGCCGAAATGTTCAATGTTCAATGGGCGCGGCGCCCCGGCCCTCCCTCATTGAACATTGAGCCTTTGCTTTTTTTGGTTATTCCCCCCGTGTCTCCGTGTCTCCTTGTCCCCGCGTCCCCCGCCGCTCACAGCCGCCCGGCGGGCGTCTCGGCGCGGAGCTGCTCGATCATGTCGCAGGTCGCCGCCTCGATGGCCTGTTGCCAACCGCCGGCGCCGAACCGCTGGGCATAGGGCCGCTGGCGGTAGGCGAAGATAATGCCGCGGGAATTATTGATAATGGCCCCCCGGCCCTCGGCGTCGAAGGCGTCGGCCACATCGGCCGCCTTCCCGCCCTGGCTGCCATAGCCCGGCACGAGCAGCCAGGCATGTGGCATTTGGGCCCGCAAAGCGGCGAGTTGCTCGGGATATGTGGCCCCCACCACGGCCCCCACCACCCCATAGCCGCTCGTGCCCGCCGTCGCCGCGGCCAATTGCTCTACGTATCGGGCCACGTGGCCGTACAGCGGCCGGCCATCGGCCACAAGGTCCTGGAACATGCGTCCGCCGGGGTTCGAGGTCTTGACCAGCACGAACACCCCGGCCGCCTGGCGGACCGCCACGTCGACGAACGGCTGGAGGCTGTCGTCGCCCAAATACGGGCTCACCGTCAGGGCGTCGGCGCCCCATGCACTTTGCCGGCCCAAGAAACCCTCGGCGTAGGCTGCGGCGGTCGAGCCGATGTCGTTCCGCTTGCCGTCCAGCAGCACGAGCAGACCTTTTTCCCGGGCGTAGCCGATGACCTCGGCCAGGGCGGCCATTCCGGCCGGCCCAAGCTGCTCGAAGAAGGCGGCCTGGGGCTTGACCGCCGCCACCCGCGGGGCAACGACGTCCACGATCCCGCGGCAGAACAGCGCGAAAGCGGCCGCCAACTCCGCCGGTCCGCGGCCGGCCCCTTCGCCCAGCAGGCCCGGCGGCAGCATGTCGGCCCGCGGGTCCAGGCCCACCAGCACCGGGTTCCGGCAGCGCCGCACGGCCGCATCGAGCCGATCGGGAAAGGAAAGCATCTTCTGGCCCTTTACGTTTTGTTGGGATGAACCCTCTACCTTACCGTATTCCGCCAAGAAATCGAGCCCCGGCCACTGGACGACGGACGACGGGCGACGGACGATGGGGAGGTGGGCCGGGGGTGGTGTACCCGGAGGGGGTACGGGCCGCGGCCTCCGTCCGTCGTCCGTCGCTCTTCCTTCCGTCGTCCGTCGTCCGTCCTCCGTCGCTCTTCCCTCCGTCGTCCGTCGTCCGTCGCCCGTCGCTTTACACCGGTTGCAGGACTGCGGCCGATGTGCGATACTAAACAGTGCCGGCAGGCCGTGCTGCGGCCTTGGCTGGTGCGGGGCGTGGCGCAGTCTGGCTAGCGCGTCTGAATGGGGTTCAGAAGGTCGCTGGTTCGAATCCAGTCGCCCCGACAACGGAAAGCCTTCCGTAGCAACGAGTTGCTGAAGGCTTTTCTTATGCGCGCAGAGACCCGCTTGCCTTCGTGCACAAGAAAATGCACAATATCCTAAACGGTGTCGACCAGTGAAAGCGACCGGGTAGAGAGGTCTATTGTGCCCAGACCATGGTGGCGAAAGACGAACAAAGCGTGGTACGTAACGATCAATGGCCAGCAAGAATTGCTGTGCAAGGCCCCGTCGAAGTCCGACCGGAAGGGCCAGGACAAGGCCGATAGGGAACTCCAGAAACTGCTGGCCGTTCGGCAGTCCATGGGCTACGATGCCACGATCGCTGGTGTCCTCAAAGAGTTCCTCGAATGGTCGCAGACCAATCAATCAGCCAAGACCTATCGGGGCTACAAGGACCTCCTACAGAGTTTCCTGGATCATGTCGAGGTAGCTTTCGTCCGGCAGTTGAAGCCGATCCATATAACGAAGTGGCTTGATGCCCACAAGCCGAAGGGTAAGCACGTTGGGTGGGGGCCTTCAGGCCGACGGGCAGCCATCGTCGCGGTCAAGCGGGCGCTGAACTGGGCGGTCGAGCAAGGCTTGATCGAAAAGAACCCTGTGTTCTTGGTCAAGCTCCCCCCGCCAGTCCGTCGCGAGGTGCTGATCTCCGACGAGACCCATAGGAAAGTCCTCCGCGCCGTGGGTCGATCGTTCCGGCGCGTGGTTCGCGTCATGCGGGCCACGGGCTGCCGGCCCATCGAAGTGCGGACGGTCACGGCGAAGGAGGTCAATTTGGAGCTGGAAGCCTGGGTATTTCCTGTCGGCCACCCGGCCAACAAGACAGGAAAGCGGACGAGGCGGCCACGGGTAACGTATCTCACCAAATCCGTCCAGCGGCTCGTGAGGGCACTGATTAAGCGTTACCCGACTGGCCCGTTGTTTCGGAACAAGTGGGGCAAACCATGGACTAGCAATGCGTTCCGTCTGCGCTGGAAGCATCTCCGCGAAAAGCTCTCCTTGCCGGCCGGAACCTGTGCCTACGCGATCCGCCACACGTATACGACCGAGGGCCTGGAACGCGGCGTGCCGGTGGCCACGATGGCCGAGCTTCTCGGGCACCAGGACCTGGGCATGATCAGCCGTCACTACGGCCACCTGGCCCAGAAGTCACAGCACCTCCTCGACGCAGCAGAGCAAGCTGCCGCGGTCCGATCATCAAGTGGGAAGTCTTGAACGGCGGGCGGGCAGCGCGGGGATTCTTCACCCTGGGAACGGGCTGCGCGACGTGCTCCATGACCAGCGGTTGCCGGGATACCCGGCAGTCTTCCAGGTAGTCCTCGACGTCCGCCCCGGCGAGCCGGATCGCATTGGCGATTCGGTAGTGGGGCAGTTTGCCTTCGGTAATGAGATTGTAGACCGTCCGCGTCGAAACGGTGAGCAAGTCGGCGGTTTGGCGAACCGTAAGCAGGGCAGGCTGGGCTGCACCGTTGCCCCGGTCGCCGCCAGTTGGGGCCTCGATTCTCACTTTTCTCACTTTGCTCAACTCGCATACCCCGGCGCGTCGATCCGGCCGAGTTCCGCCAGCCGCCGGTAGAGCGCGGCTTGGCTCTTCCCCGTCCGTTCTGTCCATGCCTGCACTTGCTGAACAATGCACCATAATCGTCGCGTAACCGTGGTACGATGGCATCATTGATCGCGTCAACCGTGCCCGAGATATCGCGCCGGGGCGAAGCTGATAGCTCGCCCAAGCAACACACAGCCATCACGAGTCGATGGCAGCGAACGTCGTCTTTCGACTTATCCGCGAGTCTGTCCAAGAGCGGGCGCGGGTCGTCCAGGAGACCTGCGAGAAACAGAATGACAACCTCCCATTTCGGCAACCAAGCCTTTCGGTCCACAAACTCCAGCGCGCGTTCCGCATCGAGGTCGTGTTCTTCTGAAGGACCCTTAAGCTGATCCGCCAGCGCCCATGCCGCGAGGAATTCGAGTACGGAATCATGGATAAATGTATATGTGGGAGGATTAGAGCCTGTGGGAATTAACAGCCTTTTCCCGAGTCTGTAGCATCATTACTGGGGGTCATGCAGCCTTTCGCTTGGCGCGGGCGGCGTGCAGTGTAACGGTCGTTCGGTCACGCTGTTGAGTCCGCTCCTCGCGTTCCATGTCCAG
>JBEKTY010000309.1:0-5281 GCA_049515555.1 Thermoguttaceae bacterium
TACGGGACGCGGAGACGCGGGGACGCGGAGACGCGGGGACCAGGGCCCGCACGTCCTCGAAGGCACGCCGGGGTGGCACTGGCGTCTCGCCAGTGCTCTCTCCGCGTAGTGGCCGGTCTCCGTGTTGTGGCCGGTCTCCGACCGAGCCACCCCCGTGTTGTGGCCGGTCTCCGACCGAGCCACACCGCCGACCGAAGGTCTCCCCACCCTCGGAGACCTGCGGTCGGGCCGCGGCGGGGTCGGGAGACCCGCGCCGAACTTGGGGCCGGCGGCGGAACGCCTCGAGCACCACGGCGGCGCCCAGCCCCGCCAGGAGGCAGACTATCGGCGCAAGGTACATCGCCAGCCGCACGTGGCCGCCATAGGGATAGCGCCGCAGGAGCGCGGCCAGGAAGTTCAGAGCCGGCGGCGCGGCGCACAGCAGCAGCAGCCGGTAGCGGCCCCGCCGCACCAGTGCCGCCATGCCGACCGCACACAGCAGGAAAGTCAGCGTGCTGCCGTAATGCTCGCCGCCGATCGGCTGGGCCACGAGCGAGCCCGTATGGGCGGCCGCCAGCCAAGCGAGGAATCTTCCGATGGAATCCAGCGGCGGGAAGGCGCTCTGCCACAGCCCGACCATCAGTTCCAGTTCCGCCTGGGCCTGGCCCCGGGTACACAGGAGGTACAAGCCTCCGAAACTGGCCGCCAGTGCGGCATTGTAGGCCAGCCAGGGCCGCCAGCCGCGGCGCACGGAGGACGACCAGAGCACGGCGGCCACGGCCAGACTTACGCCGCCGGCCACAAACACCGCCGGATACGACAGCCCCACGGCCAGCGGCGCCAGGGCGGTTAGCAGCCACAGCCAACGGTTCTCGCCCGGAGTGCGCCACCATCGCACGGCGAGTGTTAAGAGCACAAGCGACACGAGCACGTCCGAGCCGTAGGGCTTGGCCTCCGCCGAATAGCGAATGCACGAATAGCTGACCGCGAAGATGGCCACGGCCAGCACCGCCGCGCTGCCCCGCAGCAGTAGCCGTACCAGGCGGCGGAAGAGCAGCAGGCTGGCCAGGCTGCACACAAAGGGCAGCAGCCGCAAGCTGTATTCCGAGAACCCCAGCAGCTTGATGACCGTCAGCTCGGCCCACAAGAACAGCAGCGGGGCGACCTGCGCGTAGTCCAACGGCCGCAGCAGGTCCAGATAGCCGCGGTCGAGAAAATTCACGGCCAGCAGCGTCTCGTCGGCGCAGAGCGGAAACCGCAACAGGTAGCGCACCGATCGCACGGCGACGCCCAACAGCAGCAAGCCCCAGATCCAACGATCGCAGAACGCGGATGAAGGACGATCGCGGGCCGGGCTGCTCGAGCTCATCCTTGATTGTCCTTCACACAAGCCAGGCCGCAGCGGCGCGAGCACCTGTCGAAAGAAGGCCCGCAACGCGGCGAACAATAATCCCAGGTTCAGCGCCCCCCACAGCACACCGCCGTAGGCATCCCTCAGCAGGGCCAGCGGGGCCAAGGCGGCGGCCAGCGCCGGGCTGTTATAGAAACCGTGGTCGCCGTAAAGCGGCTCGTCGGCATACCACCGCCGCGCGGCCTCGGAAAAGGTCGGGTAGACCGAGTGCTGCTCCGCACCCGGTGGGACGAAGGCCTTGATCCCCACGGCAATGCCGAAGACGACCCATAGAATCACCGCCGCCCGCAGCCACCGGTCACGGGGGGTGGCAGGAGCATCCGGCCCGTGCTCCTGGGGGCACTGGCCGGCCGCCCCAACGCCGCCTTGGGAAGAAGCCGTCACCTGCATTCCGCCTGTAAACAGTGGACTGTGGCCGAGTGCCTGCCGAGCGCGGCACTATAGCCAGGCGCTCCGACCGGGGTCAAGGTCGGCTTGACCTGCGGCCCATTTCCGGCTACTTTCCTGCCCCGGCAGTAAGCTGATGAACAGAGCGTTCGGGTATCTATCCCCGACTTGGTTACATAGGGTGCCACTGCTGGCTTGTCCAGCAGTGTAACGGGCGGTGGCAGGTCGGCACTGCTGGACAAGCCAGCAGTGGCACCCGGCGAGAGGTACCTAAAGGTGAATCCGCACAAACGCTGGTGGCTCGAGTGGGAGCTATGGCTGGTGCTGCTCCTGGCAGCGGCCACCGATACCATGCGAATGACCGCTACCGTGCTGTGCGGAGAAGAATCCCGGCGGGGCCAAGTGGCGCGGGAGATGCTCGCCACGGGTGATTTCCTCGTCCCGCGGCTGCAAGGCGAGCCGTTCCTCAGCCGGCCGCCGCTCCAGAATTGGGCGATTGCCCTGGTCGGCGCACTGCACGTCGGGGCCGACGAGGTCGCCGTCCGGGTGCCCAGCGCCGTGGCCGTGCTGCTCACCGTGCTCCTGATCTACGGCTATTGCCGGAGGTTCATGTCCGGATTGGGGGCGATGGTCGCCGCGGTCGCCTATGCCACCATGGGACACATGCTGCAATTGGGCCGGCTGGGCGAAACCGAGGCCATCTACACGCTCTTAGTCGGCGGCTCGCTGTTGGCGTGGCACTGGGCAGACTGCTGCGGCCGGCCCGGCGTGTGGGGCTGGTTGGCCGGCTACGGCCTAGCCGGGCTGGGGATGCTGACCAAGGGACCACAGGCACCGGCCTATTTCGCGGCCGGCGTGGGCCTGTTCCTGCTCGTCACGCGGCGCTGGCGGGAGTTGCTGCGCTGGCCGCACGCGGCCGGGATCCTGATGTTCCTGGCCGTGTGGGCCGCCTGGGAAGTGCCCTTCGCCTGCCGTGTGGGGCCGGCGGGGGCCTGGAAAATGCTCACCGCCGATATCGGCATGCGGTTCCAGCACCCCGGCTGGTCCGATTTCTTCCGGCACCTGGTCACCTTTCCGCTTGAAGTGGTCGGGTGCATGCTGCCCTGGTCGGTGCTGTTGACGGCGTATCTTTGGCCGGGCTTCCGGCGTAGTTTACGGTCCGGCATGGCCCAGGCCGCCGGTACTGCGGACCCCGCCGCAGTACACGTCCGCTTCCTGCTGTACGTAATCGCGGCCACGTTTCCAAGCTGCTGGCTTGTTACCGGGGCCCGCAACCGTTATTTCGCCCCCATCTACCCGTGCATCGTCCCTCTGATTGGCCTGGCGGCCGACCGGTGTTGTGCGGCCCTGGGAGCGGCCGTATGGACCAAGACCTGGCGGCGGTTCCTCCTGGGAATGGGCCTCCTGATGCCCGGCGCCGGCCTGGGCGTGGCCGTGGCCACACTGTTGGGCTGGGGCCCGGGCCTGGGTCAGCAGCCGCCGCTGTTCGCCGGCGTGTACCTGGCGGCCTGCGCGGCCCTGGGGCTGGCGACCTTCTGGGCCGCCGGCCGGCCCCTGGCGCTGCCGCCACGCCTGGGCGCCCTGGCCGTGGCCGCCTTCCTCGGCCTGAGCTACACCGGGGCGGTGACCAATGCCCTGCGGGCCACCGGACAGCCGGTCCGCCAGAATGTCGCCCAACTGAAAGAGCGTCTGCCGCGGGAGGTTCGCCTGGTCAGCATCGGCCCGGTCGAGCCCATGTTCGCCTACTACTACGGCCAGCCAATTCGCCAGATCCCCAAGCGGCAGTTGGGGGCCCATTGGCACGAAGATTGGGAGTATTTCTGCACGGGTTACGACCAGACGCAGCCCGAATGCAGCTTCCCTTTCGAGGAACTGGGCTCGGTCTCTTGCAACCCCATGGCGGCCGCTGCCGGAAAGAACATGGTGCTAGTGGGCCGGCGGCTGAAGACGGATTCGGCCGCCCGCCCAGCGCCGGAGTATCGCTAGCGTTTGGAGATTTAGGGATTTGGGGATTTAGGGATTTAGGGGCAGGCGGGCGCGCTGCTGAGCGGGATCTTGTGATTTGGATGGCACCGGCCCGAGCGCCGATGCCCAGTGCAAGCACTGGCGATTGCGCCACCGCCACCCCACCGTACGATCCCATCACAGTTCCCTAAATCCCCAAATCCCCAAATCCCCCCAATCACACCTCGATCCAGCACCGCTCGGCGGCCGATCGCCGCAGGCATTCCATTAGGTGCTGGACGCGGATGCCGCAGTCCAGGCCGGGCACGCCTGGGCGGCCGTCGGCCACGGCCTGGAGGAAGTTGGCCAGGCAGGCTACGTGGCCACGCAGCCAGCCGATTGGCGCCTTCGGACTGGGCCATCCCGTAGCCGGCCGGGGATAGCGCTGCCCGGTTTGGATGCGGTTCCAGCCCCTCAGGCCGCCCAGCGGCCCGGCCGGCGCCGAGCCGTCGTAGAACTCCAGGTAATGCGGGTCCATGCCGTTGAATCGCAGAGAGCCGCGGGAGCCGTGGACCTCCAGCCGCAGCTCGTCCTCGATGCCGGCGGCCAGCTTGGTGGCCTCGATCGTGCCCGGCACGCCGTGGTGCAGCCGGGCCAGGACGAGCACGCAGTCCTCGGCATCGATGGCCACCTTCCGCGCCGGGTCCGCCGCCGATGGCCGCTCGGGGTAGGCCACGTGCGTGTGGGCCATGACCGAGCCGATCGGGCCGAGCAGGTATTCCGCCAGGTCCAGGACATGCGAGGCCAGGTCGGCGATCACCCCGCCGCCGGCCGCCGCCGTAAGTTTCCAGCGGGCGGGGGCCGCCGGGTCGGCGCTGCCGCCGTGCAGGAACGCCAGGCGAAACTGGAGCACCTCGCCCAGCGCGCCGCCGGCGATCAACTCCTTCGCCCGCATCGTCGCCGGCAAGAAGCGATTGTGGAAGGTCATTTGCGCCGTGGCCCGGTAGTCGGGCAACAGGGCGGCCACCTGCCGCGCCTCGTCGATCGTCGCCACCAGCGGCTTGTCGCAATAGATGTGCTTCTGATGCCGCAGGGCCGAGAGCAAGGCCTCGGCGTGCAGGTGGTTGGGCGTGCAGACGTGGACAATATCCACGGCCGGGTCCTCGGTGATCCGCCGGAAATCGGTGGTCCCCACCTCCGCCCCCACGGCCTGCCGGGCCGCCTGGGCCGTCTCCGGCCGGCTGGTGGCCACGTGGGTAATCCGCGCCCGCAGCGGCGCCGGCTCGTAGAACAGCGGCAGATTCAGATAGCCATAGGCATGCACCTTGCCGATCATGCCGAAACCGAGAATCCCGACGTTGTAGGTCTTCAAGGCGGCGCCCCCTTGTTGCTAACGATACCGCGCGGGGGCATGTGGCAAAAGCCCCGCCAGTGCGCCGCGGGGATGCCCTTTTGACACCCGCCGCTCGACGTGCTACGGTCTTGGTCAGTTTCCATTGCAGAAGGCCGGAGATTTGTGGGCAACTTGTAGGGTGGGTCGAGCGCAGCGAGCCCCACCAG
>JBEKTY010000310.1:0-5270 GCA_049515555.1 Thermoguttaceae bacterium
TCGCGAGAACCTGGGGGTTACCCTAATCTCCAAGCGACTCGCCACGTACAAGGAATTCCGAAGCGCAACACAATTGGCCACAGTAACTTAGGCGTTTAATCAGACCAGGGCTAGGGTGAGGGGAAATCGGTGAGGGTCTGGCCTGTCCGGCCTTTAGACGCGGAGACGCGCGCGACACCGGCACTCTCCGCGTCACCGCCTCTCCCCGTCGGGCGCGTCATTCCGACCAGCGCAGCATCCACTCCCCCTCGCAGTAGTGAGTCCTCGCCACTCGCCACTCGAAGCTATTGCTGAGGCTCGCCCAGGCTCGTCCCACCCTACAAGTTTCCGGCCCTCTGCAACAGGAACAAGGGGCGAGTCAACCGGGGCGCCCGCGCGCTTTGCCAACAAAACTATTGACAACGCCGCCGATGTTGGCGACAATAGAAGCGCTATTGTATCTTCGCATGGCCCACTTTGGGCTGCTTTGCCGGAAGGAGAGAGAGATGAAGCGTCCACGTCGGCTCTTGGTGGAGGCTTTGGAGCCGCGTCAGTTGTTGTCGGCGGGGATGACCGCGGCGAAGAAGACGCCGGTCGTACCTGTCGGCAGTACGTTCGCCACGGCGGTGCCTATTACGCTGTCCAGCAGCGGGTCGTTCAGCCAAGCCTACCAGATCAAGAAAGTCGGCGACGTCGAGTTCTTCAAGTTCACGTCGCCGGTGACCGCCGCGTCGCCCACGACCAACGCCCGGCTGGTCATTCGCGAGGTGCCGGGGCCGGGGTCCATCTTTCCCGCCGTGCTGAGCGTATATGACAGCACCCAGAAGCTGCTGCCGTCGTGCTACATCGACCCGCGGTATCCCAACCCTTCCGCCAGTTTGACCAGCCGCGTGGTGATCCCGGTCACGCAGAAGGGTTTGTACTACGTCGAGGCGGCGGCTTACCCCGGCTGCTCCGGGAAATACCAGCTTCAGATCGGCGTCGACGACGTCACCGATGTCATGCCCGGCAGCACCAGCGCCGGTCCGAATGCCCCGCCGCCCACGGCGGTGAGCCTGGTGGCCGGCGCCGGCACGCAGACGGGCACGATCAACTATCCCGGCGACGTGGACGTATTCAGCTATACGGCCACGACGAGCGGCAACATGACCGTCAGCGAGAAGCCGTGGGCCGCGCAGGGCAGCAGCAGCGGTTTGAGCGGGGCCGTCAGCGTCTTCGACGCCAAGGGCAACCAGATTTCCCCGGTCGCCGGCATGCCCGTCTCGCAGAGCAGCGAGACGGTGTCGGTGCTGCAAGGCACCACGTACTACATCCGCGCGGCAGGGTTTGGCAACAGCCTCGGCGGCTACATGCTGCACTTCAGCACGCTGGCGGCGCCCGCCGACAACACCTTCGCCACGGCCAACCCCCTGGTCATCACTCCCGACCCCACCAACGCCGGCACGCTGACGAAGGTCTGCGGGTCGATCGATTATCTGGGCGACATGGATTATTACCAGTTCGTGGCCCCGGTCACGGGGCAGATGACCGTGCGGGAGATGGCCGACACGAGCAAGGCCAGTACGCTCGGTTCGTACCTGTTCATCTACGACGGCAACCAGAACCTGATCTGGAAGAACAACGGCAGCGGATTGCTGCCCAACGGCCAGCTTTCCAAGGACGCCCTGGTAACGTTCAACGTGACTGCGGGAATGACGTACTACGCCGAGGCCGCCGCCCAGCAGGGCAGCATGGGCCCCTACGTCTTGCAGTGCAGCACCTACTGTGCCCCGGTGCCGGGATACTCCAGCAGCGAACCGGTCGACGACTGTTACCCCTATCCCGACAGCACCCAGCCCTACGACTTTACCAAGGCGGCGCCCATTGTGCCGGCGGCCGACGGGTCGGGCGCGCAGAACGGCCGGATCGATTACGTGGGCGACGTGGACATGTACAGCTTCGTGGCGACCATGACCGGGCCGATGAACATCCGGCAGACGGCGGGTTGGAACCTCCTGGCGCCGCAAGTCTCGGTCTACCAGCTCCCCACGGGAAACACCCTTGGCACTTTGCTGACCACGGTTTCGGCAGGATTGGGGAGCTGCTCCACCGCGGCGGTCAACGTGGTCAAGGGCAAGACTTACGTCATCGAAGCCGCCGCCAACGGTACGGTCGGCCCCAGCGCCGGGCCTTACTCGCTCCAGTTCTATTACAACGTTCCGTATTTCCTGGGGCTTAAGGATCCGGGCCTGATAACGCTGGTCGAGAGCTTGGAGAATCGCGACGGCATGATCAATCGG
This sequence comes from Thermoguttaceae bacterium, assembly GCA_049515555.1. Classification (GTDB taxonomy): domain Bacteria; phylum Planctomycetota; class Planctomycetia; order Pirellulales; family Thermoguttaceae; genus JBEKTY01. Next base: position 2,259 of record JBEKTY010000310.1, read on the forward strand.
GTGGACATGATCCAGATCCTGCTGAGCACCGTCTGCCCGGTGCTGATGACCGATTACAACCCCTCGCCCGCCCTGACCGCCCAGAGCATGATTAAGATCGTCGACACCGACATCAACAGCTCGCCCGGCAATGTAAACGCGATCAGCGCTATCGATCTGGGCGACCTGCGGACGATCCTCAACTCGTCGGCCCAACTGAAGATGCCGGGCTACGTGCAGGTGCTGGGGCAGGACGTGGTGTTCGGCAACCCGGGGAACGCCGTTGCCAGTTACCCGGTTATGCCGGCCGAGGTGGCCACCGATCCCACGATCCCCCAGGCCTACCAGGGGTTGGAGGTTGGCAACCTGGGGGTGGGCGGCCCGGCCATCCAAATGGAAACGCTAGTGGCCAACTGGTTCGTGGGCATCGATCGGCCATCGCCGCAATTCCATCCCCTTGACGATTACAGTGCGGCCGCTACGTTTTCGGCGGTCTACTCGTCACAGCCCGCGGTTGGCCCGCTCTACAGCGCGACCGGCTACCCTGTCAACCCCGAGGCCGCCACCCCGGCCGTTCCGCCCAACACCCCGGCCTATCAGGACATGTACCAGGGCTACCTCGGCGACTGCTACTTCATTTCCTCGCTGGGGGCCATCGCCAAGACTAATCCGCAGGCGATCGAGAACATGTTCATCGACAATCGCGACGGTACGTATACCGTCCGCTTCTACGACGGGGGCGCCCCAGACTATGTAACCGTAGACCGTTACCTGGCGGTGGATCCCGGGACCCTCTTTGTTGGAAAAGGCCTGCTGGTCTTTGACGGAATCGGCAACGACCCCGCGGCCGCCAAGACCGTCCTCTGGATTCCCCTCTTGGAGAAAGCCTACACCCAGTGGAACGCCGAGGGCTACGAGGGGCATGGCATCATGACAGACGGCAATAACGTCAGCCTCAACCATGACGGCGTCAACGTTTACTGGGGAATCGGCGACGGCGGCTGGGCTGACCTGGTATGCACTCAGGTTCTGGGGAACACGGCCGCCGGTTACCACAACTGGCCGCTCGACGGCAACGACGAAGCGAACCTGATTAATGCGATACGCAGTAATAAGGCGGTGACGCTGGGGACCATTCCCGACTTCTTCATCACGAATAGTGCCATCGCCGGTTCGCATGAATACTGCGCTCTCGGCTATAACCCCGGCTCGCCGACCCCGTTCGAGCTTTACAATCCGTGGGGTACCGACGTCACCGGGCAGCCCGGTACGGATCCGAATATCGCTCTTAGCTGGGCCGACATACAGGCCAACTTCGATTATTATTCGATTGCCGACGACTCGGTGACCGTTCCCATCTCGGGGCCCTTGGCCCAATCCAAGATCGTCTCGCCGCTGCCGGGCCCGCGCCCGGTGGACCACCTGGCCGGATTGTGGTCGTTGTCTTCATCCGCCTCGGCGACCTCTGCGGCGGCAACGCCTGCGCCCCAGGAGCATGCCCGGCTCGTGGACCTGGCCTTGCTGAACTACTAGTACCGCATCACGCGCCGCAGCAGCCACGCCCCCCAGATCAGCAGCAGGCCGTTGCCGGCCCAGACCGCAATGGGCGGGATGGTGCCGTTCTTGGCGCCGTCCAGGCCGTAGATCAACAGCGGATAGTACACCACCAGGATCGGCGAGAAGCACAGGAAGAAGCTAGTCAGGAAGTCGCGGTTGCGGAGCCGTATCGCCATGGGGATCCCGATCCAGGCGAAGCAGAAGCAACTGAAGCCGGCGGACCACCGCCGCTGGGGCTCGGTCAGAAGCCGGTACAGGCGGCTGAAGAGATCGGCCTGGCCCGCCTCGGCCGCCGGCCACTGACCGCCGGCCAGGTCGTCGAACTCGCCGCAGATCATCTGGCAGGCCGCCCGGGCGGCCATGCTCTCGGCAGACAGCTCGATCGCCGCCCGCTGCCGGGCAACCTCGGCGGGGATAAGCCGCATGGGGAAAGCCGTGGGGGCCGCGCCCGAGCTGTGCGACCGGCTGGCGTCGTCCAGCGGGATCTCCAGCTCGTACACCGGAAACTGCGCATAAATCTTCTCCCCCATCTCGACCGTGCAGTCGTGAAGGATGAACTTCAACACGCCCCGTAACCGATCGGACTGCAAGCCGGCCCACTCGGCCGTGATGGTCGTGGTGGGACAGGTGCCCGAGCCCTGGATCGTCAGCGTCGGCCGGAGCAGCTTGTGCCCCTCCACCCGCTTCACGTTGATCGAAAACATGGGCGAGCAGTAGCGGTGCTGCGATTGCAGCAGGCCGAAGATGATTTCCTCGGCCTCTTCGATCACGACCCGCTGAATATTGCTCCGGCCCCAGGTGGGCGCCAGGTCGTTCAGCCACACCGTCAGCAGGCTCAGGAGAAACGCCAGCACGAGGACCGGCCAGAGCAGCACCAGGGGCGAAATCCCCAGGGCCTTGATCGCCACCACCTCGTTCGCGCCGGACATCCGGGAGAAAGCGGTCGTGCAGGCCAGGAGCAGCGTCATGGGGATCGTAAACCGCAAGGAATCAATGAGCACGTAGGGCACCAGGGCCACAATCTGCGCCAGCGGCAGACCCTGCTGCTGGCCCTCCCGCACTAGCCCCACAATGACCAGAATCAAGGTCAGCGCCGCCATAGCCACCAAGAAAACCTTGACTACCTCGGCCAGCGCATATCGGGGCAGAATTGGCATGCCGGGTAGTGTCACCGCAAGCCGGGGGTGGGTCAAGAGCAATCCGGCGGCGGCCCACGGCAACACCGGGCCAGCCACCCGCCCCCTTTTATACTCTGCACGCTTTGAAATGAGCCGAACCGTGACAATAGGGAGGGGCTCGTATCATTTCTGGCCGCCCACAGTAAAAATACGCCGATGCCCGTGCGTCACACTCAAGAGTGTGCGGCCATATTTTATGGCACCGCTAATTCCTTGCGGGATACGGGGTTGTCCAGTAAGTTTGCCACATGCGGCTGTCGTCCAGGCACGCGAGGGCCATCATCGCTTCGGCGTTGTC
>JBEKTY010000311.1:0-5267 GCA_049515555.1 Thermoguttaceae bacterium
CGGTTTCAACTTGCGAATCTGATCGGCGTCCATGCCACGGCCTCCTTGGTGAAGCAGAACGCCTATAGATTCGCCAATTTCGCCAATTCATGCAATATCAATCTTGCGCAGTAATATTAGGCTCTACGGCAATTTGGGGGATGGAACCCTGATAAGTCCCATAAGCCCTATAAGTCCCATAGCTCCCATAGGTCCCGTAAGGCGTAGTGCCAGTATTGGAGAGCGTATCGCTGGGGGCCACCATGACTATCGCGGGTCTTTCTGTTGCTACTCGGCGGCCCGGACCGGTATACTAAGGGTTGTGACCGTTCACGGCATGAAAGGTAGCAGGCACACGCCGTGTGCCGTCCGCCGCACCTTCCTTCCCGTCAGCGGACGGCACACGGCGTGTGCCTGCTACTTACAGGCCCGATCTCTCGGAACAGGGCGGGTTTGGCGATGAAGCGTTCGGCCGTTGGCCTAGTCGGCCTATTGGTGCTCTTGACGCTGCCCGGCAGGGCCGCGCCCGCGGTCCTGGTGCTCGCCAGCGGCGGACGGATCGAAGGCGAGTTGCTCAATCCCAGCGAAGAGCCCCGCCAGACGTACGTGGTCAAGCTCGTCTCCGGGGGGCAGATCTCGCTGAGCGCCGCCCAGGTCAAGCAGGTTATCGAAGTCAAGCCGGAGCTGACGGAGTATGAAAAAGTCCGCCGTCAGTATCCCGACACCGTCGAGGGCCAGTGGCAGTTGGCCGAGTGGTGCAAGGAGCACGAGCTGGAGGCACAGCGCAAGATCCACCTGGAGCGGGTCATCGTGCTGGACCCCGAACACGTCCCGGCCCGCCGGGCGCTGAACTACGCCAAGCACCTCGGCCAGTGGTTCACATACGAGGAGTGGAAGCGAAAACAGGGCTTCGTGCCCTACAAGGGCGAGTGGAAGCTGCCCCAGGAGATCGAGCTGCTGGAGGGCAAGCGGAAGAAGGAGCTGGCCGAGAAGGAGTGGATCGCCAAGGTCTCGCAGTGGCGGGGCTGGCTGGGCGGGACCCGCAGCAAGCAGGCCCGCGACAACCTGTTGGCCATTACCGATCCGATGGCCGTCAAGGCCCTGGCCATGTACTTGCGGAAGGAGGCGAACCCGGACATCCGCCTGCTGTACGTCGAGGCGCTGGGGAAGGTCAACGGCCCGGAGTCCGACGCCACCTTGGCCGTCACGGCGATGGAAGACGGCGTGGAAGAAGTCCGCCTCAGCGCGCTGGATGTCCTGCAGACCCACCAGAGCCCGGCGTCGGTGGCCTATTTCGTGGGCAAGCTCCGGGATAGGGACAACGTGACGGTGAAGCGGGCGGCGCTGGCCCTGGGCCGCATGAAGGATCCGTCGGCCGTGGTGCCCTTGATAAATGCTTTGATCACGGTCCACAAATATAAGGTGGGCGGCGGCGGCAATCCCGGCCAGATGTCGATGAGTTTTCCCACCGGCAAGACGCCCGGCGGCCCGGGGCTGTCGATGAACCAGCAGCCTAAGATCGTCCTCAACCCCGTGCAGAACCAGGAGGTACTCGATGCCCTGGCGGCCATCACCGGCCAGAACTTCAGCTTCGATCAGCGGGCGTGGAAGACGTGGTTCGCGGGGCAGAACACCACGCAGGCCATCGACGCCCGGCGGAACTGAGTAGTTGTCGGTTGTCGGTTGTCAGTGTTTGGGGCACTGAAAACTGAACACTGAAAACTGAACGCTGCCGTTCGTCATTGCTTCCGCCGTCGCGTCCAGCCTTCGCTGATGGCGCTTAGGGCCACGCGGTCCTCCAGGTTGGGGCGGAAGATCGTCAGGATCAGCAGCGGCAGGTACCAGGCCATGTAGATGCCGCCTTCGTAGCCTTTGACGAACTGCGCGGCGAGCATGATGGCGGCCGAGCAACCCAGCAGCGTGCCCAGGTTCTTTTGGGCCGGCCAGAGGGCCATGCTGGCGCACAGCGCCACAAAGGCCGCAAACACCGGCAACAGGAACACGGCCTGGTGAGCGGCCCAAAAGCCCGTCAGGTTCGTGGGATAGACCATTTCGCTCATGAAGCCGAACATCTGCCGCAACTGGGCCGCGAAGGAGCCGAGGCTGCTGGCGGTAAAGGCCAACGAGCCGACGAGCAGGGCCAGGACCAGCAGCACGCCCAGCCCGAAGCGGACCAGCCCGCGCCGCCAGTAGAAGGAGCACCACAGGGGCAGCAGGTACAGGGGATAATAGATCACGCCCGCGGCCAGCCCGAGCAGGGTCCCGGCGATGGCCGGGCGGCGATAGGACTCGACGGCCCAGACTAGTAGCGCCGCCGGCACGACGTGGTCGACGCGCGGCGTGTAGTCCGCCGTGTAGGGCAAGAGCAGGTACAGCGTGGCCGCCGCCACGCCGGTGTGCACGTTGTCGAAGTGCCGGTAGCCGATGAGCACCATGCCCAGCACTACGGCCAGGTGCGCCAGGATGGCCGCCGCCCGCGTGAAGACCGACCGCGTGAGGGCCCGGTTGTACTGCACGTCGTCGGTCTGCTCGCCCGGTGCGGTCTTGCTGGAAAACGTGGAGAAGATGAAGAACAGCGGATAGCCCGGCCCGTGCTCGTGCAGGTAGGTCTGGATTTCCGGCGACTCGTGGCGGGCCAGCAGCATGTCCATCCACTGCGCGCCTTCCACGTCGCTTTTTGTCGGGCGGGGGGTGACGACGTTGTAGATCAGGAACACCAGCATGGCCGCCCCGGCAAAGGTCAGTCCGCTGGCCGAGAGGTTGGGCTCCAGCAGCGGCCGCCGGACCATCGTGGGGTCCAGCAGCAGGCGGACCAGGAAGAAGCTCCCCACGCTGAACAGCCAGACGTAGCCCCGGGGCAGCAGGCCGTGCGATACCAGGAGCAGCCCCGGGGCGAAGCAGATCAGCCCGATCAGGTCCACGTTCCGCACACTCCAGAAGCGGCGGAACTTGAAGTACACGGCGATCATGATCAACGACGACAGGCAGACCCACGTCGTCGAGTTCATCTGGTATTCGTCGAACAGGATATTCCCCATCGCGGTGGACTCGCGTTTGGCCGGGCGGGCGGCGTGTTAGCTTAATGGCATACCCTCACCCTGGCCCTCTCCCGGAGGGAGAGGGGACCGAGGCTGCCGCCCCTCCCCTGACTGCCTCTCTCCCACCACGATACAGAAACGCTTGGGAAATGCAACCCCCTTCCCTCCGCATAAGGTCCGGGGTATCTTGTCCCGCATGACTTCGACCCTGCCTGCCGACCGTATCGACCCCCGCGCCGCCCCCCGCCGGCAGCTCACGCTCCTGGATTCCACCTCGATCATCGTCGGAATCATCATCGGGTCGAGCATTTACAAGAGCACCCCGGCTATCGCCGGCGCCGTTCCAAGCCCGGCGTGGCTCGTCGGCGTATGGCTAGCCGGCGGGCTGTTGACGCTCGTTGGGGCCCTGTGCTACGCCGAGTTAGCCAACGCCTTTCCCAAGGAAGGCGGCGATTACGTCTATCTGACCCAGGCCTTTGGCCGAAAACTAGGCTTCCTCTTCGCCTGGGCCCAGTTCTGGATCGTCCGGCCCGGATCGGTGGGCGGGCTGGCATACGTTTTCGCCGCCTACGCCAACGAGTTGTGGCCGCTGGGGGCGGGCTACTGGCCGCTGGTGGTTTACGCGGTGGGGGCCATCATCGTGCTCAGCGGCGTCAACCTGCTGGGCGTTCGCGAAGGCAAGTGGACGCAAAACCTGCTGACGATCGTTAAGTACCTGGGCCTGGCGGCGGTGGTGGTGGTCGGGTTCTGCGTGGGTGCGCCGCCGCCCGCCACGGCGGTTCCGGTAGCGCCACAAGCGGTCAACCTGGACGGCCTCAAGTTCGCCATGATCATGATCTTCTATGCCTACAGCGGATGGAACGAAATGGCCTATGTCGGCTCGGAGGTCCGCGACCCGCACAAGAACATCCTCCGGGCGCTGGTCCTGGGAACCCTGGCCGCGGCCGTCTTGTACGTGTTGTTGAACCTGGCCTTCCTGCACGCCCTGGGCTTCGAGGGCCTGCGACACAGCAAGGCCGTCGCCGCCGAAGTGCTGACCCTGGGCCTCGGCGATTGGGCCAGCCGGCTCATCAGTGTCCTCATCTGCATCTCCGCCCTGGGCGCTATCAACGGCATGATCTTCACCGGGGCCCGAATCTATTACGCCATGGGCACCGAACACCGGCTGTATGCCTGGCTGGGCCAATGGAGCTCGCACCGCGATACACCGTTGCGTTCGCTGGTGATTCAGGGCCTCGTGACCGCGGCCTTGGCCATCGCCTTTGGCGAAAAGGGCTTCGAAGACCTGGTGGTCTTCACCGCGCCGGCCTTCTGGATTTTCCTGTTCCTGGTGGGCCTGGCACTGTTCGTTCTGCGCCGTCGCCATCCCGACCGGCCGCGGCCGTATCGCGTCCCCTGGTATCCGCTCCTGCCGATCGTCTTCTGCCTGTCCAGTCTCTTCATGGCCTATTCGAGCCTGGACTATGCGATCAGCACGCAGACGAGGGGCCTGCTCGTATCGACGGCTATCATCGCCTTGGGTCTTCTCTTGAGCTTTTTCGACCCGCCGCGCAAGGAAACCACCTGAATCAACAACGGCATCGATATGCCCCCAGTCAGTGCCGGCCTGATGATGTATCGCTTTCGGAAGACGGGCCTCCAGGTTCTGCTCGTCCATCCCGGCGGCCCGGTCTGGAAGAACAAGGACGACGGGGTGTGGTCGGTTCCCAAGGGCGAGGTCGAGCCCGGCGAGGACTTGCTAACCACTGCCCAGCGGGAGTTCAAGGAAGAGCTGGGGTTCAAACCCCTCGGGCAATTCGTCGGGCTCAAGCCGATCAAGCAGAAGAGCGGGAAGATGGTGCACGCCTGGGCCTTCCAAGGCGACTGTGACCCGACGAAGATCGAAAGCAACTTGTGCACTATGGAATGGCCGCCCGGATCGGGGCGCCAGATACAGTTCCCCGAGGTCGACAAGGCCGTCTTCTTCGATCTCGACGTTGCCAAGCGGAAGGTCAATCCGGGGCAGGTCGGACTCTTGGAAGAACTGGAAGCCCTGGTGCAGGGAAACCGCTCCTGACCCGGCCCCGGCGTGCAACCGGAATGTAGCAGGCACACTCCGTGTGCCGTCCGCCACACATGTTCCGCTTCAGCTAAGTTGCTGTTAAGAAATAACTTAGCCATTGGTATAATCTGCCTGTTCCGCTTCCACGGATGGGGAGATGGTCATGGCAGACCCAGAGCGCAAGCGAATCCACCGCTGTCGGTGCCGAG
>JBEKTY010000312.1:0-5154 GCA_049515555.1 Thermoguttaceae bacterium
TTGTTGATGCGATAATGCAGCCGCCGGCCCGGTGCGACGTTCACTCCGGCTCTTTGACCGCCTTCGCTATGATACCTTGCACGTACTGCCGGACGGCCGTGAGGACCTCCGGCGGGACCGCCAGGTCGGTTTGCAGGGCTCCCGGGCCGGCCGTGACGGCAAGGCCGATGGGTGGCGTGGCGGGGAAGTCAGGGATCGCAAGCGGAAACGCGATGCCTGGGGGCATGGCCGCGGGGAGCACCTGGCGCACGAGCCCGACAAGCCCTCGCGGGCTTTGGTAGAGGACGAAGGGCGCCGCCTTGGGAAGCAAGGCGGCGGTCTTTGCAACGTTTGCGCTGGCCACCAGGCCCGGCTTGCCTTGCCGGACGGCGGCGATCGTTTGCCGCAGGAGGTCCTTGCTCCCGTAACCGAGAACCACGGTATGCTTATCGCCGGGGGCCAGGCAGGCGGCGACCTTCCCTTCGGGCCCCATTATGACTTTCATCATCTGCTCGGCTTGCGGCGGCCGTTGGCCCGCCAGCGGCTGGGGGACCTTCATCGTCAACCGCAAAGCCGGGGCGCCGTCGATCTCGATTCGCTCGATTTTCGGCGGCTGCAGGACCGGGCTGTTGATCTTCTCGAGCACCTGGCTGTACTGCCGCGCCGATTTCTCGTACCGGGCCAGGAACGCTTCCGAGTCGTCAACCCGCATGAGCGCCACCGTCTTCGCGAACAGCGTTGATCCTTCTTCGATCTGTCCCAGGAGCATGGACATGCCGCGGATTCCCTGGTACATCGCCGGCATGGCGCTGGAGACTTCCCGGATCTGCTCCGGGCTCACGCCGTACAGGTCGGGCATCGACTCCATCATGTGGAGGGACATTTTCATCATGGCTTCCCAGGCCGCTTGGGAGAAGGTCCCGCCGCCGGCAACGATGAACGGCACATCCGGCAGGCCGGCGAGCATGTCTGCGCGGCCCGGTTCGATCCGGGCGATGAACTCGGCCCACGAGCCGCCGGGCAGCATCTGCGTACGGCTGACGACGTGGATCGCGCCCGAGTTGTCCAACTGGATTCCGAGTCCCGCGGCCGCGACTTCCTTCTCGGCGGCACGGAAGAAAGCCGCGTAGAGGTCGAATGCGGCTGCCATCGATTTCGCCTGCTGGCCCGTGATGCCCGATGAGGGTTGCTGGCCGGCCGCCGCGAGGTGCTCCTTCATCGCTTGAATTCCCTCTTGCACCTTGGCCGAGAGCCGCTCGATCCCCGGCTTAAAGATCAGTCCGGCGGCGTCGTTGGCGGCCAGCCACGGCTTCCAGGAGGCCAGGGCGGCCGGCACCTCGGGTGTGACCTTTAGCACTTGCTCGAGCACCTCCCGGTGCGGCGGGTCGGTAAAGGCCGCATAACCTCCGATGTTGCGGACCACCAGCCGCTGGCCCCCCATCTCCACCTCGGTCACGGCGGCCGCCGGGTTCTCCGGCTCCAGCGGCGCCAGGAACTTCGCGTAGTCGGTAACCGGAACCAGGAGGATCATCGTAGGCTCGGGAGCGTCTTTCGGCGGCAATACAAGCAGCGCCACCGTGCCCTTGTCATCCAAGCCCGCGCCGATGCCGCTTCTGGCCTTCAGCAGCGTCACCATGCCCGGGATCGGAAGCTGCACCTGCCGGCCCAGACTTTGGAGCTTCGCATCCACGTCCGCCGGCCGATTGACTACCACCAATCCCAGCGCCGAGTCGGGAACCAACTTCAAAATGTCTTCCGCCGCCCGAAGGGGCAGCGACAGCAGCGCGACACACACGAGCGACATCAGTGCAATGGCCGATCGTCGGAATATGGCAGTTTCTCCGAGAACGTTGTGGAAGGCGAAGAGCGAAGATTCCCCCGAACGCGCCGAGACTTACGACCGTGATTTTACACCAAGCGGAATCGTATGCCATAGGCACAAACCATAGGCACAAACTGGCACTGCTGGGCAAGCCAGCAGTGGCACCCAGCGCGAAAGAATAAGTTGGGCAAATTCCAGCGTGGGTGGCACGTCCCTGAGCGCAGCGAAGGGCGTGGTTCTTCGCGTCTCGCCCCGCCCTTCGTGCCTCAGGGCGTGCCACCCTACTCCGGCTATCGCCCCAATCCCCAATCCCTAATCCCCAATCCCTAATCCCTAATCCCCAATCCCTCCCCCTTCCCTCCGATCTCCTTGCTTACGAGTACGACATCCCGTTCCTGCCGGTCGTTGATCGTAAAGGCATGGTTGCGGAAGGTGGCCAGCATGCGGGCGTTCTGCCGGGAGAACTCGGCGACGACGCGTTGCACGCCCCATGGTTTGGCGATTTTCAGGCAATACTCGGTGAGCAGGCTGCCCAGGCCGCGGCCCTGCCAGCGGTCGGCCACGAGCACGGCGTACTCGGCCACGTGGTGGTCGGCATCGGCCACCAGCCGGCCCACGCCGATCAGTTTGCGCCGGCCCTGCTCCTCGAGCTCGGCCACTATGCCCAGCTCGCGGTCGTAGTCGATGAAGCAGTATCGAGCGGCCATCTCGTGCGTCGTCTGCTTGAACAGATAGTTGAAGCGGAAGCGGATCGACTCCGTCGAACAGCTCGCCAACAATTCGTGCCACAGCGGCTCGTCCTCGGGCTTGATCGGCCGTAGGACCAGCGGCGTGCCGTCCTTCAGCCTGCGCCGGGTCACGTATTCCTCGGGATAAGGGCGGATCGCCAGGTGCGCGTATGGACGCAGCCCCTCGGCCTTGATGCTGCGGTCGATCACCATTCGGGCGTCCAGGGCGATGGCTTGCTGGGGCGTAACCAGCAAGGGGTTGACGTCGAACTCCTGGATTTCGGGGGCATCGGCCACAAGGTACGAGAACCGCATGATGATCTCGATGAGCCGGTCCAGGTTGGCCCCCGGCCGGCCGCGGTATCCGCTCAATAGCGGCCAGGACTTGAGCGATTCGAGCATGCGGCGGGCGAGCGTCTCGCCCAGCGGCGGCAGGCCCAAGGCCCGGTCCTGGAAGACCTCGGCCGCCACGCCCCCCATGCCCACCATGATTACCGGCCCGAACACCGGGTCTTTCTTGGTCCCCAGGATCAGCTCGAAGCTGTTGGGATAGGCGACCATGGGCTGCACGGTGACGCCGAGGATCCGGGCCTCGGGCCGCAACTGTGCGGCGCGATGGGTGATGGCCGCGAACGCCTCGCGGACCGCCTGGTCGTGGGGCAGGCCGAGCACTACGCCGCCCACCTCGGTCTTGTGCGTGATCTGGGGCGAATCGATCTTCAGCACGACCGGATACCCGAGCCGCCGGGCCACCTCGACCGCTTCCTCCGCCGAATGGGCCGGCAGCGGCTTCGTGACCGGGATGCCGTAAGCCTCCAAGAGCGCCTTCGAGGCGTGTTCGGAGAGGACGTCGCAGACGCCGATAGGAAGGGGGATTTGGGGATTTGGGGATTTGGGGATTTGGGGGTGCTCGGAGAGGACGTCACTTGGCCCGCTACGCAACGCGGCCAGCATGCTCCGCAGCCGCGGCCGGTCCAGGTTGAATTCCAGCGGCGCCTGGCGGGGTGTCTCCTGGAGCGTTTCGAGGTTCCGGGCATAGGAGACCAGGTGCATGAAGGCCCGCACGGCCTTCACCGGCGTCGGATAGGTGGGGATACCCAGCGTGCCGAGAAGCTGGATGCCTTCGCCGACCATGCGGCTGCCCATCCAGGCCGCCAGGACCGGCTTGTGGGCCCGGGCCGCCGCTTGCCCCACCGCCCGGGCCGTCGTCGTGGGGTCGGTCATGGCCTGCGGCGTGAGGATGACCAGCACGGCGTCGACCGCCGGGTCCAAGAGTACGCTTTCCAGCACGCGGGCGAAGCGCTCCGGCGGGGCGTCGTCCAGGATGTCGATCGGGTTGGCGTGCGACCAGCCTTCAGGCAGGAAGCCATCGAGCTCCGCGAGCGTCTCCTGGCTGAGCTTGGCCAGTTGGCCGCTGTGGGCGATCAGGGCGTCGGTGGTCATCACGCCCGGGCCGCCGGCGTTGGTCACGATCGCCAGCCGGTCGCCGCGGGGGATGTTCCGCCGGGCGAGCAACTCGGCGCAGTCGAACATGTCGTCGATATCGAAGATGCGCTCGATGCCGGCCCGTTGGAAGGCGGCTTGGTACACGGCGTCGACGCCGGCCATGGCGCCGGTGTGCGATGCGGCGGCCCGGGCCGACGCGGCGAAGCGGCCCGCCTTGTAGGCTACGATGGGCTTGGTGCGGGCAAAGGCCCGCGCCGCCGAAATGAACTCCCGCGCCTCGCTGATCGACTCGATGTACAGGATGATCGAGCTGGTCTCCGTGGCCGAGCCGAAGTAGTCGATCAGGTCGGCCATGCTCACGTCCAGCATATTGCCCAGCGAGGCGAAGTACGAGAAGCCGATGCCCTCGTCGATGGCCCAGTCGAGCACCGCCGTGCACAGTGCGCCGGACTGGGAGATGAACCCGATGCGGCCCGGCGCCGGCATGGCGGCCGAGAAACTGGCGTTGAGGTGGAGGCGGGGCACGATCAGGCCCAGGCAGTTGGGGCCCAAGATCCGCAGGCCCGCGAACTGCCGCTGCTCGCGGCGGATTTCGTCCTCGAGTTCTCGGCCCGGTGGGCCCGCCTCACGAAAGCCCGGCGTGGTGACGACGATCGCGCGGGTACCGCGCTGGCCGCAGGCTCGAACCAACGCGGGGACGGTCGCCGCCGGCGTCGCGATCACCGCCAGGTCGGGCACGGCGGGCAGGCCCGCAACGTCCCTGTACGCGTGGATGCCCAGGACCGATTCCCGCTCCGCATTGACCGGATAGACGACCCCGCGAAAACCCGACCCCACCAGGTTCCGCAACACCATGCAACCGGCGCTGGCGGGGTCGTCGCTCGCGCCGATGACGGCCACGTGGTGCGGGTCAAAGAGCTTGTCCAGGTTAGCGGTGCTCACCTTGGGTCCCTCGGTAAGGATTATGATACTTCGCGGCGGCCGGCAAGAGGAAGCCGCCCTGGCGGGTGCAGGAACGGGCTCCTCTTAGCCCAAGTTACGCTGTTGCGCGGGTTGGCTTGTTGGTAGCAAAGGACTTACGTTCATTTTCGGGCCAAAGTCTTCACTACATTTTAACAACCTCGTCGAGCCGTCGCAGCCGGCGGGGAAGCTGGATGCCAAGACGATGGAGGAGTACCT
>JBEKTY010000313.1:0-5126 GCA_049515555.1 Thermoguttaceae bacterium
CCTCGGCACCGACAGCGGTGGATTCGCTTGCGCTCTGGGTCTGCCATGACCATCTCCCCATCCGTGGAAGCGGAACAGGCAGATTATACCAATGGCTAAGTTATTTCTTAACAGCAACTTAGGGTTTCTCTTGGACCACCTTGAGGAACTGATCGGCGGGAACGTCCCGCAGCCGTGTAACGCGGCCGTTGGGCCAGCGGACCTCGACCGCCTCGGCCTTCGTGGCTTTGCCCAGTCCGAAGTGCGGCCGCGGGTCCGACTGCGAAAGGTAGCCGGTCACGGGCACCACGTCGTGGATCTGGACTAGCCCCGCCGTGCGGACCGTGACGCGGGCGCCGATCGCGACCGACTTGCCGTTGGCCAGCTTGGGCACGATCGTCAGCCAATGGTTCTTCGATCCGCCCACGTTCTTCAGGAGGTGCGGCGTCCCGTCCAGGGTGACGACCAGCAGGCCCATGTGCCCGTCGTTGTTGAAGTCGCCGCAGGCCACGCCGCGGGCCACGAACTTGTGCCGGAAGAAATCGCCGGAGCGCTTCGAGACGTCGACGAAATGCCCCCGCCCGTCGTTGCGGGCCAGCACCGATTCCTCGGGGTGCAGGTGATGGGCCCCGCCCGTGGCCACGAACAGGTCCAGATAGCCGTCGTTGTCGTAGTCGAACAGGGCGGAACCCCAGCCGGCGTACTGCCCGCAAATGACGGCCAGGCCCGATTCCGACGTCCGATCGACGAAATACTTTCCGCGGTTCATCCACAGGGTGCCGTAACCGAGGTTGGGAATATAGAGATCCAGCAGTCCGTCGCGATCGACGTCGCCGATGGTGGGGCCCATGTTGGAGACCCCCTGCCCGCCTTCGCCGAAGGCGATTCCGCGCGGCAGGGCCTCTTCCACGAACGTGCCCTTGCCCGTGTTGCGGAAGTAGTAGTTCTCCATGCTGTCGTTGGCGACGTAGATGTCCAGGAGTCCGTGGTTGTTCAGGTCGGCCGCGGTGGCGCTCATGGCCCGCCCGTTCGGCTTGTACACGCCGGCCGCGCGGGTCACGTCGCTGAACGTGCCGTCGCCGTTGTTGCGGTACAGCGTGCTGGCGGTGCCGTTGTAGCTCAGCGGGCCGGGATAACCGGCGGCCGGATAATAGGAGCGGAACTTGCCCGCGTCGTATTGCAGATAGTGCGCCACGAACAGGTCCAGCCGGCCGTCGTTGTTGTAGTCCAGCCACAGGCCGGAAACGCTCCATCCGTCGCCGGCGAGCCCCGCCTTCTTCGTGACGTCGGTGAACGTGCCGTCGCCGTTGTTGTGATACAGGATGTTCGGACCATAGTTGAGCACGAGCAGATCGAGATTGCCGTCGTTATCGTAATCGGCCGCGGAGCAGGCCACCCCGTAACTGTCGCCGCCGCCCACCCCGGCTTTTTCCGTAACGTCGGTGAAGGTGCCGTCGTGATTGTTGCGGTACAGCTTGTTGCTCAGTTTTCCGCGGTACTTGCGGCCGCTGTTGTCGTTCACGTCGGGGCGGTAACGGCCGTTGACCAGGTAGATGTCGAGCCAGCCGTCACCGTCGTAGTCGAAGAACATGCAGCCGCTGCCCGTCCCCTCGACGATGTTGCTGAGGTGGTCGTCGCCGAAGCTGTGCTGGAAGCGGATGCCCGCCCGCTCGGTAACGTCCTCGAACACCGGCAAGTCCGGCTCCGCGGCGGCGGCGCAAAGGGCACACGCCGCGGCGATCCAGGGCAGAAGACCGAGACACCTCACAGGCCACCTCGTTGATTCATGTTGCGGCTGTCCCACGCCGCGCCCGTGTCGATCCACAGGATCAACATGCGTTTCTCCTCGTCGGTCAACGGCCCGACGGCCGATGGCGGGATCGGTTTCGGCCGAGCGGCCGCGGCGGCGCCGTCCCACGGCCGGGCCGTGTTCTGTCCGAAAAGATGCCAGGCCAGCGGGCTGGTCCGCGCCCGGCCCGGATGAACGTACGCCCCCGATTTGCCCGCCGGGTCGGCGGCCGTTAGCTGTTGGTAAACCCGCCTGGCCGACCGGTCGTCCGGGCCCGGCGCAAGGCCGTCGGCCAGCCGGGGCGGCACGTCGGCCGCACGATGGCAGGGCACGCACTTGGCCTCGACGATCGGCCGGACGTCGTGGCGAAAATCGACGCTTCGCCGCTCGGCCGGCGGCGGGCAAAGCACGCTCGACCCGTTGCCCAAGGCCTTCGTAAAACGGTCTTCGGGCGTCAGTTCGCCGTCCTCGTGGCACCCGATGCAGCCCCGCGATTCGTGGTTCTTGGCCCAGATCCAGGCACAGGTCCGCAGCGCCATGCCGCGGGCGTCCACGATCTGCAACTGGAGGGGCACGTCGGCCGGAATCTGGACGTTGAACGAGCCGTCCTCCTCGATGTCGACTTCGCCCAGCACGCGCCGCGGGGCGGGGGCGATTTCCGTCGGGCCCGGGCCGACGAAGCAACCCGAAAGGGTTCCCGGCACCGGCGGCCCGCTCTCGCCGTCGGTCTTCCAGGCCGTGCCTTCCAGGATCCGCAGCCGCTTGACCGCCTGGCGCGGCAGCCCCGGCGCCTTCAGGTCGGAAGTGCAGATGTCCAGACAGTAAAGCTTCCCGTGCGGGTCGTCTTCCAGGACGTTGCTCGAGCGGCCGTCGGGCTCTGCCCGCGTGCGGACCAGCTTCGCCTGGATGGTGTGGCAGCGCGGATCGTGAAAGAGCGGTTCCCGCCGGCCGGAGGAAGGATCGAGCCGCCAGACGCCATGGGTCCCCCGTCCGTCCGCGTCGCGGCGGGAGACGAGAATCCGGCCGTCCGGAAGCGGCGAAGGCGAGTGGAACAGGCCGTCGGCCGGAGTGGTGATCGAGCGATAGGTGTGCAACGGCCGGCGGATCGACACGGCGGCAAGCCCCCCCGCGCCGTCCCCGGGTGACTGGTCGGTTTCGACGAAGACGACCAGACCCTTGGCGGTGGCGCAGGGCATGTGCTGGACGCCTTTGCCCCCCTCTTCGGCGAAGAGCGAGTAATCGGTCCCGTCGGTGTTGACGGCGAAGACCCCGACGTACCCCGCACGCCCCCGCTCGGGCGTCGAGCGTTGCCAACTGGCCAGCAGCAGCCGGCCGTCTTCCAACAGGCAGGGGTCCACGTCGTTCGACAAGTTGTAGGTAAGCTGGCGCAACGAGGAGCCGTCGAGTTTGCAGGAGTAGAGGTTGGTCAAAGGGGCCGAGCCGCAGGCGTTCCACACACCCGCGCCGCTGCTCACCATCGCGATCTGCCGCCAGGGCGAGGGCGAGTCGAGCGTGTAGAAAGTGCCCAGGTAACACGGGCTGCGGCAGTCGCCGCAGTCCTTGGTGATCTGCCGGACGCTGCGCCCGTCGAGCGTCGCCTCGTAGACGTTCCAGGCGTCGGTCGCCCGTTTCTTGCCCGCAAAGAGGACCCGCGTCGCGTCGAAAGAGACTTCCGGATCGCACGCGCTGTAGAACCCTTCGCTGAGGACGCGGGTTGAGCACTCGGGCGAGATCAGCACCACACGGGCCGCACTGTCTGTCGCCGTACCACGGCCCGAAGAAGGCGGTGAGCCTGTGCCGCTGCCGATGAACAGTTGCGTCGCAACCAGCGAGGCGTCGAGCTTCGCCCACGACGGATCGGTCTGGGCGCCCCCAACGATTGGCGGGCGAACAACGACCGCAGTCGCCGCAGCGAGAATCGCGATCAAAGCCGCACGGCGTGCCGAACACGGTGTCAGCACCGGCCGGCAATTGGACGAGAAGCAACAGTTCCGCACCCGAACCTCTGACTGGACAGAGCAAATCAGAAGACCGACAACTCGCCCATTCTCTGCTCCAGATTATAGCATAGCAGGATCAGGGCAAAGATGCCAGGGCCCGGAAACTGGGGTGTTGGCACGCAGGGATTGTCCCATCAGGTTTTGTCGGAAAGGTCGTAACCGTTCACGCTTCCGCGCCAAGGTAGCAGGCACACTCCGTGTGCCGTCCGCTGAAGCGGAGCAACCTATGGCGGACGGCACACGGAGTGTGCCTGTTACGTTCCATGCCGTGAACGGCTACCCGCCCACGTCCCCGCGGCGCGGCCGACGATTTGCGTGTCACGGACCCTGGAACGGGACATGACGCGTGTTGAACCGCAGGCGGTACGAGCGGGTCTTGGCCGTATCGGGATAGTGCTCGTCGGCACGGTAAGGATAGCCGCTCATGGCGCGGAAGGGCAGCGGGGCCACCGTGTCGGGATAGGCCGTGTGCGGATCCATGTCCTTGCAGTAGGCGTCCGCCTTGAGCAGGAAGGTCCTCGATCGGCCGGGCGGGATCGGGCCCAAGCCGCCGGCGTCGAAGCGCAGCGTCACCTCCTCGCCGGGTCCCATGATGACATAGCAGTCGTCCGCCGCTTGCACCAGTTCGGTCACGTCGCCCAGCCGGGTGTAGTCGCCGGCCATGGTCCGCCAGGCCACGCCGCGGTCGAAGTTCCGGTAATCGTAGAGGTTGGGCTGGCATCCGTCCGGCGAGTATTCGCGGGGATAGCCCAGGAAATGGAGGTCCGCGCTGCGGGGCCCGACTTCCTTCACGGCCAGCGACGCGCCGTCCAGGGCGGCGGCCAGGCAGATGCGGTCCCAGTAGATCTCCATGTTGCTCGAGATGCGGATCCGCCGGTCGCTGGCCAGGATCTTCCCGCTGACGTCGAGCGTCATCGTGTGGTTCAAGCCCGCCGGGTAGCCCACCTCATGGAACAGCTCGACCCAGCGGCCGTCGCGCAGGGCGTGGATGCTGGGCGCCTTCAGGCGGAGCCCGGCCTGGGCGGCCGCAAAATCGGTCGACGAGTAGCCGTACTCGACCCAGCCGTCCAACAGGAGGATCAGCCGCGAGCCCGGCGGCAGCTCCTTGAGGCGGTCCTGGAAATCGAGCTCCACGAAATGGTCCTTGGCGAACCCCGCAAAACGCGGGTCCAACTCGGTGGCGCCCGCATAACGCCGATCGACCCGGCGGAGCGCATCGCTAACGTCCAGGCCGCGATGGTCCACCGCCCGCACGGGCTCGATCAGCCGCCGGATGCAGAAGATCTCGGGTGTCGGTTGGGGGGCGCTCGCCGCCATCATCTCGTTGGGAAACACCTGGGTGCCGATCGGATGGTCGA
>JBEKTY010000314.1:0-5116 GCA_049515555.1 Thermoguttaceae bacterium
GGGAGGCCTCCATGAAAATGCCGCCGTTGACCGAGCGGGTGCGGAAGATCACGTTCTGCGTGCAGCGGGAGTTGCGGTTCTCGTAGTCCATCCAGATACCTGGAGCGTCGATGGTGTCGTGGATCACGTTCCTGCGCAGCAGACAGCTTACCGTGCAATGGACCTTGATGCCGCCCGTCTCCCAGATGTACTGGGCCCGCTGCCAGCCGCAGCGGAAGACATGATTCTCCTCCACGAGCGTGTGCTCGATCCTCGTGCCTTCGATGCCGCCGATGCCGCAGTCGCTCACCGTGTTGCGGCGGACGACGTGCTGGCCGCCCTCGGCCAGTGGCGGCCCCGCAGTGTCGAACTGGTCGCCGATGTCGATGCCGATGGCGTTGCACTGCCGCACCGTGTTCTCCTCGATGATCCAGTGGTGGCCACGCATGGTGGAGAGCGCCCCTTGCTGTGGCCGGGGAAAGCAGTTCCCCGCGTGTTCGATAACGAAACCTTTGACGCGGATGTAGCCTTGGCCGAAGGTCTCAGGCGCGAAGATCATGCCCCGCGTCGTGATCTCGATCTTTACCTTCGTAGGATCAGCGTCCGCCAAAGAATGAAGGTGTAGCGTCAGCCCGTCCTCCTCGATCCAGTATGTGCCTTCGTCGGCGGCCAGATCGTCGTACCGGGCCACCTGCCTGAGTCGCTTGCCGCATTGGAATACTAACCCCCGGCGAAGCGTATTGGGGGCTTTGCCCTTGGTGCCCACGGCCCAGTCCATGCACTTGTCGATCTGTTGGTCGGTTAGGTTGAGCTGGGCGAACGGATTCTCATGGGGGAAAAGCTCTTGGGGCAACTTCGCCATCCACAGCTTGGGCCCGCTCGACTTGCCATTGCGCTGGGACGGCACCCACGCCGCCGTCAGGACCTGCGAGCCGGTGACAACAACGGTTGCTCCCGGGGCAGCTTCATAACTGATCATGCGGTCTGGCCCTGTGCCGCCGCGCGCCGGGCGCACCCGCTCACGGTAGACACCCGGGCCCACGACCACCCGCTCACCGGGCTGAAGCAGTTGGGCCGCGTGGTCGATGGTCCGCAGCGGCAACTCCTCCGTCCCGGGATTGTAATCCGACGCCTTGGGATGGGCCTGCGCGACATAACAGGTGCGGGTGAACCGCAGCGGCACCTCCCAGGTCCTGAACTCCACGCCGTCCGGCAAGCACACAGGCGGGGACAACGGCGTTCTCTCCCCTGCCGAGGATTCGCCGATCCCCAGGAATGCCGGCAGGAGTATGATCGCAAGCGTGCGGATCTGCCTGTTATTCTGCATGAAGACCTCCCTCGTTAAGCACACCGTGCCCACGGCACGGCCAGGGGCATGGACACCAGCGTTCACTTCGCACTCCTTCGGACGGCCCGAAGAACGCCCTGGATGTACCCGTCATGCCTGTAACGTGCCTCTCTTGCACAATGGGGTAACTGTGCTGCCGGACATTGTACGAGACACGCGCGCCGGACGCCAACGCGGTGGCCTCCACCAGCGGCAATGCAGCTCGGGCCCTGGGGCACCACTGTGGGAACGGATTCCGATCACGCCATCGAACACCGACCAACCCCAGCTTCCTGGGCCAACGAAGCTGAGGGAGAACGACCGGCTAGTGGCAGACAAGCCGGGTGACGACTATCATAGGGAACGGTGTCAGCAAGCGGCTTCGCGGGAAACCAAAGGTAACGTGTCATGGTACGAGTAGCATCATGTTATTGAAGAACTTCCACACGCGGACAATGGCGGTTTGGGCGGGCTGCCTGCTAACCTGCATTTCTACGACAACGGCAGCGGAGACCGTCACCGTGGACCTCGGCACGGACGGCGGCGCTATCCTCCATCGAGCCAGCGGCTTCCTACACGGCTTCAGCGACGATGGGAAGTTGCCACCGGACAGCATGATCGTGCCGCTCAATACACGGCTCCATCGAACGCGCCCCAGCACGACTTGGGCGCAGGCCGACCGGATGAAGAAGCTGGGGATCGAGCAGCAGGTGGTGGTGTCGGACGGCTGGGGCTATGGCAACGAGCATCCCGGCGACAATGGCCAGTGGGCGAAGTGGGAGGAGCTTGTTGTCCGCATGGTCCAGGACGCGCAGAAGCGAGGGCTCAAGCCGCAGTGGGACATCTGGAACGAACCCGACCACGATTTCTTTTGGAAACGCTCGGCGGAGCAGTTCAACGAGACTTGGCGGCGGGCCTGCCTCAAAATCCGGCAAGTCGATCCGCAGGCAGTCATCGTAGGGCCGAGTTGGTCGGGCGTGCATCCCAGCCAGCCTCGCTTCACGGCCTTTATCCGCTTCTGCAAGGACAACAAGGTTGTACCCGACTACGTTTGCTGGCACTTTCCCAAGGACGTAGTCAAGGAGGCCGAGGAGTGCCGCAGGCTTCTGGATCGCGAGCGGATCCTGGTGAAGGGCCTGATGGTCAACGAATACTGCCTGGCACACGAGCAATATGCCGGGAAGACCGCCTGGCTGATCACCCAGATCGAGCGGGCCAGGATCGACCTTAGCTGCCATGCCATTTGGGGCGACGAGGGTCAGGGCAACCTGGACGGCATTCTCTTCAACGCCTGCAACGGCGTGCCCAAGGGCCAGTGGTGGGCGTACCAGCGCTACGGCGCACTGTCGGGGCGCTTGGTCGTGACGACGCCCAGTGGCAAGATCGACCTCGTGGCCAGCCGGGACGAGCGCAACAAGACCGCCCAGGTGCTGCTGGGCAACGCGGGGAGGTTCTCGGGCAACGTGACGGTGCGCTTCCAAGGGCTGGACAAGGCGACCTACCTCCGGGAAGGCGAACAAGTCCATGTGGTTGTCGAACGGATTCCCGACGACAAGGGTGGCGCGGTTCCCAGCTTACAGACGGTTCTCGATGCCCTGGTGCCTGTCCGTGACAACGCGATTGAGGTGACGATCCCCTGGACCAGCGACCGGGATGCGTTCACTGCGCGTCTTGGTCCAGGCCAGCGGTAGGGGAACACCATGACCGTAGACACCGTTGAGCGGCACAACCACCAGCAGATCGAGCAGCTCAACCAGCGGGGCGGCCGGATGCTGAGCATCGTGGACCTGATCCAGGCCGGGACGATCAACGTAGAGATGGCGGCCTACGCCATGCGGGCAATGGCCGAGGGCGCATCGCTGCTGACGGCGGCCCGGCCGGGTGGCGCGGGCAAGACGACTCTCATGGCGGCCCTGCTGAACCTCCTACCCCTCGACGTGCCGATCATCACGGTAGATAGCTCCCGCATCATCCGCGAGGGGCTCGGTCGCCCTGTTACCGAACCGGCGTGCTACTTGGCCCACGAGATCGGCTCCGGCGACTGGTACGGCTACATCTGGGGCCGCAACGTGGCCGATTTCTTCTCGCTCATCGACGGCCAGCGCCGCATCGCCTCCTGCCTGCACGCCGACACCCTGGAGGAGTTGACCGATATCCTCTGCTCACCACCGCTGCGAGTCGCCCGCGAAGCGATGGGGCGGGTGGACCTCATCCTGTTCATGCACGTCGCCCTGGTTTTGCGTGGTTATCGCCGCCGGGTGGCCAGCTTCTGGGAGATTGCTAGCACCGGTGAATATCGGATGATCTTCCAATGGGTGCCCCAGACCGACCGCTTCGAGCAGACGGCTGAGCTGCGGGAACCTGCCGGGCTGAAGCGGTATCGGGATTTCCTCCAAGGCCTGGTGGAGAGGGGCGCAGGCGAGATGGAGGCAGTCCGGCGCAGGGTCATCCGGTTCTACGGGGCTGCGGACGACACGGTGGCGAACACCCCAGCGAAATAATTTTCCGAGGTCCGGGAATAATTTCGAGGGTTTTAGCGTCTTAGTATGTACCGGGACGCGCCTCGCGAAATTTTTTCGTGAACTGTTCTAGCTTTGGCCGCGTCTATACGATAGAGTAGTGGTAGGTGGCCCTTGTCGGGCTGCCAGCGTTTGACCGAGTGCGAGCCATGCTTTCAATACGGCTAAGTCACGAACTGCGAAGATGGACGGGTACATTCGCCGATCAATCGGCGAATACCCCGTCCTATCCACTGCGCATGTGACACTGGGCCGTAATTCCCGAAGAATACCGAAAGCCCGGTGTCATAACGACATCGGGCTTTTTTTGTTGGACTGGTAGCTGAGATGGTCTAGCGGCGGGTGAGAAAAGCCGCAGACGAGGATTCGAGCACCTCCCAGTCCACTGCGTGAAAAGTGCGCGCCAACCATGTCTTCAACTGCGTGGAGGGTGCGCGCTAACGATGGCCCGTTCGTCTATCGGGAGCGGTCAGAGCGGGCCTCTTATAAGGGTCAGACTGAGGGTTCGACTCCCTCCGCGCCCACTCCCTGCGCGTTAGGAACGGAGAACACGGGATCAAGGTGTTAGCGGCAGCACAGCGGACTCTTAATCCGCCAGGTGAGGGTTCAAGTCCCTCTGGTCCCACTGATAGGCACTGGTCGTCCAGCGGCGAGGATACCGCACCCGTAATGCGGCGACGAGGGTTCAAGTCCCTCCCGGTGCTCTTGTTGTTTGACAATTCGGCACACTTTTGCGCGCCCATGATGTAGCGGCAGCCTGCCGCCTTGCCATGGCGGAAGTGCGGGTTCGACTCCCGCTGGGCGCTCTTGAACAAGCAGGACGTAGGAAAGCCTGGCATTCCGCGTGCTTCGGGAGCACGAGATCGCGGGTTCAAATCCCGCCGTCCTGACTGCATTGCGGTGGGGCCTGTGCTGGTACGGGCGGACGCCTGTTAAGCGTCACGTCGCAGGTTCGATTCCTGCCACCGCAGCCTTGCGGTACGGAAGGTCAAGCCAACCGGCGATGGCAGCCGTGGGCGAAAGCGGCCGAGCGATGAGCCTTGTGGGTTCGACTCCCTCACCTTCCGCCTTGACGTGCCCTTGGCCGACCGGCAGAGGCTCCAGCCTTCCAAGCTGGCGAAGCGGGTTCGACTCCCGCAGGGCACTCTGGAACGTGATGATCGGGGATCGGCTAGTGCCGCAAATCACAATTGATGGCCCATGAAGAGCTTGTTTTGCCCAGCTTCCGGCGTTTTCTTGTTTCCCAGACGGCGCATCTTGCCCTGTTTCGATTGCACCGAAAAGCCTTCCT
>JBEKTY010000315.1:0-5100 GCA_049515555.1 Thermoguttaceae bacterium
ATCCCGCCAAGGCCTTCCACAGTACGTAGGCCAGGAAGCAGACCAGGATGTGCGCCAACACGCGGTCTTCTTTCTGATGCCAGATCGGGCGGATTTCCAGTTCGTCCTTGCTGATGCGGAAGGCCCACTCGGCATCGGTGAGCTGGATATAGCGTTTCCAGAGCGTGGCTGGATCGGTCTCGGTCAAGTTGCTCCGCAACAGGTAACAGCCTTCCGACAAGGCGGCCCAATCGCTCCAGCGAGTGTCACGTTTCCAAGAGACTTTCAGCCGCGCCTTGCCTCCTCCGCGCCGCCGTTTGATGGTCACGGCAAACGCACCCGCCGCACGCCAATTCTGCTGTGCCAGCCGTCCCAGCCGCCGGTTGGCCACCGCCAGGTCCTTCAGCCGACCGCTGTCCGCTTGGGCTTGCATCCGCGTCAGCGCCGCCTCGAACCGCTCCATGAAACGGCGGTGCATCGCCTCTTCTTTCTTACGGCGATCGGCGCTGCGTGCCAAGACGAATGTTTCCATACCGTCCGATCCCGGCACCAACTTCACTTCCACCCCCTCCTGGACTTCCTGCCAGCCCTTGTCCAACAGGTGCGCCTCGAAACGCCGCAACATCGCCTTGGGCGTGCCCACGATGTACTGGCCCCCACGCGACCGCAAGAACGCCAGGTTCTCCTCGCTCACCATGCCCCGGTCCATTACCCACACCCGTCGCGCCCGGCCGTATTTCTTCTCCATCGCCAGGACGATCTCTTCCACGGTCTTGGCATCATTGCGGTTGCCCGGAAAGACCTCGTAACCCGGGGGAATCCCTTCCGGGGTGACCACCAGACCGATGCACACCTGCAGACATTGCGGTCGTCCGTCGCGCGAGTATCCCCGCTTGGCCAAGGGATTGGCGGCACACGCCCCCTCGAAATACGTGACCAGGTGTCCTCGATGTGCAACTCGCTCTGCGGCTTGCAGAAGCGGGCTACGGTGAGGATCGCCGCCACGGTGGCCCAGGACACTTCCTCCCGACCGGGCGGAATCAAGCCGTCCAAGAGCTTGTCCAACCCCAGCAGCCTCCACAGCCCACACGCCAGCCACACGTCGCCGAAGTCCCGCAGGCGTTCCAGGGCCACGCCCTTCAGACGCACCAGAACCGGCTCCTCCTCGTCGGCCGGGTCGTCATAGTGGGGAGGATCGAACAGAGAACGCTGCGGCCGATGCTTGCCCGATAGCTTCCGCCCCAGTGGCGCCCAGCCGTTTTGCTCGCTGCGCCGCAACTCGCCCAGATAGGCCACCAGCCGTTGCCGCGACCCTCGGCCCCTGCGATACGACCCGACCAGTGCCCAGTACGTGTGCCGCTTGCCGCTTTTCCGCCGCACGCATCTTCGCAGAAACATGGCAGATCCCTCGTGCTCTACGCACTACAGGATCCCATGCTTTGGGGCAAATGCAAGCAAGAAGGTCTACACTACAATGCCTTTCGGTGAAAGAAAGACCATCGCCATTGGAGTTACGTCAACGAACCAGCCCAAATCCTTGAATTTTCCCGCGCAATAACGTAACTTGGGTTAGCAGGACGCGATCCAGCGCCACAAGCAGATGGGGCTGCCTCTGGCGGTCTGGAAGGATGGCCATGTCGCCTAGGTTGCCCCGGAGGAACTGGAGCGGGAAGAAGATCGTTGACGGATTTATCGATCCTCGAGGCCCGGCTGCCGGTGCTTTTCCGGCAGTGCGTTTCGCTGCTTTACACGTCATCCCGGCTGCTGCCAAAATGGCAGCCCGGCGGGCCCGACCAGGGTGGATTCCTGACAGGTTCGTCTCGCCTGGCATGTCGGCCGGGGCGGGCTGCGGTTCCCTAAGTCGTTGTGCCTCTGCCAGTTGGCCCAAGCGGCTGGTCTTTGGCGCGCCGATTGCTACCCTCCCGCCCCATGGCGCGTTTTGCGCAAAAGTGGCAGCGGGTGTCCCCGCTGGCCGGCTCGGTCGCAAGGCCAGCACCCCAACCCATGACCCGTGAGATAAGTTTCGGAGGCAACGCATGGCGAAAAAGCAAAAAGAAACCCGCTCCGCCGAGAAGATTCAACTCCAGCCGTTGGGCGACCGCGTGGTGGTCGAGCGGGAAGAGTCGGAGACCATGACCGCCGGCGGGATCGTTCTGCCCGACACGGCCAAGGACAAGCCCACCCGGGGCAAGGTCGTCAGCGTCGGCGAGGGCCGGCTGAACAAGGACGGCAAGCGGACGGCGCTGCAGGTCAAGCCCGGCGATCGCGTGTTGTTCACCTCCTACGCCGGCGAGCAGTTCAAGCTGGGCGATCGCGAGCTGCTGCTGATGCGCGAGGAAGACATCCTGGCGGTGATCGATTAGGTTCTGCGCTAGAAAACAGTTCTGACACTTTTTTGCCTGCGGCCCCAGGCCGCGCTAAGGAGAAGACCACTCATGGCCAAATTGATTGCTTTCGACCAGGAGGCCCGGGATGCCCTGCGGCGCGGCGTCTCCAAGCTTACGCAGGCGGTGCGGGTCACGCTCGGTCCCCGCGGACGCAACGTCATCCTCCAGAAGAGCTTCGGCGCGCCCACGGTCACCAAGGACGGCGTGACGGTGGCCAAGGAAGTCGAGCTGGAAGACGTGTACGAGAACATGGGCGCCCGCATGGTCCGTGAGGTGGCCTCCAAGACCAGCGACGTGGCCGGCGACGGAACCACCACCGCCACCATCCTGGCCGAGGCGATTTTCATCGAGGGCCTGCGGGCCGTGGTGGCCGGCGTCAACCCCGTCGAGCTCAAGTCGGGCATGGAGAAAGCCGTGGCCGACGTCACCGAAAAACTCAAGAGCATGTCGATCTCCGTCAAGAACAAGAAAGAGGAGATCGCCCAGGTCGGCGCCATCGCCGCCAACAACGACCCGGAAATAGGCAAACTCCTGGCCGACGCCATGGAGAAAGTGGGCAAGGACGGCGTGATCACCGTCGACGAAGGCAAGAGCCTGGCCACGGAAGTCGAGTGGGTGGAAGGCATGCAGTTCGACCGCGGCTACCTCTCGCCCTATTTCGTCACCGACCCGCAGAAAATGGAGTGCGTCCTGGAAGACGCCTACGTGCTGATCCACGAGAAGAAGATCTCGACCATCAAGGAGATGGTGCCGCTGCTGGAGAAGGTGGTCAACTCGGGCAAGCCGCTGCTGCTGGTGGCCGAGGAGATCGACGGCGAGGCCCTGGCCACGCTGGTCATCAACCGGCTGCGGGGCACGCTGAAGGTCTGCGCGGTGAAGGCCCCCGGCTACGGCGACCGCCGCAAGGCGATGCTCGAGGACATCGCCATTCTCAGCGGCGGACTGGCCATCTTCGAGAGCCTGGGCAAGAAGCTGGAGAACATCGCGCTGGCCGAGCTGGGTCGGGCGAAGAAGATCGTCGTCGATAAGGACAACACCACGATCATCGAGGGCGCCGGCAAGAGTGCCGACATCAAGGGCCGCATCGAGCAGCTCCGCCGCGAGATCGAGAACACCACCAGCGACTACGACCGCGAGAAGCTCGAGGAGCGGCTGGCCAAGCTGGCCGGCGGCGTGGCCAAGATCAACGTGGGGGCGGCCACCGAGATGGAGATGAAGGAGCGCAAGGCCCGCGTCGAGGACGCCCTGCACGCCACGCGGGCCGCGGTGGAGGAAGGCATCCTGCCCGGCGGCGGCGTGGCGTTATTGCGGGCCGCGACCGCGGTCAAGCCCAACGGGCTGGGCCACGACGAGGAAGTGGGCTATAAGATCATCCTCCGCGCCTGCCGCGCCCCGTTGACGCAAATCGCCGACAACGCCGGCCAGGACGGCGGCATCGTGTGCGAGAAAGTGGGCGAGGGCAAAGGCCCCTTCGGCTACAACGCCGCTACCGGCGTGTACGAAGACATGGTCAAGGCCGGCGTCATCGATCCCACCAAGGTCACCCGCTGTGCGCTGCAGAACGCGGCCAGCGTGGCCACGTTGCTGTTGACCAGCGACGCCCTGATCGCCGAGAAGCCCAAGGAAGACAAGGGCGGCCCCGGTCCCGGCGGCCCCGGCGGCGGCGAAGACATGTATTGATCGAGCGTGCTAATGGCCAAGTCCTCGCGCCGCGAGTTTCTCAGGCAGAGCGCATCTTTGGCCGCCGCCTTGACCGTGGCCCCGCTGGCCCGTAAGGCGGCGGCCGACGCGCATCGGCCGGACATCCGCTTCGGCCTGGTGACTTACATGTGGGGCGCCGAGTGGGACCTGCCCACGCTGTTGGAGAACCTGGCCAAGGCCCGGGTCCTCGGCGTGGAGCTGCGGACCACCCATGCCCACCGGGTCGAGCCGAGCCTCAGCCCGCCGCAGCGCCAGGCGGTCAAACAGAGGTTCGACGACAGCCCGGTCAAACTGGTCGGGCTGGGCACTGCCGAAGATTTGCACCACCCCAACCCGGCGGCCTTGGAAAAAGCGATCGAGAGCACCAAGGCGTTCATTAAGCTCAGCCACGACGTGGGCGGGAGCGGCGTGAAGGTCCGGCCCAACGACCTCCCCAAGGGCGTGCCGGTGGAAAAGACCATCCGGCAGATCGGCAAGGCATTGAACCTGCTGGGGGCCTTCGGGGCCGACTACGGGCAGCAGATCCGCTTGGAGGTGCATGGCGGGGCGGCCCGGCTGCCGGTCATCAAGCAGATCATGGACGTTGCCACGCATCCCAACGTCGGCGTCTGCTGGAACAGCAACCAAACGGACGTGGAAAAACCCGGACTGGAGTACAACTTCAACCTGGTAAAGGACCGGCTGGGAGCCACGGCCCACGTGGATGCTCTGGACAGCAAGCGTTATCCCTTCCCGGAGCTGTTCCGGCTGTTCGTCAAGGCCAACTACCGCGGCTGGTTCCTCTTGGAGGCCACCGGCAAGCCGGCGGACCGCGTGCAGGCCCTGATCCTCAAGCGGCAGGCGTTCGACGAGCTGCTCGCCGGCGCCATGCGGAACTGACGCCCCAAAGTAGCAGGCACACTCCGTGTGCCGTTAGAAGCTGTTAAGAAATAACTTAGCCGTTTGGGTTGTGGTGGCGAATGGTGTAGTTCCACTTGGGTAGGACGGTATGTCGCAACAGCCGGACGCTCGCCTTTGCTTCCTCGGACACCTT
>JBEKTY010000316.1:0-5064 GCA_049515555.1 Thermoguttaceae bacterium
CACAGAGCGGCGGCGTATGCCTCGGCCTCTTCGACCGACTGGATCTCCTCGGGTAAGTCGTGCGGGCAATAGATTGCCGCCATCGCCCTTACCACGACATACGGATGGATTGGTTCGTTGGCCCAGGCGTTCCATTCCTCGAAGAACTGCCGGCGGTCTTCCTCGATCAACCGGTCAACCGTCTGGCGGTCGATGCCGAGAACGTCGGCCAGTTTGAGGAGCAGTTGCGATTGGATGTCGCCGCCGCCCTCGAACTTGTTGATCCGATTGGCCCCCTTGGAGACGTTGTTGTAGCCGACCAGCCGGGCAAGCTGGCCAACTCTGAGGCCCTTGCTGAGGCGGGTTTTCCGAAAATGTTCTGCCAGTTTGGATTGCATAGTCTGCCCCGCAGAGGGAAATGGATTGCCTGCACGGTCTGGACATCAGTCGTCAGGGCTGAGCGGCTCACTCCTCATCAAACGGCAAACGCTGCTGCGTCGGCTCAAGGATGGGCTTCTGCGGCGACACCCGCCGATACGCCTGGTCGACAGGCATGAAGAAGGCTTCGTCAGCCTGCTGGTCGATCACCAACCAGTGGGTGAGAACGGTTGTGGCAGCCCACCCCACCCTGACGTGATGCTTTTCCAGCAAGGCAGCCACGTCCTCTCGGCAGCAAAGCCCGACGAATACACACGAGCCTTTGGCCCGCTGGTACTTCACACCGTCGTAGCAGACTGTGGCGTTGATCTCGCCCTCCCAGAATACGACCACGAACCGCTGACGGCTCATGAAGCCCATCTTCGCCAGGAAGTTGGCAGGGAGCTTGACGGAGATCGTCTTTCGCTTCGGCATTTGCCCTATGACATCAGTCAGCGACGGGAGTCCAGTGGGCGCTTTCCGTATCGGTCAGTATTGCTCTGGCAAGATAACGATCCGAGAACTGGCCGTTTTGATGGGTGTACACCCCTCCTGGTTCTATGGTCGGATCGCCAGAAGAATCATTCGGGTCCAAAAGCACCCGAACTATGGCTGCTACCTGTTCCCTCGCCGGAATCACACCATCCAGCCACTCAAACGGGTCAAAAGCAAAAAGGTGCAACATGTCTCCTTTTCAGTGGTGCATCCCCATGGTTGAGCTAAACCTCGTCCCGATTTTCCTCTCTTCGCCCACGCCACCGGCAGATGGGCGAAGAAGATTCGCGGGAAGCTCCACTACTTCGGCAAGTGGGCCGACCCTGATGCCGCACTCCAACGGTATGTCGAAGAGCGCGACGATTTGTACGCAGGACGAAAGCCTCGCCGCAAACGCGAGGGGCTGACAGTCAAGGATCTCGTGAACAAGTTCCTTCTTGCCAAGAAAGCACGGGTCGATGCGGGCGAGTTAGCGTTGGGCACGTTCGGCGACCAGTACAAGACATGCAAGCGTGTGCTCTCGGTTTTCGGTGGCGGCAGGCTGGTAGACGACTTGGCCGCCGATGACTTCGAGACATTGCGCGCTCAGATCGCCAAGACATACGGCAAATTGTCCCGCAAGGCGGAGATCAAGCGGGTTCGCAGCATCTTCCGGTACGCGCATGAGGCCAACCTGATTGAGAAGCCGGTCCGGTTTGGGCCGGGTTTCGTCGGCCCGAGTCGGCGAGAGCTACGCTGCGAACGGCAGCGGAATGGGGAGCGCATGTTTGACGCGGCCGAGATTCGGGCCATGTTGGCAGCAGCGTCGGTCCCGTTGAAAGCCATGATCTTGTTGGGCATCAACTGTGGCTTCGGCAATACGGATGTGGCGAATCTCCGGGTCAAGCACCTCGACCTGAAGGACGGCTGGTGCAATTACCCAAGGCCCAAGACGGGGATCTCGCGCCGCTGCCCACTCTGGCCGGAGACCGTCAAGGCAATTAAGGTGGCACTTGAAGGGCGGCCAAAGCCTCGGGACAAAGCCGATGTCGATCTGGTGTTCCTGACGCCCGCCGGGCAACGGTGGGTTTGGACGCGAGGAACGCCGGGAGAGATTGCCGGCACGGACATCGAAAGACTTGCAAGGATATCTCGTGCGGACCACGTGACGGCAGCCATGGGGCAGTTGCTCGGCAAACTGAGGCTGGCCGGCCGTGGTCACACATTCTATGCCTTGCGGCACACGTTCGAGACTATCGGAGGCGAGTCTCGCGACCAGGTGGCCGTGGACGCCATCATGGGACACTCACGCGAGGATATGGCCAGCGTGTACCGCGAGCGCATTGGAGACGATCGTCTGCGGGCCGTTGGTGAGTACGTGCGAAACTGGTTGCTGGAAGAACCGCTCGCTCGGAAGCGCCGTCACAGGGGAAAGGACTAAGGAACCCGTCGTGTCAAGGTGGTTTCTCTTGGACAGAGTGACTCACTGAAATAGGACGGAGGTTGTCCATGCATTCGTGAATACCCCCGCCAGTCGAAGCGTGTACGCGCCGGTTCTCAGCGGTATGCCTGACTAAATGTCGTGAGCCAGTACAACTCCTATCAACTGGCTGCCGACAAGTTCATCGCTGGGGCGGCCACGGAACGCGACCTGTAGCAAGCCAAGCAGATCCTGGAACAAACGCGAGCCCTTGGCCGATCGGTGCCCATAGCCCCCAACCCACCCACTCCAGCAACTAGCCGAGGGTGTCCTGGAATTGAACGATAGCAACCCATTTTATTCTAATGTTTTCTGACATGTGTGCGGGCCATTCGGGCGCCTCGACGGTTGGCGGTCTGGGTAAATTGGAGGATTCAATTACGGGACACCCTCAACTAGCCGGAAATCGCCGCTGGGCGTTTCTTCGGTCCATGACTTCCGCTGAAAACTCTGCCCGCACCTCTTCGGCGCGGTAGTTGCCTTGCTCTCGCGCTCTAATAACGACGCCAGTCCAGCGCCGAGCGCATGGCCGCCCACGAGGATGGGATGAGGAAGCTACTCTTGCCCTCCTCCATACAATGCTGCTGTGTGGAAAAGGGGCCACCCGATCCATGAACTCCAGGTGGGAAAGACCCTCCTCGACGCACGGTGGGCGACGGGCGAAGAGCCAGCAAAAAGGGAGACGAACATGAGCACCCAATCGCAGGAGTCACAGGCGAAGGCCCTGCAGCAGCCTTCCGTCAAGCAGGAGGCCGCGAAGAGTGTTGCGGCCCCCAGCCCGGCGTCCACGCCCCGGGGTGGCGGAACCGGTCCCCAGCGAACCAAGAAGCTCAAAAAATGGTTCATCGCGGCGGCAGTCGTACTCCTCGGCGCCAGCGCTGGCTTCTTCGCCTGGTGGAAGCTTACGCGGACCGATCTTCCCGAGGGCTTCGCCCGAAGCAACGGGCGCATCGAGGCGACGGAGATCGACGTGGCCACGAAGCTCCCGGGCCGCATCGCTGACGAGCTGGTGGACGAAGGCGATTACGTCACCGCCGGCCAGGTCGTCGCCCACATGGACACCGAATCGCTCGAAGCCCAACGTCGGGAAACCAAAGCCAGGCTCGGCATGACGAAAAGCGCCGTAGAGACCGCGCGGAGCACACTGACGCAGCGCCGGAGCGAGAAGGCGGCGGCGGAATCCGTGGTGGCGCAGCGCGAAGCCGACCTCGACCTGGCAACCAGGGACTTCGGCCGCGCGCAGCAACTGCTTCCGAAGAATGCCATTGCCCAGAGCGACTTCGACACTGCGCAGTCGAAGTTCTACAGTGCCAAGGCAGCCGTCAGCAGCGCCAAGGCGAACGTCGCCGCAGCGGACGCCGCCATCTCCACGGCCCAAGCCCTCATCATCGCGGCGGAAGCGGCTGTCGAATCCTCCCAGGCGACGATCGAACGAATCCAGGCGGACATCAACGATAGTACATTGAAGGCCCCGCGTGCTGGTCGCGTGCAGTATCGTGTCTCCCAGCCCGGCGAGGTGCTGAATGCGGGCGGGAAAGTGCTGAACACGGTCGACCTCAACGACGTCTACATGACCTTCTTCCTGCCCACGGACTGGGCCGGCCGGGTCAAGCTGGGGGCCGAGGTCCGGCTGGTTCTTGATGCCGCGCCGCAGTTCGTCATCCCGGCCAAGGTGACCTTCGTTGCCGACGTCGCCCAGTTCACGCCCAAGACGGTGGAGACGGCCGAGGAGCGGCAGAAGCTGACGTTTCGCATCAAGGCGCACATCCCTCCGGAGGTGCTCAAGAAGTACGTCCGCGACGTCAAGACCGGGTTGCCGGGGATGGCGTACGTGCAACTGGACCCGCAAGCTGAGTGGCCCGCCAATCTGCAGGTGAGGCTTCCGGAATGAGTAACGTCTGAACGAATCAAGCAGCAAGCAGGACAGTGTCGTTTCAGTCCCCCGCCATCCGTGATCGTCCCAAAAGGAGGTTGTCATGAGTCAGAGAGTGGACCAGTTCTGTGACAGGCTTCGAGAGCAGCTCAACGCCATCGAGGGACGGATCCAGTCCGTCAAAACGGACGTTCAGGCCCTGCCCGCAAAGGCTGAGAAAGCTCTGCGGGACAAGCGCGACGAAGCCCGAACCAAAGTCGAGGCCCAGAAGGAGCGCGTCGAAAAGGCTCGGGCCGATCTCAAGGTTTGGGGCGAGCAGAAGGTGGCTGAGACCAAGGAGGCGATTAGCGAGTGGAAGACAAAGCGAGAGACACGGAAGTTACAAGCCCGCGCGGACCGATCCGAGGCGTATGCCGAGGCCGCCGTAGTCCTTGCCCTGGCCAGTATCGACGAGGCGGAGGAAGCTATCCTCGACGCCGTGGCGGCCCGTAAGGACGCCGACGCGGCGCAGTAGCCCGGGTCGGCCTGTCCGATGAGCCCATGCCGGCCGAGGGCATCCTGGCGGCATGGGCTGCTGAGCAGACGTTAAGCCATGGCCGTTGTCGGCTATGACCAAAGGAATGCATACTGAGGCAGCAAATCGGCCGTTTTATTGTGAAGAGTTGCACCAAGAGGTAGTTGATCCGCATTGCCCGCGGTGCCCCCATCGGGAGGTCAAGCTGCCGCCATGAACACCCCCCACCTCGACAGCGTTGGCTCGTCCGACCCGGCATCGGTGGCGCGCCTGCGGGACGTTTCCCTGGTGTACGGCAAGACCCGCGCCCTCGATGCGGTCACGCTC
>JBEKTY010000317.1:0-4998 GCA_049515555.1 Thermoguttaceae bacterium
CCCACCACAGAATGGCCAAATCGTTTTTTGGTGGGGCTCGCTGCGCTCGACCCACCCTACTTGGGCCACCCCACAATAGGGGATGATCGCAATGGCAGGCAAAGGCGGGGGAGCATGGAAGGTCGCCTACGCGGACTTCGTCACCGCCATGATGGCCTTCTTCCTGGTCATGTGGATCACGGCCCAGAACAAGGCGGTCAAGGTGGCCGTGGCCCGGTACTTCAACGACCCGTTCAACTCGAAGTCGAAGTCGCACGGGCCACTGCCGGCCGGCTCGGCGACGGGCGGGCCACTAGCCCCGGGGTCGGCGTACCTGATGCCCTCGCGAACGCCGGGCGATGCGCCAGGCGTGGTCAAGCGGCCCTCCAGCCCCCGCGCGGCGCTCCGAATAATCGCCGATCCGATCGCCAAGGTCGCCGGCAGCGGGGGCCGAAAAGACTACGACGGCGAAAAGCCCATGGTCTTTCTGCTTCACAATAACGACAATCACGCCGGCGGAGTGGTGATCGTTTTTTCCGACACGGCGGGCCAGTTGAGCCCCGAGGCCATGCGGCAGTTGAAGAACGTGATTCCCGCCCTGCTGGGGAAGCGGAACAAGATCGAGGTCCGCGGGCACGCCCCACAGGCCGCTCCCCAGGCCGGCAGCCCCTCCTCCGACCCCTGGCAGCTCTCCTACACCCGCTGCCTGGCAACGATGGCATTTCTCGAGCAGGAGGGCGTCGAGCCGGAGCGTATCCGGCTGAGCCAGGCCGGCCCCTTCGAGCCGCACCGGGCCCGCGACGATCCGGAAGACCTGTCGCGAAACTCCTTCGTCGACGTGTACATGCTGGGCGAGTTCGTCGACGACTTCATGCACCCGCGCGAAGAGAAGTTCTCACGGCCGCAAGCCATACGGGACTAGGGTAGCGGTAGGCCCCGCCCCCGCCCCCGCCCCTGCTCCAGCGACTACCGCAAAGGCGTGCTGTGCGTTGCCGCTTCCTGGAGGATCCTGGTTCGTTGCGGGAGCGGCAGACGTCGCGCAGCCACCTGATAAGCGACTTCGACCAGATCATTCATCTCCAATGCCCATAGGTAGATCGCCGCCGTATGGTTCCCGCCCGAGCAGTCGCTGGCCGTCACCAGCCAACGGCCATCGGCAGTCACGACCAGAAAGTCCACCCTTCCTTCCTGTTTGCCAAGCAGGGTCGTGCGGGGGGCCGGGTCGCGCTGCGCCAGGTTCCACAGCCGGATCGTTTGATCTTGGCTTGCCGTGATGAGAGCCTGGCTGTTCGGTGTGAAAGCAACTGCGCGGATATGGTCGTTATGCCCCGCCAGCACTGTTACGCGAGCGCCGACGTCGGCGGCTGTGAGATCCCAAAGCTGGACGGTATTGTCGAAGTGGCCCGTCGCCAGCCAATGGTCGTCGGCGCTAATCGCCATGGAGGTGATCCAACTACTCGGGCGGCTGCTCAGCACGATCGAGGTGGCAGCCGGATCGGAAGCATCAAGCCGCCACAACCGTGCCGTACCGTCTGAACTGCCGGTCACAAGCCAGCGGCCGCTGTGGGTCACCTCCAGGCTGTCAACCCAGTTCTGGTGGCCGCAGAGCACGATGGGCGTGCAGGACTGAGATATCGCCTTGATGTCCCAAAGACAGGCCGTCTTGTCTTCGCCGGCCGTAATAAGCCAACGGCCGTCCGGGCTGAACTTGGAGGCGAGGATCAGGGCTTCGTGGCCGCACAATTCGCGCGGGGCCGGCGCGCGGTTGGCCAGCGTGAGGTCCCACAGCAAAATGTAGCACTGTTCCGTCAGGTCTTTCTTGCCGCACAGGGCCAGACTGCGGCCGTTCGGACTAACGACCATCGATGTCACGCGTGAGAGGGTGCTTTTCAGCACCAAAGGCGGAGCCAGCGGCGTCGGTCCGCCCAGGTTCCAAACATACACCTGCCGCCCGGACGTGGCTGCCGCCAGCCAACGGCCATGGGAATCGAAAGCCATCGCCCACACGTCGTCGCGGCACCCCTGCAAATCCCACGGTGCAGCGTTCGGATCCGGGGATACCGTGTCCCACAAGCGCACGGTTTTGGTACTGCTCCCCGTCGCCAACCATCGTCCGTCCGGACTGACCACCATCGATTGGAGGCCGTCGGAAGGAACCGAGACTCGCGGAGCCCCGACCTTAGAGAACGCATCACGCAGCGTCGCCTGAAGCCCCACGGACGGCGTGTGGGCTTCGCGCAGCGTGGCGCGCGCCGAAACCGCCGCCAAGAGCAACGCATCCAAAGGTCGCGTGCCCAGTTGCCGCGCAGCTTCTTCGTCCAGATTCTGGGCGATCATCAATCGCACTTCCTTGGCGGCGTCGGTCTGCCGCTGCAAAGCGTCTGCCAATTCACGTTCGGCGTCCTGACGCGCTCGTTGCGACTCTCGCAGCGCACCCTCGATGGAAAGCCGAGTCCGCTTCTCCGTCTCGGCGAGTTGCTGTTCGCGCAATGCCTCGGCCACCCTTTGTTTGCTTTCTGCTTGTGCCGCGTCGCGCTGCTCGACGGTAGCCTCGCACTGGGAGTGCGCAATCCGCAGCGCTACCGAGGCGTGTACCCAGGCATTCGTCGCCGCCACGGCGCCTCCGACCAACAACACCACCGTCAACGCTAGAAGCAGGGCGACCGAAGGATGCCCAACACACCATCGCAGGGCTTGCCGCCAAATGCTCAAGGAGGGTTGGGCAATGGGAGCCCCGGAAAGCCAATGATCGAGCTGCGCTGTCCGCTGCCGTTGCTGTGACGCGTTGCCGTTGGGTGCCAGGGCCGCCGCCGCTGTTTCGGCCCCCGAGTCAGCGCTGGGCAGGCAGGCCGGCACCGGGAGCACGTTTTCGTCTGCCTTGCCCGCGTCGACCAGCGGATCAACGTGTCGGCCGTCTCCGAAAGCGGGGCGTTGAGAATGGGGGGAGAACGCCACCGACCACCCGATTCCGCTTCGTCCTTGGGGCGGCCTCGTCATAATCCCGGTATCCTGTACACGAACTCGACCAGAAGATTATCGCCGCAACGGTGGTAGTCGAATGCCCTGTTGAAGGGGGTCGCCGTGGCCAGGTTATGTGTCATTCCGCCACAACCACCGCTACCCGAACGCACAGTCTTCCAGGGATGGGTAACGACGCCCTTCGTGTGGACCTACCGTAGATGATCGGATAGAAAATTCGGTATCCGCAGACGATCCAAGACTGTTCGCATAAGCAGGAAAACCGGAGTATTCATGGAAATTGGTGTAATCGGTGGGGTCGCCGGCCGATATCTCCAATGTGTGGCGAAAAGTACACCCAGCGACATGATCGTAGGCCAATGGGCAGAGGAAACTCTGTCCTTTGCTCCGGGAGTCGGGTTTATGCAAGTCAAAGTATATGTTCCCAAGACAGTTGAGATTCCCAGCGAATACCTGCTAGCAATCGCCAAGCGCGCTACCGACAGTGTGGGTGAAAATGCTGCGACTGTCTCTGCAACTCGCGGCAATCTGATCCGGCAAGCAGTTCATGACGGCTTGATTCGCGACCTGGATTCGCTCGTTGGCGAGGATGGCGTCGTCGACGTTGTGTGCGATCCGGGCGCGGAACTCCCCCTCGAGGTGAATGGCGAACCGTTCAGCCTGACGCAACTGGTCGACGTGCTCGCCCGTCGCACTTCCTACTCCAACGCCGAACAAACGGCAAGAGCAGCCTAGCAAAAGGCGACTCAGATATGCTGAAGCACGCGTCAGCATTGCGGCAAACAACGCCCATGGTGGCCGAACATCGACCGGGACGAGCGGCGAGTGGCAAGGCACCGATCAAGTCGTGCATTCGGCTTGTTTCCGCCACCGATCTGATGGACGAATTGTCACGACCAACCGTGTCAAGAGCGCTCGCCATCGGCCTGCGTTGTGTGCGACCGCAACTCGCCGACATCATGGATGCCGTCGCCGCGATCCTTGCTGTCTCCGCCGGCTCGCGCTCCGGGGATTCTTCCGATTCAGAGCCCCATGACGACAGTTCGCCGCCGGACTCGGACCGCGATCTGCAACGCGTCATCGAGAATTGGCGCAGTCTTCCGCGCGATATCCAGTCCGCCGTCGCGGACGTGGTAAGACAAGCATGCCGCCCCCAAGCGGCACCGATGATGCGTCGCCAGGGCGCCAAGTCGGGGCAAAGTGAGACGAGCACTTGCCCACCGGCCGTCAAACCGCGACCATCGGCTGCGGTTTCCGCCCCCGCTTGGGGATCGTCCGCGAAACCGGGGAGATCGGCCCGCGCCAGCGCCGTCGTGCGCAGCCCTTGAAGTGTGAGGGCGGAAGGTAAAGTGGTCGTTCTTTGACGGCTGGGCCGTCGCCGCCAAGTTTGCTGTTGGGGATACGCCTCCCGCTCCGAAGAAAACAAGAGAGTCTGCCGGCGATATATACACTTCGCGGGCCGACCGAGCTGGCATGGGAGGAGGCCGATCCATGAGTCCGTGGCAGATTTGCCTGATCGGCGTCGTGGCATGGAGTCTGACGGTGCCGGGCCTGGCAGGCCCGAACCCTGACCAGACCGCCCCGGCCGCCACCGGCAAAGCCACCGCCGCCCCAGTCGCCACCGGCACAGTCACCACCGCTCCGGTCACTGCCGCTCCGGCCGCCGGCAGCGCGGCCAGCGTTGCCCCCGCGGCGGTCCCGGCCGAGGTGCCCCGCCGCGTCGGCGATTCACAACCACTTGCCGGCAGTGCGGCGGCGGCCATCTGCTACCGGGCCGGGTATTGCTGCAAACCACTGCCCTGCCCGACCTGCCCGCCGGTCTGCAATTGCGTCGTGCCCTATTGCCGCAAGCCGCTGCCCTGTGCGACCTGCCTTCCAACGGGCGGTTGCTGCGTGCCCTATTGCCCGAAGCCGCTGCCGAATCTCTGCTGCCCGCCTCTCCAGGGCCCCTGCGATTAGCCTGGCGGGTTGTAGAAGTGGCGAGTGGCGAGTGGCGAGTGGCGAGTGATGGGGCGGGTTGTAGGGTGGGGCGGGGGCCCC
>JBEKTY010000318.1:0-4957 GCA_049515555.1 Thermoguttaceae bacterium
TTTCGCAGTCCGGTCTGGAAATGGCTATTGAGATAGGCCATCGCCAGCACGGAGTCGTCCTCTTTGCGGACCACGTCGCAGTGCCGTTCCAGGATCACCCGGTCCAGCGTGAGGGTGCCCGTCTTGTCGGTGCACAGCACGTCCATGGCGCCGAGGTTCTGGATGGAATTCAGACGCTTGACGATCACCTTTTTGCGCGACATGAGGATGGCGCCGCGGGAGAGGCACACCGAGACGATCATGGGCAGCATCTCGGGCGTCAGGCCCACGGCCACGGCCAGGGCAAAGAACGAGGCCTCGACCCAGTCGTGCTTCGTCAGGCCGTTGATCACCAGCACCAGGGGGACCATGATCGCCATGAACTGGATCATCAGCCAGGTGAAGCGCGACACGCCCTTGTCGAAGCTGGTGGGAACGTGCTGCCCGACGATGCTTTGGGCCATTCCGCCCAGAAAGGTCTTGAAGCCCGTCTCGAGAATCACGCCGGTGGCCGTGCCGCTCTCGACGCTGGTCCCCAGGAAGCAGATGTTCTTCAGCTCCAGCACCGATCTTGCGCCGGCGTCCTGGGTGTCGAACTTCTCGACCGGCAGCGACTCGCCCGTCAGGCTCGACTGGATCACGAACAAGTCTTTGCAGGAGACGATCCGCAGGTCGGCGGGGATCATGTCGCCGGCCGCCAGGCGGACCACGTCGCCGGGCACCAGGTGGCCCAGCGGCAGTTCCCGCGCCTGGCCATCGCGCACCACCGTGGCCGTCACGCTGATCATGGCCTTGAGCTTGGCAGCCGCGTTGTCGGCCCGCGCCTCCTGAAAGAACCGCAGCGACACCCCCAGCAGCACCATGATCAACATGATGACGGCCGAAGGGACGTCGCCCTCCTGGCCGAAGAGGTAAGGCAGTACCGAGCCGGCCGCCAACATCAGCAGCAGGATGACCAGCGGATTGGCGCAGGCCCGGGCCAGTAGTTTGAGCAAGCGATGCCGCTGCTCCGGCGTGACCACGTTCGGGCCGTACTGCTCGAGCCGGCGCTGGGCCTCCTCTTCGCTCAGGCCGCTCTCAGTCGTGCCCAGCCGGTCCAGTACGGAATGTGCATCGGCCTGGGCCGCCTCGGCCAGCAACGGCGAAGTCGAGATCGCGGTGGTCGACCGCCGCAAGGCCGTCAAGATGTTCTTCGGCAGGATGAATGTCGGCAGAATCGGCATGGTCGTACACTGCGCTCTCAGGCGGTCAAAGCCGAGTATTATAGGCCCGAAAGGGCCAACGGCCAACTGCGCCCCCTTGGCCGCCGTGGGCAGCGGGAAAATGGCGTGCGCCAAGCGGCGGGGCTGTTGGCCGTTGGTTTTCTTTTGGCAGAGCAATCCGCCCGTCCGGCCAGGGTCTGGCAGCCGGCAGGGTCGGCCGGCCGGTGTGGGCAAGAGTCCCATCCGGCCGTGAGTCTATTGCTGTAACATATTGGCACACAATATCTTGCGAATACCGAACCGGCCCGTTTCGCGGGGGCGCGCGGCATGAAAAAGCCCCGCCGCCCGCGCCGGGGCCCCGGTGGACCGCCCGCCGCCGCTGCCCCAATTGCCGGCGGATCCTGCCCTATATCCCGCGGATGCTGCTTGATATTTTGGCGACGAACAATTACGATCGGCTGTAGCGCCGGCTTTTTTGCCGCTTTCGTGGGGCCAGTCGCGGGTGCCTGACCTCGGACCATGCAGGAGCTAGTCGCAATGTCTCGTACCATTGTTTTGCTCATGGCAGGATTCGTGTCGTTGTGGACCACCGCGATCCACGCGCAGGAAGCAATCCTGGGCCAGATGTACGGCAACGGCGTCCACGCCTACTTCGCGCAGGACTACCTTCGCGCTCACCAGTGTCTGACCGCGGCGATCGATGGCCATTCGCAGGACCCGCGCTGCTATTACTTCCGCGGACTCGCCGATTTGAAACTCGGCCGGCCCCAGGATGCCGAGCTGGACTTCCAGCACGGCTCTAAACTGGAAGCCAATGCCAACGAGCTGGCTCGGCCTTACAATGTGGCCCGGGCATTGGAACGCGTGCAGGGCCAGGACCGGTCGGCGATCGAGCAATATCGCGTCGAGGCCCGCATGGCGGTCGTCGAGAAACTTGAGAAGGAGCACAAGGTCCGCTACGACGAGACTCGCAAGCAAGAGCAGGAGTTGCTCAAAGGCCAGCCGGGCCGTGCGGCGGCGCCAGGTGCAGAAGCCCCTGCCCAGCCGGGCGGGAGCGAGACGATCAAGGCCCCTCAGCCCAACCCGGCCGAGCCGGCCAAGCCGGAGGCAGTACCGGAGAAGCCCGCACCGGCGGCGCCCGCCGAGACACCCGCGGCGCCCGCCGAGACCCCCGCAGCGCCGGGCGAGAAGCCCGCGACACCCGTTGCGGCGCCGGCCCTACCGGCCGGGAAACCCGCCGCGCCCGCGGAAGCGCCGGTTGTGCCGGCCGAGAAACCCGCGGCGCCGGCTGAGAAACCGCCGGCAGTGGACGACCCGTTTGCCGTGCCTGGGGCAAAGCCGGCTGCTACCGAGCCGGCCGCGCCCGCGGAGAAACCCGTCGCGCCCGCGGATAAATCCGCCGTCCCGGCCGAAAAATCCGCCGCCCCGGCCGAAGCACCGGCTGCGCCGGCGGCGAAACCGGCCGCAGGTAAGAAGGCCGGCCTGCTGGGCAGCCTCGGCAAGGCTTTAGGGAAAGCGGCTGCCGGAGACAGAGGCAACAAGCCGGTCGCCGCCCCGGCCAAGGTGGCGCCCGAACCGGCGGCCGAGCCCGCTGCCAAGCCGGCGGCCAAGCCCGCCGCGCCGGCCAAACCCGCCGAGGCCGATCCATTTGGCGGCGCCGAGCCCGCTGCCAAGCCGGCGGCGAAACCCGCCGCTGATCCGTTTGGCGATACCGACCTGCCCGCCGCCAAGCCGGCGGCCAAACCCGCCGCGCCCGCCAAGGTGGTGCCCGAACCGGCGGCCGAGCCTGCTGCCAAGGCGGCGGCCGCGCCGGCAAAACCAGCCGAGGCTGATCCATTTGGCGGCGCCGACCTGCCCGCCGCCAAGCCGGCGGCCAAACCCGCCGCGCCCGCCAAGGTGGCGCCCGAACCGGCGGCGCCCGCCGCGGAGATAAAACCCGCCGAGGCCGATCCGTTTGGCGGCGCCGACTTGCCCGCCGCCAAGCCGGCGGCCAAACCCGCTGCCAAGCCGGCGGCCAAGCCCGCCGCCAGTCCGTTTGAAGACGAGCCGGTCCCGGCAGAGAAACCCGGCGCGGCCGCCAAGGGCGCCGGCAAGGCCAAAGCCGCCCCCGCTAAGGCGGCCGACGCCGATCCGTTCGGCAGCTAGGGGCCCACCAAGCAGATTTTGGCAGGTTCGGCCGGGGCCGTTCGGGGGCGGGTGTGCATCGCCAGGGCCGAGGAACCTGTCACCTCTCGGGGGGCGGACCACCGGGTCCATGCCAGCTTCGTCAGGGCGAGGGTGCGGCCGACAAGAGTTCCTCGGCCAGGACCGCGTCGGCCCCCGCCGTGTTTTGGGGATAGAAGCAAAGTTGCGTCTGGGCGCCTTCCTCCGGGCTCGATACCGGATTCAAATAGTATCTCACGGTCCCAACGACGGTGCCGGGCGCGGCGGCGGCAATCTGCCAGCCGTCGTCAACCTCGGGAGTGCTGCCCGTGTCGAACTGCACGAAGGCCGCCCACCATCCGGAAGTCACCGAGTTGGTTGTTCCGTAGATATCTCCATTACGCTGAGGGTGTCGCCTTGCGGCTGCATGTCCAGGCCGCGGGACCGTCCCAAATTTCGTCCGACGAAACTGGGACTGTCCCCTTCGCTTCCGCTGGTGTAACCAAGGCCGGAGGCGTCCATCAAGGGGCTGTTGAGGACCACGCCGCCGGCGTCGATCTCCAGGGCCGTGCCCGCCGGCGTCACCCCGTCCGACCCCATCGCACCCTGCGGCAGAGAGTCGCCCTCGCCGATGATTAGCGTCCCGGCGCTATCGTCGAGCAGCGTGCCGCCCGTGTAGGTGTTCGACCCGCTGAGGGTTACCGTGCCGCCGCCGGTCATGGTCAGCCCGGTCGTGCCGGCCAGATTGGCGCCGATCATGCCGTTGGCCACCATGTAGGCGCTGGCCGTGACCGAGCCGTCGGTAATGCTGCCGTCCAAAAGCGTCGCCGAGCCCAGCGTGACCGAGTTGCCGCCGAGGTCCAGCGTCGCGCCGCTGCCAAGCGCCACGTCCGAGCCGGCCAGGGCCGTGGCGTCGTCCGAAGTTAGACACCGCGAAAAAATAAATTGAGCAAATCTATCGGCGCGGCGCAATGGAGTAGTTCCATTCGCCGTGGAACTTTGCAGGGGTCAATCTCAGTCTGGCCAATTCCTCGTCGCTGACCTTGATTCCAGTTTCATACTGTCGCGAATCCAGGGCCGCACGAACAATTAGGAACCGCGCAGAAACAACTTCGTCAAGTTCTTGATTTTCGAGGACGGATGGTGTAGTTCCAGTCGCCGTGGAATTCCAGTGGAGTCAGTTTGATCTTCGCCAGTTCCTCGTCACTCACCTTGATGCCCGTGTCATACGTATTCGTGTCCAAGGCAGCCTTTACGGTCAAACCGGTTTGTGTCGTCGTCGCAGCAATGAGGCTCACGATGGCTTGATGGCTGACAAGAGGCTTGCCTCGCCAGTTGTGAGTGATATGGCAGAACAGTCGATGCTCGATCTTGTTCCATTTGCTGGTGCCGGGCGGGAAGTGACAGACCGTCAACTTCAAACCGGTATTGTCGGCGAGTTCCTGCAACGCCACCTTCCACAAACGCGAGCGACAACTATTACTACCGCCGCCATCTGCGGTAATCATCAGTTGGCCGGCGCGAGGAAACCGGGTTGCCCCCATCTTCCGCCACCATCGGAAGATGCTCGCTGCCGCAAATCTCGCCGTGTCGTGGTCAATTCCCACGCTCACCCAGCCTTGGTTGTTCGTCAC
>JBEKTY010000319.1:0-4888 GCA_049515555.1 Thermoguttaceae bacterium
GCCGGCGCATGACTCGGGGTTAGAACGGTTCGCTACTCCTTTTCTATGCGGCTCTTTCATCCGCTACTCCATGCCGGTTTAGCCCGGCGCTTTCCCGCCTTCCCCCTTCCG
This sequence comes from Thermoguttaceae bacterium, assembly GCA_049515555.1. GTDB lineage: Bacteria > Planctomycetota > Planctomycetia > Pirellulales > Thermoguttaceae > JBEKTY01. The sequence continues at coordinate 112 of JBEKTY010000319.1, forward strand.
CCCTCCGCCTTCCCTTCATCCCAGCAGCACTCCGGCGTAGCCCACCACGCGGCTCGTATCGCCGCTGGCTTCGGCGCTGGTGGTGTATCCGACCACTTCGCAGCGGTGCAGGCCGTCGAGCTGCCGCAGGGTCTCCATGACGATTCCCGCCGGCCGCATCCCGCACATGCTGATCCGCTGACGCTCGACCGTCTCGAACAGCCGCGCCGGATCGAGCAATTGGATGGCGTCCAGGGCCAGCCGGTCGAGCCGCCGCGTCTGGCCCTCGTCGGCGAAATGGTTCATGTCGCTGGAGACCAACAGCAGCGGCCGCTCGGGCAAGTCCCGCACCACGGCGGCCAATTGTGCGGCGAACTCGGCAAGCTGCGGCCAAGTGCCGCCGCCGATGGTGATGCCCACCACCCGCACCGCCGGCGCCAGGTGGGCCAGAAGCGGCAACTGCACCTCGATGGCGTGCTCTTGGGCGTGGGCCGCGGCGTCCAGTTTCAGGCCCGTGATTGCATCGGCCAGCCGGCGGGCCAACTCGGGGTCGGCGGCCAGCTCGCCCCCCGGGAAGGCCCAACGCCCGTGCGGCGCAACCGCCCAATTCGCCCCGCCCGGCCGATGCTTCGGCGCCAGCACGATCACCCTTCCCGGGATCGCCAGCCGGCTCAGCACGGCGGCGGCCAGCCGGCCCGAGTACATCCAGCCGGCGTGCGGCACCAGGGCCGCCGGCCAGACCTCGGGCCTGCGCTCCACCGGCTCGAACAGCTCCTCGATCTTCCGCCGCACCTCGACCGCCGAGCCGGGATAGAAACCGCCGGCCACCGCCGCCGGCCGGACCGCGGCCGCCGGTTGCTCGCCGCCGGGCCGGGCGATCGCAATCCGCGGCGCGGTTGAGACCACCGACAGGCTGTAGACCTGGCCTTCCGGTCGGCCGGCCAGGCCCGCCGCCGCCTGCGCCTCGCGCAGCGACTGCTCCGCCGTCTGCCGGGCGTCGTACACCAAGGCGAATCCGCCGCCGCCGGCCACCAGCACCGCGCGGCGGCCGGGGTCTATCCCCGCCAGCTTTGCGCCGGCCACGGGGCCGTGCGGCATTGGATCGCCCAGCACGGCCAGGGCCAGCCCGATCGAGCGCATAGCGTCGGGACTCACGCGGCGCGATCGCAACACGCCGGCCGTCGCCTCCGTCAGGCGAAACAGCGTCGCTTGCAGGGGCATATCGCCATGCAGCGATATCTGGCTGCACTCGACGTAGCCCTCGCTGCCGGGCTGGCCGACGGCCAGCGCCAGGCCGTGCACGCCTCCGTCGTATCCGCCCGGCAGGTAGAAGCCGGGCGTAGCACCTTCCAGCAGGGCGATCAAGTTCGCGCGGCAGAACTCGGCCAGATTGGCGACCTCCGCGGCGGTGGGCCCGCCGGCCGGCTCCGCTGCCGGCGCCAGGTCCAACTCCGCCAAGCGGCCGTGAATCGCGTAGCCCTCGAAGGTCATCAGCGTGGTGTCGTCCTGTCGCCACGCCTCCTGCCCCAGCCCCGCCTTCAGGCACACCTGTTGCAAGAACCGCCGGGCATCGAGGTGATGTTCCACGGCCACGCCGGGCAGCAGCAGGCCGCGGGCCGAGCCCCGGGCGATCTGCACTCCGTGTACGCCGATCGTCACCGCCCCTACGCGATCCTCGCCCCGCGCCGTCACCGGCTGCAATCCCCACAGCAGCCAGACCTCCATGTCGAGCATCCGCAGCTCGCCGGCCGCGATGGGCGGGAAGCGCGGATCGTCTTTCGCCGCCCGCACCGCCGCATGCTCCAGCGCCTCGCCTAGCGGCACCGTCTGGCCCAGGAAGCCACAGCAGGAGCGGAGCTGCCCGCCCCGCTTGAGGCTCACGAACACGCCGTATACCATGCAGTCGGCCGTGTCGCCCAGCAGGCTCTCCAAGCTCTGGGCCATGGGTTGCGACCGTACGACCGCCGCCACGCGGCGGCCCGCCGCTTCAAATACCTGCCGCTCCTGCTCCTCGGTCAGCTTGGGCCGGGCCGTAGTGGCGGGCAGCAGGTTGGCCACGGCGGTGCGGGCACGGGGGCGTGCGCGGGCCTCAGCCGCCGACACTGGCAAGATGCCAGTGCCACCCGTCGGTCGGGCCGGTTCGCCCGCCGGCGCCGCACCGGCCCCGCCGCCGCTGCGGGCGTAATCGGCAATCCGCACCACCTGCCGCCGGCCGCCCCAATCGCCGGGCGCGTCCTCGAACCGGCCCGCAATCGCCGCGCCGCACTGGGCACAACTGCCGCCGCGAACCTTGTACTCGACAATCCGGTAGCCGTCGCGACGGATCACCGCCTGGCCGCAGCCCGGGCAGTAGGTAGCTTCCCGCTCCGGATCCACCACGTTGCCGGCGTAGACGTAGCGCAGGCCCGTCTCGCGGGCAATGTCGTAGGCCCGGGCCAAAGTCTGCGGCGGCGTCGCCGGGCGGTCGGTCAGCTTGAAGTCCGGATGAAAGGCCGAAAAATGCAGCGGCACCGCCGGCCCCAGTTCGTCCGCGATCCAGCGGCACATCGCCCGGATCTCCTCCGGCGAATCGTTGGCACCGGGAATGACCAGGTTGGTGATCTCCAGCCACACCTTCGACTCTTTGGCCAGCCAGCGGAGCGTATCGAGCACCGGCGCCAGCCGCCCGCCGACCAGCTTGTGGTAGAAGTCTTCCGAGAAGCCCTTCAGGTCCACGTTGGCAGCGTCGATGTGCTCGTAGAAGGCCTCGCGGGGCGCCGCATTCACGTAGCCCGAAGTCACCGCCACCGTGCGGATGCCCAGCCGATGGCAGGCCCGGGCGGTGTCGATGGCGTATTCGGTCCACACGATGGGGTCGTTGTAGGTGAAGGCCACGCTGCGGCAGGCGGTGGCCCGCGCCGCCTCGGCAATCGCCTGGGGCGTGGCCCGCTCGCAGGCCGCTTCCACGTCCCGCGAGCGGCTGGTCGTCCAGTTCTGGCAGAACTTGCAACCCAGGTTGCAGCCGGCCGTGCCGAAGGATAGCACTGCGCTGCCCGGGTAGAAATGATCGAGCGGTTTCTTCTCGATCGGGTCGATGCAAAAGCCGGTGCTCCGGCCGTAGGTGCTCGATATCAACTGCCCCTGGCGGTTCTCGCGGACGAAGCAGAATCCCCGCTCCCCCGCTGCCAGCGAGCAGCCCCGCGGGCAGACCTTGCACAGCACCCGCCCGTCTTCCGCCTCTTCCCACCACCCGCCGACGCTCGTCCCATCCGGTCGGACGCGGTCTTCCGGCGGCATCGTAACGACGCGCGACATGGTTAGCACCCTCCGTGCGACATCTTCCAGATGTTCCAGGAACCCAAAGTGTACGCGCCATCAGGGTATTTCCCTAATGGCACGAGATTAAGGCGCAAGCTATTCGGATTTCAGCACTTGTCTCGCAGTCAACCGCGAAGCGGTTCAACTCCGTAGCCCAGGGTCGCGCCAGAGCGCACCCTGGGTTGGCAAGCGGCAGATCGTCTGCACCCCGAAGGGGTGCCACACATGTCGCACCCCTCGGGGTGCCGCTGGGTCAACGCCTCGTATCCCAGGGTGCGCTCTTGCGCGACCCTGGGCTGCGGGGTTCCACGCCTTCGGCGTGGGTATTGAACAGTTCGAAACGCAGAAATTGTTTCTCACCATCTGGTTGCGCTTTATTCTCGTGCTATTAGGCACAAGGCCGGCGGTGGCGTTTACAGTTTGAGCGGGACGGAATCAATTCGGGTAGCCACCAACCTAAGCCTCCACTGTACCAGATCGAGCGCGGCGGGGGTATCGCTGCGCCACAGATTGCGGCGGTTGCAGGCTCCGAAACGGGCTCCGGCTTTCTCGCTGCTACCTCCACGCCAACTCAGTCTCGGTTGCGGAACTGCTGGGTCGCGGCTCGCCCCTTGACAATGCCCGGCGCAGTGGGTAGGGTCGGCGGATGGTGGACATCCCATACATGAAGAAGGGGGGCATTAAATGAAGCCGTGGTATCTGGATGAAGCAACCAATCGGCAGATGAAGGTACTGCGATTTTTTTTGATGTACGTGGCACTCATCGTTTCAGCAGGGGCGAAGCCTCACGCCTGATTACCCATATATTCCTGAATCCAAATAACCGCGAACTATGGATGAGGTATGTCTTCGTGACCGGGGACGAGGGCCAAGATTCGCCGGATCTTCTGCCTTTCGACCTGGCCCAATTGCGAACCGTCGCCGTTCCTGACGATTGGAAGCCACACGGCTCGAAGATCAAGAAGAAGAGCGGATTCGAGAAAGAGCGGCTGCTTGAGATGGCAACCGACATTCTCAAGGACGGCGTTCCTTTTGACGACCCGGTCCAAACAATCGAATACCCAGGCAAGGGGTTCTGCTTCACTGGCAAGTTCAAGTTCGGCTCTCGCGCGCAGTGCAACGATGCCGTCACGCGCATGGGCGGCTGCGCAAATGACAATGTGACCCTTGAGACCAACTACCTCATCGTGGGTGGCGATCTAAGCCCCGCCTGGGCGCATGAGTCCTACGGCAACAAGATCGAGAAGGCGCTCATGTATAAACTCGACGGGCGACCGATAGCCCTTCTCCTTGAGGACAATTGGGCTGCCACGGTAAAGAGCGCCCCGGAGTAATAATCATGGGGGAGGAAAACGGGGAGGAAAACGCGGCGGGTCTGACTTAGTGGTCCATTTCACAAATGATGTCAGGGTTAGACCGCTGTAGTCTGATGGGTGGAAGCATAGCCCCCGAGCAGTCTTTCGTGGGCGGCAATTCGCACCAACAAAGCGGCCAGTTGGTC
>JBEKTY010000320.1:0-4878 GCA_049515555.1 Thermoguttaceae bacterium
AGTACCGCCTTAGGCGGAAAGCCCGATGAATCGGGCTCGATGCTGCAACGATCGCACACAGAGCCGATGCAATTTCGTAATGTGTTGTCCGTAAACATTTTACGACTATTTGAACGGTATTGACCCTAGCCCTCTCCCGGAGGGAGAGGGGACCTCAATTGGTCATTTTACAGGTTGCCCATGCCGCGCCGCTTCCGGTTACTGTTGATTCTGTTTCTGCTGCTGGCCGTCGGCGGGACGGTGTGGCACGCCTCGCTGCCGGCGCCGATCGGGCCGGCGGAAGGGACCGAGCTGGCGGGCACGCCGGCCCGGCCCTGGCCGGGCAAGGCCGGGGCCGCACAAGACGCCGCGCCCCGACTGCGAATCGGGACCTTCAACATTCACGGCTGCACGGGCGTCGACGGCCGCCGCGACGTGGACCGCGTCGCCCAGTGTCTCCGCGGCCTGGACTTCGTGGCCCTCAATGAGGTCCACGGCCCGCGACTGTGGGAGAACGTGGATCAAGCCGGGCAGTTGGGCCGCCGCCTGGGACTGCCCTGGCTGTTTGCGCCCGATACGCGGACCTGGTATCACCTCGATTTCGGCAACGGGCTGCTCAGCGCCGTGCCGGTCGATTTCTGGCAGCGGATTGTGCTGGCGCAGCGGTCCGATCGCGGATACCGCAATGCCGTACTGGTGGGCTTACGGCATGGGCGGCGGACGATCCGCGTGCTGTTGACCCACGTCACCCGGCACGACGACGCCTCGCGGGGCGGGCAACTTCGCGCCGTCGTCGACCTGTATCTTTCCTTGGCTGAGCCGGCCGTCCTGCTGGGCGACCTGAACTCGGACGCCGACGATCCGCAGATTCGCCGCCTGCTGGCCCTGCCCGGCGTGGTAGACCCGGTGGGCCAGGTCCTGGGCCGCAATGCCCCGCGGCGGATCGATTGGATCTTCCTGCGCGGGCTCCGCGCGGTCGATGCCGGCGTGTGCGACTGCGGCGCCTCCGATCATCCCCTGGTCTGGGCCGAAGCCGAGGTGCCCTGATCGGGCGAAGGCGACAGTCCCGGTTTCGTCGGACGAAAATTGGAACAGTCCCCGTGAATGGTTGCCGTCAATCTGTAACCGTCAGCAAATCGCCAGGGGGCAGGTAGCGGCGGCGGCATGTCGGGCACAGCGGGAGGGGCCGCGAACGAACAAACGGGGGCCTGCCACCAAGCCGTTCGTTCGCTCGCAGGGGAAGAGGCACGGCGGGCGGCAGCTGTTCTTGCTCCCATGTCCGGGTGGGCTGACGCAGATGCCGGTGAGCCGCGGGCAGGCTTACCCCTCTTTGGGTGGACGAAACGGGCAATTCATCTCCACCATAGCGTTAGGGTGCTCGGAAAATCTGAAAAATCCTTCGAGGGAGGGTTGCAAAACGCTTGCTGGTCTGGCGGTAGTTGGTAAATTAGAGGCTTATGGACCGGCAGCAAGTGGGTTGCTTTACGGTCCACCCCTTTGGCCCGAATAGAGGCAGCGTCCGCACCCGAACCGAAAACGTCCCGCTTGTGAGGGCGTTTTCGCTGTTTCTTGTGCCCGGCTCGCTCGGTGTGAGCCGACTTTATCGTCCATTTGCAGGCGGCAATCCCTCCCGGCTGTTGTTCTCAGCCGGGACGGATTTTCCATGCTAAGCTGAGGCCGGATACTGCGTCTGTGTACTGCCCATCTAAGGATCTTTCATTGAGATGGTTCAATGGGAAAATGCCTTGGAGAGTTCTAAGCCCGCATTTCCTAGAATCAAGTTCCTGAAATGGAGGAAAGTCGCCATGGTACGGTTCTGCCGCTGTAGTTTGCCGCTTTGGATCGCTTGTTGCTTCACATTGTTGGCTTGCAGCGACCTGAAAGCCATCGGGATCGCTTACGACGATTTCTCCGGCTACACCGCTGGTGATATTGACGGCCAGGGGCAGGGTTACGGGTTTGCTGGCGCGTGGTCCGATCCCTCGGGAACTTACACGGCCACAACCTCGGGTGGCTTGTCCTACCCTGGCGTCCCGTCAGGCGGGTTTGTTCAATACAGCGCAAGCAACAATTGGTATTCGGCTGTCCGCAACCTATCGACACCTATGAGCAGCGGAACGTACTATTTTGGGGTTCTCACCAACTTCTTAAACTTTGACTGGAGATCACGTTCAGACGCTTACATCAGTGGCGACCAAGGGGACCTCCGTTTCGGCCAATGGGACTTCAGCGGGAATTTGAATATGACCTACACCCAATACCCCAGCTACAGCTCAGTGAGTACCACCACGTCAGACCCGGTATACACCGGCGAACCGCAGTACTTGGTAGCGAAGATCCAATTAGATCCCGGAGGCGACGACACGGCGACATTCTACGTAAACCCATCACCCGGACCAGAGCCAACCAGCAACCAAGGCGTGATCACCTCTGTGGATTTAGGCACATTGTCGACCGTCGGATTCGTCGGCGCTCAGTGGCCCGGCTCCTCCAGCGTAGCGGAGTATGGTGGCATTCGAATTGGCACATCCTACAGCGACATGTTCGCAACCGCCCCCGAGCCCTCCACCCTCGCCCTCCTCGGCGTCGGTGCGCTTGGCCTGTTGGGATTCGCGTGGCGGCGGCGTAAGGCGAAGGCTTGACGACCGGAGCAATAGGGGACATTCCGCAGAAAGATCGGGGTCAGACTTTCAATATTCAGTATGACCTGGACCACGCACCAGTATTCCCGTGAGCGGCTGGTCTCGACCCGCGTGTATTCTGGAGGACGGGCTGGCGCGGACATGGCCGGAAAAGGCCGGAGCCAAACAGGACGCCGCCTGCCGGCTGCGAATAGGGACCTTCATCCCCTGGTGTGGGCCGAAGCCGAGGTGCCCGACCCAAGGTCCCCTCTCCCGGAGGGAGAGGGGGACTGCTTGTGACGCTCACCCCATTTCCATGGCTCCAGTGAATACTATTGTGCCGCTGCCGCCGCCGCCAATCGCCGCCAGGCGGCCAGGAGGGCCAGGACCGCGGCGGCCGCCAGCAGCAGGGGCGTAGCCGGCTCGGGCACCGCGGATATGTCCGCCGGGGCCGCCACCGGCCCGCCGCTGCTGCCGCCGTAGCCCATCTCGCCGGCCGACATCAAGAAGCTATTCAGCACCACGCCGGGGGTCGGCGCCGACCCGTTGCCGCCGATCTCGCTGATCAGCAGCATCTCGCCCGCCGGCGTCCCGTCCGACCCCGGCGTGCCCGCCGGCAAGGCGTCGCCCCGGTCCAACTGCAACAGGCCGCTCTGGACCGTCGTGCCGCCGCCGTAGCTGTTGCCGTTGGCCAGTTCCAGCGTAGCGGCGACGCCGTCAATCGGGGTACTGTTCAGCAGCAGGCCGCCGTTGCCGCCCAGCACGCCTTGGAACAGGCTGCCCGTGGAACTGGTGTAGCTGAGCAACCGGCCGGAGCCGATATTGATGGTGTCGTTGGAAGCGGCGTTGTTGGCGGCGATCGAGCCGCCGCTGACGGCCAGGCCGCCGTTGGCGTTGAGCGTGACGTTGCCCGTGCCGTTGCCGATGATGAACGTGCCGTCGGTGACCGTCGTCTGGCCGGTCACGCTCAGACTGCCACCGTCCAGCAAGTCGCTGGTTCCGCCGACCGAGAGCGTCTGGCCGATCGTGCCGCCGCGAGTGGTGACGCCGAGGTTGGCCCCGGTCACCGTCACGTTGCTGCTCTGGATCGTGCTGCCGTCAAGGATCAGCGTGCTGTTGTTGGAAACGGTGGTCTGGCCGGAGTAGGTGTAGCCGCCCGTGAGGATGCCGAGTGTAACGGTCCCGCCGCCGCTGACGGTCAGGGTTGTTCCCGTGCCGCCCGGCGCGTCGGCCAGCGTGCCGTTTCCGCTGATGGTATATGCCTTGCCGCCGCTGCCGCCGCTGGTGTTGCTGAACGTCACGCTGGAGGGCCGGACGGTCGAGTTGAGCATCACGCTGGTTGTGCCGGTGGCCGAATTGTCGAACGTGACCGGGTAGCCGTCCGCGTAGGTGGCTCCATTCTGCCAGACCCCGGTGCCGGTCCATGTGCCGGCGCCGCCGCCTGCCCAGGTCACCGGTCCCGCGGCAACCGCGACGTTCAACAGCAGCTCGTTCATGCCGTTCTTGGTAGCAATGTCAATTGTGTAGCTGTACGTGCTGCTGGTCGGGAGGGAGAAGCTGCCTGTCCCGCCCTGAGTGAGATTGCCGGAGTAGTTCAGGAAGTCGTAGCTTCCCGCCCCGAGGCCGCCCGGTGCATTCACGTTCAGGGCGACGGTGCCGCTGCTGGGCAGCGACAGGGCGCCGTTGACCACGGCCAGGTCGCTGGCGGGACTGCCGCCGACGAGGCCGAAATTGAAGTCCAGGCTCGAGCCGGCGGCCAGCGTGAGGCCGCCGCCCAGCGTCAGCGTGGTGGTACCGCCGGAGACACCGGCAGAGGGGGCGAGCTGGCCGCCGGAGAGGACCGTGACCGCCCCGCTCAGGAAACCGCTCCCGCCCAGCGTGCCGCTGCTGCCGACCGTCACCGGGCCGCTGCCGGTGGCCGAGCCGCTGGTGTTGGCGGCCACCAGCGTGCCGCTGCTGACCGTGGTGCCGCCGCCATAGTTGTTGGCCTTGCTGAGGCTGGCCGCGCCGCCGGAGACGATGAGGGCCTGACCGCCGGTCAGGGCGAAGCTGGCACTCTCGGTCAGCGTGCCGCCGCTGACGGTCACGTTGCCCGTGCCCAGGGCCCCGTAGGCGTTGGCGACCAGCGTGCCGGCGCCAACCGTGGTGCCGCCCTTGTAAGAAGCTGTTAAGAAATAACTTAGCCGTTTGGGTTGTGGTGGCGAATGGTGTAGTTCCACTTGGGTAGGACGGTATGTCGCAACAGCCGGACGCTCGCCTTTGCTTCCTCGGACACCTT
>JBEKTY010000321.1:0-4872 GCA_049515555.1 Thermoguttaceae bacterium
GGCAGCACTCCCGAGGTTGACGACGGCTGGCAGATCGCCGCCGCCGCGCCCGGCACCATTGTCGGCACCGTTCGTTACTACCTGAACCCAGTGTCGAGCCCGGAGGAGGGCGCCCAGACGCAGTTGTATTTCTATCCCCAGAATGCGGATGGCCCCAACGCTGCCATGCCGGGTGGGGGGAGCGTCACGGTAGGCAGCAGCCCGGCCTTCAACGGCGGCAGCGCGTACCCGGCGCCCGCGGTATGCTGGAGCGTGAATTCCACCGCGGTGGCAGACGACGACTTTGGCGGGGCAGTCGGCGGCAACATGGCGACGGGCAGGGGCGAGAACGCCCGGACCACCCCCGGCGTGACCTTCCAGACGAATAGTTTTGTATTGACCGCGGGTTCGGACGAGGAAGGGGACAGTTCCAGTTTCGTAGGACGAAACTCGGGACAGTCCCCGATGGCACAGCCGGCGATGGTGAAGGCGGAAGGCGGAGGGATGAAGGCGGAAGGCGGAGGGATGAAGGCGGAAGGCGGAGGGATGATGGCGGAAGGCGGAGGGATGATGGCGGAAGGCGGAGGGATGAAGGCGGAAGGCGGAGGGATGAAGGCGGAAGGCGGAGGGATGAAGGCGTCGTGGGTCCCATCGCAAGTAACGACGGTTTGGCCCGGTGCCTGCCCTCACCCTGCCCTCTCCCGGAGTGAGAGGGGACCAGCGGGTTTGCTCCCTTGGCGTCCGGGAGGCGACAGCCGCAGCTTCGCCGGACGAAACTGGGGACAGTCGCCGACGGTGCACGCCTATGAAGGGAACAGTCCCAATTTTGTCGGACAAAATTTGGGACAGTCCCCGGCCGCCTCCTGGGCGGAGTGCCTTTGGGCCGTGGAGACTACAACCAACGGCGGCCGCGACCACAGCACCGCGGCAGACGCGGTCCTGGCCGGATGGCAACTGCCGGCCACGCCGCCCGCCTGACGATGTCTGCGCGGACCCGATGGTCCATCAACTGCAAGACCGAATCGCGCCGCGGTGGTAGCCCTGCAGCCGTTTCATATTATCTGTAGCGTGTTGGGTGCCATGCCCACGCTTGCCGTGGGCATGTTTTTCCGATAGAACCGCTGCATGGCCACGCGAGCGTGGCCACGGCACCCGCTACACTTACGATGAAACCGCCCTAGAAATCGAGCGCCACTAGGGCCTGATCCTGGTCCAGAACGAACCGCTGGTCGACCACGCTAAGCCGCTCGTAAGCAACTCGGACGTAACGGCCATTGGCCCTCTGCAAGCGGACGCTCCCGTTCTGGAAACCGACTAGCCGGGCCTCGATCTGGTACTCGCCGCTAGCGTCGGTCCAGGACCGCTGGCTGCCCGTAGCGTCCTGGCCGAACACGTCGTCGGCAGGCTTGGCTTTGGGTTTGGGTGCCGGGGCCTTGGGGGCTTCGGGCGCCGGGGCCTTGGGAGCATCGGCTGCCGGGGCCTTGGGAGCATCGGCTGCCGGGGCCTTGGGTGCTTCGGGTACCGGGGCCTTAGGTGCTTCGGGTGCCGGGGCCTTGGGTGCTTCGGGTGCTGGGGCCTTGGGTGCTTCGGGTGCCGGGGCCTTGGGTGCTTCGGGTACCGGGGCCTTGGGTGCCTCGGGTGCCGGGGCCTTGGGGGCTTCGGGCGCTGGAGCCTTGGGGGCTTCGGGTGCCGGAGCCTTGGGGGCTTCGGGTGCCGGAGCCTTGGGTGCCTCCGGCGCCGGGGCCTTGGGGGCTTCGGGTGGCGGCCCAATCGGCGCCGCCGGGGCCTTCGGCTCGGCCGGCGTTTCTACTTCCGGTTTAGCTTCCGGTTTGGCTGGCGGCGTGGCCACCGGTTTGGCATCACCGCCCACAGGACCGGGAGCCGGCGGACCGCCCGGCGCGGGCTGCCCCTGAGCCGCGCCCGTTCCTGCCGGGGCACAGCACTGCACCTTCGCACACGCCGAGGCCGGCTGAGCCACACACACCTGGCAGCACTGCACCCGGCGATGGTGCCCGCAGCGACTCATCAATCGGTTCATACAACGGCAGGCCCAAGCTGAATCGGTAGCCACAAACAGGGTCGCCACCAACGCCGCAGCCATCACTCCAAGTCGTCGTCCCATGTCCAAGGTCCTCCCCTTCCGAGAAATGGTTAACGCACTGGGGACTTAAGTGACCAGTGCTTTAATACTCCGCGCGGTTTGAAATGAGCCGAGCCGTCACAATAGGGAAGGCGTCGTATCATTCCTGCCTGCTCACAGTATAGCCCGCATGCGATCGGGCACAGCCCGTATCTTACGCAAACTTCACAAGTATTGCAATTACCCTGATCCGCAAATATTCGCGTCTGTTCTACAATAATTCGGAAACACCTGGATGGCAACGGCCCAGGCGGAAAAAATGGAAATAGAGGGCGTATTGGGCACGGAAATCCACTATTTTGGGTGGATTAGGTACCGTCCAACCGCCCTCCCTGGCACAGAATCGCGATTTCCGCGATGCTAGAAGCAGTTGTCAGTTGTCAGTTGTCGGTTGGCAGTAGGGGGGAGAATCGCGCTGGCGACTGCCAACTAGCAACCGATTCCCTACTGACAACCGACAACTGGTGCCAGGAAATGATACGAACCCACTCGACGACGATACTAACGGTGCGTCATCAGGGCGTGGTGGCCATCGGCGGCGACGGCCAGGTGACGCTGGGCAACACGATCATGAAGGCCGACGCGGTGAAGATCCGCCGGCTGGCCGATCAGAAGGTGATTACGGGATTCGCCGGCTCCAGCGCCGACGCCTTCGCCCTGTTGGAGCGGTTCGAGGCGAAGTTGAAGGACTATCCGTCGAACATGCCCCGGGCGGCCACCGAGCTGGCCAAGGAATGGCGGAGCGATCGCGTGCTGCGGCGTTTGGAGGCCATGATGGCGGTGGTCGATGCCCGGTACACGCTGCTGGTGACCGGCACGGGCGACGTGATCCAGCCGACCGACGGCGTCTTGGGGATCGGCTCCGGGGGCAGCTACGCGGTGGCGGCGGCCCGGGCCCTGCTGGCCCATAGCAAGCTGGGCGCCGGGGAGATCGTCCGCCAGGCGCTGCAGATCGCCGCCGGCATCGACGTGTACACGAATACGAATCTCGTGGTGGAGGAGTTGGCGTGCGAGACTTGACCCCGCGGGAAATCGTGGCCGAGCTGAACCGTCATATCGTAGGCCAGGACGACGCGAAGCGGGCGGTGGCGGTGGCGATCCGCAACCGCTGGCGGCGGCAGCGGCTGGCCGCCGAGATGCGACCCGAGGTGGCGCCCAAGAACATCATGATGATCGGCCCCACCGGGGTGGGCAAGACGGAGATCGCCCGCCGACTGGCCAAGCTGACCGGGGCCCCCTTCATCAAGGTCGAGGCCACGCGTTATACCGAGGTGGGCTACTACGGCCGCGACGTGGAGAGCATGGTCCGCGAGCTGGTGGAGAACGCCATCGGGCTGGTGCGGCAGCAGGAGAAGGAGCGGGTGTGCGCGGAGGCCCGGGAGCGGGCCGAGGAGCGGCTGCTGGAGCTGTTGCTGCCCAGCCCGCCGGCCGCCGACGCGCCGGCCGAAGGCCCGCCGTCGAGCGAGCGCCACCAACGGACCCGCGAGAAGATGCGGGCCATGCTCACCGCCGGCGAGCTGGACGAGAGGCGGGTGGAATTGACCGTCGAGCACAAGGCCGCGCCGATGATGTTTACCGGCATGGGCATGGAGCAGATGGACGTCGATTTGCAGGGCATGTTCGAGAAGCTCATGCCGCGGAGCAGCACGCGGCGGGAGATGTCGGTGACCGAGGCCCGCCGCGTGCTCTTCGAGCAGGAGTCCGACGCCCTCATTAACAGCGAGAAGGTGCAGGCCACGGCCATCGACCTGGCCGAGAACGTGGGGATCATCTTCGTCGACGAGATCGACAAGGTCGTGGCCAGCGAGGCGACGCACGGGGCCGACGTCTCGCGGCAGGGCGTGCAGCGTGATCTGCTGCCCATCGTCGAGGGGACAACCGTGCAGACCCGCTACGGTTTCGTGCGGACCGATCACGTGCTGTTCATTGCGGCGGGGGCGTTCCACCGCGCCAAGCCCAGCGACCTGATGCCCGAGCTGCAAGGGCGATTCCCGATCCGGGTGGAGCTGGGCGACCTGACGCGGGAGGATTTCATCCGCATCCTGACCGAGCCCAAAGGCGCGCTGACCAAGCAGTATAAGGCCCTGCTGGAGACCGAGCAGGTAGCGCTGAGCTTCACGGAGGAGGCCGTGCAAACGCTGGCCGAATTCGCCTTCCAGGTGAACCAGCGGACGCAGAATATCGGCGCCCGCCGGCTGAATACGATCATGGAGCGGCTGCTGGAGGAGTTGAGTTTCGAGGCCCCGGAGATGGGCCGCACGCGGTTCGAGGTCGACGCGGCCTACGTCCGCAAGCGGCTGGAGGGCGTGGCCGAGGACGAGGATTTGAGCAAGTTCATATTGTAGGCAAAAGCAAAAGGGGTCGGGAGTCTTAAATCTCGTCGTGGGCCTTCCTCGGCCGACCACGAGCACGGAGGGTCGGTTGCAGGTGCAACCGCTTGGCGGTTCGCTCCTGCCAAGATGCTTCGCCGAAGGGCGCTCCCCGCACAACCGACTGCCGCAATGCCGCCAGTTCGGCTTCACTCCCGCGCCACCGCTCGATTGAGGACATGGTAAGCAAACCCGCCGCTGGAAACCTGCAAGCGTCGTGGCATGCCCGCGGAATACTATTTCTCCCACATCCTGTCAAGAGAAAGGGTCGCGGTAGGGACCGCCCTTGCGGGCGGCCCCCCGCACAGATCCGTACGTGAAGCACTACCTCATACGGCTCTTACCTCGGGTAATGACGATCAGCAACGCGGCGAGAGGTTCGCT
>JBEKTY010000322.1:0-4864 GCA_049515555.1 Thermoguttaceae bacterium
GCTGCCGACCGTCAGCGTGCGGTTGGCCAGCACGTCGACAGACACCGTGCCGGCGGTGGTCGAGTTCGCGGGGCCGCTGTTGGGCCCGCTCCCGCTGGGGGTGATTGTCACACTGGTATTGCCCGGCGTGATGCCGGTACCGGCGAAGGTTTCGGTGCCCAGCGCGGTGCTGGACCCGGCTGCCAGGCCCGAGCCGCTGGTGGGCGCAGTGAGCGACAGCCCCGTCGATCCGGTGATGCTCCAGGTCAGCGTGTCCTGCTGGGTTTGGCCGGTGCCGGCCCAAGCGGTATTGGTGATCTGGCCGCCGGTGATCGTGGTCGAGCCGGTCTGGGCGATCCGGCTGTGGGTTGCGATCAGGCCGCCGACGGTCGCCTCGGGGGCCCAATAGGTCGTCCCGCCGCCAGGGTTAAGCTGTACAAAGCTCGTGACGAACGTTTGGGCGTTTATATTGTGCTGGGAACCGGGGGTCGGGACGCCCGATGCGCCAACGTCGCCGTCATACGAGTTGCCTTGGGCGCCCGTGCCGGCAGTGCTGCCGTTACTCCAACCGGCCCCGGCGCTGGTGACGGCCGTCCCGAGCCCGGCCCCGTTGTCGGCGTTGGCGGTCATCGACGTGACGAGGACCGGCTGGCCGGTCGTTTTGGCGTTCATCGGGTAGAACCACAGCTTCGTGGTACCCGTGGGGGTTGTGTCCCCGCCCAGCGTGTACAGCACGTGGCCAATGTAAATCCCCGGTGCGGTATATACGGAGCTCGCCGGCTGGCCCGACGGGAAGCCGCTGCCGGACGCCGAGGTCCAGCCGTAGAGGATGTTAGGCGAATCGTTGGTGTCCAACTGGGCTTGCCCACCCCACCAGCCGGACGAGAGCGTCGTGGTCGAGGTCCCGTAAATGTCGCCCGAATGCGTCGTCCCGTTCGCTGCGCCGGTGTAGTTGAAGAGGCCCCCTTGGCGCCCCGTGGTGAATACACCGAGGGTGGAAACGCCGGTTCCCCCTTGCCCGATGGTCCCGCTGCTCTGCTGCTGGTAGAACCCGCCGTAAAACGACTCCAGGGCGTCCGTGAGGCCGTTAGCCGTGTTGGTCCCCGTGTTGCTCAGCATGGCGTACACGTCGAGCTCGATGCTGCCCGTCGTGCCGCCTGGAACCGTCACTCCCGCCGCTGTGTTCACGCCTAGACCGCCGGTGAAGGTCCCCGCGGTCTTGATGTTGCCCGTTGACAGCGACTGGTCGGCGTAGATGTTGAAGGTGATGGTGTCTGCCCGGGTCATGCTGCCAAAGGCGAGCAAAGCTGCCAACGCCAGACCGCCGAGCTTTAGTTTAAGCGCCATTACCGTATCCCTTTCAATTGCATTCCGCAGTTGGGAACGTCTATTGGAGCGAAGCCCGAAATGTGCGTTTCAAACCTGGAGGGGTTCGCCCTCCGCGCCTAATCCCTAATTCCTAATCCCTTACCCTCTTCCGCCGCCACACGGCCAGGGCCGCCAATGCCCCGGCGGCCAGCAGCGCGAGCGTGCCCGGCTCCGGGGAAACACTGCCGCTCGGCGAGGCCACCGGCCCGCCCGTGGACGAGCCGTAAGAGAGCACCTCCGTGGTGCCGATCGAGTTGCCCCGAGATGCGTCGAGGCCGGCCAAGGCCGACGTCACGTCGTCGATCGTAACCATCCCCGTACCGTTCCAATCGCCGTACTCCCAGCCCGGGGGCCCGTTCGTGAACCCGGTCATCGGGCCACCACGCGCATCTAACCCGGCAAGCACGTTCGTGATGTCGTCAATGTCGACGTATCCTTTGAGCGTCGTGTCGCCGACCCAGGTGTGGGCCATGAGGATCGAGTTGGGTTCGGTTGCCACGCCGCCGAACATTCCGTAGCCTTTGCTTCCGGTCATCATCGCGATGTCGCTATTGACGACCACGCCCACGCCGGTGAGCTCACTGCCGACCCTGGCGACGTCGACGGCGGCGGCCTGATCGGTGATCCCGCCGCTGCCCGACCACGAGCCGCCCTGCCGGCCGGCCTGGACCCAGTTAGTAATGGCACTGGTGACGTAGCCGGAACTGGTATAACCCCCGAACGCGATTTGCTGCGCGGCGACCTGGCCGTTGCTGCGCGGGTCCTGGCCCGTCAGGTCGTAGGGGCTGGTATCCTCCGCGACACCGGTGTTGTTGAGGATTATTTTGCCGCCGTTGAGCTCCGCGGGATAGCCGGGGGCGGCATAATTGGTACCGGGGCCGGTGTAATTGGGGGAGCTGATGGCGGTGTTGTAGGAGCCGACCGTGACCGGCTGCGGCGGCAACTGGCTGTCCACGTACTGGGCCATTTGCAGGAAACCGCTAAATGTGTCGCCCGAGGTCGTGCCCGGAGGGAACGTGGTGGAATCGACGGTTGAGATGTTCAGGCCGCTGATTACGCTTGCGGTGGGCACCTGCGCTTGTGCCACCCCGACCAGCGCCACCGCGGCGAGCAACAGCGCCGCAACCAAACGCCACCCCATGCACTCTGGACGCGGTCTCATAATCCAAGCTCCTCAAATACGAAACTCTCCGGCGGTTCAGCCGCCGGTATAGTTCATCCTACTCGGAATTTCCGTTTTGTCGATAGAATTGCGCGCTGGAATCCAGAAATTCAATCCCCGCCGCCTGACTGGGCTGCCATCCGGGGGAAAAGGGGACAGGCGCCTCTTGCCGGAACGGCCCTTCCGGTGCCTCGCACAAAGGGTGCCTGTCCCCTTTTTCCTATCATAGCCATCCTCGACCCGCTTTCGCTCTGCGGACGGAGTTACCTATTCGCTATAAACGTGATTGTCGCATGAATCGAAAAGGCCGTCAAGGAATTGGAAAATTTTTTTCCGCCAAACAACACCTTTGAATGTTTAGCCACCCGTCATTGGTGGCAAATATCCGCCAAAAACGTAACCAAAACTGGTGGAAGGGTCAGCCGGGGACCGCCCTTGGTCCGATTCAGGCAAACCATACCACCCAAAAGAACTGACGTGAAATTATACCGATGTACACTATGCTAGGGATTTAGGGATTTAGGGATTTAGGGATTTAGGGATTTAGGGATTTAGGGCGGAGGGCGGAGGGATGAAGGCGGAAGGATGAAGGATGAAGGCGGAAGGCGGAAGGCGGAAGGATGAAGGCGGAACACTGATTTACGCTTATCGGCGCTTATTAGGGTTCCAACAGACGGAATGGTGGACGAATCGAGGGTGAATAGTTCCATTGGGCCACTACTGATGCACTCACAGTAGTTGCCCTCACCCTGCGGTGAGCACAGTTCGGCGCGGGTCTCACAGTTCGGCGCGGGTCTCCCGACCCCGCCGCGGCGGGGACCGAAGGTCTCCGCGGATACGGAGACCTTCGGTCGACGGCGTGGCTCGGTCGGAGACCGACCACAACACAGTAGTTGCCCTCACCCCTCACCCCTCACCACTCCTTTTGCTATTGGTCGAATGTCCTGCATACTTTATCCTTCTTCCTTCATCCTTAGCTGCGAGCAGGGAGGTTCGACGGATGAGGACTGATCCCAGGGCGGAAGAAGTGCGGCGGCTGGTCGAGGAAGTCTTTCTCGAGCTGTCGAGCGGGCGAGAAGGAGGGGCAGAGGAAGGCGGAAGGCGGAAGGCGGAAGGCGGAAAGCGGAAGGCGGAAGGCGGAAAGCGGATGGCGGAAGGCGAAGGAAACTTCGTCCACGCAATGCCGCCAAGCCGCCAAGCGGCCGCGGGCCCGGGCGCCGACCGTCCTTCGTCCCTCCGCATTCCGCCTTCCTGGCGTCCTTCCCCCTTCCGCCGTCCGCCTTCCGCCCTCGAAGAGACGATACTGATCGACGCCGGCCGCTGCGTCGCCCGATCGTATCGCACCGCTGGCTATTGGGCCATGTGGCTGATCCCGCTGGGACTGGTGCAGTTCTACAACGCCCGGGGCGAGATGCTGGCCACGATCAACCTGTTCCGCTCGCTCCGGCCGGCGCGGATGGCGGCCTGAGGCCGAAAACAAGGCGCACGGCGGAAGGCGGAAGGATTGGGTGCCACTGCCGGCTTGCCCGGCAGTGTGAGAGGCACTGCTGGGCAAGCCAGCAGTGGCACCCGGCGGAAGGATCGGGCCGGGCCTGTGCCCCATTGGTCCCATTGGTCTTATGGGACTTATAGGACTTATTGCGGAGGGCGGGATCCTGGCTTTGCGCCGTCGCGCCCTTGCGTGATAAAATATATTGGATCAGGCGGAGGCGCGCACGCGGGGAGGGGGCGGTCGAAATGGGGCGCAGACGGCGGAAGAAGCGGCCGGCCGGCGGCGGTGGGAAGGGAGATCACGCGGGGACGCGGGGACGCGGAGACGCGGAGACGTCGCAACTCTCCGTGTCTCCGCGTCTTCCGCCCTCCGCCTTCCGCCCTCCGCCTTCATCCTTCATCCTTCATCCTTCCGCCTTCCGCCTTCCGCCTTCATCCTTCATCATTATCGCCCTGCTCCTGCTGGCCGTCGCCGCCATCTACGGCCAAACGCTGGGCTTCGACTTCGTCAATTACGACGACCGCGAGTACGTCATAAACAACCGGATGGTCAATCGCGGCCTGACGGCGGAGGGGGTCGTCTGGGCCTTCACCCGGAGCTGCCAGGCCAACTGGCACCCGCTGACCTGGCTCTCGCACATGCTCGACTGCCAGCTCTACGGCCTGCACCCCTGGGGGCACCATCTGAGCAACGTGCTGCTGCACGCGGCCGCGACGGTACTGTTGTTTCTGGCACTGCGGCGGATGACGGCCCGGAGCTGGCCCAGCGGGCTGGTGGCCGCCGTGTTCGCCGTCCACCCGCTGCACGTGGAATCGGCGGCCTGGATCGCCGAGCGCAAGGACGTATTGAGCGGGCTGTGTTTC
>JBEKTY010000323.1:0-4767 GCA_049515555.1 Thermoguttaceae bacterium
GGGGTTGAGGGGTTGAGGGGTTGAGGGGTTGAGGGGTTGAGGGCGGGGGTTGAGGGTTGGGGAGCGGCACACTCGCCCGGTGTACCGGCGAGGTAGAAAGCGGCCCCTCGCTTGTGCGTCGGCCTGCCGCAGGCGGGCCCCCAAGTCCCTAAATCCCTAAATCCCCAAATCCCCAAATCTCTAATTCCCCCAGATCGTACCCGGCGGGCGGTTTCGGGCCAAGGGCAGTTCAGGGCAGCAGGGCGGCCAATTTCGTTTCCAGGGCCTCCCGGCCGACGGGTATCTCCACCCCGATCCGAATGGCCCGTAGCGGGCGGTCGCCCAGCCGGTCCACGTCGAGCTTCACCAGGTCTTTTTGGGTGCAGACCAGGGCGGCCACGTCGAGCCTTTGGGCGGCGGCCGCCAGCCGATCCAGGTCGCGGCGGCGGTAGGCATGGTGGTCGGGAAACTCGAGGAACTCGGCCGCCTGGCAGCCGCACACGCTCAGGGTGTGGCGGAAGCCGGCCGGATTGCCGATTCCGCAGAAGGCCAGCACCCGCTTGGCGGCGAGCCAGTCGAGTGGCTGTTGATCGCCCCCGGCGGCCAGGAGGGCCTGCGGCGCGTGTACCAGCTCCAGCCAGACGGCGCGGGGGCAATACCATGCCACACGCCGGCGAAGCGCCTGGCGCTGGTCCGCTGGGAGCATGTCGGCGCGGGAGAGGGCCACGACGTGGGCCCGGCCCAATCCTTCCGGCGGCTCCCGCAGCGTACCCCGCGGAAAGACGTGCCCGAAACCCAGCGGCTCCGAGGCGTCCAGGAGCACGATGTCCAGGTCGCGGCCGATCCGCCGGTGCTGGAAACCGTCGTCCAGTATGAGCAGCCGGCAGCCGAGCTGGTCGATGGCCCGCCGGGCAGCCGCTACGCGATCGGGCTGTTGCAGGTGGGGCAGGCCGGGCAGATCGCGGGCCAACTGGCGGGCCTCGTCGTTGGCCTGACCCCGCCGAGAGCCGTAACCCCGGCTGAGCAGGCCGACCGGAACCCCGCGGCCGGCAAACCATTGGGCAAGCCAGGCCACCAGGGGCGTCTTGCCCGTGCCGCCCAGTGTCAGGTTGCCCACACTAACGACCGGCACGCCCACGCGCTGGACGGCCGCCGAGGCGGAATCGTAGCGCCGGTTCCGTCGCCGGACGGCCCAGGCCACCGGCAGTTCGGCCGCTTGCAGTCCGCCGCGCAACAGGGCGGCCCACAATCCCCGCCGCCGGCCACTGACCAGATCACGGAATTGCGTGGGAGAATACAGGCTCACGTCACTCCCGGCAGCAGCCGCTGCCGCGGCGGATGGGCCAGTCCTTCATAGCGCCGGCGGCAGTCCTCGGCCAGGTACAGTACAACCTCGAGCAGCAGCAGATCGGCGCGGGCCATTACGTGCCGGCTACTGCGGGCGCCCAGGCCGTGAACCAGTTGCTCGACCGCGCTGAGGTGCAGTTGCACGGCCTGCGGGGCGGTCAGTCCGGCGGCGGCGAGCAGCTCGGCCAAGGGCCGCAACTCGACCGACAGGTTGCCGTTGCCCATGATCACGTAAGCCCGGAGCAGCTCGCGGTACTGCCCGATCAACTCGGGCGGAAAGGGCGGCGGCGGGAGCGGAGCGAAATGCTCGACCAGCGTCCACTCGGCGGCCAGCAGCCGGCCGGCCTCGTCCTGCTCGCGCTCGAGCCGGGTCTGGTGGACCTGGCGGAAGCGCTCGTTCTCGCGTGCCAGCCGATGCCGCTGAACGGCCCGGGCCACCACCCAAATCAGGTTCCGCGTGGTGGTGGTGGGGATCGAGACATACCCCTCGGCGCCGACCTCGTAGCAGAGGACGGCCATTTCCTGCTCGCTTGCGTGGCCCAGCACGACGATCGGCTCCTCGGCGCCGGCGGCCCGGCTGCCCTCGATCAGGTCCAGGGCGTCCAGCTCGCCGGGCTCGTGGCTGACCAGCACGGCGTCGAACACCTCGTCGCGGAGCCGGGCCAGGCCGGCCGCTTGACCCACCGCTTCCTCGAGCACCACCTGCGCGGCACTATCGGCGGCCAGGGCCTCGGCCAGCCATCGGCCCGGCCGCGCAGCGGTGGTAATATAGAGGACCTTCATCCGTGCCGGCAGCCGCTTCCAGGCATCGGAAGGGCAGGCGGGGGAAACCGGCAGTGGGCTGCTCTGCGCGTGGCACTGTGCGGGCTGGTCGGGCAATCCGGCCTCGTCCACTTCCTCGTTCTGGTCTATATGCGTTGCAACCATGGCGAGTCGTTTCATTCCAGAGCGGGGGCACTCTAGCGGCGGGCCGGCCGGGCGTCAAGACCGCCCGCGGGCAGGCTTTTCCTCTCGCCTTCGGGGTCGAAACCTGCGAAAATGGCGGTTCCCGCCCCAAGACAAGGAACCCCGATGCGAATCGCCTACCTCGATTGTGCCAGCGGAATCAGCGGAGACATGACCCTCGGGGCCCTGGTGGATGCCGGTGTGCCGTTGGAGCCGCTTAACGAGGCGGTCGGCTCGCTGGGCCTGCCCGGCTGCCGGCTGATGGCCGGCGAGGTTCGGCGGCGGGGTTTCCGGGCCACCCAGGTCACGGTCGAGTACGAGCCGGAGCACGTCCATCGGCATCTGAGCCACATCCTGCCGATGATAGAGGCTGGCCGGCTCACGCCGCGGCAGAAGGACCTTGCCCGGCGAATCTTCACCCGATTGGCCGAGGCCGAGGCCAAGGTCCACGGGACCAGCCCGGAGAAGGTGCATTTCCATGAGGTGGGGGCGGCCGATTCGATCGCCGACATCGTGGGCGCGGCCGTGGGCTGGGATTTGCTGGGCGCCGAGCGGCTGGTGGCCGCAGCGGTGCCGACGGGCACGGGTCGGATTCGCGTGGCCCACGGCGAGTTGAGCATCCCCGCCCCCGCCACCGCCGAGCTGCTGCGGGGCGTGCCGCTGGCCGAATCGACGGTTAGCGCCGAGCTGACCACCCCCACCGGGGCCGCGATCCTGACCACGTTGGCCGACGGCTTCGGCCCGCTGCCGGCCATGCGGATCGAGCGGATCGGCTACGGGGCCGGGCAGCGAGACCTCGCCGAGCAGCCCAACGTGCTGCGATTGCTCGTCGGCCAGGCCGCGGCCGCCGATCAGGCTGAGTGTGACCAGGTGTGCGTGCTGGAGACCAATCTGGACAACACCAGCGGCGAGTTGATCGGCTATTGCGTGACGCGGCTGTGGGAGGCCGGGGCCCTGGACGTTTACAGCACGGCCATCCAGATGAAAAAGAACCGCCCCGGGGTAAAGCTGTCGGTACTGTGCCGGGCGGAGGATACCGAGCGGATGGAGGCCATCCTGCTGGTTGAGACCGGGACGCTGGGCGTCAGGCGGTGGCACGCCGAGCGGCGGCTTGTGGCCCGGCAGGCCCACCAGGTCGAGACCCCCTGGGGGCCGGTCGAGGGCAAGGTGGGCTGGCTGGCCGAGGGCCGGCCCCGCTTCGCGCCCGAGTTCGAGTCCTGCCGGCAAATTGCCGCCCAACACGGCCTGCCGCTGGGCGAGGTCTACGCGGCGGTCCAACGGCTGTTCGATCCCGCGAAGCTGAAGCGCGGTGGCTAGCGGCTGGTGGCTGAAGAGTTTTCAGTTTTCAGTGTTCGGTGTTCAGCAAGCCAATCCCTGAAAACTGAACACTGAATACTGAACACGTGCGTGACAACTGACAACTGCGTCGCGAAATGAAATTCAACGACCCCGGCACCCTGCTGCTCGTCGTGCTGGCCGTGACGGCCGGAGTGCTGCTGGTGAAGACCAACCGCTATTTTGCCCGGCAGCGGGGGCGGTCGGGTGGCACTGGCGTGTCGCCAGTGCTTTCCCCTACGTCGGAGCTGGCAAACGCTGGCTGGAAGCCGGTGCCACCCTATGCCGGCAGTGCGGAGGAAGTGGACCGCTTCGAGGTCCAGATGCACGACACGGCCCGCCAGCTTTCGGCCCGATTGGATACGAAGATGCTGGCCCTGGAAGCGCTGCTTGCCGAGGCCGAGCGGGCCGCGGCGCGGCTGGAAGCGGCGATTGCCCGCAGCGGCGGCGCGGCGGGGCACGATGCGCATCAGGTGCCGTCGCCGCCGCAGAAGGGGACAGTCCCATTTTCGTCGGACGAAGATCGGGACAGTCCCCCGCGCGCCACCGCGGCTGGCCGAGAAGTGGGGCTGGTTCTCGATTTCGACGCCCACGCATCCGGCCCCGCTGCCACAAACGGCGGCGGGGAGCCGTTGGCGGCGGGCTCACCCGCCGGACAGGCCCGCGACGAGATCTACGCCCTGGCCGAGGCCGGCTGCGACGCGGCCGAAATCGCCCGGCAGACGGCTCGCCCCATCGGCGAAGTCGAGCTGATCTTGAGCCTCCGCGGCCGGGGCTGAAGCAGATTTTGGTGGGGCTCGCTCGGGCTCGACCGGCCCACAAGTTTCCGACCTTCCGCAACAGGAATTAACCCGCCGTCTGGTCGGCGACAACGCCGAACTGGCCGCCCCCGGGGATGTTGAGGATCGCCCATACCGTATGCGTGGCGGGATCCATGCCCCAGCTCGATTGCAAATCGGCCAGGGCATGACCGTTGCCCGGCTGCCCGGCCGACATGAATTGGGCATAGGAGCCCACATAGTCGCCGACGGCGTATTGGCCGATGGCGGGCTGGGCCGCCCGGGTGACGACCCACTGCAGCTTGCCATTGACGAGCGAATACCTCCCGGCCGCGGGAACCGCCATGTTATCGCTGGCGGCGTTCACCCAACTCCCGCTGGC
>JBEKTY010000324.1:0-4754 GCA_049515555.1 Thermoguttaceae bacterium
TTGCACTACCTGGTCACCGGCAAACCCGCCTACGAGGGCGAGACGCTGATGGCAAGGCTCTTGGCCCATCGGGAATCGCCGATTCCTTCCCTGGGAGCAGAAGTGCCCGAACAGCTTCAGGCTGTCTTCGAGAAGATGGTCGCCAAGACGGTCGAGGACCGCTACCAGACGATGGGCGAGGTCGTGGCCGAGTTGGAGGCGATCCTGGGTGAATCCTCCGGTCGGCCGGTTGCCCAATCGCCGGAAGAGCCTTCCAGTGCGGCCTTGGCCCAGAGCCTAGCGTTCTTACAGGAAAAGACGCCAAGTGGCACGCTGACCAAGCAGAAGAAACTCATCGTCGCGGAGCGAACCCAGCCGCACCTCGTCCCGGAGCGCGACACGGGCTCGAACATTCTCGGCAAGGCCCTTGGGGTGGTCACCAAGGTTCGCCGTAAGCCGCTGGTACTGGCCGGGATCGCGGGTGGCCTGGTGTTGTTGGGCATCGTCCTGGCGATCACGTTGCGTCACGGGACGCTGGTGGTCGAGATCGACGAAGATCTCGGCAAGGACGTGCAGGTTGCCGTCACGCAGGGTGGGGAGCAGGTCCAGGTTGCCGATGCCAAGAAAGGTTGGACGCTCAGCCTCAGCGCGGGCAAGTACAACCTTGCGGTTCAGGGCGGCGATGATCAGTTCCAGCTTGATTTAGAGAGCATCACCGTCACGCGGGGTGGTCAGGTGAAAGCCAAGGTCACGCTCAAACCGCCCGTGCCCGCAATCGCGCCGTTTGACGCAAGGCAGGCCCGGAAACACCAGGAGGCGTGGGCCAAGCATCTTCGCGTGCCGGTCGAGATCACCAACTCCATCGGCATGAAGCTGGTCTTGATCCCGCCGGGCGAATTCGAGATGGGCTCGCCCAAGGAGATCATCGACGAGGAGTTGAGGGCACATGGCGGTGACCAGTGGTGGGCCGAGCGCCTTCCCGGCGAAGGTCCCCGCCACCATGTGCGGATCACGCAGCCCTTTTACCTTGGCGTTTACGAGGTGACGCAGGGGGAGTACGAGCGGGTCATGGGCACGAACCCCAGCGAGTTTTCAGCCACGGGCAAGGAGAAAGACAAGGTTGCCGGGCAGGACCCAAAGCGGTTCCCGGTGGAGTGTGTTTCCTGGGACGATTGCGTGGAGTTCTGCCGGAAGCTGTCGGCCCTGCCGGAGGAGAAGGCGGCCGGACGATGGTACGGCCTGCCCACGGAGGCGCAGTGGGAATACGCATGCCGCGCCGGCAGCACCGGGCGGTTCAACTTCAGCCCCGTTAGCCGCGCGATCCCGAGGGAAAATGACGAGAACGGCCTGACGGATTACGGTTGGTTCAAAGGGAACTCCGAGGATAGGACGCACGCGGTGGGCTCCAAGCCCGCCAACGCCTGGGGCCTTTACGATATGCACGGGAATGTCTGGGAGTGGTGTCAGGATTGGTATGACGCGCGGTACTACGGCGTTGCGCCGACGGCCGATCCGACGGGGCCACCTGGCGGCTCGTGCCGTGTGCTCCGCGGCGGTAGCTGCTACATGGACGCGGAGTACTGCCGGTCGGCGTTCCGCCTTCCCTGCTTTCGGGCGCGCCTCGCGGACTGGGGCTTGCGAGTCTTCCTAGTTTTGGCGGACACGGCGGCTGATCGGGCGAAGATCAGCCGCACCCCCGATGCCTCACCACCTTCTGGCGGATCGCCCGCCAACAAGCCGTCACCCGCCGTCGCTCCGCTCAGCGCCGGGAAGTCCCCCTCGCCCCAAGCGGCCTGGGTTCCGCTAGACATTGCTCGCGCCTGCAACGCCGATGTCATCAGCACCGACTCGCATAAGCCCGAGGATACGTTCACGTTTAACGGCGGGACCCTTGCAAGCGCCAGTTGGCTGCGGCAACACGGCCATTCGGAGCCAGGTCTACGCGACGACGGCCGTGTACCGATTCCCAACAGCGAGCCGCTGAGCTTCTTCCAGGTGCGCATGCCACCAGCCAAGAACGCCGTTCTCCTCACAGGACCGGCCGGTCGGCAGCCGCGCCAGGTCGTCGTCGAACTGGCCGCCGAACAGCATCACCACTGTTCAAAGGTGGCCATCCTGCTTACGACATGCTGGGGCGACGGGATCCTGAATGTCGCGCTCCGGTACGAAAACGGCCCTGAGACAACGGCCACTGTGCCGGTGGTTGACTGGACCCCGAAAGGCCGAACTGTACCGATACCCGAGAACCTCCGCCCCGCCGTAACCTCCAGAGACACGCACCCGCAGTACGGCGTCCCGGTGTCGATGTTCGCCGGAGAAGTGACAGCCGATCCTCTCCGGGAGCTGCGCGCCATGACCTTTTCTGTCGCCTCTCGGACGCCACCGAAGCAGGTTTCCGAAGATGAGGCCAAGGGACGCTTCACCGTCGGCGTTTTCGCCGTCTCCGTCCTTTCGGTTTCGCCACCCTCTCCCGCGCCCGCCATTGCCCCCTTCGACGCTCAGAAAGCGAAAGAGCACCAAGAGGGCTGGGCCAAGCACCTCGGCGTTCCGGTCGAGATGACCAACTCCATCGGCATGAAGCTGACGCTCATCCCGCCGGGCGAGTTCCAGATGGGCTCCACTAATGAAGAAGTTGTACGTGAATTGGAGCGCGTCAGGAAGAACGCGCAGGAAGAATTTCAGCTAGCAAGTGAGTGTACCACCAGAGAACAGCCACGCCATCGAGTGCAAATCACCAAAGCTTTTCTTCTGACGACGTTCAAGGTAACCCAGAGCCAGTACCAACAGGTAATGGGCAAGAATCCAAGCAGCTTCTCCAACGGCGGCCAGGATGCGGCAAAGGTAGCCAACCAAGATACGAGCACATTTCCCGTAGAAATGATTTCATGGGACGATGCGACCGAGTTCTGCCGAAGACTCTCGGCGTTGCCCAATGAGAAAGCTGCGGCACGGCACTACCGATTGCCTTCGGAGGCGGAGTGGGAATATGCCTGCCGAGCCGGGACCCAGACATCCCGCTATATGGGTGACGAGAAGCTACTGGCCGACCACGCTTGGTTCGCGGGAACTACCGGACCGCACCCGGTCGGGCTGAAGCGACCCAATGCTTGGGGCCTGTGCGATATGTATGGGAATGCCGGAGAATGGTGCGCTGACTGGTTTGAACCGTCCTATTACGCGCG
The DNA here is from genome assembly GCA_049515555.1 of Thermoguttaceae bacterium. GTDB lineage: Bacteria > Planctomycetota > Planctomycetia > Pirellulales > Thermoguttaceae > JBEKTY01. The sequence goes on from JBEKTY010000324.1 coordinate 3,162, forward strand.
TTCGCCTCTTTGCGACCCGCCCGGCCCTCCGGTGGGCTCAGCTCGCGCAGCGCGTGGCTGTACCTGGGGGACGAAAGCCTGGACCTGCCGGTCAGCACATCGCCTCGGCTTCGCACCTCAATATCGTAATAACCAGATCGGATTGCGTGTCCTATGTGAAGCCGTAGCGAAGGCTGAAGATCGCGGTCCGGCGACCGCAGGTCAAGAGGCCAAGCCTAGTACCGAGGACTCAGTACCCGCTGCTCCGCCCATAGTTACTTCACCGCCCGCCGTCGCCCCGTTCGACGCCGCGAAAGCCAAGGAGTATCAAGTGGCTGGGGCGAAGAAGCCGCTGGCCTTCGAGACTCCAGGGTTCGAGCAGTGGAGGAAGGACGTTGCCGCCCTGCCTGCCGCGAAGCAGGTGGTGGCCGTCGCCAAGAAATTGCAGGAACTCAATCCGGGCTTCGATGGGAAGGTGACAGGTTGGGATGGAAAAGGCACACCCAAGATCGAGGACGGCGTGGTGAAGCAGTTTGGGTTTTGCACGGACAACGTGACGGACATTTCGCCGGTGCGGGCGTCGGTGGGATTGAAGGCCCTCGACTGTCAGGGGAATTTCCCGGATAAGGGCAGGTTGTCCGACCTATCGCCGCTTAAAGGAATGCCGCTGACGAGCTTGAATTGCGGCTGCACACAGGTTTCCGACCTATCGCCGCTGAAAGGGATGCCGCTGAAGGGCCTGGCTTGTTGCAACACACCGATATCCGACCTGTCGCCGCTCAGAGGGATGCCTCTGGAGGGCCTGAACTGCGAGGCAACACCGATATCCGACCTGTCGCCGCTCGAAGGGATGCCTCTGAGAAGCCTTGCTTGCGACGGCACGCCCGTATCCGACCTGTCGCCACTGAAAGGGATGCCTCTGACGGAGTTGATTTGCTGTGGGTCACCACACCTGTCCGACCTGTCGCCGCTCGATGGGATGAACTTGACGACGATTCTTTTCACGCCCAAGAACGTCACCAAGGGGCTGGACGTAATCCGCCAGATGAAAAGCCTCAAGACCATCGGACTCAACTCGCATTTTAAGGTCCCGCCCGACGAGTTCTGGAAGAAGTACGACGCCGGGGAGTTCAGCAAGTAGCTTCTGTTCCGTTCCGTGAGATACCCCATGCCGGTTGCACTGCCCGAAATCCGTGTTGGTCAGTCCGTTCGACACGAAGCCCTGACCGTTTTCCCCCTGTTCACCAGCCAGGCCGGCGGCTTGGAATACCTCGTGTCCGACGAAGCCCTGGAAGGCGGTTCGGTGGCCGTGGAAGAAGTGAGCGAAGCCGGATCGGTGCCCACCTTGACCGTCGATAATCGCGGCGACACGCTGGTCCTTTTCATCGAAGGGGAAGAACTTCGTGGGGCAAGGCAGAACCGGGTCTTGAACACCAGCGTGCTGGCCGCCGCCAGGAAGAAGACCACGATTCCGGTTTCCTGCGTAGAGCGCGGGCGGTGGGGCTACAAGACCCGCAATTTCGAGTCGAGCGAAACCCGTTCCTCCACCAGCATCTTGTTTGCGATCAAGTCGTCCGTGGCCAAGTCGCTCAAGGAAGACCAGGGGCACCAGTC
>JBEKTY010000325.1:0-4753 GCA_049515555.1 Thermoguttaceae bacterium
GCGTCTGGTCCGCAGGGGACCAGAGGTAGACGGCCGCGTAGGCGACGACGTCGGTTTTCTTTCCCCACAGCGACGCGAAGTCCAGCATCTCGTCTTCCGAGTCGGCCGTCTTCCAGGCGGCCTTCCCGACCTTGTCGCCCGCGTCGGGCGCAAGATCGGCCTCCCCTTTGATCATCTCGAACTTCGCGGTATCGGCCTTGGCCTCCGCCGACACCGCAACGGGCCCCAGCACGAGCCACTGGCGGATCACGCCGTCGGCCAGCGACCTCCCCGAGGAAGCGTCCCCCTTGGGTTTCGCGGCCTGATACCTGATCTGCTTCAGCCCCGTCGATGTCCTGCCCCATTGTGTCGGCGGATTGGCCGTGGGGTAACAACCGCTCCCGTTGCCGCGCCAGCCAACGACTTGACCCTCGGCCGCCACGGCCGCGGATGGCGCCACCAATTCTCGTTGCACAGCGGCGTTGGCCTCCGGTGTTCTGCTGCGGTAGAAGGTGTTGATCTTCTCGTCGGGCACCTCCTGGGAGAGCACGTCGACAGAATACTTGATGCCCGGCATATCCTCTGAGCCACCGGGCCACGCAAACTCCTCTGGGGCTCCATAGGCATAGGGCACCCGTCGGCCACTGGGGTTGGTCCTCATCTTGAAACCCCGTGTTGTCATCCCGCTGAGCCGCTGAGCGAAGCCCGGAGCGCTGCCCGGATCGTAAAACCGTGCCGCAGGGAGGAATCCACCCCAACTCCTCGAAGCAGAATCACGCCAGCGTTTGCGATCTGCTTCGGTCCCCCTGGCAAACGATGGGATGAAGGCCGTCCTGTTCCGCAGGTCTTGCAAGATTCGGGCAAGGTAGAGGTCTTTCGCCTCTTCGTCCGTAACGGCCTCGACGCCGTACCTCGCCAAGTAATCGTAAGCGGACTCGGCCGACAACCGCAAAGGCGTTTCGACACTTTCGTTCGTGCCAGTCAAGGCGTGGTAGAACCTCCTGCGATCTGCTCGGCTCATTGGCAAGCGAGTCATGCCCACGTCGCTCTCTGGACCAGCGGGTAGAATTTCCCTCCCGAACTGCACTTCGAGCGTCCGCCAGATGCCGAGTAGCTTTCTGTCCTGCGGGTCGGTGATCGGCTGACCTTGCTCCACGGCGGCCTTGATTCGTTGCAATCGCTCGATCCCGAACTGCCGTTTCCAAGCATCGTCGACCCTGAACGATGGTCCGAGCTTGGCTTTCAGCCGGGGAACGGTGACGTTCTGCCAGTTGATCTGATTGACCAGTGCGAGCCGTTCGGCGGGCGATTTCTTCGGATCGGTGAGGTCATTGGGATCGACGCCACCCAATTCCATAGCCGCCTTGGTAATTTCCCACGTATCCCAATTCATGTCGCCCAGAACGTCACCCTGGCTGCGAACGCTGTGGCGAAGGAAATCGCCGTAGTTCCCCCCGGCAGGCTTTGCTGGCAACCGGTCGGCCAACCGTTGGGCAAAGACAGCAGTTTCCAGGTCATCGAGCGGTTTTGACCTGAAGGCTACCCCACGCCGCACATCCTTCCTCGCAGCCTCGGCCAGGAACTTACCGGGATGCCGCCTGGCCGTTTCCGCCAGCTTGGTCAAGCAGGCTCGGCACCGTCGCTGACCATTGGGATCGTCGTACAGTGCGGTGGCGGCGGCATCAAAGGTTAGGAAATCGGCGAATCGCATACAACATATCTATGATCCAGCCGTGGCGATTTCTCCGGCCGAGCCCCCATTTGTCCGATTGTTGGACAAATGGGGGCGGGGCCACCCTCCAACACCCCACCACTGCTTACCTTTTGCCAGACCGCCCGGCCCTTGGTAGAATGGCGTTTTTCACCACCCAAGACCGAGGAGGAACCACCGTGTCCAACATCGCCGCCGTCCTCAAAGACGAGATCCGTCGTTTGGCGAAACGAGAGATCAAGGCCGCCACGTCTGCTACGAAGCAGGCCGTAGCCCAGTATCGGAGGGACATCGCCAAATTGAAGCGGGAACTCCAACAGCAGCAGAAGAAGACGGCCTTTCTGGAAGCCCAGGAGCGAAAGCGCCTCAGGCAACCGCAAGCCGTGGAAGAAGACGAACTGGAAGGGGTCAGGTATTCGGCCCGATCTGTGCGGGCACAACGGAAGCGGCTGGGATTATCGGCGGCAGATTACGGCAAGTTGGTCGGCGTGTCGGGTCTGACGATCTATAGCTGGGAACACGGCAAGGCTCGGCCCCGCAAGGCACAAATCGCTGGCCTAGTTGCCGTCCGAGGGATCGGTAAGCGAGAGGCGCTGAAGCGGCTAGAAGTGCTCTAGGCCGAAAAGGTCAGGACTCGGAAGAGGCCGAGGCGAGGGGGCTGACAACATCCCATTAAACGCACCAGGATGCGTTTGGATTGATTACAAACGTCAGGGTGGGTTGGAGTCCATCTGGCAATAATAAACAAAATAATCAATTACTGAATGAGCGAATTAGTGTTAGATTGGATTTCTAACAATGCCGGTCCTCCGCTGCACATCTAAGTTGCTCGGTGACATTGACGATGAGCCGATGGCCGAATCCAGCACGCCTGGTCCATCGCCCCTTGGTGACTGGTACGGCCACATCTTTACGGCGGATCGCCACAAGTGCATCCTCTTCATCAACGAACCGACGCTGTTCGTCAGCCTGGCCTGCTGGGTCGTGAAGTCTCGATATCGCCAGATCGTGCCATTCTTCGTTGAATCGTTGACCCTGACCCTACGGAACCAGGCTTTCCACCCCGATGAGATCGACTTCATTCTCGGCCTGCACAAAGACACCACGGTGGGCAGAACGCTGAACTCCACTATGATTGGCTCGCTCAACAACCGGGTCTCGAACGCCAAGAGCATGCTCCAATGGCATGGTGGCTATGGCTATTGCGACTGCCGGGTAATCAACATTGGCCTCAATGAAACGCCGATGAAGCCGATTGGCTACTCGAATGGCATGGAGCGGATGCGGTCACTATTGTCACGGTTGGGGCGAGTCGGAAAACCGGAAAGAAACCCTTGACCGTCATACCTGTAGCCGGCAGTAGCGGCCTTCGGCGGTGAAGTGCTCCAGCTTGGGAAGCTCCGGTGGCGTAGAGGCATCTTGGCCCGCAGGGCGAGCCGGAACGAGAAACTCCCAGGGATGGGATGCGAGCCGGAACGAGAAACACACTGGGGTGGGAAGCGAGCCGGAACGAGAAGCCTGCGGGCGCACGAGGCGAGCCGTCATGAAATGACGGCGAGCCTGCCTCTTGCTTTTGGGCTCGGCCAGGAGATTCGGAGGACACTTTGCGGCCCGTCTGGGTTGCTGATAGAATGACCCGCAAGGGAGTAGGAATGTACCCAGAGGAGAACGTGTCGTGAGAAAGCCGGGTTGGTCGATTGCATTTGTGTGCCTTGTTGTCATCATTCCACTGAAGGCCCGTGCCCAACAGGCCAAGCCCCAGGCAACAGTCGGTGCCTACTATTTCGACGGTTGGAGCGGCAAGACCAATCATGTCACCAAGCTGTTGGAAACCGAGTTTGCCGACCGGAAGCCAGTTTGGGGATGGAATGCCGACACCCTGGAAATCATGCAGAAGCAGATCGACTACTGTGCGGACCACGGCATCGCTTTCTGGGCCTTCGACTGGTACTACTCGGAGGGCGAGACCAAGACGACGCCGCTCAACAACGCCCTCGGATTGTACCTGAAGGCCCGCAACTGCCAGCGGTTGAAGTTCTGCCTGCTGGTGGCGAACCATGCAGGTTTCCGCATTGGGCCGAAGGACTGGGATGCCTGCTGCGACAAGTGGATCGAGCTCTTCCAGAAACCGACCCATCTGCTAATGGACGGCCAGCCGCTCTTGATCTTCTTCTCGCCCGGCGAATTGCAGGGAGCCTTCGGCGGCGTGGAAGGGGTCTGCAAGGCGTTGGATTCTCTGCGGGCCAAGGCGAAGAAGGCCGGGCTTCCAGGTGTGACCGTCGCTGCCTGCACCGGCCCTGGCGGGCATCTGGCCGATCTGGCACGCTCAGGTTACACGATCTTGACCGGCTACAACTATAACGGTGGTTGGCTAAATGGCGGTGGCAGCCAGCCGTTCCGAAAACTGATCGAGGACAGCGAGCGGATTTTCAACCAGTTTGCCAAGGATACGCCGCTCCCTTACGTTCCGGTAATCACAGCCGGATGGGATCGTCGGCCTTGGGAACAGGGCCAGATGCCGCCCGAGAAGATGTCGGTCTGGTATCCCGACCGCACGCCCAAGCTGGTCGAGGAATTCGTGCGACGTGGTGTTAGCTGGCTGTACAAGCATCCTGACAAGGCCACGCCGCAGCGGCTCCTGCTGATCTACGCTTGGAATGAGAACGGGGAAGGCGGATACCTGACCCCGACCGCCAAAGACGGCACCGAGTACCTGAAGGCCGTGCAGCGGGCGATTGCCGGGGATCGCTGAATAGTTCATCCCCCTTGAGCACACGTGATGCCCCCACCCGACCTCATTGACCTAACCGCAGACCATGTCAAGACCGTCCTCTCGGGCGACGGCACCGGTCACGACTGGTGGCACGTTTACCGTGCCTGGAAAATGTCCCGGCGGGTCGGTCAGGCCGAGAAAGCCGACCTGCTGATCGTGGAACTCGCTGCCTGGGCGCGGGCTGGAATCTGCCTTCGTTTTCGGGCGGGCGGTAGCCCGCGCTATCTGAGTGTCCTTCGTTGATTGTCCTTGCCGCGTCTACTTGGGCAGGCTCCTTCGTCGGTGTCCTT
>JBEKTY010000326.1:0-4741 GCA_049515555.1 Thermoguttaceae bacterium
ACAACTCCTGTTAGCCATCCTAGTCGGCATGACATTGTTTGCAAGGTGGGTGTCTCCCGGAAACGGGTGTCTTGGGGGCGTATCGGCGACCCGTGATGGGTTGGACGACCAAACGGGGATTACCCAAATAGAACGCACGATGTGCATCCCCTTCTGGACAACCGCGCCACGCCGGAGTATTGCTCAGCGTAGGCCAGACGGTTAAACTGTTCGTGTGGGACCTTGCCCCGTCTCCCATCGCGGCGGTTGACGGGAGAGGGGAAAGGTTTCCCAAGGAACGCTTGATGACGACCCGACACGGTTGCGAAACACGAGCGTGGCGACCGTTGCTTGCCTTGCTGCTCGCTTTTGGCGGCCTAGTCGCGGGGCTCATCGAGATGGGTACCGCGGCCGAGCCGCCGGTGCAGGGTTCATCTAAGAACGGCGCGTCGCAGTCGGCCGAAAACACGCCCGCGCCCGACGAACGAAGCAAGAAGCGCGACGAGTGGGAGCAGCTCAAACGGCAGGCGGCTGCGCTGTGTGCCCAAGGCGAGTACAATAAGACGGCGCCGGTCGTTCTCCAGGCGCGAGAACTCTGCAGGCTGCTGTTCGGCGAGAACGGCCCGGAATACGCCGCTTCGCTGCTGCCGGGGGCCAGGAAGCTGATTTCCGTCCCCGGCCGATTCAGTTGGTCGCCGGATGGCACAAAGATCGTTTGCCTGAAGTCCCCGCCACAATCCGGGTTGCAGATCCTGGACGTCCGCTCGGGCGCTGGGACGGATCTTGTCCCGTTTGGAAAAGACCCGGCCTGGTCGGCGGCCGGCAACCGGATTGCGTTCGTGCGCGAGATTCCCGGAAAAGGCGCCGACGGGGAAGAGATCTGGCTGATGGGGGCGGATGGCGGCAATCCCCGCAGGCTCTGCGACGGCGGTTTCCCCTCCTGGTCATCCGATGGGAAGACGATCTTCTTCCACTCCCGCAAGCGGAAGAAGATCATGGCCGTTGAACCCGACGTGGCGGGAAGCGTCCCCCAGGGGCTTTTCGCCATGCCCTGGTACTATTTCCCCGCGGTGGCCCCCGACGGAAAGCGGATCACCTTCATTAAGGATGGCCGGCTGATTGTCGTAGATCGCGAGGCCCGAACCGTGCTGGCGATTTGTTCCCTGCCGGGCTGGCGCGGCGCACTGCCGGGCTGGTCACCCGACGGGAAATACCTGGCAATAGGAAGTTATGCGTATACGAACCGTGTGGGCTTATGGATCCTCGACTTGCCAACGGGGCATCTATTTCCGGTAGCTTCCGGCCCTTGTACGCTCGCATCCTGGTCCGCCGACGGTTCCAAGTTCTCGTGGTGTTACCGCGACGTGGGCCAGGAAGAAGTCTGGACGGTCGAGGCCAGTGCCCCTGAATTTCTGAGGTCGCGCGGGGCGTGGTCCCAGCGGGAGCGAATTGCCCGGCCAACGAACATCAAAGCCCCCGAATTGCTGTCGGGGAAACTCAAGCCCCAGGATCAGCGGCCGTTCTACGAGGCGATTGAGGCGGAAGTGGAAACAGATCAGCTTATTGCTACGCACCAGACGGCAAAGGCGGTTGCCGGGTTGCAGAAGATCGTCGAAGTCAAGCAGCGGGTCTTCGGGCCCGACGACCCGGAGCTTGCGGACAGCCTCGACCGCCTGGCGGGGCTGTACAAGTCCATGCGCGAGCACGCCAAGGCTGAGCCGTACTTGCGCCAGGCATGCGAAATCCGCAAGAAGGTCCTAGGTGAGAACCATCCCGGTTATGCCGCCAGCCTGAACAGTCTGGCCAACCTGTATGAGGCCCAAGGCGACTATCCGCGGGCCGAACCGCTATATCGCCAGGCATTGGAGATCCAGAGGAAAATCCGGGGCGAAAACCACCCCCTTTATGCCGCCGCCCTGAGCAATCTGGCCCACCTGTATCAGGACCAGGGCGACTACCTTCGGGCCGAACCGCTGTTGCGCCAGGTAATGGAAATCAAGAAGAAAGTCCTGGGCGAGAACCACCCCGGTTATGCCGCTAGCCTGCACAGTTTGGCCCTTCTGTATGTGTGCCAAGGCGACTTTCCGCGGGCCGAACCGCTGTACCGCCAGGCATTGGAGATCGAAAAGAAAGTCCTGGGCGGCAACCATCCCGACTACGCTCTCAGCCTGCACAATCTGGCCCTCCTGTATATGCACCAGGACGACTATCTGCGGGCCGAACCGCTCCTTCGGCAAGCGGCGGAGATCTGGAAGAGAGCCCTCGGCGAGAACAACCGCCAATATGCCACCAGCCTGAACAGTCTGGCCCTCTTGTATGAGTACCAAGCCGACTATCTGCGGGCCGAGCCGCTGTTGCGTCAGGCCTTGGCGATCCGTAAGAAAGTAATGGGCGAGAACCATCCCGATTATGCCACCAGCCTGCACAATCTGGCCCTCCTATATCAGCGCCGAGGCGACTATTCGCTGTCCGAGCCGCTGCTGCGCCAGGCAACGGAGATCTGGAAGAAAGCCCAGGGCGAGAACCACCCCGATTATGCCCTGGGCCTTCACAACCTGGCCCTCCTTTATCAGAACCAAGGCGACTACCTTCGGGCCGAACGGCTCCTTCGCCAGGCCATGGGGATCCGTAAGAACGTCCTGGGCGAGAACCACCCCCTTTATGCCAACAGCCTGGACAATTTGGCCGATCTGTACCGGGCCCAAGGCGACTACGCGCGGGCCGAACCGCTCTACTGCCAGGCATTGGAGATCGAAAAGAAAGTCCTGGGCGAAAACCACCACGCCTATGCCGAAAGCCTGAGCACGCTGGCCCTCCTTTATGAGGCCCAAGGCGACCATCCGCGGGCCGAACCGCTGTTGCGCCAGGCCGCGAGCATCACCCGCAGGCAGCTTGAGGCGACCGCGGTAATCCAATCCGAGCGGCAACAACTGGCGATGCTCCAGAGCGGTCGTTCTTATCTCAATAACTATCTGAAACTGGCGGTGGCCAGCGGCCGGTATTCAGCATCCGCCTATCGGGAACTGCTGGCCTGGAAGGGCATGGTGCTGCGGCGAAATCGCCTGGCCCGCGCCGCCACCCAAACCCCGGAACTGGCGGCGACCTTCACCCGCTTGCAGCGTGTGGCGACGCAATTGACCCATCTGGCCTGGGCCACCCCCGAGCCCCGGCAAGAGGCGAATTGGCGGCAACAGGTGGCAAGGCTTTCTGCCGAGAAGGAGCAACTCGAGGCCGATTTGTCGGCCCGCAGTGCGGACTACCGCCAAGCGAAACGTCAGGTCACGCTGGAGGAGGTCCAGGCCGCCCTGCCGCGAGAAACGGTGCTGGTTGACTTTGTCGAGAGTTCGCTGTTGGTGGGCTTCGTCGTCGCCCCGGGCCGGCCGGTGGAAATGGTCGTCTTGGGCCCGACGCGGCCGATCGACGAGGCGATCCGCACATGGCGCGTGACGTTTGGCATGTCGGCCGAAGGGGCCGGGGCAGCCCGCCTGCTCCGCGAGCGGTTATGGGCGCCCATTGAAGAAAAACTCCGCGGGGCGAAGATCGTGCTCATTTCGCCCGACGGGGCCCTCAGCCGGTTGCCCTTCGGGGCCTTGCCGGGCAAGACGCCGGGGACCTACCTGATCGAAGAGCGCACGTTTGCCGTGGTCCCCGTACCGCAGTTGATCCCGCAACTGGTGCAAGAGGAAGGGCGCAAGCAGTTGCGGAAGAAACTGCTGCTGTTGGGCAACGTGGATTACGACGCGCTGCCGGCCAAAGCCCCGGACACTACGCGGGGGATCGCCGCAGGCTCGGCGGACGACAACGCAGACGAATTGCGTGACGAGCGATTAGTGGCATCTTCCCGCAGCGTGCCCCCGGGAAGCTTGCACTTTGACCCGCTCCCCGGCACCGAGGGCGAGATTTGTGCGATCGAAGAACTCTATCGCCGCGCGGTTGGTGCCGAGGGGGTCACGGCACTGCGGAAATCGCAGGCCGGCAAGGACGCATTTTTGGCCGCGGCCCGCCGGCACGGTTATCTGCACCTGGCCACGCATGGCTTCTTTATCGAACAGGAAGTGCGCGTGCCTGCCTCGGCTTCCCGCGAAGCCAGCCGGTTTGGTGAAATGCTGCACGGGCCGGAGGCCGGCGCGGCGTATCCGGCACTGCTTTCCGGCCTGGCCCTGGCCGGGGCCAATCGCACTGCGGAGCAAGTGGCGCTTGCAAACAGCCCGCTACAGGAGCAACAGCCCTCACCCCCTGCCCCTCTCCCAAAGCGCGAGGGGAGCCAGGAAACGGTCAATGACGGCATCCTGACGGCCGAGGAAATCGGCACGCAGAATCTCGACGGCGTCGAGGTCGTGGTCCTTTCGGCCTGCGAGTCGGGGCTGGGCAAGCAGGCTGCGGGCGAAGGGGTCTTGGGTTTGCAGCGCTCCTTCCAGTCGGCCGGGGCGCGGACGGTTGTGGCCAGCCTTTGGCCGGTGGACGACGCGGCCACCAAGGCCCTGATGGTGGCGTTCTACGCGAACCTGTGGCAGAAGAAGCTGCCCAAGCGCGAGGCCTTGCGGCAGGCCCAGTTGACGATGCTGCGAGAGTACGATCCGAAGGCCGGCAAGCTGCGGGGACCGGGAGCGGAGCAGCCCGTCGATCCGGCCAAACTGGCTGCGGCGCAGGAAGCCGGCGGGGCGAAGTCGCTTTCGCCCTTCTACTGGGCCTCCTTCGTCCTCAGCGGTGATTGGAAATAACCCATGACGCAAGATCCCACACAAGCCTTTCAACGCGAAAA
>JBEKTY010000327.1:0-4739 GCA_049515555.1 Thermoguttaceae bacterium
CCGTCCCCCCACGGACCGCCGCCGGCATCCGTCAGCGTGGCCACGCAGCCGTTAAACTGCTGGCCCTCGACGGCCCCCAACCCCGTAACCGGCGCCACCGTGAGCGACGCGTCGACCACCGTCACCGGGGCGTCGAGGGCCGCAAACTGTACACGGCCGTCGTCGATGAACACCTGGTCGGCGTAGGGGCCATACTCGGCGTAGGTGTGTGTGGCGTCGACAACGTACCCGCCGTCGTCCTCCCCGTCCGGCACGATCTGCCCGGCAGCCGACCATGTGGTGTTGACCGTGGTAAAACCGGTGTCGCCGCCCCAGAAAATGACGGCCGAAAAGCCGGCCGCGTCGTCCGCGCCGCCCAGGCCGTCGATAGTCCCAACCGTACCGCTATAGGGCGAATTCTCCACGGCCGCAATGTGCGTGGCCTCGACCTTCACGACGCGCAAGACGATCGCACTGGGATCCGAGTAATCGAGGTGCCATTCAAGGCCCGCCGGCAGCTTCGCGTTGGCAGTATCTAGGGTGAATCTACCGGTGTAGAGGCCCCCCGCATACACGACAGGGAAGCGGTCGCCGGCCCTCGGAGTGTAGCCCATGAGGTTAACCGCCAGCGTTCCGGCGACGGTCGCCTGCCCGCTTACAATGAGCTGATCGCACTTGTACTTGCCATCATCTGTGCCCTTAATGTCGATGTTCAAGATGCTCGAAGCGGTTGCTCTAAAATTCCCAAGGACGGTGAAGTTGCCCACGTCCCGCGTGATCGTCCCGCCGGCACCGACTGCGGCGGGGGTAAACGTGTCCCCGGGCCGAATCGTCGCGGAGCTCGTGACGTTCTCCAGGGTTCCGTCCGGGTCCCCGGCACTAAGACACCCCGAGCCGACGACCGTAACGTTCGCGCCCAGCGCGATCGACTGCGCGGCGATGAACGAGCCGGCCTGGTCATCCAAAATAACCATGTTCCTGCCGTCGCCGCTGCCGGCGGTGAGGCTGCCGCCAACGGTCCAAAGGGAGCCGGCCTCCACCGCCACGGTGGCCCGCGCCCCGTTGCCGTTCGCCGCCAAAGCTGCATTGCCGCTGATCTTCAGGTTGGTACCCGCGGCAAACAGGCTCCGAACCGTAATCGACGTCGTGGAGTTGGCGCCGCCACCGAGGTCGCCCGCGGCGGCCTGCACCTTGTCGGCGTCGTCGGCGTCGATCAGCGTCGCCGTGCTGCCGGTCCCCTTTGCCATGACGAGGTCCCTCGTCGCCACGAAGCCCGCACGGAGCGGATTATCGCCGTTGAGGGCTACGGTGCCCATGCCGCCCGCCGCGTTGCCGATGCAAGCCGTTTGGCACCAGACGGCGCCGCCAGCGGCGACGCTCAGCGTCCCCGTTCCACTGTTTCCGACCGTCACCGCCGAGACCGCCGCGTTCTCGTCCCCGATTTGGCCCCCACTCCTCACGCTGGCGGTGCCGTTGCTCTTTGCCTGGTTGCCCGCGACCAACGCGGAGTTGAGGCGTCCCGAGGGCCCAATTTGGAGTGTGCCGGCATGCGCGTCCCCGACGATGCAGCCATTGCCGCCAACGCCAAGGCACGCCAGGTTGCTGGCGGCTATCGGCGCGGCGCCGAGGACCAGCGACGGTATATTCTGCGCCGATTGGGAGTCGACCGAAACACGTCCGGCGGAAAAATCCGCTCGTTGGCCCTGGCCGTTAGCCGCCAACGAAGACCCAAGCGAGAGCTGCCCCCCGTTGACGGCGATCCTCCCCGGGCTAAAGGTTGCCCCGCCGGGCAGGTCAAACGCCGCGGTCGCGCCGGCCGGCTCGGCCACCACCACGCGGGCCGGGTTCTGGGCGTTCGGATCGATCTCTGCCGACGCACCAGAAACGAACATCGCCGCGGCGGCGGGCGGGGGCTGTGTGGCGGCCGCCGGCTGCGCGGCCGGTGGCGGCGTCGTGCTCCAATCCGCCGCATCCGACCAGTTCCCGTTCCCTGCCTGCGTCCACCAATAGGTAAGGGGCATTGGGGGCGGCGGCGGCACGACGCTAAGAAGCACGCGCCGTTCCAGGGCCTCGACGGCCAGGCGCCGCGCCCTCGCGCGTATCACCCCCCGCCCACTCCGCCACTCTCGTCTGAACCACATGCAATTGCTCCTTTCGTGTAAGACCCCCGCGCCGCTGGCGCGCCCGGGCTCATCAGCCAAACGCTCACAACCAACAAACTCAGCGATTGCGGCGGGGCGGAGTCACCGACCGGGCCCCGCGTCGTACCGGCCGCCACCCGAAACACCCGAAATTTCCACGTCGGGCAAGAATTCGCGCAGGCCCCTGCAGCCCCCGGCCGTGATTCGCGTACGCGACGCCCAAACCCACCGCAGTTCAGTGAGGCCGTGCAGTTGAGCCAACCCGGCGTCGCTGACGGCTGTCGAGTCGATGCCCAGCAAGTTAAGCTTGGCGAGGCCGGCCAGGTGTCGCAGCCCGGCGTCGGTCACGGCGGTCGAGCCAACGTACAGAATTGTCAGGTTCGTCAGCCGGGCGACGTGTTTGAGCCCCGCATCGGTAATCCCGGTTCCCGCCAGGCCGAGGCAACGGAGCCCGTTCAGCCCGGCGAGGTGCCGCAGCCCGCCGTCGGTGATCGCGGTGTATGACAGGTCGAGGTCATGTAGGCCCCCGAGGCGGGCCATCTCGCGCAGGCCGGCGTCCCCAACGCCCGTGCGGCTAAGGTTGAGGTAGCGCAGGGCCTTCATCCCCGCCAGGCTCGCCAGCCCGCTCCCAGTGACGCCGCGACTGCGGATGGTCAGACCGCGGAGGCTTGTCAGGCCCGCCAGGTTCACCAGGCCCGCGTCGGTGATTGACGACCCTCCGATGCCGAGCGACTCCAGCGAGGCCAGGCCGCGGAGGTTCACTAAGTCTTCGTCACGCACGCACGCCGGCAATTCCAACTCTTGGAGCGCGCGAAGTCCCTTGAGGTGGGCCATCCACCCACCGAAATTCCCCGGGGCCATCCGCCGCCTCCAGCGCTCCAAATCGGCCTCCGCCTCCGCAACCCGCCGAAGGGCGTCCATCCTCGCCCGTTCCATCCGCCCGCGTTCGTCGTTGGCCGCCGGGAGTGGCGGCACCGGGGGCGGAAGCGGGCCAGCCTTCGGGGACGGCCTGTAAACATACGGGGCCTCCGTTACCGAAAGGCGCCGCACGCTCCCGTACTCGTCCGTCCGCACTCGGATGCCCGCAGCCCGCAACGCCGCCACGTCGTCCGGATCGTCGTCGGGGACGTTGTATCCTTTCCACCGTAGCCCCGTGACCTTGAGCCCATCTATCGCCTTAAGCGGCGTCAGCCATTCCTCGGTCGCCCCGGAGCCCCAAAGCTCCAACTCGCGAAGGCCCCGCAGGCCGCTCAAGGCCTCCATGCTGCGGCGGGTGACCTCAGTATGGTTCAGCACGAGAACCCGGAGATTCCTGAGGCCCTTAAGGCGCGCCAGGCCGGCATCGGTGATTCGATTTTCCGACAGGTCAAGCCGCTCAAGGTCGCTAAGACCCGAGAGGTGGGCCAGCCCCGCGTCGGTGAGGACGTTGCCCGAGACGGCCAGGTCCCTCAGGCCCCGCAGCCCGGCAACGTGCTTGAGCTCGTCGTCGGCCAACGAATACACCGATAGATTCAGTCTAGTAAGGTTCGACAGCCCCGCGAGATGTTCAAGCCCCTCCCGGGTGATCCGCGCCTCCGCGAGGTTGAGGTCTTGCAGCCCCCCGAGGCTGCCGAGCTTCCGGAGACCGGCGCCGGAAATCCCGGTCTTCCTCAGATTGAGCTTGCGCAGAGCACACAAGGCCGTTAGCCTGGAAAGCCCTTCGTTGCTGATCTTCGTCCCCTCGAGGTCGAGTTCCTCGACAGACGACGAGCACGCCCAACGGGCGACCCGGGCCAGCCAATGGTCCGCGTCCTTGTCGGAATCGACCTTTATCGACCGGACGTGGCGGAGCCGGGCAATGTGCGCCAGGACGTCTGGGTCCGGCTCCCAGCCAACCTTTAGGCCGCTGACATTGCCATCCCGGTCTCGGGATAATCCCACCCCGCCGCTCGCTTCGATCGCGGCCACATCCTTCGGGTCATCCGGCTCCGGCACCCGGGGTGGATTCTGCGGCAGGGCACCGCACACCGCCGCCAGAAGCGCCACCAGGGCGATTGAGACGAGAAACTTCATTTCGCACCTCCTCCCCCGGGGCGGACCGGGAGCGACGTGTTTCATCATCCTTATTCGTAGACGAGCGGCCGGATTATTCGCAGATGCCTGCCAGGGCGGCTGATTATTCCCCGAAAGGGGCTATCCCGCACGCCCGCATTGTACACCCTGCGCAACTCGCATCAAATGTTCTCGGGGGTGTCGCTGCGCATCGACCCCCTAAAATATGGTGTACATCCTGATCTATACACCCGTTCAGATATATGTTATAATGTCGGTTGCCGCTGCGCGACGTATTAGGCACACGCCGTGTGCCGTCTGCTGAAGCGGAAAAAGGCCCGGCCAGCGGCACACGGCGTGTGCCGGATACATTGAGGCCAGCGGCACACGGCGTGTGGCGCGCTGCGTTTCGTGCCGGGCGGCGTTGATCTTTGACAGTATAGAGATTACCGGCGATTTTCAAGCCAAGGCAGGCGCAGTCGAACACGTACCTCACAAGACGTGTAAATTTACGTTTTCTGGCAGAATCGCTGATGCAAGCCGCCCAACGAGTTACTGACTTGTCGAACACCGTAAGTTTCGAACAGG
>JBEKTY010000328.1:0-4724 GCA_049515555.1 Thermoguttaceae bacterium
CCAACCGCCTCGGAAAATGCCCGCTGCCGTGACTGTCTCGGCCTTTCAACACAAACTAAGGCCCCCAAACGCTTTCTTGCTGCCACTTCCACCCCAACTCTGTCCCGGTTGCGGAACTGCTGGTTATCAGCCGTGCGGCTTGCCGGTCTTCCGCAAATTGCTTATAATCGACCTTGGGATAGCGCATACCCATCAGGAGGACTGCCATGCGGACCGCATCCGGGCGTCAGGGCGGCTTTACGCTCGTGGAGTTGTTGGTGGTCGTCACGATCATCGGGGTTCTCGTAGCCCTTATGATGCCGGCGATCCAGTCGGCACGCGAGTCGGCGCGGCAAGCGCAGTGTTCCAACAATCTCAAGCAGTTGGGGGCCGGGGCCTCCGCGCACGTGGAAGCGGTAGGCTCCTTCCCCAGCGGCGGCTGGGGGAACCTGTGGGTCGGTGATCCCACCCGCGGCTTCGGCAGGAGACAGCCGGGCGGTTGGATCTACAATTTGCTCCCCTTCATCGAGTACCAGGGGCTGTACGACGACGGGTCGTTGCAGAACGTCAAGAGCAACTACAGTACCGTCAGCACCTTGAACTACACCCAGACCCAGACGCCCATGGGGCTTTTTATTTGTCCGACGCGGCGGAGAGTCGCTTTATACCCGTTCCAGTCCAGGGCTTACTGCAACATGACTGTTCCGTCGGGCAGTGCAACGTGCTCCAAGACCGATTATGCGATAAACGCCGGAAACGCAACCCTCAACTCCAACGTGCCCAGTTTCCCCAACGAATTGGACACATCGCCATCGCCAGGCAAGATAACGACTCTCGCCCTGGGAGATGCTTGCACCCTGTGGATGGTTTCTGCTACGCAAGGTCTGGATTATGGCTGGAATGGGATATGCTACCTGCACAGCGAGGTGACGCCGGGCGACGTCATCGACGGCCTGTCCAATACGATTCTGATCGGAGAGAAGGAAATGGATTCCAACCATTATCGCGACGGGTCGACGGCCGGCGATAAATATTGCATTGTGGCCGGGATCAACCAGGACACGTTCCGTATGGCGACCTGTATTAGCCCGGCGAGCCAGACCCAGCCGATCCAGCTCCAACAGGATCGTTCCGGCATTGCGTCCCAAACCCAGTTCGGCGGCCCGCATCCGGGGCTTTGCATCTTCGTCTTCTGCGACGGCTCGGTCCACAAGATCAACCTGAGCGTCAATGCTGCCACCTTTCAATACCTTGCACAGCGCAACGACGGCCAGAAGGTCAGCGGCTCAGGCTTCTAGTCGATCTGTCCCCTTTCCTTCGGTCTGAAATACTGAGCCCCGGCCGGCGGCAGGATGGCACGTCAAATATGACTTCTATTGACCGGTTCATCTTGGCGGTGCTGGCTGCCGCGACGTGCCTGACGGGCGGTCGGGTGCGGGGCGACGAGGAATTTGTCGGGCCCCTGCCCGGCTGGAAGAACGTGAAGACCGATTATGGTGCGGCCGGCGACGGCGTGACCGACGACACGCCCGCCATCCAGAAGGGGCTCGACGACCTGCGGCTGCACCAGCAGGCCTGCGTGCTTTACTTCCCGGCGGGAAAGTACCGCTTGACCGGCACCGTAAAGACCCTCCGGAAGGCACACCACGATTGCATGGGCGTGACCCTGGTCGGCGCCGACCCGGCCACGACCGTCCTGCGCTGGGACGGGAAGGAGCACGGCACGATGCTCCAGTACGACGCCTGGTACTCGAAGATCAGCCGCTTGACGCTCGACGGGGCCGGCCGGGCGGGCGTGGCGCTGGCCTACGGCGACGCCTTCTCCACCTACAACGAGACCTCCGACATGGTCTTCCAGGACGCCGGCCTCGGCATGTCGATGGCCACCGCTGATTTCGGCCAGGCCGAGAACGAGGTGCTGCGCTGCACCTTCCGCCGCTGCCAGCGCGGATTACAGACCAACAACTTCAATTCCATGGACATCTGGTGCTGGCACTGCCGCTTCGAGGACTGCGGCCACGGCCTGTACAACAACGCCGGCAACTTCCACGCCTATCAGTGCCTGTTCCTGCGCTGCAAGGTGGCCGACGTGGGCACCGCCAACCTCATGGTCTTCTCCTTCGTCGGCAATACGTCGATCGGCTCGAAGTGCTTCCTGGACTTCGCCGGGGGGCACTCCTGGGGCTCGCCCTGCTCGATCAGCGGCAACCGCATCGTCGAGCCCACGGGCGATTTCGCCATCCGCCTGGGCAACGGCGGGCCGTACCTGGTCATGGACAACGTCATCCGCAGCCGGCCCGGCAGCGACAAGCCCGCAGTGCTGATGACCTGGGGCGACCAGACGCTGGTGGGCAACACCTACACGCTGGCAGGGGCCGTCAAGGAAGCCGGGCGGTTCGTGCGGTTGGCGGAGAAGGTGGTTCCGCCGCAAGCGCTGGAGGCCGGGCTGCCGGAGCTTCCGCCCACGCCGCCCCGCCGCCAGCGCAAAATCTGGGAGCTGCCGGCTACGGCCACCGCGGCCCGGATTCAGCAGGCCCTCGACGAGGCGGCCAGGCTCGCCGGCCAGCGTCCGGTGGTCCATCTGCCGAAGGGCATCTACAAGCTCGACGGCACGTTGGTCGTGCCCGCCGGCTGCGACGTACAGATCATCGGCGACGGGGCCGCGGAGACCGCGACGGTGCTCCGGTGGACGGGCCGGGGCGCCGGGCCGATCTTCCGACTGCGCGGCCCCAGCCGGGCCACGCTCCGCGACCTGTCGCTCCAGCCCGGCCGGGCCGCCGGGATCGTGGTCGAGGATTGCGACCAGCCCGGGGGCCGCATCTTCTGCGACCAACTCAACGTCTCCGGCGGCAGCCCCCAGGAGAACGGCACGGGCGTGTTGGTGGCGGGCGTCGAGCACAGCGACATCCTGCTTCGGGCGGCCCAGGGCGGGACCTTCTGCCGGCGGTGGATCAGCGTGCTCGGCGGGCCGCTCCGCGCAGCGGGAAAACCGGCCCCCGGCCAGTGCTCGGTCTTCTGCGGGGCCACCGGCACGGCCCAGGCCCAGTACCACGTCGCCCGGGGCGGCCGGCTGGTGGTCCGCTCCGTCTATCACGAGGTCAGCGGCGACAGTCCCCAGGGCATCCTCCTGGACGACGCCGGGTCGCTGACGGTGGACACCACGCGATTCTCCTACAAGACCGCGCCCGATCAGCCCCTGGTTCAAGTGCGGGACTTCAAGGGCGACTTCCTCCTCTCGTCCGGCATGCTGCTTCCGGTGGGCACCAAGTTCCCGGCGCGGCTCGACATCGCGGGCGATGGCTCGCGGGCAGGTGTGTTGTGCCTGGGCAACATGTTCTGGGCGCCCTGCCCCGCGGTCAACGCCCAGATGGTGTGGCACGACACGTCGCGGCCGGCGGCCAAGGCCGGCATGCTGCTGTGCAACCTCAACGGCGGCGCCGAAAGCGGATTGAAGGGCGGATTCGGCCGGCTGGACAACCGCGGGCAGGCCGGCGAGAAGTTTTTGCTGGCCATGCTCGCGCCGCTTCGCACCGCCCGGGTCTGGCAGCCGGGATCGGCCTCGCCGGGCGTTACCGACCTGCGGCTGTATCGCGTGATCTGCACGGCGGGCAAAGACTCGACCTGCCTGGAGCTCCGCCCCCGATAGCCGGTCACCCGCCCGCGCCAAAGTAAGCAGGCACACTCCGTGTGCCGTCCGCCACACCTTTTCCCGCTTCAGCGGACGGCACACGGAGTGTGCCTGCTACGTTCCGCAGGGAAGTTGCCCGGCAGTTCAAAACAGCGTGTAGATCCACGGTGCGACGCCGCTGGTGGCCATCAGCGCCAACAAGCCGAGCACCAGCAACAGCGCCACGATCGGCAGCAGCCACCACTTCTTGTTCGCGGCCAGGAACTCCAAGAACTCCCGGACGATGCCGGGAGGCTTGGCGTCGCCGGCTTTTTCAAAATCGTTCTTGGCGGGCATGGTGGGCCTCGTGGGGTAACCGTTCACCAGCGGCGGTAATAGCGGGCCGGGTCCTCGGTCTGCACTCTGGCTTGCCAATAGGTGGCGGCATCGGCTTCGAGCGTCCTTTGCAGCGGGTCGCGTCCCAACAGACGCAGAACGACGCCCAAGGGCACAAACACGCCGCAGAATATCAGGCCCAGGCACAACTCGTGGACCACGATCCCTATCGGCCAGGCCGCCAGGCTCATCCCGAGAAACAACGGCCGGATGCTGCGCGGATAGAGCAGGCCGACGAGGGCCACGACTGCGCCGGCCGCGGCCGCACTCAGCACCACCGTCGCGGCGCCCTTCGACCAGTACCCGGCTACCAGCGGCAGCACCGCCACCAGCGACAGGCCGAACAGGCGTAGTTGCCGGCTGGTGGGGTTCCACGGGAACGGGGAGGAGATCATTGGTAGGAGTTAGAAGTCAGGAGTTAGGAGTCAGAAGTTAGGAGTTAGGAGTCAGGAGTTAGAAGTTAGAAGAGTTAGAATTGACTCTTGCAAATTGGGGTGAGGACGACACAAGTGGTCCCCCTCTCCCTCCGGGAGAGGGCCGGGGTGAGGGGAACCTGCGTTGGTCACGGAAAATGGAAGATCAGTATCCTCATCCTCAGCCATTTCCCCTCACCCTAACCATCTCCCGAAGTTGGCTATAGATAGGAAAGAGGGGATGCCTCAAAAGTGGTTACATTAGCGGTATTGGATACCGCTGAACCACGTACAGGAGGTCATCCCCATGAGAGCCAGGAGAACGTATC
>JBEKTY010000329.1:0-4707 GCA_049515555.1 Thermoguttaceae bacterium
CTTCATCGTGGATGGTGTCGTTCCCAATGCCTCAGCTTCGGTGCTGGCACACATGGTAATCGAAGTCTGGGACGACATCCCTTGGTATCTGGACTTCTGCAATGGCATCAAAGGGCCATCCCATGCCTTTGACATTGCTCGAAGTTGGCTGACGGGGGATGGCTGGGAGAGGCGGATGCGGGCGTTCCTCGGCTTCGTGCGGCAAGGTGCATTCCGAGTCGAGCGGCAAGGGAACTTGGTGGTGTTGTTTCGGGGAAAGCCCAGGTCGAATCACGACCAGACCATCCATTTCGACCGGTGACTGATGTCTTGAAAGAAGAACACCCCAGGGACCAACCCATGAACTTCCCCACCCTCACTGATAACAATCTCGCCCTTCTCCACCGCCAGGCCGCCAACGAGATCGCCCGCCGGGCGAAGGCCGCCACCAACGGCCACGATGCCGCCAGCATCATCGACGGCAACGAGATGGCGAAGCGGGCGCTGGTTGTCGCTGCTGCGGGAAACCACTCCATCCTCTTCATCGGCCCGCCCAACTGCGGGAAGACGATGCTCCGGGCAGTGGCCCTGGAACTCGGCCTGGGCAACACCTTCGAGGCCCGGCCTTGCCCGTGTGGCTATCATGGTAGCCCGATTCGGGCCTGCAACTGTTCAACTGCCAAGATCGGACGGTGCCGGGCTGCGTGGCCGGGCGCCGACATCACGATTGAGGTAGTCCAGCCGCCGCAGCGGGAACTCAATGGGCGACCGGGGACAACACTGGCCGATATGAAGGCCCAGATCGCCCGCATGTCCGGCCACACCGACCTGGCACTGGACGAGCATTCGGCCAACCTGCTCAAGTGCGCCTGCGTTGAGCTTGGCATCGATCCCGATGCCCGCACTCGCATCATCGCCATTGCCCGGACCATTGCGAATCTGGACAACTCCGAGCGGATTGGCCCCTCCCATACCTGCGAAGCCATCAATTACCGGGCGCTCCGGCAGTAAGGCCAACTGATGTCCAACAACAGCACCCGGTGATCCCGTGCCGCTGAGATATTGAACCGCTGAAAGCCGACCAATGCCCAACACACCTTATCCACTCGGACACGAGATTGCCAAGGTTCAGGCGGAACTCGTGATGTTTCGGGACGAATGCCTGCCGGTGTTCCTCGGCCCGCATCCCCATGACACCCCGCACAGCATTTCAGCCCTGGAGATAGAAGAATCGAACCAAGTCCTTCCTTGGTACGAGGCCGTGACTAGGCTCAGTGAGGCACTTCCGCTTCCCGGTGATAGCCTTGCGCCGCTTAACGCAGAGGAATTCAAGGACTTCATGTTTCAGGAAGCCACCCCCGCCTATTCCCTGTCGAGCAATACAATCCGGTGGAAGATCGGACTATTCTGCGATATGACACTTGCGCTGCGGGATGGCTTCCGACCGCCCTGCTTCGGGAAGGATGGCGAGGTTACCGAAGAGGAGTTTTGGGCTGCCATACCAGAGATTGAGCGGTGGTTCTTGAGTTTCGACGCCATGGACGGTCATCTTTGGAATCCCCTCTGCATGACTTTACCATTTGTCGCCGATGCCGATCCAGCATTCGCCAAGAAGGCCCTCGCTCTTAGCACCTGGAAAAATGCACAACCAGTCTTCGAGCATATCATAAACAATGCTTTGCTGCATGTTCTGGGATCGCTTGCCAACAATCACTTCATCCTGATCCGAGATTACCTGGACCATCCATGTCTATACGGCAACTACACCCACCTGATGCCCCACTACCTGTTTGCCGTGCTGTTCCAGAAGGTGTCGATCCTGCGGCAACTTGCTGCCGAGCAGGCGCCGAAGGCCGGCTGATGTCTTGCTAATGCTTGGCGAGCGGCTCGTCGAGGCGGTATCGGAGTAAGGTCATGTACGTCTTGGTTGCCATCGTAGTCCTGGTCGGCCTCTGGCTGGGATACGCATTCGTCCAAGGTTTCATCCAAGGATTCTGCGAAGCGATGCGGCGGGAGAACTTCAGGGTGATGCGGTGGGAGGACGACGATTCGCCTCGCAACTTGTAACATTTTCCGACCTCGATTAAATAATCGGGAATCCCTGCGGAAAACAAGGGTGGTCCCCCTGCCTGTAGGCCGCCTCTACGGCCGCTTTCTTTTTCATGACGGCCACTGGTTATTCGCCAGGCAGTACGATAGGATGTCCACCCCCAACAACCAGCCGACGCTTCGGAAGCAGAGCGACGAAATCCCCGACGTGCCGATGGACCAACCCTTGCCCGATGAAATCAGGCGACGATTCAGAGAGAATTCGTAGTGTTCCGGGCTAGATATATACATCATGGCAACCAATCTATCGACCTACTTCCGTCAGCGACGGCTGCAACTTGGACTCCGACATGGCGACGTGGCCCGGCTCATGGGCTACAAAAGCATCTTCGGCGCAGCCAACAAGATCGTGATGTTTGAGGAGCGAGGTGACATCCTGGCTGAGGTGTTCCGGAAGTTGGCCGCTGTCCTGGGCATCGATGAGCCGACGATCCAACGGCTTATCGAGCGGGACTGGCAGGAGTTCGTCGAGAAATGGAACAAATGGGCGGACCAGCCGATAGAGCCGCACCTGATCTTTCGGGCGATTCCTGGTGTCTTCATTCGACAGCCGTTGCCTGACGCAATGAAATCGCCGAAGAGGATGGAGGAGTATGCTGCCGAGTGGGCAGGGCATCGTCACATGAAAGTGTGGTTGGTCCTCAGCCGACGCCTGAGTATCTTCTTTGACGAGGATGGCACGAAGCGCCAGGTCATTGAGGCGGCTCCTGGTAAGTTCAACGGCCCCTACATGCACATTGAGGGAAGCAAGCAGAAGTTTCTTTTTGGCGGCGGTCTGGAAATGCAGCCCTTGACCGAACCCGAACCGCATGGCCCGAAGTGAAACGGAGTGTTTCCACTGATGGCTACGAACCTCTCCAACCATTTCTGGCAGCAGCGGATCGCCTTGGGCCTCCGCCCAGGACAAGTCGCCCAGCTCCTGGGCTACCGAAGTCTCGTCGGTGCTGCGAACAAGATCGTCCGCTTCGAGCAGACCGGTGACATTGAGTCCCGTTTCTTCCGACAGCTTGCCGCTGCATTGGGCGTCGACAAGGCGACGATCCAAAGGCTGGTGGAAGAAGACCGCCGTGAGTTTGTCGATCGCTGGAACGAGTGGGCCAACCAGCCTGTCAAGCCGCACTTGATCGCCGAGATGCTGCCGGGCTACTACATGGCTCACTATTTTCCCGAAGGCGTCACGACGCCCAACGATATGGAGAAGCACGCCGCAGGACTTGCGGAGGAATTCCACCAGAAGACTTGGCTGGTGTTCAGCCGCAAGCTGACCGTCTATTTCGACGAGGGTGGGCACAGGCGTGCCGTGCAAGAGGCGGCACCGGGCGAGCCAACGCAGCCATTCCGCCTGCTTCAGCGAAGCGAGCGACGGTCCATCTTCACGACCGATGGCGATGACATTGACATTCGATCAATGCGATGGCCGCAGAAACGTGGGCCGAGGGTGGGGAGGTGAGGTCGTTCTTGTCGAGATGGAAGAATGGCAGACCCACGATCAAGACAGTGCTGTCAACGACAGAGGCACGGCGGCACGACCAGTTCAGACGATAATAATTATCGGGAGCAGGCTGCCTGTCGTGTCGTTTCCAACGGCGCTTAACGTATTATTCCGGCCTGACAGGAGAACCGGGCACAGAGGAGTTGGCACATGATTGCGGTCGAGAGGGGCGACGGCTGGTTTAGTTTCTGGAAAGGAGCGTGCGAATTGGAGGGGCCGTGTCGTGTGATACATGATCGCCGTTTGTCACCGCCGTGCCGTCTAACGAACAACGGGGCACCCGAAGGATGACGTGGTGTTCGTTAGGTGCCCGTGAAACCGCTCAGCCTGTCCGCGTACGGAGCACCGTCCGCGTCGTCATTCACGTCCATGAGATCATTCCTCGTGGTCGGGTCTGGCGGTCCTGTTGGGCTCCAGGATCCGGTACAGGGTGCGACGGTGCATGCCGAGGGCCCGTGCCGCGGCGGCCTTGTTGCCACCGTGTCGCCGAATGAACTCATCCACGATGGATCGCTCCATTTCGTAAAGATTCCCGGCTAGGGGCACCGAAACCGCGTCGGTGCCGCTCTGCGATGCCGTCCGCGGCCCCAGCACGATCGCTTCCTTTCCGATGTCCGGGCCGGGAGAGAGGGCCACGGCACGGGCCACCACATTGCTGAGCTCGAACAGGTTGCCCGGCCAGTCGTGGCTTAGCAGGCACTCCCATGCCTTGGGCGTAAAGTGATATGGGCGCGGTTTCTCGGCGGCGTCCGGCTTGGGGGCTGTCGCGTGGGCCAGGCAGCGCTCGATCAGGGGTTTCAAGTCCTGCGGACGTTGGCGCAAGGGCGGAACACGGACTGGCACGACGTTCAAGCAGTAGTAGAGTCCCTGGCAGAATCGGCCTTCGGCGACCGCCGCCTCCAGGTCGGCCGACGTTGAGGCGATCCATCGCACGTCCAGCGGGACCGGCGGTCCCAATGCGCCGCGGTCGAGCCACCCCCGCCGCATGGCGTCGTACAATTGGAGTTGGGTCCAGGTGGGCAGGTGTTCCACGTGATCCAGGAAGATCGTCTTGCCGTTGGCGTATTCGAGCAACCCGCGGCAGATCTGCTCGCCACCTTCCGTGAGTTGCCCGCCGTGGCCCAAGA
>JBEKTY010000330.1:0-4692 GCA_049515555.1 Thermoguttaceae bacterium
CCCGATGTACAAGCCGCCATCAAGAATCATCGTTCGCTGCTTCGACTGCCCAGCGTTCCTCAACTGCAACAAACGCTCCGCGCCGTGCTTTGGCAAGACGCTATCCAGCGCCTGGAAAAACGCCGTTGCCAACGCCACGTCGCCAAGAAAATCAGGGAGCTTGTGCAGATGGCTTCCTAAAACCGTTTACAGTTTGAGAACTAATGTCGCATCTTCTGAGGTACTCCTCACGCTCCGCGTGAGGTTTGGCCGCACGGCCTCACGCGGAGCGTGAGGAATACGATGTATCGCCACGTCGTATGCGTCTATCCCTATCGACGCACGCACAGTTCAAGGACATCCTTCCCACCGTTGGGGTTGGAGTACGTCGCCGCCGCGCTCCGCCCGCATTCCGAGCGGATCGATCTGGTCAACTTCCGTCATGAGCGCACGCCCAGCACGCGGGCATTCCTCAGGCCGGAGACCGACTTGGTCTGCTATTCCGTCAACTGGCCGGAGGACCTGGAGCTGATCCGCGACGACATCAGCGCCTTGCCGCCGGGGGTGACGACCATTCTGGGCGGGCGGACGGCGACGGAGAATCCGCGTTACTGGCTGGAGGCGTGTCCCGGCGTGGACGCCGTGGTCTGCGGCGACGGCGAGCAGGCCATGGCCGAGATCGCCCAGGGCCGCCCGTGGTCGGAGGTCGCCGGCCTGGCCCACCGCGGCGCCGGCGGCCAGGTGGTCTTCAATCGGCCGCGGGCCAACGTGCCCATGGACGACGACCTGATGCCCGCCCGCGACCTCCGCCGTCATGCCTACTACATGACCAGCAAGGGGGTGAGCACGGGCATCAAGATCGACCAGGTGGCCGGCTCGCGGGGTTGCCCCTTCAATTGCCGCTTCTGCAACTTTTCCATCAACCCGTGGGGCGTCAAGCGCTGCTGGACGCCGCGCTCGGCCCAGTCGATTGTCCGCGAGATCGGGCAGATCGACGCCGACCTGGTCATGTTCGTCGACGACGTGTTCACCTATCAGCCCGACCGCGTGGCCGAGATCTGCGACCTGCTGATCGCCAAGGGCATCCGCAAACACTACATCGTCAACGCCCGGCTGGAAATCGCCAAGCGCCCCGACGTCATCCGCAAGATGGAGCAGGCCGGGTTCATCGCCCTGCTGGTGGGCGTCGAGTCCACGCAGGACGCCACGCTCAAGTCGATGGGCAAGGGCTTCACCATCCAGCAGGTCCGCGAGCGGTTCAAGGTCCTCCGCCGGTCGAAGATGGTCATCAACGCCTATTTCATCGTGGGCAACATCGGCGAAACCGAGCAGCAGATGCTCTCCACCGCCGCCTTCGCCCGATCGTTGGGCATCGATCTGATCCACGTCTCCCGCTTGCGGAACGAGCCGTACTCGGGCCTGGGCGAGCTGGTCGCCGCGACGCCGGGCTACCACGTCGCCGTCGACGGCAACGTCTATAGCGACGCCCTTTCGTCCGGTCGCATCGCCGATCTGCGCAAGCAGATCGATCGGCGCTTCCACACTCCCATGCAGGTGGCGCGCGTGGTGCTCAAGCTGGCGGGTCTCTTGAATTGGCGCGTGAGGACCCGCGCGGCACTGACTATCCCCGTCTTCGTGGCCCAGCTCATCGCCACGCAGGCACGCCGGAAGGCGCGCAAGTGGCTGGGCAAACCGGCATATTAGTTTTCAGTGTTCAGTTTTCAGTTTTCAGTAGTCGGGCTCAAACCGAAAACTGAACACTGAAAACTCCCCGTCCCCTTCCGCCTTCCGCCTTCCGCCTTTATACTGAGGTCATCTTCTCGGGCCACGTGGCGGGAGGGGCCATGGTGAGCGCGTGTGCCGCCGATCCGCGGATCGGGCCGCTGGCCGGCCTCGACCCGGACGATCCGCAGTATGCCACGCAGGTTGTCGACCGGCTGTTGGCCGCCGGCCGGGCCGCCGGGGCCAGCGACCTGCACCTTCAGCCCGCCGCCGAGGGCCTGGAGCTGCGGCTCCGCATCGACGGCGTGTTGCAGCCGCTGGGCCGGGTGCCGCGGGCCCTGGCGGCCAACGTCATCGCCCGGCTGAAAGTCCAGGCCGAGCTGCTCACCTATCGCACCGACATGCCGCAGGAAGGCCGCATCCGCGCGCCCGGCTGCGACGTGGAAATGCGGGTCAGCACGTTTCCCACCATGTTCGGCGAGCGGGCGGTGGTGCGCCTCTTCGGCCGCGCCGGCCGCTACGAGCGGCTGGCCGAGCTGGGAATGCCGCCCGACGTGCTGGCCGGCCTGAGGCAGATCCTGGGCGAGACCGCCGGCGCGATCCTGGTCTCCGGCCCGGCCGGCAGCGGCAAGACCACCACGGTCTACGCCTGCCTCCGCGAGCTGGCGGCCCAAGGCGGCCTGCGGAGCCTCGTCTCGCTGGAGGACCCCATTGAAGTGGCCCTGCCCGGCGTGGCCCAGGCGCAGGTCAACCCCGTGGCCGGGCTGGACCTGGCCACTGGTCTGCGGTTCCTGATGCGGCAGGACCCGGAAGTGATAATGGTCGGCGAGATTCGTGATCGTGCCACGGCCGAGGCGGCCTTTCAGGCCTCGCTTACCGGCCACCTGTTGCTGAGCACGTTCCATGCCGGCAGTGCGGCGGAGACCCTGGGCCGGCTGCTGGACATGGGCATCGAGCCTTACGTGTTGCGGAGCGGACTGTTGGCCATTTTGTGCCAGCGGCTGCTCCGCCGGTTGTGCAGTTGTGCCCGAGCCAGCGACGATCCGCAGGCCCGGCTGGGGCTGCCCATCGGCCGGCCCCTGGTCGCGGCCGGCTGCCCCGAGTGTGCCGGCACCGGCTATCGCGGCCGAATGCTGGTGGTGGAAATGCTGCTCCTTAAGCCCCTGGCCGGCCAGCCGGCAGCCGATTTGGCCCGGGCCGTCCTCGCCCGCGCCGATACAACCGTGCTGGAAGACTTGGCCATCCGCTCGGGCATGGTCACCCGTTGGCAGTGGGCCATCCGGGCAGCCGAGGAAGGCCGCACCAGCCCGGCCGAGATCCGCCGCGTCCTGGGCCTGGCCACCCCGCCCAACGGAACTTGTAGGGTGGGACAAGCGCAGCGCGGTCCCACCACGAATCCTCTGTAACCCTGGTGGGACTGCGCCGGGCTTGTCCCACCCTACGAAACTAAGACCAAAGACCAAAGACCCAAGACCTAAGCCCCAAAACCCCAATGCCCCAGCCCGCCGTAACGCTCGACCAACTCATTGCCCTGAGCGACGAGATTGCCGCGCTGGTGCGATCCGGGGTGCCGCTGGAGCGCGGGCTGGACGACTTGTCGCAAGACCTGCCAGGCCGGCTGGGCACGCTGGCCCATGTAATCGCCGAGCGGACCGGCCGGGGCGAGTCGCTGCCGGCCGTGCTCGCCGATCCGGCATATAAGCTGCCCGCGGTCTATCGGGCGGTGGTCGAGGCGGGCTTGCGGGCCGGCCGGCTGCCCGCGGCCCTGGAGGCCCTGGCGGGCTCGATGCGCCGCCTGGCCCAGACCCGCCGCAGCGTCCTCTCGGCACTGCTCTATCCCTGGCTGCTGCTCGTGGTGGCCTGGGTGCTGTTCGCCCTGATGACGGCCTGGATCGCGCCGGCCCTGCTCGCGTCGTTCCAGGCCCTGGGCGTGCGGGGGACCGAGGCCCTGCGGCCCCTGGCCTGGTGCGGCCGGCACGCAGCGCTCTGGGGGCCGGCCGGGCCCGTCCTGCTCCTCCTGCTGGCCGCCGCCTGGTATTACGGCTCAAGCCGCGCCGCCCTGGCGGGCTCCCGCCGGGCCGGCTGTCTCCTGGGATGGCTCCCGTGGCTCGGCCGCACCCTGCGCTGGTCGCGGATGGCAACCTTTCTGGAAATCCTGACGCTCCTGGTCGAGCAGCAAATGCCGCTGGACGAGGCCCTGACGCTGGCCGGCCAGGCCTCGGGCGACGCCGATCTGGCCGCCGAGGCCCAGGCCCGTGCCCGGGCCGTCCGCCGCGGCGAAAGCGCCGGCGAGGGACTGTCCCAAGTTTCGCGGGGACTGTCCCAAGTTTCGTCCGACGAAACTGGGACTGTCCCCCTTGGCCCCTTGGCACCGCCGGGCGTCCTGCCGCCGCTCGTGGATTGGCTGCTGGGCGGCCCATCGCGGCAAGACATGCTCCTGCCGGCCCTGCGGAACGTGGCCGACGATTACCATCGCCGCGCACAGCATCAGGTCGACCTGGCTCGCGTGTTGCTCCCGGTCCTGATCACCCTGGGCGTGGGCGGAACGGTCGCCCTGCTGTTCGCGCTTACGGTGTTTCTGCCCTATGTAACCATGTTGAAATCCTTGGCCGGAATGTGAAGTTGCCCACTGTCATTCTAACTCCTAACTCCTAACTCCTAACTCCTCCCCCCATGCCCTCCTTCCCGCTTTTCCAGACCGACTTCCGTGGTGGGCTGTCGGCCGACCAGTCGGCCGAGCTGGCTGACCGGGTGGCCGGGCTGGCCCGGGCCGGCCTGCCGCTGGACGGCGGGCTGCGGGCCCTGGCCGACGAGCTGCCCACGGGCCGGCTGGCCCGCGTGCTCCGCCGCCTGGCCGGGCAATTGTCGGCCGGCATGTCGCTCGAAGCGGCCCTGCAAGCCCCCGGCTGCCGGCTGCCGGCCCATGTTCGCGGGCTGATCGCGGCCGGGGTCCGCAGCGGGCGGCTGGCCGGCGTCCTGGAGGGGCTGGCC
>JBEKTY010000331.1:0-5635 GCA_049515555.1 Thermoguttaceae bacterium
TCTTGTGAGGTACGTGTTCGACTGCGCCTGCCTTCGCTTGAAAATCGCCGGTAATCTCTATACTGTCAAAGATCAACGCCGCCCGGCACGAAACGCAGCGCGCCACACGCCGTGTGCCGCTGGCCTCAATGTATCGGGCACACGCCGTGTGCCGCTGGCCACGCCTTTTTCCGCTTCAGCCGACGGCACACGGCGTGTGTCGGATACGTCAGCGCAGCGGCAACCGACATTATAACATATATCTGAACGGATGTATAGGTCAGGATGTACACCATATTTTAGGGGGTCGATGCGCAGCGACACCCCCGAGAACATTTGACGCGAGTTGCGCAGGGTGTACAATGCGGGCGTGCGGGACAGCCCCTTTCGGGGAATAATCAGCCGCCCTGGCAGGCATCTGCGAATAATCCGGCCGCCCGTCTACGAATAAGGATGATGAGACACGTCGCTCCCGGTCCGCCCCGGGGGAGGAGGTGCGAAATGAAGTTTCTCGTCTCAATCGCCCTGGTGGCGCTCATGGGGGCGGCGGTGTCGGCTTCCGCGTTTGGCGCGGTGCCGGGGGAGGTGGCCCCGCCGACCCCGCCCGGGCCCGACGACCCCGCCGACGTGGCGGCACTACAGCACGCCACGGGCCTCCGGGCCCGCCAGGATGCAAAAGGCAACGCGAGCGAGATCTGGCTGAGCCAAGAGCCCGACAGCGAGGCCTTGGCGCATCTGGCGGCGCTCCGGAACGTCCGGGAGTTGCGGGTCGAGCGCATCGAAGATGCGGGCGCGGCTGACAAGGCGCTGGCCGTGGCCGCGAGCTGCCCATGGTGGCCGGCGGTTGAAATTCTCAGCCTCAACCGCTCGAAGGTCAGCGCGGATGGCCTCCGCGTCCTGCGCGGCCTGCGCAGCATCCGCAAACTCAGCCTGTGGTCTACGGGTATCACCACGGATGGGCTCGCCCATGTCGCCCGGCTTCGCGGCCTGGAATCGCTCGGCCTCGGGGGCAACAGGCTTACCACCGAGGGGGTAAAGCACCTTGCCGGGCTTCGCAACCTCGAAGACCTCGACCTGGGGGAGACCGACCTCACCGACGGCGCCGTTGCCCACCTGGCGGGGCTCACGCGGCTCAAGCGGCTTGATCTGGGCTTCAACGCAATCACCGACGCTGCCATGCCGCACCTCAAGGGCCTAACGGGCCTCGAGTACCTCTCTTTGGCCAACACCCTGGTCACCGGCCGTGGGATGGAGGCCCTGAGGGGGCTCACCGATCTGTGGCAACTGAGCGTCGAGGGCTGCGGGATCGCCGACGACGAGTGGCCGGAGGACGATGGCAGGCGTTACGCCGGGCTGGCGATAATCGGGCTTGAGCGGCGCGGGTACCGGCGGGCGGCCGACGAGCGAGCGGCCGTGGCCGCCCTCCGGCGGGCCAATCACTGCGTTCTCCTGTTTTCAACCAACGGCCGGCTCTTCGGCGTTGACGCCGTAGAGCCGTATTCGGATGTGTTCACCGACTCCATCTTCGATCGCCTGGCCAGCCTGCCAGAACTGGGGAGCCTCCGCATGGAGCGTTGCGGCTCGGTGACCCCCGCCGGGCTTAAACGGTTGGCCGGCCTGCCCCGGCTGGAGAGCCTGGGAATTGTCGACTGCAAAGCTTTCACCGCCCGCCAGCTCAGGAGCGTGCTGGCCCTCAAACACATCAGGAGCCTGGAGTATACGCTCGATTGGGAGGAGGGCGAGGATCGCAACGGCGAGGAAGTGCTCTCGGTGCTGGCCGGGATCAAGGGCCTCAGGGAGCTGAGCATCGGCCGACTAATTGCTGACGACCTAAAGCACATTGGCCGGCTGCACGACCTGGAAAGCCTAACGCTACAGGCCGACCTCGGCGTGGCCGCCGCCCTCGAGGACGCGTTTGCCAACTTGTCCGGCCTTACAAACCTTCGCACGCTCGATCTCAATAACGTGTCCTACAGCGCGGGCCTGGTGCAGGTGGCCGGCGGGGGGATAGCCGACGGGCCGAGGACCGTTGGGGGTCTGAAGTGGGTCGAACCGTTGACCAAGCTTGAGTACCTGCGGTTGCCGCACGGCTTTCCCATGGAGGAGTCGGAGCTGGTGCACCTGCGGGGCATGACCGAGCTGCGCGAGTTGCCGCCGGTACGGGAAATCGCCGACGGCGACATCAAGTACCTGGAAGGCATGACGCACCTTGAGACCCTTTCACTTGCGGGCACGAACATCACGGCGGCGGGCTACGAGCGGCTGCGCAAGGCCCTGCCGGGCACGATTATCGGCTGGGCCCCGCCCGGTGAGCCGGGCCGGACCCGGTTCCCCAGGTGACCACCAATCGCGCATCGAACGAATAACCTCCGCGGCTCGCGCCGGCTTGCAGTTGGGCCGGGCCGGGCCAAGAACCCCAGGCCGCCAATTCGCAGGCCGCCGCCAAGCAAGGAGCCGATCCGATGAGAAACCTGAAGAGGTCTTTCCGCCGTCGTAGTTCCGGCCGCAGGCCAGCCCCGCGCGCCAACTCGCGCCTCCTTCGGATCGAGCCGCTGGAGGGCCGTTCGCTATTGTCACACCTGACGCTCAGCGGCACGGTGAGCGTGAGCGGGCTGGCAGTGGCGAGCGGTAACGTTCCCGTATCCAACGCCGCCCTTGACGTGTACTATGCGGGGTACGAGCGGGAGGTCTTCACCAGCGTCACCGGCGCCTTTCAGGTGACGATCCCGAACCAATTCCAGGGTGAATTGGTGGGGTTCACCGCTGTTGCCCGGTCGCGGCAGATCAACCTTCGGCCGGGGGCCAGTACCAAGCAACTCGCCACTTTCGCGGTTTACCCGTCCGGCCAGTCCGCGCCGGCCAGCCCCACTCCCTGGGCGTGGGGCGTGACGACCGACGCGCCCAACATGGTTTACACCGTGACGGCGACGAACGCCGGGTGCCAAGACGCAAACGGGACGTTCAATATTGTCCTGGACGCGGGCGCGATTGGGACCGAGGCGCAGGCCGCCGGGGCCATGGCCATCCTGTCGATCATGCAGCCATACGCGCAGTATGCGGCCGGCAACCTTGGGGCATCGCTGCCCGGGCAGATCGGCGCAGTCTACCCGGACGATTCCGGAGGAACCTCGTTCTACTCACCGGGCCCCCGCGGGGACGGGATGATCCATATTGACCCTGACAGCCTTGATGGCTACCCGGACGTTGTCGGGCACGAAATGGGGCACCTCGTGGCGGCGGCCAACGGCTTCGCTAACCAGGGTGACGGACGGAACCACTCCCCCAAGAACAACATGCGCGAGGGCGCCGTGTGCACGCTTGTGGACGCGCAGGATGCCTTTTGCGAAGGATATGCCGACTACTTCTGCGTGGCCGCGAAGAACGCGAACGGGTGGCTGCAGATCAAGCCCGCGAACCGGCCCCCGGTCAACAATTACTTGCACATCCCGAGGATCACTTTCGGCAACAAGACTTACTTTGGCCGCGCGATCGACCCCGCCATTCCGGCGTTCGGTGAGGATGCCGAGGGCTCGGTCGCGGACACGCTGTGGCTGTTGGACACGACCGGGCAGGACGACCACGACGGCGTGACCGGGAGGGTCATCCCGCCCCAAACGGCTAGGGGGCTTTTCGAGCAACTGGGAGGCAAGGAGGTGTTGGCGGACCTATGGGGCGGCCTGGTCGCAAAGTATCCGGGCGACGCGAGCGAGGCGACGCTGGGCCATTTATTCCAGTTGACGGGCGTCTCGCCCACGGTGCTCAGCGTTAATCCCCAAAACCGCACCGTGGTGTTCACGACGCCGTTGGTCTGTCAAAACGGGAACTTCACCGGCCAGCCCACATTTCCTGCTACGGTGGGAAGCCCGCCCGACCAGCAGGCGGAACTGATCGTGGCCGTCGACGGCCCTGGCTGGCAGCCCGTGTACCGGGACAACCCGTATCCCCCGGACGCATCGGGCCTTCCATCCGTGGCGGGGCAGGTCGACGGGCAGGTTTACAAGTGGACGGAAACGCTCAGTTTGCCGACTTGGAACCTGATCGCGGCTGGTCACGGCTGTTACTGGGTGGTTGAGGCCGTCGCATGCGACGTTGGCACTCCTATTTGGTATTGGAGCGCGGCGAAGAAGTTCCGTGCGCAGCCAACTCCGGCGGCGGCGAAGCCCGTCACCGCCACCGAGGGCGTGCCGTGTACCGCCGCGGTCGCTACGATCGACGACGTGGGTGGCGCCGACGACGCGGCCGGCCTTTCGGCCACCATCCGCTGGGGCGATCGCAGGCCATCTACCACGGTCACAACCACGGCCTCGGACGGCGGGCAGATCGTGCCGGACGGGGCTGACGACGGCGGCTATGACATCGACGCCACGCACACGTACGCCGAGTATGGCCCCTACGCCGACCAGGTGTTCATCGACGACGGCCGTGTACAGTTCGCGGCGCTGGACGCCCCGGTCACGGTGGTCGACGCGTCGCTCACGGTGGCGCCGGTTACGGGGTTGGGGGCCGTCGAGGGCCAGCAGTTTAACGGCTGCGTGGCCACGCTGACGGATGCCGGCGGCGGTCCGTGGGGGGACGGGGGGAGGACGAAATATGGGGCGCACACACCTATGCAGAGGAGGGCCCGTATTCGGTCGTCGCCACGGTGGCCGACGTGGGCGGGGCTTCGGCCAGCGACGCCGGCACGCCCGCGGCGATGACGGTGGCTGATGCGCCGCTATACGTCTGGTGCGGGTCTATCCCGGCCCCCACGGGAGACGACACGTACAGCGAGCCGGTGGGATGGTTCGTCGACGGGGGCGGGCCCGAGTCGCTCGCAGAGTATTCCGCCACGATCACCTGGAATCTCGAGGACGGATCGTCTCCCAGGACCCAGGGCGCCACGGTGGCCTGCGACCCCTCGGTGTCGGACCAGTTCACGGTCACCCCGGCGGGTCCCATCCCGCTGCCAGACGCCGACCAGTACATCGTTACCGTCACCCACGGGGGCGCGTCCTACAGCTCGGGGGGTTGGGTGGGTTGGCCGCCCTATTCTTCCAGCGGCCGACACCTCCTCCTCACCGAAGGGAGCCAGTTTAGCGGCGTCGTGGGCAGTTTCAGCGGGACGCCGTTTCCGGGATTGGACCCTAGCCGCTACGACGCAACCATTTTCTGGGGAGATTGTCTTTCTTCCGCCGGGGTAGCACAGCCCGACGGCTCGGGCGGGTTCACGGTCAGCGGCGACCACACATACAAGGAGGCGGGCTACTACGCGATTCGCGTCGTCTTCGGTTGTTCGTCGTACGTCGCCGGCGAGCCTTGGGGCACGGCCGCGGTGGGCGACGCCGCGCTGACGCCCCAGGGGGTCAGCGATCCGACGGCCACCGAGGGCGCGGCCGTACCCTGGGATACCGTGGTCGCCGCGTTCAGCGACGGCAACCCCGCGAGCGAGACTGTCGCGGCATTGCCGGTAGGCGATTTCGTGGCCCAGATCACCTGGGCCCCCGGCCAGGTCTCGACGGGCAGCGTTCAGGAGACGGGTCCCGGGCAGTTCCAGGTCAGCGGCGGCTATGGCTACGGCTACAACAATTACGGCTATGGCTACACCTACTTCGGCGTGGAGGGGCCGCAGCCGATCAGCGTTATGATTCAGGACATTGGCGGGAGTACGTGCACGGCC
>JBEKTY010000332.1:0-4542 GCA_049515555.1 Thermoguttaceae bacterium
TCCGCGCCGTGCTTTGGCAAGACGCTATCCAGCGCCTGGAAAAACGCCGTTGCCAACGCCATGTCGCCAAGAAAATCAAGGAGCTTGTGCAGATGGCTTCCTAAAACCGTTTACAGTTTGAGAAATAACCACGGGCCATCTGCTCGACGTTGTGCTTGCTCAATTTCACCTGATCGGCTTTCATCTGCCGGACCCTCATCTTGTTCGCATTGGGACTGATGTACGCGTCGTATGCTACGGCGTCAGATAACTGCAAACGATGCCGGGCGCACCGGCGAGTGGTGGTGTGAGCGATGGTGATTATCGTACCCTGCCTGCCGCGGGGGTGCAATGTAGGGTCGAGGGTTGGTGCGCGGCGGTCAGAAAGATCGCGTGCCGGGGTTTCGTGTGCAAAGATCGGGGAGAAATGGCGGCAAGGTGCCTTAGGGGCGTTCACGCCCCTTTTCCGGCGAAGCCGGTGATCGGCCCGGCGTTTACGCCGGGTTCGTCGGGGCGTAGCGCGGATCAACGCATCAACCATCGACGGCACGCTGTCAGCCCCGTTCCACGGGGCTCCTGCCGATGGCCGAAGCCCCTGTCACATCGGGCCGCAGAAATCGTCCGGCAAGCGAGGAGCCCCGTGGAACGGGGCTGACAGGCGCGGCATGGTAGGAAGAGGAGGCCCGGCCTTGTTGTACCCATGCTAAAGCATGGGCCTATTACCGCCCACGGCGGAAACGGGCCTGAAGGCCCGTGTAGAAACGGCCATCACAGCGTCCCCTAAATCCCCAAATCCCCCGGACCAGGCTATCGTACACCTCGGGGCATCGAGACGGGGCCGTAGCTGGTTTATGACCGCGATGCGCTTGACAAGGCCGGCGTTGCTGGCCGGCCGCGTCTTGGCCGTGTCCCGATACAGGTTGTCTTCCAGCCCCACGCGCACGTGCCCGAGCATCGTCACGGCCAGCGGGTTGACGAAGAACTGGACGCGGCCGATCCCCGCCGCCGACCAGATTGTTCCCTCGCGCAGGGCCCGAACCATCAGGGCCAGTCTACTTCACGTCCCCCTGTTTAGCTTCTGCCCGTTGCAGGGCGCGAACGAGCTTATCGACGGTGGCGACATTAGGACTATGCTTGCCGTGTTCCAGGCGGCTGAGCGTCTCGATCCGCACTCCCGCAATCACGGCCGGGCCGCCAGGTAGAACCAATAGCAGGCGGCGGGCACGGTGGTGACGTTGAAGCACGTCTCGTTGTGCAGGGGATAGATGCCGAAATCGATGTATTGCTCGTTGACCGGCCAGTCGTACCAGTTGGGGATCATCTTCTTGGCCGGCTCGAAGTTCAGCAGCCATTGCTGCACCCAGCCGCTCGAGCCCCGGCTCATCGAGTTGCCCTCGTTTCCCTGCCCGTAGGGGATGTGTCCCACCGGCACGTCCGGATATTGGCCGCTGACCTGCACGTCGACGATGAACGGGAAGTGCTCGGCGCCGGACCCGACGCCGCAGCAATAGGACAAGTTGTCCGGGTTGGCCCCTAGACTGTAGTTGGCCCCCTGCACGGCGGCGGCCAGGTAAGCCGGATTCCTGGTCAGCTCGTAGGCATAGATCAAGGCGAAACCGCCCTGCGCCGGCGTGCTGAAATAGCGGCAGGCGAAGATGAGCGGATAATCGGTGCGGGCCCCGGCGATGACGTCGTAGGCGTTCTTCCGGCTGAACTCGATGGCATGGCCGGCATACTGCGTGATTCGCGCCACCGCCTTCTTCTTCAGCTCAGGGTCGCCCAGGCCGTCCGGCAGGCGCGCGTAAGCGAAATCAGCTTCGAGCTGGTCCAGGTACAGCGCGGGTTTGCCCGCAAGCTCTGACGACTCCTTGAACGCCCGGTCGTAGGCCGGCTCGAGCGTGGCGGCCAGCAGTTCCACGGCGGCCATGGCCCGCTTGTTGCGCAGGTTCTTTGGCAGCTCCTTGTCGAAGCCCAGAACCTTCTGGTACGTCGGGTCGTCGGGCTTGGCGTGCGTCTCGGCCCAAGTCCAGGCGCGGCGGGCCGACTCCAGGTACCCGGCTGAAAGCTTCTGGTCGCAGGCGGCCAGAACGCGCGCCGCCCGCGCCGCCGCAGCCGCATAGTGCATCGTCGTCTCATGGTCGACCGCATACACGCCGGCATACTTTTGCATGGAGCTGGTCTCGCCCGGGTAGCAGTCCCAGCCCACTCCGTAGCCGCCGCGCACCCCGCCGTCGGGCAGTTGCAGCCGCTGCCACAGCGACATCTGCCACAGGGCCTCGTCCAGGATGTCGGGCAGGTTGTTGTGCATCTCCTCGGCCGGCAGCGAAAGTTTCATCCGCCGAAACGCCGTGCGATTCAGGTCGTACAAGCCCAGCAGATCGTAGGTGGCACTGAGGTGCCCGCCCAGGCTGTCCCAATCGCCCGCATCCTGGTAGCCGCCCCAGACGCCGGTCACGGGCTTCAGCCGGCCGGCCTTGGCCAATTCGATCAGGTTCTTGCCGCGGGTGCCTTCCTGGCCGGCCTGGACGGGGATGTCCATTTGATAGAATTGCACGCCGTCGTCGGGATGGAAGGTGCGTTTGCGCGTGAAGGCGCAGCCCGAGGCAGGCCCCAGGTCTATCCCCTGCCGCTGCGCCAGGATCCCCTGCATGGCCGTCTTGAACGGCGCTTCCCACACGTCGGCCGCAATGCGGAACGGTCCGCCCAGGCCGATGCCGGGCACCAGCACGCGGTACTCGCCCGCTGTGCTGAACCGGCTGAAATCCAGGCGATACACGGCCGCCTTGGTGTAGTCCTGCTTCTCGTGGATGCAGATCTGCTCTTCGGTGCCGCCGGCCTTGGCCAGCTCCGCCTTGCCGCTGAAGACGGTCTTGCCGCCGGCATCCAGCAGCTCGAAGGCCCGCGGTTCGTGCGTACAACTGCCGTGCTTGCCGGCCCGGTCCACGCCCATCCAGAAGGAGAAATAGGCGCGTTTGTAAGGATCGTCGGGCCGATAGCCGGTCTGGATGGCGTGTACGGCTATGCTCCGCGTGCGGCGGGGCTCGTGCACATAGGCCACGCTCTCCTGCGACGTGTTCACGCCCACGAAGCGGATCGTGTACCGCGCGCCTTCCTGGAGCGGCGAAGGCAGCTTCAGCGAAATCGTATACAGAAACGGCAGCGGCCGGCTGAAACCGTTCGGCTTGCCTTTGCGGAATACGGCCCGGGGCGCCGCCGCAGCCGCGTACGCCGGGTCGTCGGGCGACCGGATGGCGTAGGCGGCCGGCAGATCGACCACGGTTTCATCCAGCACTTGCCCCTTCGTCGCGCGTTCGATGAAGACCCACTTGCCGTCGGGAGAGAGCAGGCCCAGCTTGGTGCGCTCGTTGTTGATCTTCCGGAACAGGCCCTTCTGGAAATAGTCCACCACCCGGCCGTCTTGCACCGCGTGCCGCGGCGAGTTCCGGGCTTCCTCCGCGATTTCGTCGCCGGGCTGTGCTTCATAGGGCTGCAATGCGTTATTGACGTGCTTCCCGGCCTGCACGACGATCGACAGCACGTCGCTGCCCGTGGCGCAGACCAGCTTGACCTGCGGTCCGTCTGCCGCATGCGGGGCCCCCTTTGCCAGGAGATCCCGGCGGGCTTTCTCCTTCGCCTCGGCCTCTTGGCGAGCCCGCTGGGCCTCGCGGGCGTGCAGCTCCCTGAGCTTGGCCCGTTGGGCCCTCAGCTCGCCGGTCGGCGGCACGAGCACCAGCCCGGAGAGCACGACGTCGACCGCGCCCATGCTCCAGTCGCCGACTATCATCCAAGTCGCAACATTCGCCAAGCCGGGCACCGTGCCCGCTTTCTCGACGCTCTGCGGCTCGGCCACCGATGCACCGTACTCGGCCACCAATTGCCGGGGCGTGCCGGGCTTGAGCTTCCGCAAGTCGAACGTGTACACGTGACTGGTGCCGTCGCTATCGGTCAGGTGCAGGTTCAGCGTGCCCAGCTTGTTCCGCTTGCCCGCGGTCAGCGTAACGGCCGGCGACCAGTCGCCGAGTCCCGACAGGTCCACGTTCAAGCCGGCCATCCCCGCCCCGCCTTGGGCGCTGGCCGCGACGATATGGATTCCGTCGGCTTGGACGGCCGCGGCCTTGGACGCCTTCTCCCACGAGCCGAACGCGAACACCAGCGGCTTGTCGCACCGGCTGATGACCCGGCCGGGCCCCACCGCCGGCTCCGCCGCCATAACGATTGCCGTTAAGAACAACGAACCAAGCCAAGCCAAGTGTCTGATCATGTTGGTCGGCTCCCTTCAGCCGTCAGTGGGTTATGTCCCCTGCGAAATAAGGATACCGGTGGACCGGCTTTGCCGTCACGTTAGCACAACAGCGCTAGGTTGGCAAACAAGACGTGATGTAAATGACCAAATCCCAATGACTAATCACGAACGACAACGGACGACCGCTCGCAGGCACCTTCTTAGAAGCTGTTAAGAAATAACTTAGCCGTTTGGGTTGTGGTGGCGAATGGTGTAGTTCCACTTGGGTAGGACGGTATGTCGCAACAGCCGGACGCTCGCCTTTGCTTCCTCGGACACCT
>JBEKTY010000333.1:0-4531 GCA_049515555.1 Thermoguttaceae bacterium
TACTGAAGAACAACCATACGTTGAAGGTCGGTGTGAAGAACAAGCGTCTCGCCGCCGGTTGGGATGACTCCTACCTGGAACAAGTGCTCTTCGGACAATGATTTATGGTGCAATCGCCCTGGTGTTGTCCCGCAATTGATGAGCGGTATCAAGTGCGACGACTCGCGGGTCATTCGCCCAACATAAGGGGGCGGATTGGGCGCGCGGTGTTCCTTGATACCGTGGGCACATGTTATAACAAAGTACCGCTCACAAACACGGACCAGTGGGCCGCCCGACCACTGTTCGCAAAATTTGCCCTGCAAGGCCGTGTAGAAGGGAACTGTTGCCCTTTCTATTTCAGCAGCACAT
This sequence comes from Thermoguttaceae bacterium, assembly GCA_049515555.1. Taxonomy (GTDB): domain Bacteria; phylum Planctomycetota; class Planctomycetia; order Pirellulales; family Thermoguttaceae; genus JBEKTY01. The sequence continues at coordinate 352 of JBEKTY010000333.1, forward strand.
TCGTCCAGTTGCTCCCATGGTGGGAGCCGGGATTGGGACGTCATTGGTTCTCTCTTAGTTCGTCAAGGGGGAGGCAGAATGCAAGCCGGTCGTGCAAAAACTTGTGCACCCCATCTTCCGTGTCGAATCCACCCTCCACCGTACCAGATAGGGCGCGGCGGGGGCATCGCTGCCCCGCGCGGATTCGTCGCGTAGCGATGATCGAAGCTATTCAATCGTCACTACGCGGCGAACGGCATGTCTCTGGTTTCATGGTCCGCGGGTTGAAACCCACGGCTAACGTCATGGCGTCGCTATGCGACGAACGGAATGGCGCGTGGCGTAAGGGTGGGCCATTTCGCGCGAAACGGGTCGGCTGGGGCTCACCCGGTCCCGCGTCGTTTGCTTCTCGACTTGGCGTAATGCTTCAAGGCTTGGTCGATCTTCTCCACGGTCCGCACCGTTGGGGAATGCTTGCCAGATTCCAGGCGAGAGAGGGTTTCCTGACGAAGGCCGGCCAGCTCCGCCAACTGGACCTGGGTGAGGCCCAGCGATCGCCGCTCCTTGATGATGTCCCGCGCGATCGAGACCTGGATGTACTCCAGCGCCGGCCGGTTTCCCTTGGCGTCGGCCGGAGGCAAGGGCGGCTGCCTGCCGGCCAGACGTTCGAGCCGCCGCAACTCCGTCTCTTCGATCGCCACGCACCGTTTGCCGTTAATCATCAGCGCTTCCCGAATCATCGCCTCTCCTCCTACTCGTCGTAAAACCCGGCCCGGTGGCCGATGTGTTCGATGACGACGTCCCGGCCCTCGATGCGGAACTGGAGCCGGTAATCCCCGGTCCGCAGTCTATACCTACCCGCCAAGTTGCCATGCAAGGGCTTGGCCCCGCTGATCTCCGGCCATTTGCCGAGCCGTTGGATCAACTGCCACACCCTGGCCCGGACGACCTTCGGCAGTCGATCGACCTGCCGCTGCACCCTGGGGCTGACCAGAACGCTCGCCATGCCTCTAATCCTACGCTGCTATGACAAACTTGTCAACAACTACCATCGCGGGGGCTCTTCACGGACACGTTTTTCCGCGTCGGGTCGAAGAATTCTCGACTCCCCAGGGGGTACCTCTTAGGCGCTTTCGGGCGCCCGCACGCCGGAGGCACAGTCGGCACCGTGTAGGGAACGCCCTCTGTATCGTTCCGGGAGTTGTCGATGATACGGAACGCCGCAGAGGGCGATGCCTACAGAAATTCCCCTTCGGATGGCGAAATGTCATTTCGCAAACGTCTGGACGGCAATAGTCCGGCGTGCGAAAATAGTAGGAGAAAGTGAGGGCCCCTTGTCATGCCACAACGTGAAGAGATCATGCAACAGGCGCTGGGCTTGCCTCCCGAGGATCGGGCCTTCGTGGCCGCTGCCCTGGAGCACAGTCTGGCGGCCGAGTCCACGGGCCCCCTTCCGGACGATGCCGATCCCGGCAGTTGTGCAATTCTTGAGGGCGGCGCACTCTTGGGAGAATTGCAGCGTCGCTCGGCGGCACTGCGCGCCGGCCTGACGACCGCCCGGCCGGCTTTGTCCCTCCTGGCTGCCGCGGACGATTTGCCCCCGGGGCCTCCTGGCCAGCGCTGCCCCATGCCGCACGATGCAGCAACCAGCGACTTCCCCCTTTAGTACCCTGGACGCGGCCCGGGTAGCGGCAATCATCCGACACCGGCGTCAGTCATTCGAAGCGCATCGACCGCTGGGAAGCGGTCGCCGTTGCTGACGGTGGGTGCGAAGTCCTATCCATCGGTTCCACCCACTTTGACAGACGGCGCGGGTCGCTCCGAGAGATGGGTGTCTGGCAGGTCCACCGGGGAGTCGGGCCGCGCTTTGGCCCTCGCGTCTGTTGCCTTTTTTGGCTTCTCCTTCCCTTTCTTCGCTGGAACCCGAGGCGATCGGTTGTACCTACTGAGGATGAGTTCCACAGCCGCCACGATCTCGGCATCACCCATCCCGGACGCGACCAGCCGACCGATGGCCCCATAAAGTTGGTTACGCACCAACTCGGTTTCCGTCTCGGTCAACCCGACTTGCGCCAAACTCTCCGCCGTCGCCTCGGCTTTCATGTTTTTCATGATCTGCGTTCCTTTTTGCTGAAGCTTGTAAGAACACATGGTTACGAGCCACATTCCGAACACGGTTCTCGAACCGACATGGGTCTTCCCCTTGAGCGATGATCGCGTGAACCGCCGGTCGCGTTTGCCATCCCGGTGCGTAATCAGGACGGTAACGGCTGGGCAAAGAGCGATCAAGCTGCCCGGCGTGCCAAGTCCGGTTGATCGAAGGCATGTAAGGGGAACGACGGGATCGGCGGATCGTCGTCTTGTGGTTCTGGTTGGGAATGTCTTCTCGTTACCCGTCGCCGCCAGCCGTAGCCTACGAGGCTGACGAACCCGACACCGAGCAGTGCGAGTGTGGAGGGTTCAGGGCTAGGAATACTGCCTTCAAATCCATCTGCTTGGATAACGAGGTTGTCGTAAGTCACATCTAACGACGTATCGGCGCGAAGGCCGGGCACGCCGGTCCTCTCCTGGCATCCCTCAAGTAGTATCCACATCGGCTCATCTCCAGGTGGGAACAGGATCGGGGCGCTGGCAATCGTCGTGAAATCGTTGTTTCCAGTCGGGCGATACTCGGCAGTTAAGACCGTGCCCGTCCGGGTGATGCGATATTGCCCTGAGTTGTCGGTAGTAACCTGGTCGCCACTACCGAACTCCCCTCCACTAGAGCTGCCCCAGGCGAATATGTGGTTCTCGCCGTCTGTGCCCTTTCTGCGCCAAATGCTAAAATAGGGACCGTAAGTCTGAGACATGACGAAGAATTGGGTCTCGTTAGTCCCGTAATCGGTCGGAGTGGGAAAATCCGTGAGTGTGTAATCCACTGTGACGGAGAAATCACCTGTCAGTTGAAACAACGACCAGACTCCAGCACCGATATTTTGGTCCCCCTGGTAAGTCCGGTCGTCGGCCGATTTGTAAATACGAACTGCACCGCTGGTATCCACATTGAAAACGGAAAGGTCGCCGAAGTTACGGAAGTATGGTTGTGCCCCAGAAGTGAAGTCAAAGCTGACAGTCGCAGCCCTCACCGCGCCAACACCTGCCAGCACCAGAACTACCACCCCCGCCAGACCCACGATGAACCTTCTCATCTCACACCTCCTTCTTAGTCTGCAGCACCACAACGCCAAACAATCCCACCGCAAGACATTCAGGGAAACAGGCCCACAACATGCGGGCACTGTACCGCGCACAACGGCCGTCCTGACACGATTCAGACGACGCATGCCGGGATGCAAAATGCTGCCTCACAATTGGATGAAGGGTATCAGGCACGTTTGCCGTGCCGGGCGCAACAAAAAAGGGAGCGCCAAACCACGGCCGCTCCCTCGGCCCCTACCACGGGGCGTACAAGAACAGCGCATGGCCGACGCCCCCAAGCGGGGGCGACAGACCAGCACTGCCTCTTGTACTCGTGGGCGTCGAGGCCCAAGGTGGTAGTTTCGAGGGAAGCAGGACTGACTTTCGCAGTCGTCAAATTGTCTTGTTTGGCCGTAAGTCGGCCACTTTCAGGCTGTTTTTCTCCTATGAGCGTTTAGTAAACCGATTCCCAGCCCCACGGCCAGGCGCTCCTATATTAGCCAAGCGACGAGGGGGTTGCAACAACCGGTCAAGAATTCCGCTGCTCGAAAGCGCTATCCCCCGACAGGGGCACGGCAGTCTGACGGGCTTGCGGGGGAAGCCGAGTTCACGGCTCGGGATGCCGGCCGGGCCTGCGGCGGGCATCGGCGGCCCTGCCTCCACGGAGGACGCAGAACTGGACAAGGCCGCGCCAGCCCTCTCGCCCGCATGCCGCAGGCATGGCAGACAGTAGCCGGGGGTCGAAGCGCGGCGCAGACCCCCGGTAGCGATTGGAGAAGTGTGCACCCTGGAAGGGTGCCAGAATCGTGAGGCACGCAGGGTTCCAGTTCTGTCACTCCTTTCGGGGTGAGCTTCGGTTCTGGGCATCGCTTTCCGGGGTTGTCGCTGCGCTCAACCTCCGGCTAATATTACTGCGCAAGTTCAAGGCCATTTGCAGCGGATGAGATCTTTCAGGTAGATGCCCATTTTCCGCAGTTTTTTGCGTGTTCGTTTGATGTGCGACTCGCGGGCCGTGGCGATGCGT
>JBEKTY010000334.1:0-4600 GCA_049515555.1 Thermoguttaceae bacterium
CACCTCTGAGGCCTGTTCGAAACTTACGGCGCTCGACAAGTCTGTAACCTGTTTGCCGGATTGCGCTAGCGAGTTGGTCGAACAGCGCAACTTTATACGTCTTTAGAGGTACGTGTTCGACTGGGCCGTTCTTCCGCCTGAAAACCGCTCATCTTGCAATTTGCATTCTTCACTGCTCAGCGTTTCCGGTCCGTGCTGAAAACCGAACACTGCCCCCTTCCCTCGCCCGCCCTCGCCACTCACCACTCACCACTCGCCACTCAGCTCGTCGAACACCTCTGAGGCCTGTTCGAAACTTACGGCGCTCGACAAGTCTGTAACCTGTTTGCCGGATTGCGCTAGCGAGTTGGTCGAACAGCGCAACTTTATACGTCTTTAGAGGTACGTGTCTGATTGATTGGGTATTTCCCGCAAAGGCGCGAAGACGCAAAGATGACAGAGACGGGGAAAATTGTCCCCGTATGTCGTATCCTTCGCGCCTTTGCGTGAGCCCCTTGCCCGATAACGCTGCCAGGGTCCCGGCGAAAAGATGCTTTGTCGAATTGTGAAAGAGCAACGCCGCTTCGGCCCGCTCGAACCACTGCCAAAGCGAGCCTGCGACCACGGGACATTATAGCACGCAAGTGGCCATTTGGCAATGCTCATTTGTACATTATGTTAATACGTACACTCCTCGTGAGTGATCTCCGGGGACACCGACTTGGGCAGCCGCCTGGGACCACATCGCCTAAAGTCCACCAGCCGCAGGCGTTGCCGGACTCGGCAAGCGGCGTTTCAAATACCGGTCATTTGGCGAGACTCTGAGCAGGGCGCTTGACACGCCGCCGCCTGGCTACAAAACTGAGCTTCGTCGGGCTACCGCTATGGTGGCGCGGTGGCCATGACACCGGCGGGGCCTCGGTCGATACCGCACCTTTTTTTTTAATTTGGCCCCCTACCTCGGAGGTTGCGATGAAACGTTCTTGGCTCGTTGTACTGGCTTGTCTGGCCCCGGCTGCCCATGCGGTCGCGGCGGAAGGGGACCTCTTCCATGCAGACGTCTTCGTCTCCGGCAAAGACGGCTACCATGCCTATCGCATTCCCGCCCTTGAAACCGCGCCCGACGGCTCGCTGCTGGCGTTTGCGGAGGCCAGAAAGTACAACCTGGGCGATCCGGGCATGGAGAAGAACGAGATCGACCTGGTGCTCAAGCGGAGCACGGACCGCGGACGAACGTGGTCGGCAATGAAGGTGATCGAGCATGCGGGCCAACGGTGGTCGGCGGCCAATCCGGCAACGGTGGTGGACGGCCGGCACGGCCGCGTCTGGCTGCACTACCTGCGCTGCAAGCCGGACCGCAACACCGACACGGCCCGGCCGGGCACCGACGACGTTCAGAATCTGGTCCGCTACAGCGACGACAACGGCGTCACCTGGTCGGCCCCGGCGGACCTGACGCCCATCGCCCGCGACATGAGCGACAAGCAGTGGCGGTGCAGCGTGGTCGGGCCGGGCGGCGCGATCCAGGACCGCAAGGGCCGGCTGGTTGCCGCGGTATGGAAGTTCGCCCCCTGGGGTGTGTTTGCCATCTACAGCGCGGACCACGGCCGCACGTGGCAGCGCGGGCAGCCCGTGCCCGGCAACCACGCGGGCGACGAGAACCAGTTGGTCGAGCTGGCCGACGGGCGGCTCTTGATGGATTACCGGCAGCAGAACGGCCCGCACCGCTGGATGACCGCCAGCAGCGACGGTGGCGCGACCTGGTCCGAGCCCCGTCCCGGCCTGGCCGTCACCCCGGTGTGTTGCGCCATTGAGCGGTACACGCTGAAGAGGTCCGGCGACGACCGCAACCGCATCCTCTGGACCGGCCCCAAGGGCCCTGGCCGGGCGAAGTTGGTCATCCACGTCAGCTATGACGAAGCGGATACCTTCTCCAACGAGCGGCCGATTTCCGAAGGGCCGGCGGCCTATTCGGACCTGACGGTGCTCAAGGACAAGACCATCGGCGTGCTTTGGGAGCGCGGCGACTACAAATTCATCACGTTCACGCGGTTGACGCGGGATTTCCTGGAACCGCGATGAACCGTAGTCGTAGGTTTGCCAGGGACGGCAGGGGGAACCCAAACCGTGCCGCGGTCCGGGGCCACTTGGCCCAAAGCCCCGAAGGCCCACCAGAGGCTGGCGTTGCCAGACTCGGCAGACAGCATTTCAAGTACCGGTAGTTTGCTGAGACCTCCGTGCAACCGGTTGACTGGATGGGAGAGCACCCGCGTGAAGTCAAGAGACGCGGTGTAACGCGCGACTATTGGCTCCTCTTGGGGAGGCTTCTGTGATCATAAAGCACCTGTACCTTAGGCAACGCCTCGGCGAGCGATTCGGCCGCCTCCCGAGTGACTCGCGGCCTTGTAAGAGTAACAAAGTTGAGCCTTGGGAAGGACTTCAAGCATTCCAATCCATCGTTGTCGACACGCGTGTCGTCAAGCTGCAATTGCTCAAGACTGGGAAGTTTCTTCAAGCGTCCCAGCCCGGCATTCGTCACTGGCAAGCCGTAAAGTATAAGGTATTGGAGGTTTGGCAGCTCCGTAAGAGAGCCCAGGCCGGCGTCGGTGACTTGTGTCGCGCCTAAGCACAAGGTCTTCAGATTCTTGAGTCCCCTCAACTGCAATATGCCGCCATCGCCAACCTGCGTATTGGAAAGATCAATACTCTCAAGTGTACGTAGATCCTTGAGACTCGACGTGCCGGCATCGGTTACTTTTGTGCGTCCAAGCCTGAGGTGCTTCAACTTCCGCAAGTTCCTCACGTGAGACATACCCGCGTCACCGAACTTGGTGCCGTCCAAGTCGAGTTCCTCCAGGCCCGTGCATGACCCGAGGTAGACGGCCTGTGAGTCGCCGAGGCTCACCTGGTCGAGTCGTATAAACTTCAGCGAGGGGATTCTTGCGGCGTACTTGAAGACGCTGTCGTCTGTTGCCGATTCATACAGGGCTAGGCGTTCAAGTTGGTTCAGTCGATCCAGGAAAGCCAGGCCTGAGCCTGTGACAGCGGACTTGCCGATACCGAGGCTCTTAATTTTACTGCGCAAGGTCGTCTAATATCCCTTGCCGATGTTGCCTAGAGTCACAAAATGTGGCTTCCCAGACAACCCATATTCACAACCTGCGCAGTAGTGTTATGAGCTAGGAGTTAGGAGTTAGGAGTTAGAGTGGCGGAGCGGTAGGCGTCGGCCGGTCTTTTCGGTCAGGTCCCAGGGCGCATCCGCCGCGCCCCCTAACTCCTAACTTCTCAAACTGTAAACGCCCCCGTGGGGCTTGCCCCCACGGAGCGCTGATTCTCTACTACAACGCCGCAACAAAGCGACTTTCTTGTCTCCCGGTGGCTTCCGCCCGGCCCGGTGGGCCGGGCGGAAGCCACCGGGAGAGTAATATCCGAGGAAGCCGCTGGTAGTGGTCAATCATCGCTCCGCCGGCACAAGGCCAGCGGGGGCGTTTGCAGTTTGAGTAACTCCTGACTCCTAACCTACGCGTTCAACCCCGCCAGGATCGCTTGGACCCGCTGGTCGATCGGGAAGTCGGTATAGTGCACCAGCAGTCGCCGCTGCACCTTGAGGATCTTGGCCGTCGCCTCGTCCTCGGCCGCCCCAATTCGCTGGTCGAACTCGGCCGCCACGGCCGCCGACCGCTGCTGCCCTTATTGGTAGAGTTCCAGGGCCTCGCTGCCGTGGGCGGCGATGGCCGCATCCAGACTGGCCTGGGCCTCGACCAACGGCCGGGCCGCGTCGGGAAGCACCAGCTCCACGAACTGCCGCAACTGGCCGGCCCAGTAGAAAATGTGCTTGCCCTGGGGGGAGTACGGTTCGCCGGGCTTCTTCGGCTTGGGCACTTTGCCCACCAGGCCCGCCAACTCGTTGACTGCCGCCGTGTACGATCGCTTGTCGAATCGCAGCCAGGTGAGCGCCTCCAGGGCCACCAGCAGCTCCGGCTGGTCGTTCTTGAGTTCCTCAAAATGCTGGATGGCCGTATCGCGATCCTTGAGCTTGATTAGCACCAGTCCGTAGAGCAATCGCGGCTCGAGTTCCTTGCCGGCCCGCCCGGCGGCCACTTTGTATTCGCGGCTGGCTTCGTCGGCGTCGATCTTCGATTGACTGACGAAGGCGGCCAGGCGGCGGATCGCTTTCTTGGCCTCGGGGCTGAGCCGCGGCCGGCGATCGTCGGGCAGGAACAGCTCGGGGGTCTGGACGACCTTCAGCTCGTCACCGGCCTGGGCCATGGCCTTCTGCAGGAAGCCCATCAGCTCGGTGGGCTCGACGCGGCCGTCGTGATTCGGATCGGCCCGGCCGGCGTAGCCCCCGGCCAGGCACCAGGCGAACAGGCCTTGTTGGTCGGGCCAATCGAGCGAGTGTTGGCCGGCCCGGCAGCCCGCCACGGCGGTTACAGTCAGCAGTTCCGCAACCGGGACAGAGTTGGGGTGGAAGTGGCAGCAAGAAAGCGTTTGGGGGCCTTAGTGGTCCATTTCACAAATGATGTCAGGGTTAGACCGCTGTAGTCTGATGGGTGGAAGCATAGCCCCCGAGCAGTCTTTCGTGGGCGGCAATTCGCACCAACAAAGCGGCCAGTTGGTC
>JBEKTY010000335.1:0-4341 GCA_049515555.1 Thermoguttaceae bacterium
CGACCCACCCTACGCCCTGGAAGTGCGATCGCATCTCTGCCGGGCCCTCTCGCGGAGCGAGAGGAATACAACGGCCGTTAGGCCCGCCAGGGGCGTTTGCGGGCGCCGCACTTTTCCAGGCTTTCGACGGCGATCTGCACGTCGGTCTCGACCTGGAAGTCGAACATGCCGGCGATAATGAAGTCGGCCCCGTGGCGATAGGCGAAAGAGAAGCCCATCCGCGGCGGGATGGCCCCGGCCGCCATCACCTTGAACGCCACCCACGGCTTGTCGACGGTCTGCATGAAGGCCGCCGTCTCGTCGGGGTTATTGCACCACATGTTGTCGTAGTTGGCGTCGTGGTCCGAGGAATCGGCCCGCATCCAGTCGTATTCCTTCCGCCGCGGCTGGGGCGTGGCCGACCAGTAGCGGTCCATGTGGAAGGTCTTGACGTAGAAATCGGGGTTGACCTTGTTCTTCTCGCAACTCATGGGCATGTTCAGCGAATGGCCGCCCACGCCGGCCGGCACGCCCTGGGCCTTGATCAACTCGACCATCTGGCCGATGGCCTCGATCTTGCCGCCGTTCATCATATAGGAGTCGGTCGCGCCGCCGTGCGAATAGATCAGCGTGGCCCCCAGGTCCACTTGCCGCTTGATCGTATCGTTCATCTGGGCCTTGTCCGCGGTCAGGTTGACGCAGACCATGGTTTGGATCTTGGGGCTGTGGCTGCGGTTGTATTTCGTGACCGGCGCCCAGCAGGCGGGGTCCAACTGGAGCGTGTTGACGCCGCAGGCCTGGGCCAGCTCCAAGGTCTCGAAGACCTTGGCCTCGGTGTTGTAGGAGGTGAACAGCTTGGAGGCGTACATCAGGTCGCGGCTATGGGCCCAGCCGCCGATCAGGTTGCCGCCCATCAACAGGCGGCTGATCGAGCAGTTGCCGATCTTGCCGCACTTCAGGCTGCCCCACGGGATGTCGACCTTGGGCTTCGCCGCGTGGCCGGGCCCGCCCTGGACCGACCCGTCGTTGATCGCCGCCCGCAGCACATTCTCCTCGATGCTGCTGTGGACCGCGCCCACCCCCACGGCCCCCACGACGCCCCTGGCCAAGAAACACCGACGATCAGTTCTTTCCGCCATTTTGCTGCTCCACTTGCGGTTGAGCCGGTTAAACTATGCCCGAAATCCAGCATAGCGGGAACTCGTCCCTACGGCAAGCATTTGGCGGCGGACTGGCCGGTCCCCTCTCCCTCCGGGAGAGGGTTAGGGTGAGGGGCAATGGGTGAGGATACGGCTTTTCTATTTTCCGTGACCAACGCCGGTTCCCCTCACCCCGGCCCTCTCCCGGAGGGAGAGGGGACCTATCCGGTCGAGCGCAGAAAAGCCCCACCGGAACCCGCTCTTGCGGGCTGGGCGGCCGTTAATTCACAGGCTGCTTGCTTGCTTTGCCCAGCTTGCCCAATTAAGATCATAGTTGGTGCTATTGTTGTTATGACCTGAAAAGACCCCTTTTCCGAGACGAATCACCTCGCGCTCCCACACGGGCCAGAAAAGGAAAAGGGGCAGGTACGATTTGTGCGAGGCGGGCGTGCTCGCCCGCCGGAGACAAATTGGATCTGTCCCCTGCTGCACGTGTGGGAGCGTACCGGCCAATTTCCCGTAGCAGGAGATCATACCCATGCGTTGTCGAGGCATCGGATTGCGAACGATCTTGGTGGCGGCGGTGGTCGCCGCGGCGTTGGCCGCGCCGAAGCTGGTCTTCGCCCAAGCCGGCGTCGTCGTGGATGCCGAGGGCGTGTTAAGTTTGAAGGCCAGGGCCGATCTGGGCAACCAGCTCGGCAAGCAACACGCGGCGGCAGCCCGCAACGTGCCGGGCGCGAAGGCGGCCAGCCACAGCAGCCTGCGAAAGGTGTCGCTCAACCGGCTGGAACAGGCGATCCGCGACCACCAGAAAGCGGTTACCGACGAGATGCGGTGCCTGGCCGGCCTGCTCCGCGTCCGCTACGTGTTCTTCTATCCCGACAGCGGCGACATTGTGCTGGCCGGCCCGGCCGAGGCCTGGACGGCCGATGCGGTGGGCCGCATGGTGGGCGTGCAGAGCGGCCGGCCGGTGTTGCAGTTGGCCGATCTGTGCGTGGCCCTGCGCTGCTTCCCGCCCGGCGGCGAGCCGACCCGGCTGATCGGCTGCTCGATCGATCCGACGCCGGAGGGCCTGGACGCCATGCAGCGCTTCCTGCGCAGCGTGGGCTCGACCGCCACGCCGTCCGACACGCAATACATCGTCCACGGCCTGCAAACCAACCTCGGCTTGCAGACGATCAGCGTCAACGGCGTCTCGCCGAAGACGCATTTCGCCGCGGTGCTGGTCGAGGCCGACTACCGCATGAAGCTCATCGGCATCGGGCTGGAGCGGCCGCCCGTGCGGTTGGTCAGCTACGTGGACCGGGCCAGCCCGTCGCAGATCAGCCGCAACGCCTTGGTGCGCTGGTTCTTTACGCCCGACTACGAGTGCGTCCGCACCAGCGGCGACGGCCTGGCGATGGAGCTGGTGGGCGACGGCGTGAAGGTGGTGGGCGAGGACGAGTTGGTGGCCGCCGGCGGCCAACGGCAGGCCGCCGGCCACGGCGACCGGGCCAGCCAGGCCTTCGTGACCAGTTTCACCAAGCTCTACTCCGAGCTGGCCGACCGCTCGCCGATCTACGCCGAGTTGCGGAACCTGATCGACCTGAGCGTGGCCGCCGCCTACCTTCAGCACGAGAATATCTACGGCAAGGCCGGCTGGACGATGGACCTGCTGGGCGATGAGCAGACCGTCTCGGTCGAGACCTACAACGCGCCCAAGCAGGTGGCCACGGCGGTGAACGCCATCTGGCGGGGCCACACCCTGCTGACGCCCGTGGGCGGCGGCGTCCAGATCCAGCCCCTGCTGGCCCTGGATACCAGCAACCGGCTGCCCGACAAGGACGGCAAGCTGGCCAAGACCCGGCCGCAGATCAAGCCCGACCTGGCCAAGGGCCAGTGGTGGTGGGACTGAGTCGGTGTTCAGTTTTCAGTGTTCGGTGTTCAGCAAGGCGGCGAGCACCGGGCGCATTTGTAGGGTGGGTCGAGCGGAGCGAGCCCCACCATTTTCGACGGACGACGGGAGACGGACGACGGGCCGGAGTGATTCCCTCCGTCGTCCGTGCTCCGTCGTGTTTCTGGTGGGGCTTTTCTGCGCTCGACCCACCCTACAAGTTCCCGACCTTCCGCAACAGCAACGAATCAGCGCGCGGCGGGGTACACGGGAAGCGCGGAAGACGACGGGCCGAGTTGTACCCCGGGGTCCGACACGGACCCCCCTGCGGTTCGGTCAGCAGCCCGGCAGTGCCAGCAAGGCGGCACAAAGCAGGGCGAGCCAGTAGGACTTCTTCATTACTTGCTGCTGCCGGCACTGCCCGGGCTGGTGCTGGAAGGTTTGCGCTCTTGGGCCGTCTGGAGCGCTACGTTGGAGGCCTGCATGGCGGTCCGGATCTCGGCCAGGTTGAAATAGGGCGTGACGGCGCCGCCCACGTGCCGGACCTGCTTGGCGGCCAGTTGATCCCAACTCATGTTGTTATTCAGGTGCCAAGCCACGGCCTGGGCCACCCGCTGGCTGATCTTCCCCTGGCCGAGCATCTGGCAGACTTCGCTGACGCCGGGCGTTTGGGTGAAGCTTTCCAGGGGCTCGATCATGTAGGGCGTGGTGGGCCGCGGCTCGGCCTTGCCATGCTCCAGGCAGACGGTGGGGACCTTGAGGCTTTCGATCTTTTCGGGCGGGATACAGAACTGGCCCCCGCCCTGCGCACCGCCGCCCACCCCTTGTTGCCGGTTTTGTTGACCTTGGCCTTGGCCTGCGGCTTGCGCCAGGACGGGAACGCCCGCGAACGACTCGGGCAGTTTCACGTTCAGCGGCTTCTGGGTCTTGTTCTCGATCGACAGCCGGGCCTCCCGCGAGTCCTTGGGGATGAACTTGACGGCCAGGTCGCCGTTCTTCATGCCCTGGAACATGTCGACTGTTTGGGCATCGGGGTCGGGGGCCAGCTTGGCCGGCCGGTCGGCGGCCGTGCCAATGGCCGCCGCCAGGGCCGCGGCCAGGAACAGAACGAGCCAGAACGGGCGATGAAGTTGCTTGCCGAGTGGCGACATGATCTGCGTCCTTTGTGACAGATTGTGGGGCGAGTCGAGATTGCAGGGTGGGTCGAGCGTTAGCGAGCCCCACCGACTGCTGTTTCCAACAAGAAAACGTTCCGCACGCCTGGTGAAGACAGGGAGTCCCCACCATTGTGTACGCTAATTGGCCCGGGTGAAAAAGTCAAGCAGAAAGTAGGGTGGGTCGAGCGCAGCG
>JBEKTY010000336.1:0-4302 GCA_049515555.1 Thermoguttaceae bacterium
GGCCTGGGCCTGGCGAAAGCTGGGCAGGCACCTACAACAATGGAACGAAAGACCCGTTTTCATTGCAAGATCAATCTGTCAGCCGAGTGCTAGCACCGATGGCGTTTACAGTTTGAGTTATTATTGATATTAAGGTTGGGCGGTGGGTTCGAATCGAACGGCGAAGTGCGCGCCCTCCGAAACCCGTTGGCAGCCACATTTTGATCACAAAACGAAACTCGTCTCAGTGTTCCCCGGCTCGCAACCGGCCTTCCGGCCGTCAGCGTGCTGTCTTGGTCAGGCTTGCAATCGGCTCATGTACCGCGGGTCGCGACCTGCCGTCGGTGATGACACTGGCAACGTTTCAATGCATAAGGGGCCAGTCAATGGTAAACGCTTACGTGGCCAAAGCGCGCATTCGGAGTCGACACCCTACGCGCAACGGGTCGAAGTAGGCGTATGGGCGACTGGCCAAGGCGAGCGTGACCGTTTACTGTACGCGCACTTGGCGCTGCTCACCTTACGCGCATAAGCGGCAATAAATCGCCAGCCTTACTGAATGCCTGGGTAGGATTCATCCAAAGGCATTCGGAGGACCAAGCGATGGCGGCAACGGGTCGAAGTACGCGCATTCGTGGTGGGTCGCGCATTTGGAACTGCTCACCGCACGCGCGACGTGTCGAAGTAGGCGTATACGCAGCGGGTCGAGGTACGCGCATTCGTGGTGGGTCGAGGTACGCGCATTTGGAGCTGCTCACCGTACGCACATACGCGACGCGTCGAAGTACGCGCATTTGGAGCTGCTCGCGCCATAAGTGGTCGGACCAGATCGCAAAGGTTGAAAAACTGGTCGCTCCCTGGCGGCGCCCTGGGAACTCATCCCTTTGATGAGACTCATGCGGAAGCCGAGCAGAAGCACCCAAGCGGTGGGTCGCCGCGATCTGAGAATGGAACCTCTCACGGGACAATTTCTCTGGCCTTGACAGAGGGTCGATCGCCCGAGGAACTGAATTGTGGACAGGAAAAACAGCGGTTAACTGGAATGTCACGTACCATCTTGCTAGCATGGAGGGATTATTGCCAGCCACTGTGCAATCGAGCGCAGTCCCAACGTCAAGTTTCGGATAGTAACTGAATTCGCTGGCCCGAGAAGCTAAAAGCATCGCCATCGATCGTCATTGACCGGCCTCCCACACAACACTTCGGGACTCTCGCCATGAAGCCAGATTCTATGCCTGCGAGCATTCTTGATCGACGCGGTTTCTTCAAGACCGCCGCCACGGTGGTTGCGATACCGTATCTTATTCCATCAAGCGTGCTCGGCGCGCGGGGCAGGCCGGGGCCCAACGATCGTATTCAAGTCGGCTTGATCGGCACCGGCTATCGCTCCCGTGATCTGACGGGCGAGTCCCCCTTGGACCTGAAACTGGTGGCGCTGTCGGATTGCGATCGCCGACAAATGGCAGCCTACCTTTCGGCGATGCGTGGACCGGGAAGCAAGGTTCTCGCCGAGAATGTTGCCCAGTACCAGGACTACCGCTCCATGTTCTCCAAGGAGAAGCTCGATGCGGTGTTTGTTGCGACGACAACGCACGCGCGGGCGCTCATCTGCATTCATGCCATGCAGGCGGGGCTGGATGTCTATGCCGAGAAGCCGCTGACGCTGACCATCGAGGAAGGTCAGCTTCTCCTTCGAGCAGAGAAGAAGTACCGCAGGGTGGTCCAGGTGGGAACCCAGCAGCGCTCTATCGCCATTAACAACTTCGGCAGCGATCTGGTTCGCAACGGAGCCCTCGGCAAGATCCACACCGTCATCTGCCCGAATTTCATCGGGCCGGAACGGCGTGGCGTGCTTCCCGTTCAACCCGTGCCTGCCAGCATGGACTGGGACATGTGGTGCCATCAAACGGAGTTGATCCCGTTTAGCCCGACCCTGCATCCAGGGCTGGGAAATTGGGGACGTTACCGCGACTACGATGGTGGCGGGCTGGGGTGGGGTGTGACCGGTTGGGGCGCACACGCCTTCGACCAGGTCCAGCGCGCGCTCGGAACCGACACGACCGATCCATGCGAAATCTGGCCCGAAGAGCGGGGTCCCACTTGCCGGGTCTCGCTCCGCTATCCCGATGGCGTCCTGCTCAAACTGGAACTGCCACCGGGCAAGGGGCCGGGCCTAGGGGCCATCTTCGTCGGCGATAAAGGCAAGATCGAGATCAACCGCAACAAACTGGCTTCCAACCCCAAGGACTTGATCCACGACGCCCCGGAACCGGCTGACAAGTCCGAGTACGCCAGCGTGGCCCACGAGCATATTCGCAACTGGGTCGATTGCCTGCGAACCCGCGAGAAGCCCGTCGCATCGGTCGAAGTGGGCCATCGATCGTCGGTAATTTGCCACCTCGTCAATATCTGCCGCGAATTGGGCAGAAAGCTTGCGTGGGACCCAGTTAAAGAAGAATTCCATAGCGATGAAGAAGCAAACCGCATGCGATCTCGGCCACGACGCAAAGGTTACGAACTACCCAACGTCATCTAAGTCAGCACCGTCCCTCCGTATTCAGGAATCCACCCATGCCTCGATCCGCACGCAGCCTCATCCTGGCCATCATTCTTTTCCCAGCTTCGGCTATTGCCCAGTCCGACGGTCCTGCCCGGCCAGTCTCCGCGCGCGGAGTGAAGTTCGTCAAGCACCGGATCGGCAATTTCCGCAGTGAGGCCCTCGGCGTGGCCGATTTCAACGGCGATGGGAAACTTGACATCGTCGCCGGCGATTACCTCTACCTGGCCCCCGAGTTCAAGCCGCTCAAGATCCGCTCGATCAAGGGAAAGGTGGACGAGCAGGGCAAGGGCTACTTCAACGACTTCATGAATGCCCCCGTGGACGTCGAGGGCAAGGGCCGACCCGGCATCGTCAGCGTCGATTGGTTCAGCCAGAGCATCTACTACTACCGTAACACGCTGGGCGAACCGGGCGACTGGCCGGAGACAAAGATCGACACATCCGACAACTATGAGTCCGGCGAGCTCGTCGACCTTGAAGGCAAGGGCAAGGCCAACATCATCCTGCCGCACACTCGCGAGACGGTCTGGTTCGAAGTGGGAGTCAAGGACGGCAAGCCGGGCTTCATCAAGCACGTGGTGTCGGCGATTAAGATGGAGTTCGGTGCCGGCGTGGGCGACATCAATGGCGACGGCCGGCCCGACATCATCCGTCCCAACGCCTGGTTCGAGGCCCCCACCGATATCCGTAACGGCCAGTGGAAAGAGCATCCGCTCTCGCTGGGCGACAAGGGGGGCCACATCGCCCATACACCGCAGATCCTCGTCTATGACGTTAACGGCGACGGCCTGAACGACATTATTACCTCCAACGCCCACGGCTACGGCATCTTCTGGTACGAGCAGATCCGCGACGGCGAGAAGATCTCTTGGAAACAACACACGATCGACGACACTTGGACACAGGCTCATTCGCTCGCACTGGCCGACCTGGACGGTTGCGGCGTGCCGGAGTTGATCACGGGCAAACGCTTCATGGCACATAACGGCGGCGACCCGGATGAGTATGGCAAGTTGGGCCTCTACTACTACAAGCTGATCCGCAAGCCGGACAAGACGGTCGAGTGGCAAAAGCACGTGATTTCCTACGATGAGGGGATCGGCGCCGGACTGGAGATCTGGACCGGCGACTTTCGCGGCAGTGGCGCGATCGACATCATCGTCACCGGCAAGTTCGGTGGTCCCGTGTGGTTCGAGAACAAGGGGAAGTAGGACGAATTGCAGCCGGAAATGGGGCAGACGTTTACTGCCGCTCGGGAGTACATTCAGTTTCTCCACCGGCCTGGCATCGCCTGCGTCACCACCCGAGAACCAGCTTTGTGTTGACACCCGCATGCCGATGCCCGGCCTTCGCTAGAGCTTGGATTTGCCACCGCTGCCGGTCCTTCTCTTGTTTCGCTGCCTGATCGTCTCATCGAGTCAAGCGTTTCTTCGGAGTCCCGAATTCCGACCCCTTTTTCGGAAGACTCATCGCGTTTCCATCAAAGGATACCGCCAAGCAATCTGGGACGTGAACGGCGGTGCGGGCCGAAGAACCATCTGGATGGTATAACGACGGCGACGATCGCGTTGCATGCGGGGGCCCGCCCGCAAGGGCGCTCCCTACCGCGACCGCTTGTGCCAAAATCCGCGGTAGTGTCCTAACTGGACTTTTGCAAACTCTCAAATGGCGTTGGAAAAATGGGGGTTTTGGGGTCTAATGCTGGCGTTTTGGCCTGGCGCAGGACGGCTGGGCCGGTCATGGGGACCATGGAGGGCTCGCAG
>JBEKTY010000337.1:0-4191 GCA_049515555.1 Thermoguttaceae bacterium
TAGCTGCGTTATTCCCGGTGTTTTATGTGTGCGATGCAGCTCGCAAAATACGGGGCTCTCCGCGATTCTGTGAAAAGCACGTGTTATTCTCGGGGAAAACCACCCCACCTATAAACCGCTGGGATTAGGGATTAGGGATTAGGGATTGGGGATTGGGGATTGGGGATTGGGGATTGGGGAACAGCAGCCGGCGGCTAACGGCCGCCTTCCGCCTTCCGCCTTCCACTTTCCGCCTTCCGCCTTCCGCCCCCAATCCCTAAATCCCCAAATCCCTGTCCCGCGCCCCCCCCTGCCCGCCGCCCCGGTCGGTTTGATACAATGGAGCCCCATGAAGCGGTTGGGCAACGTGGCGATTGTCGGGGTTGGGTTGATCGGGGGGTCGATCGGCCTGGCCTTGCGCCAGCGGGGGTTGGCCGATGACGTTGTGGGCATCGGCCGCCGGCAGGTAACGCTAAGGATTGCCCGCCGGGTGGGCGCGATCACGCATACCACGATCGATCTGGCCAAGGGTGTGGCCGGGGCCGACCTGGTTGTCGTCTGCACGCCCGTGGGGAAGATCGTCGCCCATGTCCGCGAGGCGGCGGAGCACTGTCCGCCGGGGACGCTGATCACCGACGTGGGCAGCACGAAGCAGGAAATCGTGGCCGCCCTGGACGCCGGGCTGCCCCGGGGATGCCGCTTCCTCGGCGGCCATCCCATCGCCGGCAGCGAGAAGGGCGGGCCCAGCTTCGCCGCCCCCGACCTGTTCGAGGGCCGGGTGGCCATCCTGACCCCCACGAAGAACACCCGGGCCGAAGATTACGACCTCCTGGAGCAGTTCTGGCAGGGGCTGGGGTCGGTCGTCCTGCGGATGTCGCCGGAGGATCATGATCGGGCCATGGCCATCACCAGCCACCTGCCGCACCTGGCAGCGGTCGCCCTGGCGGTCACCGTCTCCGAACCCTACTTTCGCGTGTCGGGCTCCGGGGCGCTGGATACCACGCGGCTGGCCGGTGGCGATCCGGGCCTGTGGACGCAAATCCTGCTGCAAAATCGCGAGAACGTGTTGGCCGCCTTGGAGCAGTTCGGGGCCAACCTGACCCGCCTGCATACCGCCGTCCGCAACCAGGACACGGCGGAACTGGAACAAATCCTCGCCCGGGCGAAAAAGAACCGCGATGCTTTGGGAAGTTGACGTCTATCCGGCCGAGGGCCAACCCGACCTGCTGGGCCAGCCGGCCGCCCAATCGGCGGCCGAGCTGGGTCTGGCCGAACGTCTGGCCGTGGTCGCCGCACGCGGCTACCTTATTCAGGCCGATCTCGGGCGGGAGGGCATCGAGCGGATCGCCGCCGAGTTGTTGACCGACCGCGTGGTTGAGCGGGCGGTCGTGGCGGCCCTTGGCGATGCGGTGCTGGCCGACCCGATGGCTTTGCCGGGTGCCACTGCTGGCTCGTCCAGCAGTGCCGAGTTTGCCGCTGGCCGCCGCACTGCTGGGCAAGCCAGCAGTGGCACCCCACAGGTGAATCGGGGTGAGGGCGGCCGAGCCGGCCAAGGCGAACCCCCCACCGACCTCACGCGGAGCGTGAGGAGTACGGGCGGCCCAGCCGGCCAGGGCCAACCCCTGCTCATCCACGTTCTGCCCAAGCCGGGGGTCATGGACCCGGTAGCCCAGAGCGTGATGTCGGCCATCGCCGATTTCGGTCTGAAGGTGGAGGCGGTCCGCACACTGAAAAAATACTGGATCGCGGGCCTGCCGCCGGAGCGGATCGCGGCCCTATCGTCGAAGGTGCTGGCCAACGACGCCATCGAGCAGGTGATCGTCGGCCCGCTGGGCTTCCGGCGACTCGAAGTCGGCTCGCCCTATGTCTTTCGCCTGACCACGGTGCCCATTGGCTCGATGAGCGATGAGCGGTTGCTGCAACAGAGCCTCGAGGGCCAACTCTACCTCGGCCTGGCCGAGATGCAGACCATCCAGGCGTATTTTCGCGAGCTGGGCCGCGACCCGACCGATGCCGAACTGGAGACCCTCGCCCAGACCTGGAGCGAGCATTGCAGCCACAAGACGCTCACCGGGCGGATCCGTTATCGCGACGGCCAGGGCGAGCGGCTGTTCGACAATCTGCTCCGCGAGACGATCTTCGCCGCCACGCTGAAGATCCGCCAGGACCTGGGCCCGGACGACTGGTGCGTCAGCGTCTTCCAGGACAACGCCGGCGTGGTCCGCTTCGACGAGCACTATAACGTGGTCTTCAAGGTCGAGACGCACAACCATCCCTCGGCCCTGGAGCCCTACGGCGGGGCCAACACGGGCATCGGCGGCGTGATCCGCGACCCGATGGGCACGGGCCTGGGCGCCAAGCCGGTCGCGAACACGGATGTCTTCTGTTTCGCCCCGCCCGACACGCCCGCCGACGAGATCCCGCCCGGCGTGCTGCATCCGCGGCGGGTAGCCAAGGGCGTGGTCGCCGGAGTCCGCGACTACGGCAACCGGATGGGCATTCCCACCGTCAACGGCGCCGTATATTTCGACTCCCGCTACCTGGGCAACCCGCTGGTCTACTGCGGCAACATCGGCCTGATCCCCCGCGACCGGTCGCTGAAGCAGCCCCGGGCCGGCGACTGGATCGTGGCCGCCGGCGGGCGGACCGGCCGCGACGGCATCCACGGCGCCACCTTCAGCTCGGCCGAGCTCACCAGCCAGAGCGAAACAGTCTCCGGCGGGGCCGTCCAGATCGGCAACGCCATCACCGAAAAAATGCTGCTGGACGTGCTGCTGACCGCCCGCGACCGCGGGCTGTACAACGCCGTGACCGACTGCGGGGCCGGCGGCCTCTCAAGCGCCGTGGGCGAAATGGGTGAGAACATCGGGGCCGAAGTCTGGCTGGAACGCGTTCCGCTGAAGTACGAAGGGCTCTCCTACACCGAAATCTGGATCTCCGAGGCCCAGGAGCGGATGGTCTTTTCCGTGCCGCCGGAAAAGCTGGACGAACTATCGGCCCTGTGCGCATCCGAGTGCGTCGAGGCCACCGTGGTCGGGCGGTTCGAGCCCACCGGCCGGCTCGTGCTGAAATACAACGGCCGGCAGGTGGCCGACCTGGCCATGGCCTTCCTGCACCACGGCCGGCCGGCGGTGGTCCGCGAGGCTATCTACACCGGGGACTGTCCCGATTTTCGTCCGACGAAAATGGGACTGTCCCCTTCAGACCCTGCCGGGCGTAAGGATGGGGGACTGTCCCAATTTTCGTCCGACGAAAATGGGACTATCCCCTTTGCACGCCCCGCACCCGCCGACCGCACCGGCACCCTGCTCAAAATCCTCGGCTCGCTGAACGTGTGCAGCAAGGAGTGGATCATCCGCCAGTACGACCACGAGGTCCAGGGCGGCAGCGTGGTCAAGCCGCTGGTCGGTTCGGCCAACGACGGGCCAAGCGATGCCGCCGTGCTGCGGCCGGTGCTGGGCAGCCGCCGGGGGCTCGTCGTGGCCTGTGGCATGAATCCCTGCTACGGCGATTTGGACCCCTACTGGATGGCCGCCTCAGCAATCGACGAAGCCATGCGAAATTGCGTGGCCGTGGGCGCCGATCCGCGGCGGATTGCGCTGCTGGACAATTTCTGCTGGGGCAATACCGACCGGCCGGAGACCCTGGGCTCGCTGGTCCGCTCTGCCGTGGCCTGCTACGACGTGGCCACGGCCCTGGGCACCCCCTTCATCAGCGGCAAGGACAGCTTGAACAACGAGTTCCGCCCCAAGGGTGCCGCCCAGCCGATCTCCATCCCGCCGTCGCTGCTGATCAGCGCCCTGGGCCAGGTCGACGACGTGGGCCGCTCGGTGACCATGGACCTGAAGGAGCCGGGCAACCGGCTGTACCTGGTGGGCCTTACCCGCCGCGAGTTGGGCGGCTCGCATTTCGCCCTGGTCGAGGGTCGTTCCGGCGGCGCGGTGCCCAAGGTCGATCCGCAGTTGGCCAAGAAGACCTTTGCCGCCATGCACCAAGCCATAAGCCACGGCCTGGTCCGGGCCTGCCACGACCTGAGCGAGGGCGGGCTGGCCGTGGCCGCGGCCGAAATGGCCTTCGCCGGCGGCCTCGGCGCCCGGCTGGCCCTGGATCACGTCCCCTGCATAGCCGAATCGGCAGTAGGGTGGGTCGAGCGCAGCGAGCCCCACCACGAGCAGGTCCCCGGCGAAGACGGTCCGGCGCCCCGTCTGGAGC
>JBEKTY010000338.1:0-4115 GCA_049515555.1 Thermoguttaceae bacterium
CAGATCGCACCGATGGTGAAGTCTCGCATCGACAGACACAACAAGGACAACCTCTGAATTTGCCGAAGATAAGCCGCAAAAGCCTTCCGAACCGTCACTGCGTTATGCAACTGGAGGGTATATTCATACCCGGACCAAGGCCCGCACGCCGACGCCAGCGGACTTGAAGGGCGTTTGGCGATTGAAATCGGTGGAAACGCCTTTGCCGGGCGGAGGGACCGCGTTTCCTTTCGGGCACCAGCCCACGGGGACCATCATCTACATGGCCGGCGGAACCATGGCCGTACACATCGCCGGTTCGGATCAGGCAGCCGGAAAGTTTATGGTCTATGCCGCGGACTGGCACATCGCGGGCGATTGCGTGGTGCATGAGGTCAAAGAGTCGATCGATCCCAAATTGCGCGGGGTAAAGCTGGAGCGTCGCGCTGAATTGGACCCTTTGACCGGCATACTGACCTATCGAACGCTCGAAAAACAGGGGCCGGGTTGGCCCGTGGTCCGCTGGCAAAAAATTGACGTGCGTAACGGGAACTAGAAACGCGACCGACCAAAGGAAACGATGATGAACACGCGAAGCATTCAGATGGCACTCGTGGTGGCCTTGGCCCTGGTGGGCGTGGGTGCTGCGTCCGCGGCCCAGTCGCCGGGGCTTCCAGCGACGGCCACGGAGATAACCGAGTGGGACAAACTGGTGGGCCAACCGGTGGACATCGCGCCTTGGGCCTATGCCTGGCGCTCTGATCTGACGGTTCAAGAGAAACCGGAGGCCTATTTCATCCCGCGGCGCCTCGATCGCATCGATAAGGTCTATCGGACCTTCCTCGATTTCACCGTGACCGCCAAGTTGCCTCCTGAATGGATCGAAGGTTGTTATCACATGAAGGACTTGGGGAAACCGCTGCTCCCGCCGCCGAAAGGCCGGCTGCTGGCGGGGTTGCTTTGGACAGGAGGGTTGACGAACTATCAGGTGAAACTTGATTGGCCGGCGAATGCCAAGGAGATTCCGTCGCTGGAAACGGTAGAGGTCCGGGTCTATCCGACGGCGTGGGGTTGGTTTGGGTGGACCGTGGACAAGGTTCTCGGCCGTCCGGAGCTGTCGGCCGATCGGCGGACGTGGACGTACAAGAGCAAGCCTGGCGAGACCATGGACTGGGCCTATAGCAAACGGGTCGATGCGGCCACGGAAATGGTCGCTGTCTTCTACGGAGAGGGAAACGCGCCGAACGGCGTCAAGTCTGTCGTACCGAGTATCCGGGTGACCGGTCCGAGCATCGGGGTGTGGAAACGGTTGGATCTGGAAATCGAGTGGGGTTTTCAGCCGTCAACGGAGCAGAAAGAATTCAGTGGCCGCCTGGAACCTTATGTGGCCATGGTCGGTCCCGTGTCGCCCGTGGCAGACGACACGGGAACAACGGTGACGGGTCCAGATACCTGGCGGTCCCGGGCGGGAGGCGATGCCAGGCGAGGCATTGGCGTGCCGTTGCTGTACGCGCCCAGCGCTCGCCCCGGCTTGGATAGTCGGGTTACCGTTTGGACTACCAAGACGGACGGTTTCACGTTTCGCGTTTCCGACCTGGAGAAGGGACCGATTTTGATTCCGGAGCGAGGCGTTTTCGTGACAAAGGCCGGCAGCGGAAAGAATGCCCGGCAATTCGCGCCGGAATTGGCGGCCAAGAACCTCAAAGGTATTTGCCAGATGACCCGCGAGCATCGCGAGACCGCCTCTTGGGATGAGCTCATGCGGAACGCCCGGTTTGTGACGTGCCCGCCAGGGACGGTTGTTCCGCCATTCCCCAAAGTCGAGGACCCTCCCATGCAGGTGCAACTGCCGGATCCACGCTGGACCGAGGCCTGGCGCACGGCCTCGTTTCAGTTGAAGGGCAGGCACATGTGGGGCGCACTTGCGTTCGAGGTGGCCCGGGTGGCCCATGATATGGATCTGGTGGGTCTGCACGATGAGGCCGACAAGGTGTATCAGTCTTTTCTGAAAGGCCCCGGCGCCAAGCCGGACGGCGATTTTACGGATGGGAAGGGAGCCCTGGAGTGGGCGAGGGCCGTGTCGCACGACATCGGAAACGGCCATGATGGCACGCACGCCTCGACGGGCAGGCTCTTGTTCGGCATGGCGGAGCGATATTTCCTCACAGGCGACAAGGAGTGGTTCCGACGGAACCGTGTCCGCATGCAGGCGGCGGCCGACTGGATCATCCGTCAGCGAAAGCTTTTTATGCAGGACATCCCGAACCGGCAGGACCTCGTGGTGGCCGGCCTCATGCCGCCAAGCCACCTGGGCGATTATGCCATGCCGTGCAGTGACTGGCATTGGTACTACGTTCAGAATGCCCTTGATCTCCAGGGCCTGCAGCGTTTCGGCGACGCCTTGACGGAGTTCGATCCGGCAGCCGGCCGGAAGTACTGCGACGAGGCTGATGCGTTCCGCGCAGACCTCCGCCGGCACGTGGATCGGGAGGCGGCGCTCTCGCCGGTTCGCCTCGGGCCGGATTGCGCGTACCGCAGCTATATTTCACGAATGGCGTATGCACGGGGCCTGACCGGGCCGGAGTTGGGTGCTCCCCAGTTCCCGGATTGCGACATTTGGGACGGGGCGCTGGCCATGGCCGAACCCTTCGGCGCACTGGACGCCAAGGACTGCCGGATGGTCGATACCCTGGGTGCGATGGAAGAGATGGGAGCGTCGAACGGCGGTTTCTTCAGGTATCAGCGGCAGCAAAGAGCCGCTCTTTCCATGGACGATGAGCTGTTCTGGAGATCCTATATATCCCTGCCCAAGGCCTCGCATAATGCCAATATCTTCCTGCTCCAGGACGACGTGCCGAATTTTCTGCGATCCTGGATGAACTCGTACGCGTGTATGGTATGCGCCGACGGAAAGCTCTGGGAAGGTTGGGAGCAGTGGAAATTCAGTCCTCAATGCACCGCACCCGACAACGGCAGCGCGGGTTGGTTTCTGGAGAACTTTCGCAACCTGCTGGTGATGGAAGACGGCCGGTCCCTGTGGGTGGCCCGCGCCACGCCGCGCGTCTGGCTGGAGCAAGGCAAGAAGATTGCCGTCCAGAACGCTCCGACCTGTTTCGGAACTTTGGCCTACGAGATCGTCTCGGACGTGGACCACGGCAAGATCACCGCGACCATCCAGATGCCAGGGCGCAATCCGCCCACGAGCGTCTTCGTTCGTTTCCGCCATCCCAAGGCGGCACCGATGAAGAGCGTGACGGTCAACGGCCAGGCTTGGAAGGATTTTGATCCTGCCAAGGAAGTCGTGCCGCTGCATGACGTGTCCGGCACGGTGAAGGTGGACGTGGGCTACGGACAATTAAGACGTAAACAAGCGAAGGAGCCATCGTGGGTCCACTAACGAAGAGCGTCCTATTATTCTGCCTGTTCGGCGGTAGCCTGGCTGCTGCCAAGTCCACACCCACCCTGTCCCAACACCTGCTCGAACTTTCCGGCCGCAGGGCGGGAATCTGCTCGATGCCGCGTTGTGGTGACGGCAAGCTGTCCGTGGAAATGGCGAAGAACAGCAAACTGCTGGTGTATGCCCTGACCGACAACCCGGCGGGACTGGCCACGGCACGGAAAGCGGCTGACGAGGCGGGATTGCTCGGCCGCACCGTGTACGTCGAGGAAGGCGGCGTCTCGAAGAACCCGCTGGCCGACTGGTCCGCCGACCTGCTGGTGATCGACGATGCCTCAGATGCGGATTTGGATCAGATCGCCCAGAAGGAAGTGCGCCGCGTCTTGTCGCCTTACCGTGGCGTGGCCATCGTCGGGCGGGCGAAGACGCTGGGCGCGGGGCTGACGCGAGCGCGGCTGGAGGCATGGCTCACGGGACTGGCGGTTTCCGGCGGGAAGATCGTAGAGGATGATTTCGGATTATGGACCGTGGTCACCATGCCGCCGCTGGCCGGCGGAGACGACTGGTCGCACTATGCCCATGGGCCAGACCAGAACCGGTTTTCCAGGGATGAGTCGCTCAAGTGGCCCTACCTGATCCAATGGACGGCCAAGCCCTATTACGACGGCAAGTTCGACATCGCCGTGGCCGCCGGCGGCCGCTTGTTTCGGGCGAATGTGACGCTGGCTGTGGACAATAC
>JBEKTY010000339.1:0-4060 GCA_049515555.1 Thermoguttaceae bacterium
GTCCTGGCCCAGGGCAAGCCGGTCGTGACCGAGACCATGGACCTCGAGTCCTTCAAGAAGAAGTACTTCCGCTTCTGGGACACCGAAGACTTGCCTACGGAAAACACCTTCGACAAGTACCAAAAGGCGTATTTCCACGAGAAGCTCTTCGACGTCGATGTGACCGACGGGCAACTCCGGATCGATTTCCAGGGCCAGGACTATGCGTGCAGCGTGTCGGCCGTAGTGATCTTCCCGGTTGCCAAGGCAGCCGAAGGGGAGAAGTTCCTCCGCTGGGTCGAGGCCAAGCGGCGGTTCTACTTCGACAACTACTTCAAGCGGGTCCTGCACAAGCCGGCAGGCGACCCGCTCCAGCCGACCGCCGAGGACCGGCGCCGCGGCTACGTAGCCTTCTCGCGCGACTACATGCAGGAGGTCTACTACAACGACACGCCGCTAGCAAAGGAGATCGGCAAGCCGCTGGCGGGCGAGGCATTTGCCGGCGAGTACGAGCCGCTCACGCTGGCCTTGGTCCCGCTAAGAGACCTCGGCCAGGTGACCGCGACGGTGAGCGACATGGCCGGCCCGGCTGGCGCCATTCCGTCGGGTGCGATCGACGTTGGTTATGTATCGTACCGCATCGCTCGCGTGAACATGGAAGGGTCGGTGTATTCCATCACGCCGCGGCTGATCATGCCGACCAACGTGGTCCGAATGCCCAAGGACATCACGCGGCGCTTCTGGCTCACTGTGAAGACCCCGGCTGACGCCAAGCCCGGGCTGTACCGTGGCAAGGTCACGGTCCGGCCGGAACAAGGCCCAGCGGCGGAAATTCCCATCGAGTTCCGCGTGCGCAGGGGCACGCTCGATCCGCTGGACATCCCTGCGGGGCCGTGGGGCTACACGATCGGGATTCCCTGGTATGGCGACGACCTGGCCGCGGCCGCATGGAACGAAGCGATGATGCTCAAGAGCCTGCGCAAGATGCGGGAGTACGGCTTCACCACGTGCAGCGGAATTCCGCAGATCGCCTACCGCGGGTTCAAGGACGGCAAGCCGGTGCTGGATTTCAAGGCCGCCGACGCGCAAATGAAGGTCGCCAAGGAATTGGGCTTCTTGGCGCTGGTGGGCTACGGCGGCGGCGTTTTCGGCCTCAGCGCATATAACCAGGACACCGCCGCGATGAAGGCGGCCGGGTTCGACGACTACTCGCAGTTCATTCGGGCCGTCTACACCGAGGTTCAGAAACACGCCGACGCGCAAGGCTGGCTGCCGGTCTACTATAACCTGTGCGACGAGCCGGGCGGCGACGACCTGGTGCGGGCGACGGAGAACGCCGATTCCTACCGCAAGGCATTTCCCAAGGGGCCGCCGTACTTCAGCGGCGCGAGCAGCTTTACGGGCAACGACCGGCAGAACCCGCATTTCCGTTTGGCCAAGGCATTACACGTGCCCAACTGGAACCTGCATGACGAGGCGGCGGTGGGCCTGATCCACGAGGCCGGCAGCGATTGGGCGTTCTACAACGGCGGCAACCGCTGGACCTACGGCGACTACATGTACAAGGCGGCCAAGCAGTTCGGCATGAAGTTCCGCATCTCGTGGCATTGGAACATCGTGGCCGGCGACCCGTACTATGCGTTGGATTGCCGCGAGGACGACTTCGCCTGGTGCAACTCGTCGCCCGACGGGCGGCTGGTGCCGGCCGTGCATTTCGAGCAACTCCGCGAGGGGCTGGACGATTATCGCCGGCTGATCACGCTGGCGCGACTATCGAAAGAGAAGGCCGGCACGCCGGCCGCCCGGGCCGCCCAAGAGCTGATCGAAACCCGCATGGCCGCGTTCAAGCTGGGCCAGCGGGACCACGATGAGCTGTTCCCGCCGAGCGATTGGAACGACTTCCGCCGCAAGTTGGACGACGCAATCGAGGCCTTGCGCAAGTAGGGAGACAATCGCTTTGTCTATATCGAGGAGGAGCTCTACAACCCCACAAAGGAGAGATCATGAGAACGCGCGTGTTCTGGATTGCCGTGATGGCGGGAATCGGCGCGGCGATGTTGAGCGCCGGAGTCGCGCTGGCGGAGGATAGGATTCTGTTCGACTTCGAAGAGGCGGACGGCGTCCGTGCCTGGTCGAACATCGACGCGCATGCGCTACGGGAGGCGGAGGCCAAGGCAGCCTACGCTGCGGCGTTGAAGGCGTCTCCCGATCCGAGCAAGGTGCCGGCTTACAAGCCGCTGCCCGCGGCGGCGAAGGAGCCGGACGTGAAGATCGAGTGGACCACCGAAGGCGCCACCCGCGGTCAACATGCCTTGAAGCTCACCTTCTCCGGCGGGCGGATGCCGACGATCTCGGCACCGGCCCCGCTGGATGACTGGCGGCCGTACAAGGGCTTCGCGGCCGACGTCACCGCCAGCCGCACGTGCATCGTCGTCTTCCGCGCGATGGTCGCCGCCAGCAAGTACGGCACAGGCTACGTCGAAGGCTGCTCGCGATGGGAATTCGCCGCCCGCCTCTCGGCCGGCAAGAACACCGTCGTCGCCCCTCGGCCGCAGGGCGCCGAGCAAGGCCCCGACAAGGTCTGGAACAACGTCCGGACCTTCCAGATCTACATGCTCCAGCCCACGCAGGGCGAGGTCATCACCATCGACAATATCCGCCTGCTGGAGACTAAGCCCAAGACGACCTCGGCCTACAACGAGGTCACGCAGTGGCCCAAGGAGGGCTTCAGAGTGGCCGGGACCGATCTGGTCGTCAACAACGCCGATGATCTGGGCGAGCAGCTCAAGCTGAAGGACACGTGGCACAAGCCGGAAGCGAGAACCGTCGAGCAGTCGGAGGCCGACATCCGGCGGCAGTTCGACGAGATCAAGAAGAGCCATCCCCGGGCGGTCCTGGCGATGCTCCGCCAAGGCCAGAAGGGCTACGACCCTGCCCATCCCGACCGAGAATTCACGGGCTGGCAGTGCGGCTACGGTTCCACGCACTTGCCGATGGGCCTGGCCATGACTTGTTCGATCAATGCGGGCAAGGTCGATGATTGCGAGGCCTGTTCGCGCGGCCGGCCCAGCTACCATCGCGTCGATCTGTCGAGCATCCCCAAGGGTGCGCGGGTCCTGGCTGCCCGGCTCGTGATGGTGCGCTCCTTGCAATTGGAGGGCCCGCCGTGGGACAATTGGAAAACCAAGCCCACGCTGGTCGTGACCGAGCCGGTCAACCGGCCGTGGCAGGAGTACGAGGTCACGGTTTTCGAGTACGCCAAGGACAAGTTCTGGACGGACTTTGCCGCACTGTGCTGGGGCGAGGACGGCGATTGCACGCCGGTCTACTTGTCCTACGGGCCTGGCAGCGGCAAGGTCAACTCCTGGGATTTCACCCATGCTGTGCGTTACTGGACCGACGGCGAGCACGCCAACCACGGCTTCATCATCTCCAGCGCGCCGGCGTACCTCGACGCTTTACGCGTCTTCACGTACCGCTGCAAGGAGTTGCAGAACCGCCCGTGCGTGGCCGTAATCTACGAGCCCAAATAGGAGGAGGATGGTGACGCTCAACACTTCCAAAGGAGGATCGATCATGGATTATCGTCTTACGCGTAGCGCCGCTGTGGCAGGCATTTGCCTCGTTCTGTTTCTCGCCGGCAGGCCGCTGGCCGCCGCCGAGGCGGCCGACGCGCAGATCGTTGGCTGGCGCGGCAACGGGAGCGGCTGTTACCCCACTGCCAGGCCGCCGACACAATGGGGCAGGGCATCGACGGGGCTGAAGCAGATCAGGTATCAGGCCGCGAAACCCAAGGGGGACGCTTCCGCGGGGAGGTCGCTCTCGGACGGCGTGATCCGCCAGTGGCTCGTGCTGGGGCCCGTTGCGGTGCCGGCCGGTGCGAAGGCCGATACCGCGAAGTTCGAGATGATCAAAGGGGAGGCCGATCTTGCGCCCGACGCGGGCGACAAGGTCGGGAGGGCCGCCTGGAAGACGGCCGACTCGGAAGACGAGATGCTGGACTTCGCGTCGCTGTGGGGAAAGAAAACCGACGTCGTCGCCTACGCGGCCGTCTACCTCTGGTCCCCTGCGGACCAGACGC
>JBEKTY010000340.1:0-3992 GCA_049515555.1 Thermoguttaceae bacterium
CGTTGGAGCGTCGCCGCTGCTTTCCCCCCTCTTCACCCCTGCTTCCAGCGGGTTCCGTGCCTCGGCCGCCTCCGCCGCGACTACCGCTCCGCCCCTCCTCGGCCCCACAACGCAACCGACTCCCCGGCGGCGCGCCCCACCGATTGCGACTCCTATGCGGTCAAAACGTTTTTCGTCACAATCCAACTTTTCACGAATTGCGACCCTGCCGGTTTTAGCAGCCGTATCGGGCGGTTGAGCCGGGGCAACGGGACCGGTTGACAAAAGTCACCCTCGCGGCGAAACAGGTGGTATTTTTCTGTAGGGACTTCCGAAGGGGACGTGCCCATTGTCGCGTGCGATAGCCACGTCGTGTGACAGTTACGCGGTGTGACAATCGCAGGCAGCCCACGGGTTGGCTGTTTTCGGGCCCCTTCGCGCAGGAGACGGTGGTTCCAGGCCGAGGATTGGGCCATGTGGCGTTCAGGGACGAGTGGCCCGCGCAGCTCGATCGTGGCGGCATTATGTGCCGTGGCCGTTTCGGGTTGCGCGGAGTTCCGGCTGCCGCGGATCGATCCCAGCGGCGAGCGCTTGTTTGCGGCGCCGTCAGCCCCCACGGGCAGGCCCGACGATCTGGTCGCGGTCCTGCTGGCTCCACAGCGGACGGTGGCTCCGGTAGGCAGCCAGGTCGTGCTGCTGGCCGGCGCCGCTGCCGGCGACGGCTACTTGCGGACCAACCGCCGGCTGGAATGGTCGATCGCTCCGGGCAGCGTCGGGCAATTCGTGTCGGTCGGGGAGGCTGGTTGGGCCGATCCGCTCTTGGGCGATTTTAACCGCCCCAGGAAAGTGACCAACACGTTCGCTATCGGCAGCACGTCGCGGCGGCAGGAGCGGGTGGGCCTGGGACCCGGGTTTGCCGGCCCCGTGTGCGTTCGGCCCGGCCAGGGCTGGATCACAGTCACCTCACCGATCGAAGGCACCAGCCACCTGCTGGTCGTGGCCCCGGAGGTGGTCGCGGCTTGCGGGCGGTCGCAGTCGGCGGTGATCCACTGGATCGATGCCCAGTTTGGCTTCCCGCCGCCGGCGATCAACCCGGCCGGCACGCGGCACGTTCTCACCACCACGGTGCTGCGGCAGAGCAACCAGTGTCCGCAGGCGGGCTGGATCGTGCGTTACGAGATTGTGGGCGGGCCGCCGGCCGGTCTTGCCCCCAGCGGCGCCGCCGCCGTCGAGGTGTTGACCAACGCCACGGGCCAGGCCAGCACGGAGATCTTCCAGAGCCAGCCCGCGCCCGGCACCAACCAGGTTCGGATCCAGGTCATCCGGCCGCCCTCAGCGCTTGATCCCGGCGGCGAGCGGCTGGTCGTCGGCACCGGCAGCACGCTGAAGACCTGGACCGCGGCGGCCTTGTCGGTGCGGCAATCGGGCCCCGCCGCCGCGGCCGTCGGCGCGATGGTTGCTTACTGCATCGAGGTGTGCAACTCGGGCGACCAGCCGGCCCGGGAAGTAACGGTCAGCGACGAGTTGCCCGACGGACTGACGCTGGTTAGCGGAACTCCACCTCCGGCCGTTAGCGGCCCCCGGCTGCAATGGCAACTGGGCGAACTGGCGCCGGGCCAGCGGCGAACCTTGCAGGTCGATTGCCGGGCAGCGCAGGCCGGCAGCGTCGCCCATTGCGTCGAGGTCGCGGCAGCCGGCGGGGTGCGGGCCAGCCATTGCGTCACGACGACCATCTTCCTGCCCATGCTCGACGTGCAGGTGACCGGGCCCGAGCGGGCCAACGTCGGCGGCCAGGCCACGTTCCACATCGTGGTCACCAATCGCAGCCAAGTGGCGGCGACGGGCCTGATCATCAAGGACCGCTTCGGCGCAGGGTTCGAGCACGCCACGGCCCCCAGCCCCATCGAGCGGACCTTGGGCGACGTTGGGCCGGGGCAATCCCGCCAAGTAGACGTAACCTTTCGGATCACCCGGGCCGGGCCGTTGTGTCACACGGTGGAAATTGTGGGGGTCGAGGGGGTGCGGGCCAGCGCCCAAGGTTGCGTTACGGCCACGGAATCGCCCGGCGGCGGGTCCACCCCACCGTTGGGTGAATCGCCGCCGCCCATGGTGCCGAAACCGCCTCCCGCCGCCGCCCCCGCCGTCCTCTCGGTTAAGATAACGGGCCCGCAGCAGGCCGCCCTGGACCAACTGATCGATTTCACTACCGAAATCGCCAATATCGGCAATCAGCCGTTGGTGAAAGTGCGTGTGGAAGAGCTGTCCGATCCCGCCCTGTCACCGGAGAACGCCACGGCCGATTATCGCGTGGAAGAGGGCAACCTGGTGTGGACCATCGACCGGCTGGCCCCTGGCGAGAAGACCCAGATCAGGGTCCAGAGCCGCTCGAAGCGGCCGGCGGAGCGGGCCTGCAATCGAGCCATTGTGACGACTGCCGCGGGCGACCGCGTCGAGAGCCAAGCTTACATCGAAATCCGAGCCGCCGCGGGGCCCGTCCTGCCGGGGACCAATCCGCCGGGGCTGGCCGTTACCGTGACCGACCTCCAGAACCCCGTCGCCGCCGGCCAGGGCGTGACGTACCTGATCCGCGTGACCAACCCGGGCACGTCGCCGGAAAGCCAGGTGATGCTGGTTGCCCCCATCCCGGCCGGCACGGTGGTCGATCCGCTGGGGACCAGCGGACCGGGCTCGACCAAGTACACGGTCGACAGCGGCCTCATACAGTTCACGCCGCTGGCCGAGCTTGCGTCCAAAGCCACCGAGAGCTATCGCATCCGCGTTAAGACGCAACGGCCCGGCCAAATCCAAATGCACGTCGAGGCCACCAGCCGAAACCAGACTCGGCCGGTCGCGGCCGACAAGACCACCAAGGTCCTCAGCGGCCAGGAATAAGAATTGTGCCAACTCGGCTTTTCAAGATTCGGTGCGGAGTGTAGAATTAAAGAAGTTGGTCGGCGGGGGCCGCCCGAGTGGTGCTCTCCCGCTTCTCGCGGCAGGTAGGATTGTCCTGCGTGCACAGGCTTCTCGATCGATTTCGGGTGTTACCAAGGACTGGTTCCTCGCCCATTTCGGGCAAAGCAATACCATCAATACCTAGTGGCGTGGCCGCATGTTAATGACGTGCGGGCAGGTACCGTAGCGTTTTTTACGCCACACCGGGGCCAGAACCGCTACCGGCCAGTGCGATGGCTGGGGTAGGTTTCTGGCCCCGACTTTTTGACGCGGGAACGGGCAGCCAGGCGTTCGTAGTGACCGCATTCATGCGGTCCTTGACCTATTCACACTTTCCAGACCCGATAAATCAGGTCACTACGAGCCTCGGCTGTTGCCCGGAGGAGCTGAACCACCATGACCGAATTCTTCCAGCAGCAGCGTCACAAGCCCCCGGCCGAGCTGCGACGGCCGCGAGAGCTGATCGTGGCCTGCCCGCCGATGCGCAGCAACGTGAACTTGTCGCGGATTGTGCGGGCTGCCTCCTGTTGCGGCGTGCGCAGGCTGATCTGCTGCGGTCACGCCCGGATCCTCCCCGAAATCGCCCGCCCCAGCGGCGACTCGATCCAGGTCGAGGTCCATCGGACACTGCCTCCGGTGATCGAGCGGTTGCGGTCTGAAGGCTATCCGATCATCGGCCTGGAGCAAACCGACCATTCCCAGTCGCTGTTCGAGTTTTGTTTTCCCCGCCGGGCGGTGCTCGTGCCGGGCAACGAGCGGCGGGGGATCGAGGAGGAGGTCTTGCGGATGCTGGACCATACGGTCGAGATCCCCGTCTACGGCCTCCCCCATGCCCATAACGTGGCAACCGCCACGGCCATGGCGCTTTATGAATACTGCCGGCAGTATCCGGAGGGGTGAGGGGGGAGGGGGGAGGGGGGAGGGATTAGGGATTAGGGACAGTGGTTTGTAGCTTGCAGTGCTAGCATTTCGATGCTAGCTGCGTTATTCCCGGTGTTTTATGTGTGCGATGCAGCTCGCAAAATACGGGGCTCTCCGCGATTCTGTGAAAAGCACGTGTT
>JBEKTY010000341.1:0-3965 GCA_049515555.1 Thermoguttaceae bacterium
CGGTCGGTATCCTCAACGTTTCCTGGAGCGGCACGCAGATCGAAGGCTGGATTCCTCGCACCGCGTATCTTGCCGACCTGGCGCTCGCTCCCATGCTCGCTACCGTGAAGACACCCTTGGCGTCCACCATGCCGGCGGTGATCTACAACAGCCGTATTCATCCGCTGGCGCCCTTTGCCCTGCGCGGCGTGCTCTGGTACCAGGGAGAATCGAATGTCAGCCATCCAGCACTGTACCGCAGCGAGTTGCCGGCTTTGATCCGCGGGTGGCGTCAGGCGTGGGGGCAAGGGGATTTCCCATTACTGATTGTGCAACTGCCGAATTTCCTGGCCACCAGGGAACAGCCCGGGGAGAGCCAGTGGGCGGAACTGCGCGAAGCGCAGGCGATGGCCTACAGACTGCCGAACGCCGAGTACGCGGTCACGATCGATATCGGCGATGCCCAGGATATCCACCCGAAGAATAAGCAGGAAGTCGCCCGCCGGCTGGCGCTCATTGCGCTCGACCCGGTCCTTGAGGAGCGCCGGGATGCGGGTCAGGCTGCCGTCGAGCCGATGGCGGAACGCATCGGCCTTGGGCGTCACTCACGGTAAGCTCTCCGGTCGGTCGTTCCCAAGCTGCCTGGTTCAGGGGTTTGCGTACCGGTCGATGCGCATCCGTGCGGTGATGCCGTGGGCGAGCATGTTTTCCAGGTTGCACTGGCGCTCGGTCACTTCGGCAATCTCCTTGCTAGCCTGGGGTGTCATCCGCTGATACGTGCAAGTTTTGAGGAACTTGCCCACCCACACCCCGCCGGTGTAGCGGGACGAACGGCTGGTTGGCAGGATGTGGTTGGTGCCGATGGTCTTGTCGCCGTAGGCCACCGTGGTCTCCTCACCAATGAACAGCGAACCATAGTTGGTCAGCCGCTCGAAGTAACAGTCACAGTCCTTGACATGTAGTTCCAGATGTTCCGGCGCATAGTCGTCGCTCAAAGCGATGGCTTCCTCGGCGTCGGCCGCAACGTAGACGATCCCGTTGGCGCCCCAGGACTGCGCGGCGATCTCGCGCGTAGGCAAGACGGCCAGTTGCTTCTCGAGTTCCGCGATGCACCGGCGGGCAAAACCCTCGCTCAGGCAGATCAGGCACACGCCGCTATTCGGGTCATGCTCGGCCTGCCCCAACAGATCGCAGGCGACCAAGGCCGGATCGGCGTGGTCGTCGGCGATCACGAGGATTTCGGTAGGTCCGGCCAGCAAATCGATTCCGCAACGCCCAAAAAGCTGCCGCTTGGCCTCGGCGACGAACTTGTTGCCGGCGCCGCAGAGAATATCCGTCGGAGGCACTTCCCCCAGGCCGAAAGCCATCATGGCCAGGGCCGGTACGCCGCCCAGGACAAACAGGCGGTCCGCGCCGGCCTTGGCCATGGCATTGATCGTGGCCGGATAGTAGCCCTGGCCCTTCACCGGCGGCGTACAGGCCACGACCGTATTCACGCCGGCGACCTTCGCGGGAATGATGCTCATCTGCGCCGAACCGAACATCGGGTAGCGGCCCCCGGGAATGTAGCTGCCCACGGCGCTCACGGGAATGTGCTTGTGCCCGAGCCAAACACCGGGGCGAAGTTCCACTTCCAACGGCAGCAGCGTCTTGAGCTGCGCCTCGGCAAAACGTCGCACGTTGCCCTGGCAGTAGTCCGTGTCGGCAATCGCCTGCGGCGGCAATTGAGCAATCGCCTCGGCGACCTGGGCGGGCGTCAGTTCGAAGCTCGCGGGGTCCCAGCCGTCGAGTTGCCGACTGTACTTGCGCACGGCATCCATCCCGTGGGCCTCCAGATCCAGCAGCATCTCCGAGACGATCGCCGCCGTCTGCGGGTCTTTCTCGAAGAGGCGATGCCCTCCTTCTTTCAGTATCCGCATGCTAACCTCCGCGCTGCCAACGCCTATTTCCTGTCAGGGGCCAGTTCGAGCACGATGCTCTTGAGTTTTGGCTCGGCGGCCAGGCTGATCGTATAGGTTTCAACCGGCTTTGTCGCAACGTGCACGTCCTTCTTTTCCTCGCCTCTCTCTTCCCAGAGATAGGTGACTTGGACCGGCCGGAAACCGCCATGGGGCAGTTTGTAGTCGCAGTCGATCCGCAGGTCCGACAGGTTCAGCGTGTTGACGACTTTCGCCGTGAATCGCAGTTGGCCTTTCGTCACGCCAGGGGGCACCTTGCTGAACAACAGATTCGCACACAACGTGCGGCCGGGACCAGCCAGAGTTCCCACGGGTTTCCAGGTCTTGCCATTGTCGAAGGATACATCGACGGCGTAGGAATCCCTCTTGTCGCGGGCCCGGTAGCTGGCGGCGATACGAATCCGCTTCAACTCACCCGGTGTCTCGAAGGGCACGCTGGCAGTTCCCTTACCTTGCGGGGCGTTCCAGCGTTCTTCCTTGATGCCGTCACGGACCACATGGAACATGCTAAAGGGCCGCGGGGAACTGCTGCTCATCCCACCTTCAAGGGTCAGGGTCCCCTCGGGGGCGCCTGCGGAGAACATGATCGTGTTGGCGCCCTTGGCCAGCGCCGGCAGCGGGGCAGTGGAGTGCTGAATATCGTTGCTGATGCGCAGGCCATCCAGGCCGGTGCCGGTCCCTTAAACACGAATTTGAGCCGATAGTCGTAGCAGTCCCGGACGAAGTGCTGCAGGTCGATGGTCTTCTCGCCGCTTTCGCTGAAGGAAGCCACCTCCTTGTAGTCGCGTCCATGGTTTGTGCTTACCAGCATGGCCACCCACCCGCCGTTGCCCGCGACGGTCTTGAGGACGACTCGCCCGCCCAGGTAAACGTAGGGGTTGCTCATGCGTACGACGAAATAGCTTTCTGCGGCGGCATCCTTCGCATGCACTGCGGGGGCGGCCCGGTCATCGGCCGTACTGGCGACGTTCACGGCTTCCAGTACGCTGCTGCGGAACGCTTCGCCGGCCAGGGGCACGGTGTACTCGTGCGTGCCGTTTCCGATCCGCAGCGGGACGCGGTCGCCCAGCGCGGCATGGACGGGCTTGTCGACCGGTCCCATGCATTCAGCGCCGCCCGGGTTGATCTCCAGTCCCTTGTTGAACCAGTTGCGGGTCAACGTCTCGCCCTCGCGAAGTTGGATATTGACGCGATATCCCTGCGCGTAGGCGTTATTCATGACGCCGGCCTTCTCGAATTCAAAGGCATGCATGGCCCCCGCCCAGGGACCCGTCAGTGACAGATGGTTCTTCTCGAAGAAGTCATTCCTGGACATCAGCGGGGGGCCCTTGGCGGGGCCATACTCGGCGGCCTTGCCCCGGGCTGCCGGGTTGGCCTTGTACCAGTCCGTCACGGCCTTGTTGATTTCTTCCACGCTGGCGATCTGACCCTGGCCGTTGAGCCAGTATTCCATGTAAGCCCCGTCGAGCATGTGCCATGCCCCGCCGTACTTCACCTCGGCCACGCTGTGCGTGTTGATCGACCATCCGCGGGTTTCAAGGCCCACACAGCGGCCGAGATACTCGACGCATGCCGCGGCGCAACAGCACTGGCAATATCCGTACACGTTAAACATCTTGATCGCGTCGTGCACGTGCCCACCGTCCGACTCGATTCCCTCGCACGGCGGATAGGTCTGAAAACGGAACTTGGTCACGGTCCTCCAGATCGCCAGTGCCTTCTCCTGGTCGCTCATGCCATCGGTGATATACGACTGCTTCCATGCCTCGACGCTGGAGACGTCCTCCACCTTGTCGGACAGGACCTTGATGTTGGCCACCACGCCAACGGGCGCGGCGGCCCGCGCCACAGCGGTCGTGGCGAGTCCAAGAACAGGCAGCGCGAGTATGAGGATCCAGACTTTCATCTGGACTTTTGCAAACTAGGCTAGCCGTATTTTGGCGAACACATGGTCAAGGTCCTTTTCGTGTTCCTGGACTTGTTGGACAACCCAGGTAAGGGTGGCGCGAAGCGTCTCGTTCAGCATCG
>JBEKTY010000342.1:0-3866 GCA_049515555.1 Thermoguttaceae bacterium
ATGCTGAACGAGACGCTCCGCGCCACCCTTACCTGGGTTGTCCAACAAGTCCAAGAGCACGGAACGGACCTTGACCATGTGTTCGCTAAGATACGACTAGCCTAAGTTTGCAAAAGTCCAGTCCTAATGCCGAAGCGGAGACACGCCATGGTGAACATTCCCGATGCGAGCGGTTCGCAGCTTACCCGCCGGGCGCTGCTGGGCCGGGCCTCGGCCGGACTGGGCACGATGGCCCTGGCCGCGCTTTGGAACCCCGCCGGGCTGCCGGCCGCCGATCCGCGGGCCGGCCGCGGCGCGGTCAACCCCTTGCACTTCGCCCCCAAGGCCAAGCGCGTGATCTGGCTGTACCAGTCGGGCGGGCCGACGCACCTGGAAACCTACGACTACAAGCCCAAGCTGGCCCAGTTGCACGGCCAGCCCATGCCCGAGTCGTTCACCAAGGGCCAGCCCATCGCGCAGCTCCAGGGGGCCAAGCTGACCTGCTTCGCCCCGCAGTTCGCCTTCAAGAAGTTCGGCCGCAGCGGGCAGGAGATTTGCGAGCTGTTTCCGGGCATCGGCTCGATCGCCGACGAGATTTGCATCGTGCGCTCGATGCGCGGCGAGGCCATCAACCACGACCCGGCGCACACGTTCATGAACACGGGCAGCACGATCTCCGGCCGCCCCTCGATGGGCTCGTGGGTCCTTTACGGCCTGGGCAGCGAGGGCCAGAACCTGCCGGGGTTCGTGGTGCTGGTATCGACGGGCCAGGGCGGCCAGGCCCAGCCGATCTCGTCGCGGCAGTGGCATAGCGGTTTTCTGCCCAGCCGCTACCAGGGCGTACGATTCCAATCTCGCGGCGACGCGGTGTATTATCTGAGCAGCCCGCCGGGCGTCAGCCCCGCGCGGCAGCAGGACGTGATGGGGGCCGTCGGCGCCATGAACCGCCTGCGGCAGCAGGCGGTCGACGATCCCGAGATCGCCACGCGGATCGCGCAGTACGAAATGGCCTTCCGCATGCAGAGCAGCGTGCCGGAATTGACCGACCTCTCCAAGGAGCCCAAACACGTTCTGGAGATGTACGGCACGACGGGCAGCGACGGCACGTTTGCGGCCAATTGCCTGCTGGCCCGGCGGCTGGCCGAGCGCGGCGTGCGGTTCATCCAGGTCTACCATCGCGACTGGGACATGCACGGCGCGCTGAAGCGCGACATGCAGGTCAACGCCAAGGAGGTGGACCGGGCCACCGCGGCCCTGGTGACCGACCTCAAGCAGCGCGGCCTGCTGGCCGATACGCTGGTGGTGTGGGGCGGCGAGTTCGGCCGCACGCCCATGGCCCAAGGCGACGGCCGCGACCACCACATCAAGGGCTTCTCGATGTGGCTGGCCGGCGGCGGCATCAAGCCCGGCATTACCTACGGCCAGACCGACGAACTGGGCTACCACGCCGTCCGCGACGTCGTCGAAGTGCACGACCTGCACGCCACGCTGCTGTATCTCCTGGGCATCGACCACCTGCGGTTCACGTTCCTGCACCAGGGCCGCGACTTCCGCCTGACCGACGTGGCGGGCAACGTGGTGAAGGGCATCCTGGCGTAGCCCGAAACTGGGGAACAACGCCTAATGACTGACGACGGCCTGACCCCAAGCAACCCTGACCCCAAGCAACCCCCCGACGGCCTGACCCCAAGCAACCCTCGTGGCCGAGAACGAAACCCCTTTTCCCCCGGAGGTCCCTTATGTTCGCACCAATCCGATTGACGATGTCGTTTGCCGCTTGCTGTGCCCTGGCGACGGCGTGCCTGGCCGACGCCGCTGGAAACGGCGAAGTGAAGACAGTCCCGGGCCGCGTCACACACGTGACCTTGTACCGCGGCCAGGCCCTGGTCACTCGGACCATTCCCGTTGCCGGCGCCAAGGGCGCCCAGGAGATCGTGGTCGGCCAATTGCCCGAACAAGTGGTCGCCGATAGCCTGTTTGCCGAAGGCGGCACGGGTGTCGAGGTCCGCGCCGTACGCTGCCGCACGCGAGCCGTGGGCCAGGAGCCCCGCGCGGAAGTCCGCAAACTGGACGACGAAATCGAGCAAACGAGCGAAAAACTGCGCGTCAACAAGCGCGGGCAAGAAGTCCTCGCCCGCGAGACCGCGTATCTCGACCACCTGGAGACGTTCACCGCCACCACGGCCAAGAGCGATCTGGCGAGGGGCGTGCTCGATGCCGATGCGCTGCAAAAGGTGAGCTTGTTCTCCTTCACGCAGCGCAAGGCGGCCAGCGACCAGTCGCTGGCCTTAGAGAAGGAAGCGAAGGCTCTGGAATCGCAACTCTCGCTCTTGCAGCGCCGCCGCAGCGAGGTGACCGAAGGGGCGATGCGGACCACGCGCGAAGCCGTGCTGTTCGTCGAGAAGCGTGACGACGCCCCGCAGCCCGTGCGGCTGAGCTACCTGGTGACACAGTGCGGCTGGTCGCCGGCGTACACGTTTCGGGCCGGGCCGGAGCAGAAGGAAGTCCGCGTCGAGTGCAACGGCATGGTCCACCAGATGACCGGCGAGGATTGGAATGGAGTGCAGTTGACGCTCTCGACCGCCGCGCCGGCCTTGAGTGCTTCGGGCCCGGCCCTGGCGCCGTTTCCCGTCGTTCTGAACCGAGAGGCGGAGGCCCGGCCGCTGGGCGTCAAGGAACTGGAAGCCCAGTTGGAGGCGGCCCGCGCCCGCCGCGATGCGGTCCTGGCGCAGCAAGGCGCGGGCCCCGGCGAAAAGACCCGGCTCGATTGGGCGCTCAATGCCGCGGCCAACGAGTTCCAGCGGCTGGAACTCATCAGCGGCCGCGACCTGGTGAGCACGCTCCAGTCTGGTGATGCCGAGGCGGCGCGCGGCCCCAGCCTCAGCTACGCGCTGGCCGGACCCGTCAGCGTGGCCAGCCGCGCCGATCAGCAAATGGTGCAGATCTTCCAGAAGAACTTCACCGGCCGCTTCTTTCATGTCGCCACGCCGGTGCTGACGCGGCACGTCTACCTCGATGCCGAACTGATCAACACCAGCGACCAGGACCTGCTCGCCGGACCGATCGCCTCCTACCTGGGCGAGCGGTTCATCGGCCGTGGCGAAATCCCCGCCATGGCGCGCGGGCAGATGTTCGTGCCCGGCTTCGGCGCCGATCCGCAGTTGCGCACCCGCCGCGAACTGGTTGATAAGAAGGAAACCGTCCAGGGCGGCAACCGCAAACTGGACTTCAAGTACCGCCTGATTGTGGAGAACTACAAGGAGCAACCGGCGTTGGTACGCATCTACGACCGCTTGCCGTCAAGCGACGACGTGGCAGCCATCCGCGTGAGCCTGGCCGAGATGAAAGACCCCCTCGACGAAAACCCACTCTACGTGCGCCGCGAGCGTCCGAAGGGCATCTTGCGCTGGGAAATCACCGTGCCGGCGGGAGCGGTGCGCGAGAAGGCGCGGACGATCGAATACGGCTTCTCGGTCGAGTTCGACCGCAACTTGCAGTTAGGCACCTTGGCCGGTAATCAGGAGCAGCACGAGTTCGAGGACATGAAGCGTTTCCGCGCGGCTCCCGCACCGGCGATGGCAGTGCCCGCGGCACCGACCACTCCTGCCCCCGCGCCCGCCCCGGCACCCACTCCCTAAAAGACCTTGCCAGCCACGGTACGGCTTATCGGGTGTCAAGACACCCGCTGAGAATCCCATTTTCTGAGCTTGCTGGACATTTACTTCAGCTACGAAGCGTCTACCTTAAGGTTTACGGGAATCGCTGGATTACGAACTAGTGATAGGAAATTTGATTTCGCCCACCAAGGCTGAGTGTACCAGAGAGAACTGGTAAATCAAGGGGGAATCGGGGGCAGGCAGGAGTGGCAGGGCGGCCGCGGCCGCCCT
>JBEKTY010000343.1:0-4878 GCA_049515555.1 Thermoguttaceae bacterium
AGAACCCGCTGCGTTGCCGGTTGTAGTTGCGGCCCATCGTCTGGAAGCCGCGGATGGTGGAGTTGCTCAGGCCCAGGATCCCCGCTATCCGCTCGGCCGGCGCGGTGAGCTTCCCGATCATGTTGCTCAGCGTGATCAGTTGGTCCTCGGCGATGTACACCCGGTCGCCGGGCATGAGCTGGTAGTTGGTGGCCGTCTGCCCGCCCTGGCAGATGGCGTCCCAGTCGACCGGCAGGATCTGCTGGCAGCCGAAATTGTTGGGGGCCGGCCGGGCAATCCAAATCTTCTTGCTCGATAACTGCGACAGCCCGTTGAGTTGGCTGATGGCGTCCAGCACCGTCTCGTTGCCGGTGACCGGCAGCCGCCGCACGCTGTCGCCCAGGCCCGCCCCCTGCGTGATCACGTAATACATCTTACTGTTGAAAGCCACCACGTCCACGGACAGCTCCGGCGAGTCGAGGAACTGCGTGAGGTGCTTCTGGATCGCCACGCGGGCCTCGGTCACGGTCTTGCCCGCCACGTGTATCAGCCCGTACTGCCGCAGGTTGATCGTGCCGTCGGGGCCCACCAGGTACTGACCGGTGATGGGCTGGGCCCCCGAGACCCGCAACAACTGCACCGAGACCGCCGGGCGGAGCAGGACCTCACGCAGCTTCTTGTCGATCGTCCGCTTGATCTCGTCGATGGTCATGCCCGCCACGCGGACCGAGCCGTAGGCCGGGCCCAGGTTCAACGTCCCCTCGGCCTCGATCATGAACGGCCCGTCGATGGGCTGGTCCACCAGCGTCAGGGCCGTGGGCACGCGGACCTGCAGCACGTCGAACACCTCGGCCCGATAGGGCGGCAGCGGCACCAGCTTGAGCATCTCGATCTGCAAGATGTCCGGCGGCTCGATGTGGTAGGTGGGCAGCGAGACCTTGGCCAACTCGCGGGGCGGCTCCTGCGCCGGCGGCAGCGGCGGCTCCAATGCCGGACCATAGGGATTGATCACCCGGCAACCGGCCAGCACCGCCACCCAGGCGGCCAGCACCACCAAGCGCCACAGCGATGCCAAGCGGGGCAATAACACCAACCGCGACCGATGGCCAAAGGCCAGTACTCCGACTGGCCCAGAATGGCGGGTGCCACGGTTGGCTTGCCCAACCGTGTTTTCGGCACTGCTGGACAAGCCAGCAGTGGCACCCAACGTGTCAACCGAGGACTGTCGGGGCACTAGAAGCGGTGGCGGCGCATAATAATCGGCAAAGTTGAACCGCCGCCTTACACTGTTTTACCTGCCCACTTGGAATTTCCCAGGAAGAACGGAAGATTGGGAGCGGGCTCCCCTCTCCCTCTGGGAGATGGCAGGGAGGGCAGATCGGCGACGGGGCCGCAAGAGATGACCGGCCAACTTCGGCGCGGGTCTCACGACCCCGCCGCGGCCCGACCGAAGGTCTCCGGGGCTCGGGAGACATTTGGTCGGCGGTGTGGCTCGGTCGGAGACCGGCCACAACGCGGAGGGCCGCGGGCGGCAGAAAGGCACCCGTTCCCCTCTCCCTCCGGGAGAGGGCAGGGTGAGGGGCACACAGCAAGAACGCACCCAACCCTTTGCGATTCGGCCCGCGATGCCCTCACCCCCAGCCCATCGCCAAACGGAGCGGGGAGGGCTCTTGAGACAGTTCCTTAGAACATGTCCTCACCGATTGGAGGCTCGGCTCCACAGTTGTACCCATCCGGGGTAACGAGGCACTGGAACACCGATGGGGGGGGGTTTGGAATATTACCCAGGGCGTTGACGCCGGTAACCGTGTTGGTCCCGTTGTCGTCCCGCAGGAACCGGACGTTGCCGTCGCAGAAGCCCGCCACCACGCCGCCGCTGTGGTTGGAGCGAATGTTCGCGCCCATCGGATTGCTGACCGTTGCCGCTACGGTCGGGTAACCCGCGGAGTAGCTCACCGTGCCTAAATCGTAACCAGTGGTGGTGCTACTATAGGC
This sequence comes from Thermoguttaceae bacterium, assembly GCA_049515555.1. Classification (GTDB taxonomy): domain Bacteria; phylum Planctomycetota; class Planctomycetia; order Pirellulales; family Thermoguttaceae; genus JBEKTY01. The sequence continues at coordinate 1,975 of JBEKTY010000343.1, forward strand.
ACTATAGGTCTTCAAACTGAATCCGAAACTGACGGCCTGCTGGACGCCAAAATCGTACCAGTTGTGCACCCAGTGATTGATAGCGGTGCCCGAAATCACCGGTGACGCGTCGTTCTGGATGTTCTCTGAAATCAACAGGGTGCACGATGAGCCGTCGTTCATCGACACATAATCGAACGAACGGGGCAAAACCGTAACCGAGGAACTGCCACTGGTGTAGAGATCGGGTTGGTTACGGGCCGACCACCCGGCATCGCGCATAACCAGTCCATTGGCCGTATACGCCGAGGGCCCGATGTTGCCGCTCATCGTGGGGGGCGGATCGCTGGGGCAGACCATGACCCGCAGGACCTTTCCATACACCGTGGTGGCTTGCCCGCCCTTGATCTGGCTCCATATATCGCTACGCTCCAGATAGGGCAGGAGCATGCCGGCCCAACTCACGGTAGTGTACGAGGAGCCGACCGCAAACGAATTGACGTAGCCCGGGAACGACTTGCGGGCGCCTTCGAACTGCAGCGACGCGAGCACAACGTTCTTGACGTTGTTCATGCACGTGCCGCGGCGGCCCGCTTCGCGGGCGGCCTGCACCGCCGGCATCAACAAGGCCATCAACATCCCGATGATGGTGATCACCACCAACAATTCCACCAGCGTAAAAGCCTGTTTCGCTTGCCGTTTCATGTGAGTCATCCTTTCGGTCCACTTGCCCACAGTCATTGTCGCAGATTCCGAAGAAGAAATCCAGGGTTTCCGGCATGTTTTTTTGGGGGCGGGCGGGCTTTTTTCGCCGTCCGTCGGGGAGAGCTCCCTCTTGCCGCTTTTTTGGGGCTGGCTTTTTTCGACGTTTTCGGCGAAAATGATCCCCGGGGCAGGAAATCACGGCAGCCAGGCCGGCAGGGGTTGACAGTATGTTTCGTGCCAAACGCGGTTTCACGTTGGTCGAGATCCTGGTAGTGATCGTGATCATTACCGTACTTATATCTATAATGCTACCCGCCATTCAGGGGGCCAGGGAGTCCGCCCGGCAGGCCACTTGCATCAAGAACCAGCGGGACCTGGGCCGGGCCATCCTCCAATACGATGTCGGAAAACGGCACCTGCCGCGGGTCGTTTCCACGGTGAATCCAAACACTACCACCGGCCCGTGGTTCAATTGGGTCGAGGCGATCTTCCCCGAAACCGAGCATAACGATCTTTGGCAGTTTTTCCAGCAGAACGGGTCGTTCAACACCCTAAAGCTGCCGAGCGGTTCGATGGGCGTCGTCCAGATCAAGTCGCTGATATGCCCGGACGACAGTGTGTCGCTTACCATGGCACAGGGCAACGGCCCGCTGAGTTACGTGGTCAACGACGACCTGTTCGTGGACTATTCCACCACCCACGGCGTCTTGGACAAGTTCGGCTACGCGACCCAGGACGCGAACGCATCGAACCTGAAATCGGGCGCCTCCTCGGTCAGCGCCCAACAGACGCCCATGCTGACCGAGCGTACGATCCCCGACCCCGCCAACACGATCCCACACTACAACAGTTGCACCCCGCCCGGCCCGTGGAACGGGCCCGGACCTCCGCCTTCGTTCGGGTCGCCACCCACGTTTACGCTGATGCACACGAGCGGCGCGGGCTCGTCAAAAGTGGACCTGACGCAATGGGCTGGGCTAACGTTCCCTTGGCCCACGCACAAGACGCCCGCCGCCAATTACTCCAACGCGGACATGCCGGCTTGGAACAGCCCCGCTGGCTACGCGCCCACCCCGGCGCCGACCTACTGGGTGCCGATTACTGCGGCGATCGCGACTTCCGGCCATCCGGGAATCGTGGTCGTCACCTTCTTCGACAACCATACGGAGAAAATAAACGTGAACGTGACCGGCGTGCTGGCGCCCGCGGGCTGCGTGCTGACGCCGTAGGGGAGAGTGAGGAGGAGCTAGGAGGTGGAAGTTAGGAGTTAGAAGTTGGGGATTAGGAGTGGGGATTTTGGGGATTCACGAATTTACTGACTCCTGACTCCTGACTCCTAACTCCTACCTTCTTTGCCGTTTCGTGCGGGAGTAGCTCAGTTGGTAGAGCGCTAGCTTCCCAAGCTGGATGTCGCGGGTCCGAGTCCCGTCTCCCGCTCTTCGTAAGCCTTGAAGTGACAATGAGTTGCATCAAGGCTTTTTTGTGTCGTTTCTGCAAACCGACGTTTGCAAACCTTCTTGCAAACCTTTTGGGAGGCAACCGGGAGGGCGGCGTAGTGTCGGTTCGCCGCCGAACATCGTGTCCTGGGATCGAAGAACACCAATTCCTTCCCCTCTTGCCTCCCACCCCGCCTTTCTGACACTTCACCGGCATCGACTGCCTGGAACCTGCCCGGTCACGGACTCGGCACAGCACGATGTCATCATGGACGCCGCCATCGGGACGGGCGTATCTCAAATCCACGGGCACCGACTTCTCTGCGGGCCATCGCCGAGATGTTGCCGGGCTGGATCAAGGCCGATCACAGAAGAGGGGGCAACTCTTAATGGCCTCATGGTTGGCGAGATTGAGCAGTGTCCGCCGTGTCCCCGGCCCTCGGTTCCATGTGCCGTTGCCATCGGCTCCCTGCTTCACCCATGCTCCAGTCGGTCTTCGTCAGCGTGCCGTGCCGTCGCTGCGGTCAGCCCTGGCACGGTCTAGGGATCGCTGCCAATTCCTCCCTCAGCCCGCCCCTCTCTGGACCTCCGACCCGCCACGCAGCCTACCCTCGTGCCTGTGGGCGGCTGGTACGGTACTGGGGCGGCGTTCTCTCAATCCAACCTCACCACCACCAGCACCCACCGCCCGAACAAGACCACCGTTCTCCTCTTCCTTTTGCCCCCCTCCCGACCCCGTGATACATTAGCGGCATGGATTGCCTGGAAGCTTGCCCCGTCACGG
>JBEKTY010000344.1:0-3828 GCA_049515555.1 Thermoguttaceae bacterium
GCCACACCGCCGCTTTGAAGGTCTCCCGAGCGTGTGGAGACCTTCGGTCTCACCGGCGGCGGGGTCGGGAGCCCCGCGCCGAACTCGATGCCCCTGCCCCTGGGTACTGTCACGGCCGACCACCGCATGGTAGACTGGATAATAGCGGGGAAATCATGCAGGATATCCGTAGCGTGCCGCGTCTTGGCCGAGCACTGGCCGCCCTGGCGGCAGGCTGCGTGTTGGCGGCTATCGCGCCCCAGGCGATGGCCGCGCCGCCGGCGGGCGCCGACGACCTTTACCGCGAGGCCCGCACCCTGCAAGCCAGCTACGCGGCCGAGATCGGGAAACTGGCCGAGTGGTGCCGCCAGCAAGGGTTGACCGCGGAGGAGCGCCAGACCCGCGCCGCCCGGGGCCCGCAGGACCCATATAAACTCTTCCTGCCCATTCTGCCGCAGGCAGCGGGTCCGCCGCCGGGCCCGCCCGAGGATGCCCCCGCCGGCGTCGCCCAGTGGGCCGGGCGGCTGCTGAAGCTCCGCCAGGAGCAGGCCGCGGCCCTCTACGACCTGGCCCGCCGCGCCATCCGGCGTCGCCAGCCGTCGCTGGCCTACCAATGTGCGGTCGAGGCCATCGGCCGCGACCCCGACCACGAAGGGCTCCGCCGCGTCTTCGGCTACCAAAAATATCGCAACCAGTGGCACACCGCCTACGAAGTCAAGAAACTCAGCGCGGGCATGGTCTGGCACGACAAGTTCGGCTGGATTCGCCAGAGCAACGTCGAGCGCTACGAGCAGGGCCAGCGGCTGGCCAACGGCCGCTGGATTGCCGCCGACGCCGAGGCCCGGCTACACGCCACCATCCAGGCGGGCTGGGAGATCGAGAGCGAACACTACCTGATCCGCACCAACGACGGCATCGAATCGGCGGTGGCTCTGGCCGAGAAACTCGAGGGCCTCAACCGCCTCTGGCAGCAGATGTTCATTCGCTATTACGCTTCGGAGGCGTATGTGGATGCCCTGTTCAGCGGCAAGGGCCAGGCCCCCCGCTCCCAGCCGCCGCGCTTCGACGTCGTCTACTTCCATACCCGCGACGAGTACAACCGGGCCCTCGTGCGCGAGATGCCCGACATCGGCGTCTCAACGGGCATCTATATCTCGCACAGTCGTACCGCCTACTTCTTCGCCGGCGGCGATGACACGCAGCGGGTCATGTATCACGAGGCCACGCACCAGCTCTTCCAACAGTCGCGCCGCGTGCCGCCGGATATCGGCCGCCGCGCCAACTTCTGGTTGGTCGAAGGCATCGCCATGTACATGGAGTCGCTGCACCGCCAGAACGGCTACCACGTGCTGGGCGGGCTGGACGACGTGCGCATGACCGCCGCCCGCTACCATCTGTTCCAACAGAACTTCTACGTGCCCTTTGCCGCGCTGTGCCGCTTGGGCATGAGCCAACTCCAGGCCCAAGACAATCTGGCCAAGCTCTACAGCCAAATGGCCGCCATGACCCACTTCCTGGTCCATTACGACGGCGGGCGATACCGCGACGCCCTGGTCGCCTGCCTGGCCGCCATCTATAGCGACAACCAGGACCCCAACGTCCTGGCCGAGCTGACCGGCACGAGCTACGCCGAACTCGACCGGCAGTACCACGAATACATGCAGCTCGGGCAGCCCCCGTCCCGGCCCTCTCCGGAGTAAACCGATGCGCCCCTGGAACCTTGCCGAAACGAACTACGGCACCGTCAAGAACCTGCACTACGAAGTGGCCGTCCTGCCGCTGGGCGCCACCGAGCCGCACAACCTGCATCTGCCGTATTCCATGGACACCCTGGAGGCCGACCTGATCGGCGACAAGATTTGCGAGGCCGCCCACGCCCGCGGGGCCCAGGTCGTCCTCCTCCCCACAGTCCCTTACGGCACCCAGACCAACCAGATGGAATTCCCCCTGGCCATGAACCTCAATCCCGCCACGCTGGCCATCGTCATCGGCGACCTGGTCGAATCGCTGGTGCGGCACGGCATCCTCAAGATCGTACTGCTCAACAGCCACGGCGGCAACGATCTGAAGCCGGTGCTCCGCGAGCTGTTCAACCAGACCCAGGCCAAACTGTTCCTCTGCAACTGGTACGCCACCTTCAACGACCTGTATCACACCATCTTCGAGCGCAAGGACGACCACGCCGGCGAGATGGAGACCTCGCTGGCCTTGGCCTACTGTCCGGAGTTGGTGGGCCAAAACCCGGACGGCAGTTTGACGGCCGACGAGGGCCGCACCGCCCCCTGCCGCTTCGAGGCCGTCAACCGCGGCTGGATCTCGATCACGCGACCCTGGCACCTGCTGACGACCAACGCCGGGGCGGGCAACCCCCACGCCGCCACGGCCGAAAAAGGCCGCCGCCTAGTGGACCTGCTCGTCGAGCGGCTGGCCGCCTTCCTGGTCGAACTCTCCGCCGCCCCGCTGGACGAGCGCTTTCCTTACTGACGCCTGTCCTTACTCCTTACGGCGCGTTGACTACCATTTCCGGGCCGGCTATATTGAGAAATCCGGACCGCTACGGTGGGTGTAGCTCAGTTGGTTAGAGCACCAGACTGTGGATCTGGGTGTCGGGGGTTCGAGTCCCCTTACCCACCCGTTGCTAAAGCCTTTCGCAACAGGGAGTTACGAAAGGCTTTCTTTGTTTGATTTCTGCGAACCGACCGTTTGCAAACCTTTTTGCAAACCTTTTGGAAGGTAACCGGGAGGGCGGTTCATCGCCGAACCTCGTGCCCAGGGATCGAAGAGCACCGATTCCTTCCCCTCAGAGCCGGGTTGCTCTTCATCTAGTCATCCGGCGAATTGGGCGAATTGTGCCCATTATACAGCCCGGAATGGGGAACACAATAGCCCTGTCCACCCCATTCTGGAAGATTACGATGCTAGCACCTCTAACCGCTGCTGGGTCAACACCTTTTGACTTCACCTGCCAAGCAACGTCACCCTGTCACTGTCAGAGTAGAGAGCCCACTTTGGTCATCAGCGGGTTGCTGTCAATAATCTCGCCCGTGTCCGACACCGTAAGGTAATAGGACAGCCCAATGCGTGGACCAACGAGATTCCTATTCGGCTCAGGCTGCTGCCAGATGTTGACACGGTACTTGCTGCCGTGGTGCCGAGACACCTCCACACGGTCCAACCGGGGCGGCTTGCCGATCCTCGCCAACACCTGGGACTTGATTTTTGCCGTGTGGTTCGGCACCGCCACAGGGGGTTCGTCCTTCTTCGTGGTGGCTTCCTCGACCTTTTCCATTATTTCCTCAGTCAGTAGGAGGCAATGAGACGCTTACATTGCATCATGCCCGGTTTCTGCTCCGTACGGATAGCTGCCCCGCCTTGAAGCGCTCGATCCCGTCCCGCACCGTTCCCCAGGTCTGTTTGTAGACCGTGACGTTTCCGGCCTTGAGGGCACTCGCCGCATCCGGCGTTATATTACCCGTAATCAAGCCTTCCACACCACAGTTGACGATCTCCTGGGCAGGGTAGGCACCAGCACCGTGGGCTGCCCGCACGTTCTGTGAGTTATCGTGCGCCGACAGTTCCTCTGTGTCCGTGTCCACCACAACAAAGTAGCCCGCTTTGCCGAAGCGTGGGTCAATCTCACTGCTCAAGGCAGGGCCTCTTGCACTGACAGCGATCTTCAGTGTGTGACCTCTTTCTGACCAGCCGCTTCAAGGCAGCATGTGCTTTACCACCTTTTCGCAGAACCTTTCGTATCGCTGGCGAGCAAGCTCCACGTCCGCATGCAGGTTGTTGATATGTTCCTCCAGGTTCCCAATCATCGCCTCCCCTGCCTCGGGCGACAATGTTCCC
>JBEKTY010000345.1:0-3805 GCA_049515555.1 Thermoguttaceae bacterium
GTTGGGACGTTGCCCAGGGCGCTCAGGACCAGGCGTTTCTCCTCGTTGCGATCGGCCAGGGCCAGGGCTTCCTTCAGCCAATCGAGTTTCTTCGCGTCGGGAGCGTCCTGCTGCGGCACGAGACGCACGAAGCCCTGAAGGGCCAGGATCTGGACTGTCTTGCTCGGCGCCTTCTTTGTCAGATCGGACAGCAGCGGCAGGGCCTCGGGCGTGGGCCAGTCGCACAGGGCCCGGCAGGCGGTGTCTTTGACCTGGGCGTCGCTGTCGGCGGCGGCGGCCTGGACGATCTGGAGGGCCTTCGGTCCGCCGGCCGACCGCAGGGCCCGCAGCAGGGCCAGCCGGGCCGCGCCGTGGGCCCCGGTCGCGGCCTCGCAGATGGCATCGACGATCGCCGGGGGCGGCGAAGTCGCGGTGAAGGTGACAGTCTCTCCCTCGCCCGCGGTCTTGCCGGCCGTCACACCGTTGACACGGTACTCGACGTGCAGCTTCTTGCCGCGCCCGTTGGCCGGGTCGCCGAAGTTGTCGTTGGAGGCTTCAATCGCCATCGCGCCGCCTTTGACTATGTCGGCCACCTGCTTGGTTACGTCGGCGGTGGGGCCGTCGGGCAGGTCGCCGTACTGGGCCTTGACGATGACGACGTTGCCGCCGGCGGGCCGGCTCTGGCGGGCACTGAGGGCCCCGAGCGCGCTCTCGGCGGCCTCCGACTCCGCGGCCGATTTGGCTTGGAGCAGGATGCCGAGCACGGCGGGCAGCTCGGCCAGTCCGGCCCGGTCCCGCAGGGCCTTGAGGGCGGCTAGGCGGACGACCTCTTCATTATCTCCGGCGGCCTTGAGCAGGCTGGCGGTCGCCCCGGTAACGTCCCGCTGCCCGAGCGTCTCGACGGCCAGGCAGCGGACCTTGACATCCTTGTGGGCGAGCATGGCGAGGATCGTGGCGTCGGCGTCTTTGCCGGGAAAGTTGCCGAGGCAGGTCCGGGCGGCGGCGGCCAGGCCGGCCGGGCCCGAGAGCGACAGCTCGGCCAGCAACGGCAGGGCGGGGGCGTAGCCCAGGTGCGTGAGGTTGTGGATGGCGGCCAGGCGGACGGCCTCGGGGCCCTTGGCGGCCAGGGCCAGCAGGGCCGGCCCCGCCGAGGCGTCGCCGCGGTAGCCCAGCGTGTTGACCAGCAGGAGCTGCTTGTCGACCGGCAGTTTGGGCAGCTCGCCGGCCAGTGCGGCGGTGACTTCCGCACCCGGCAGCTCCATGGCCGCGCGGGCGGCGGCGGCCGTCAACACATAGTCCGCACCGCGGACAGCTTCCAGCATCAGCGGGATGCCTTGCTGCTGGCGGGCGAGGATGGCGCCGCGCAGGGCCCCCGCTCGAACCTGCTGCGGTGCCTGCGGCAAGCCGCGGAGGCGGTCGTAGATGGCTTGCGACTGCGCGCACGGCCCTTGGGCCGACAGCGCCTCGGCCGAGCGGAAGAGGCCTTCGCAGAAAGCGACCTGGTTGGCGGGCGGCGCCCCGGCCAGGGCGCCGTCGAGGGCCTGGGCGGCCTCCGACGTGCCGATCTGGCCCAGCCCGCGGGCGGCGGCCTGGGCCACGCCGGCGTCGGGGTCGGCCAGCAGCTCGGCCATGGCGGCCACGGCCTTGGCGTCGTGCCGCACGCCCAGGCTGCCGATCACGCCCATCAAGGGCCGGCCCTTGAGCTTTCCCATCGCGGCGCGGAGGGCGTCGTCCACGGAAGGATCGGCGATGGGCTCCAGGGCGTAGCGGGCCATGTGCGAGAGCTGCTCATCGCCCAGCAAGGCGGCCAGGGCGGGGACGGCCTGGCGGGTGCCGACGCGGGCCAGAGCGCGGCAGGCATCGGCCTTGTCCTTCAGCGCCGCGCCAGACTTGAGCACGGCGATGAGCTTGGCCTCGTCGGCGACAGATGCGGCGGCCGTTGCGGCCAAGAGCGCGGCAGCCAGGGCGAAGCTTAGGGTGTTCCTCGACATGATGCTGGGATTCTCCTTTTGTAGCAGGCACACGCCGTGTGCCGTCAGCGGATTACGGCACACGGCGTGTGCCTATTACATTGAAAGCGGTTAACGGCACACGGCGTGTGCCTACTACATTAGTAAACGTACGGTTCGCGCATGGCCCGGGCGCGGAGGTGGTTGGCCTCCTCGTCGTGGACGAACTCCTCCTTGGCCGGGTCGTACTTGAGGCTGCGCTTGAGCCACATGCAGATGTTGGCGGCGTGGACGGTGGTCATCGAATGGTGCATGACGGCCGGATTGGCCACCGCGGGCTGGCGGCTGTGGACGCAGTCGAGGAAGTTCCGCATGTGGTTCAGGGCCCTGCCCGTTCGGGCCACGTAGTCGCCGACGACCTTCTTGAACTCGCCCAGCAGGGCCGGCGAAGAGACGTCGGGTTTGGAGTAGCCGTCGGCAGCGGCGGCCCAGCCCTCAGTGCCGTCGAACCGCTCGCCGCACGAGCCGTGCCAATATTTGTTGCCCCGCGAGAAGATCATCTTCACACCGCCGGCGAAGTGCGTGACCATGCCGTCACCGCTGTCGTTATGCACATACTCATACTCGACGGGCGACGACTCGCCGCAACCCAGGCCGGCCTGGGCCTGGGCGAAGGTGTGCGCGCCCCACTCGCCGATGCAACTGGTGTGGAAGTCGTAAAAGCCCCGCCACCCGCCGCCCACGTAGCTGGGGTTATAGGGCCGCCAGGGGCAGGCGCCCAGCCAGGCGTCCCAGTCCACTTCGTCCTTGGGCGGCTGGGCGACGGCCGGCAGCCAGTCGTGGCGCATCTCGGCGGCGTCCCAGGGGGCGATGTGGGCGTAAGCGGTGTGGATCTTGCCCAACCGCCCCGTACGAGCCATCTCGATGGCGAACACATGGTTGGCCTCGCTCAGACGCTGCGTGCCGGTCTGGTAGACGCGGGCGTAGCGGCGGGCCGTCTCGACCACCGCCCGGCCCTCGGCGATGGTCATCGAGGAGGGCTTCTCGGTGTAGACGTCCTTCCCGGCGCGCATCGCCAGGATGGATGCCAGCGCATGCCAGCGGTCGCCCGTGGCGATCAGCACGGCGTCGATGTCCGTCCGCTCGGCCAGGAAGGCGCGGATCTCCGGGTACATCTTGCAGTCCTGGCTGCCGTACTGATTGTCCACGAAGTGCTTGACCGCCAGGCGCTGCTTCTTCTGAAGGTCGCAGATGGCGACGAACTGCACGTCGGGCTCGCCCATGATCCACTGCAGGTCGGACATGCCTCGGCCCTGGATGCCGATGCCGCCGGTAACGATCTTCGCGCTGGGCGGGACGGCCCCATTCTTGCCCAGCACGGCCGCCGGAACGATGGCCGGCAGGGCCATGGCCGCGGCGGCCTGGACGGCCGATTTGAGAAACTCGCGTCGCGTGGCTTCCACTTTTCGCATACTCGTTTCCTCCTACGCTGGGGGCACTCGGGCAGTTGTCAGTTGTCGGTTGTCAGTTGTCGGTTGTCGGTTGCGGCTCGTTGCCTCCAACGCTGGGGGCACTCCCAATGGGCACGGCTGGCGCGATCGGAACCATGCCGCCGGGGGTCGCTAATAACCGCAACGGTACCTCCCATGTTAACAAGAGCGTGCGCGAGCTGCCAGCGTTCGAGTGGCGGGCGGTGGCAAGTGGCGGGTGGCGAGTGGTGAGTGGCGAGAGGCCCAGGTTCGGCGCGGGTCTCCGGACTACTGCTGTGAAGATCTTGGTATTGCACAACTCCTTGCTACTTGGCATCTTGCGCGGATCAAACGCTGGATACCTGGAGCAAGGAGGAGGGCATGGAACGTCCTTCAAAGGAAATCTTG
>JBEKTY010000346.1:0-3719 GCA_049515555.1 Thermoguttaceae bacterium
CCTTGCCGCCCACCGAACTATCGACCTGGGCCAGCAGCGAGGTGGGCACCTGGAAGAATCGCAGTCCGCGGGCATAGGTGGCGGCAATGAAGCCGGCCAGGTCGCCCACCACTCCCCCGCCGACGGCGACGACGACCGTCTGGCGGTCGGCGTCCAGATCGAGCAGTCCCTGCCACAGCCCGGCGGCCATCTCGATCGACTTGCTCGCTTCGCCCGGCTGGAGGGCGATGATGTCCACTTTAATCGAGCGGGCCGAAAGGCTTTCGGCCACGGCCACCGCGTGCGGCTCCTGGACGTGCTCGTCGGTGATGATGATCGCCTGCGAGACGCGGCCGCAACGGGCGAGCATCGGCCCGGCCTGGGCCAGCGTGCCGGCGCCGATCTCGATCGCGTAGCTCCGCTCGGCCAGCTCGACCCGCACCGATTGCGAGGTAGAAGCCATGAGAATCACTCTAGCCTATGCAAGTCGTCTTCCGTGACCGTAATGCGGCGGCAGAATCCGGTGTAGAGGCGGACATATTCGAGGTCGGCGGCCCGGGCCGGATCGGCGTGCAGTTGCGGCTCGACCCGCCGGCGAACCTCCGCCGACACGTCCTGGAGTTCCTCGGGCCAGATGGTGACCGCTTCCACCACCAGGGCCTCGCGATACGGATCGAAGGAGTTGGGCATGACCGGAATCCGCATAAGTTCCAATCTCCCCTCTCCCTTTGGGAGAGGGAACTATTAGCATACCCTAAGCGCGATTTATCGGGAAGGCGAGCACCTCGGCGATGGTCTTGGCCCTGGCGGCCAGCATGACCAGGCGATCAAAGCCCAGGGCCACGCCGGCGGCGGCGGGCAGGCCCGACTGCATGGCCGCCAGCAACCGGCCCGGCTCGGGCAGCGGCTGTTTGCCGTCGGCCACCCGCCGGGCATTGGCCGCCACGGTGCGGCTTTGCAACTCACCGGGGTCCAGCAACTCGTGGTAACCGTTGGCCAACTCGATCCCTTCCACGTAGAGCTCGAAGCGCTCGGCGACGGGCGGATTACCCGGCCGGACTTGCGCCAGCGCCGCCTGGCTGGCCGGATAATCGTAGAGCAGCACGGGCCGGCCCAGACCCAGCCGGGGTTGGACCCGTTCGGCGAGGAGCCAATCCAGCCAGCCGTCACGGTCCTCCGGTGAGAGGCTTTCCGGGGGCGGCAAGTCGCAGCCGTCGCCGGCCGCCGCCAAGGCCGCAGTGGAAGCCGTGTGCGGATCCAGCCCCACGTGCCGCAGAAATGCCGAGTGGTAACTGAGCCGCTCGGCCGGGCCGACGCCCAACAGCTCCACGCACAGATCGCTGGTGCATTGCATCGCCTCGTCCAGCCCGTCACCGCTCCGATACCACTCGACAAGCGTGAACTCGGGGTTGTGCAGCGGGCCCTGCTCGCCCTGCCGGAAGACGCGGCTGACCTGGTAAATCGCCTCGCCGCCGGCGGCCAGGAGCCGTTTCATGGCAAGCTCGGGCGAGGTCTGGAGCCACAGCGTCCGCGGTGGCCGGCCTCCGCCGTCGGCCGTCAGCAGCGAGAAAGGGTCCAAATGGCGATCGACTACCGTCTCGGCCGACAGGACGGGCGTTTCAACCTCGAGAAAGCCGCGGTGGTCGAAGAATTCCCGCAGCCGGCGGAGCAACCCTGCACGCAACCGCAGCCGCTCCCAACTGGCGGCCGGGCGAAAGAGCTTTGAGTCGTGAGCTTGGAGCCTTGAGCTTTGGGCTTTGGGCTTTGGGCTTTGGGCTTTGGGCCGCTCACTGCTCATAGCTCACTGCTCATAGCTCAAAGCTCACTGCTTGGCCCGCTCCAGGTACTCGCCGGTCCGCGTGTCGATCTTGATCAGGTCGCCGATGTTGACGAAGACCGGGCAGGGGAACTCGGCCCCCGTCTCGACCTTGCAAGGCTTGGTGACATTAGTAGCGGTGTTGCCCCGGGCGCCCGGCTCGCAATACTCGATCCGCAGTACAACGTGGTTCGGCGGCGTGACGCTGATCGGGTTGCCGTTGTACAGCACCATGCTGCACACCATGCCCTCCTTGACATACTTCCAAGTGTCGCCCACCTGGTCGGGCGTCAACTCGTACTGCTCGTAGCTCTCGTTATCCATGAACACGAACTTGTCGCCCTGGCGGTACAGGTACTGGGCCTGAATCTCATCCACGTCGGCGGTCTCGATCGAGTCCCCGCTCTTCCAGGTGCGATCGATGGTGGTGCCACGGATGAGGTGCTTCAGCCGGCACTTGTACAGGGCCTGGCCCTTGCCGGGCTTGACGAAGTTGCACTCGATCATCAGGTAGGGATCGCCGTCTAGCTGGACCTTCAGGCCCTTGCGAAATTCACTGGTGTTGATGGTGCCCACGTCGGATTTTCCGTTTCACTTTCTGAGAGGGACTGGGTGTGATACGATTGGCCGTATGGCAGGGGTTCTGATTCCACGCACGAGTACCGGCTGGGGGACCGAACGTCCGGCCGCCACCGGGCCGCTTACCGACTGGCGGGCGATCCTAGCCGAGGCGGTCGGCAATCCGGCCGAGTTATGCCGTCGGCTGGGCCTGCCGCCCCGGTTGGCCGCCGAAGCGGCCGAGGCCGCCCGGCAGTTCCCGCTCTTGGTCCCCCGGACCTACTTGGCCCGCATCCGCCCTGGCGACCCGGCCGACCCGCTGTTGACCCAGGTCCTCCCGCGGAAGGAGGAACTGGCCGAGTTTCCGCAGTTCTCCCGCGACCCGCTGGGCGAATCGGCCGCCGGCTGCGCAGCGGGCCTGTTGGTGAAGTATAAACGCCGGGCATTGATCGTAGCAAGTGGCACTTGCGGCGTCCACTGCCGATTCTGTTTTCGCCGGCATTTTCCCTATCGCCAGCTTCCGGACGGGGACGGTTCCGGGGATACTTGGCAGGCAAGGGATCAACGATCAGCGGTCAGGGAACAGCTCAACTCGCCCCTCACCCCTCACCCCTCACCACTCGCCCCTCACCCCTCACCCCTCTTCCCACATTGGCCCACGGTCTTGCAGTGCATTGCCGAGGAGCCGTCGATTGAGGAGGTGATCCTCAGCGGGGGCGATCCGCTGTGTATAGAGGATGCGCGGCTGGGGCGGCTTTTCTCCCATCTTTCCGAAATTACCCATGTTCGGCGTCTCCGCCTGCATACCCGACTGCCAATCGTCGTACCTCAGCGAGTGACCGGGGAACTATTGGCCACCCTACGGTGCACCCGGCTTGCACCATTGGTTGTGGTCCATGCGAACCATCCCGCCGAGATCGATTCGGCCGTGGCCGAGGCCCTGGGCCGGCTGGTCGATGCCGGGATTCCGGTGCTCAATCAGGCCGTCTTGCTACGAGGCGTAAACGATAACACCCAGACGCTGGCCGATCTCTGCCGGCGGTTGGTGGATCTCCGCGTGATGCCCTACTACTTGCACCAACTTGACCGGGTGGCGGGGGCGGCACATTTCGAGGTGCCCACCCTGCTCGGCATCGAGCTGCTGCGACAGCTTCGGGCCCAATTGCCGGGCTATGCCGTTCCACGCTACGTTCGCGATACACCCGGGGCGGCCAACAAGGAGGTGCTGGCGTAGGAGTTAGAGGCAGCGGTTTATAGGTGGGGTGGTTTTCCCCGAGAATAACACGTGCTCTTCACAGAATCGCGGAGAGCCCCGTATTTTGCGAGCTGCATCGCACACATAAAACACCGGGAATAACGCAGCTAG
>JBEKTY010000347.1:0-3659 GCA_049515555.1 Thermoguttaceae bacterium
GGCTGGGCCCGCTGGCGGCCAATGGCGGGCCGACCGAGACCATGGCCCTCCTCAGCGGCAGTCCGGCCCTGGAGGCCGGCGGGCCCATCACCACCTTGACCAACGGCATCGACAACCAGGTCACCCAATTCCAGGTCGCCGACGCGGCCGTAATCGCCAGCACCGCCCTCAGTTGGCCCATCCAGATCGACGGCGAGCAGATGACGGTTACCGGCGTCGATCTGGCAAGCAAGACCCTCACGGTGCAGCGGGCCACCGCGGGCAGCGCGGCCGGGCACAACGCCAACGCCGGTGTTTACTTCGCCTACGATCAGCGCGGCGACGCCGTAGTGCCGCCCGTGCCGGACATCGGCGCCTGTCAGACCCCGCCCCCGCCGGCAAATTCTCTTACCATCTCCGTGCCGGCGAGCATGCAGGCCGGCACGTCGTTCCCCGTCACCATCAAGGCCTATTATGCGCCCGGCAAGATTGCCTGGAACGACCAGGACACCCTCACGCTGACCAGCAGCGACAAGGAGATGAAGAGTATGCAGGTACCGCTGGTCAACGGCCAGGCTTCACCCTCCGTCACGCTGGACAAGGTCACTCAGTCGGCCACCTTCACGGTGAGTGACAAAGGATCGTTCAAGACGACCAGCAGTGCGATTAGCATCTACGGGGCGCGCCCGGTCTCCGGCACGCTGACGGCCTCTCCCACCAGCGTTACGGCGGGCAAGTCGGTCACCGTCACCATGAGCAAGGCCCTGGATACTTATGGCAATCCGGCCAATGGCATTGTCACGTTGGTCGCCAACGATAATCCCAACGAGGGAACCGGGGGATTTAAGGTGACCAACGGCCAGGGCTCGGGCAGCGTCACCCTGACCCTGGTAAAAAAGAACATCAAGGAGCAGGCCTACGCCGGCGACAGCGTGACCGGCACGCTTGTGGCGTCCACCGGCGTGATTACGGTCAACCCGGCCGGGGCCAGCCAGTTGGCGGTCAGCTCGAAGCACAACGCCACGGCCGGCTCGTCTTTGAGCGTGACGCTCACGGCCCAGGACCAGTACGGGAACACGGCCAGCAACTCGGGGTGGGACGGGAAGGGGAACGTCTCTTTCTCGACCACCAACGGCGGGGCGGTGACGGCCCCGGCCACGGCCCAGTTCAGCGGTGGCGTGGCCACGGCTTCCATCAAGCTCAGCCTGGCCAGTGCTGCCAGCTTCATGCTCAATGTTTCCGCCACGCGCCCGCCGAAACACGGCAGCCCCACGTTGACCGTGACGGGGTTCGAGTGGCTCACGGTAGGGCCCGGCCCGGTAGCCAAGTTCCTGGTGGCCGGCCCGAGCTCGGCGCCCGTGGGCACGCCCTTCCCCGTGACGATCACGGCCGAAGATGCAGACAATAACGTGGTTACCGACTACAACAAGGCGCTGCAGTTCAGCACCACCCCCAGTCAGCCGGTGACGGAAAACGGCAACATCTCGTGGTCTAGCGGCGTGGGCACGGCCTCTCTCACGCTGGAAGCGGCCGGTTCGGTGACCGTTACGGCCTCGATCGGCAGCGGCAACAAGCTGATCAAGGGCACCACCAAGTCTACGATCACGATCACGCCAGATTGGTTTTCCAACAACGTTCCTGATGCCGGATTGCAAGCCCTTGCCCGCGAGGATTACCTGGCCAACGGCGGGCAGGTCACCTCGAACCCGCCCGGCGACACGGGCGGCTCGCTCTCCTATAACAACTGGCTGGGACTGTTCCAGCAGGCGGAAACCGCCAGCACAATCAGCGCGACGGTGCTCACGTCGTTACAGGCCTTGGCGGCCAACAAGCGGTACTTGAGCATTCCCGACAGCGTCGCTAACCTGGCGAACAAGGCGCTTGGCACGGACGCGGGCAACGCCTATTACCATCCGCTGGTGGGCGGTCTTGCGCAGAATCAGAAGCTGGGTAATTTGAAGGCCGGCGCCGCCAAGACCCAACTTCAACACCTGGTTAACAAGTGGTTCCTGGGCGTGGATTATCCCAACAGCGAGTACACCCTCGGCGAGTATAATCCTGCCACCAGCACGCCGACCTACCAATTAGTTAACGCTCCCGGCGCGGCGCATCCGGTGCCGCTGCGGGGGCCCGACGAGTCGGCGAACAATATCAATTACTATGATGCGAGCCAAGGCGCGATCGATGATGGTTGGGTACTGGCGCCCTTGGCGGCCGTGGCCCAGCAAGACCCCGCCGCCATTTACAACATGTTCACCGACAACGGCAACGGCACCTACACGGTCCGCTTTTATAATACCGCCAAGGGTGCGGCCGACTATGTCACCGTCGATACCGAGCTTCCCGGCGGCGGCAGCGGCGCCTTTGACAACATTCAGCACCTTGTCCCCGGCGATCAGGGCATAGCCCAGTTCACGAACCTCAGGAAACCGATTTACATCCCCGCGTCGCCACCGAGCGGCACCCCATATTACTTCTCGGAATTGTGGGTCGCCCTCTATGAGAAGGCGTATTGCCAAGAGAACGTCGAGGGCTGGCTGTGGTCCAACAGTCCCGGCACGGACGGCTACTTTTTCACTGCTGGGATCGGCTACGAGGCCATCAACGGCCCCGGTTATAGTAATTTTTCCGCCGCCGCCCCCGCCGCGGTACTTTCGGCTATCACGGGCCATTCCGCCACGGGGGTCGATGCCTCCGACCCGGTCGCGCTTGGGACCGACTGGCAAGGCGGGCAACCGGCGGTGGTGGATGCGGCCGATAAGCTGGTCCTCGAGACAGGCATGAACATTGCGAGCACCTACGCCGTGGTAGGATACGACAGCAGCTCGGAGCTGTTTACGCTCTTCAGCCCTTGGGGACTGAACGGCGAATCTCACATCCGCACTGGCCAGAGTGCGCCCTCGTATTATTCGGGGGTAGTTACACTCGAGGCAACGCTGGTGACGACGTACTGCACAGACGCGGCGTATGGCAGTTCTCCGACGGGGTGTTCAGCCGGTGCCGCCGACGTGTCGGGCGTTTCCATTGCCGTCGGTTCTCCCGGCGGCAGCCTGGCCGGCCCCGGCGCTGCCCAACGGGCGGCTCTGGGACAGTGGTCGCAGCCGGCGGCGCCGCTGGCCGCCGCCCATCCGGCCGTGAACCGCCTGGCGGCCCTCGACGCCGCGCTCGCCTCCGACGGCATCGCCCAGGGGCATCACAAGTTGACCCCCGAAGGCGACAAGCTCTCGAAGGATCGTATCGATGCCCTGCTGGCCGCCAACGATTTGTCCTTGGCAGCCTCCCTAAATCCCTAAATCCCCAAATCCCTAAATCCCTCTTTGGAGCACCAGCTATGTGGAGCAAGTCTCGTTTAGGCCGCGGCACGCGAGGCATCAGGCAATCGGGCCGCTCCTCATCATCCAGGGTGAACAATCGCCAAGGACGATTGGCCTTCGAGCCGCTGGAGGACCGCCGGCTCCTGTCCAATCTGTTGGTCACCAGTAACGCGGACGACGGGTCGGCCGGAACGTTACGGGCCAAAATCGACCAGGCCAACAGCGATGGCAAGAACAACATTGTCGACGCCATCTACTTCTCAACAAGCCTTGCGGGCGACCAGATTACGTTGTCACAGGGCGCGCTACCACTGAACGCCGGCGCCGCGGTGACCATTTGGGACACCGACCAGAGCGGCAACACGG
>JBEKTY010000348.1:0-3638 GCA_049515555.1 Thermoguttaceae bacterium
ATCGCTGGCCCCTCCCTGGTCCCTCCAAACGGCCCGGCTCTCCTGCGCCCGGCCAAAACGCCAACATTAGACCCCAAAACCCCCATTTTTCCAACGCCATTTGAGAGTTTGCAAAAGTCCAGAACGGATCAAAGAATTCGAAGGCGTGCTCTCGGGCTACCGTATGCTAGAGTTCGACCTAATGGAGATAAAATCTCTTGTCGAGCAGAAACAAAAATATGACACGGCTCTCCAATCTGAATTCAAGAAGGCGCTTCAGAAGAAACGAACGCTCGTCGGAAAAACACCGGAGACCCGCGAGCATGCAAACGTAAAGCGTCGATGCCAGAGTGAGGTGCTGCAAGAACTTCCAATGGGTTCGTTCTTTGTCCCCCCAGGTCCACAAGAGGAGTAAACGATGCGCGACACCGAGCAACCCAGACTGTCACCGTCGCCAACGCCTAGACCTACCCAACCCCCGCCACCTCGTCCGCCCCGGCCGGCGCCTGAGCCGCTCCGTCCGGCGCCCGCTCCGCCGCCGCCCTCGCCTCGTCCGGCCCCAGAGCGGCGCGATCTGCCTGAACCGCCTCCACGCATTGAGCCTGACACGCCGTGGCCACGTCCTTAGAGCCAATAACGGGGCATCTCTGGAACTGACGCCCGCGTCTGGCACTCGATCGCCGCGAAAGGACGCAGAGAGCGCAAAGAGTTCCACGCGCCCCTCGGCTCTGGGTGCCAGGATGGTTGCGACAGAAAAATAAGGGGGCAGAAAAATAGGGGGGAGAAAAGAAGATGTGGGAAAGGAATATGGAGGAGGAAGGGGAACGATTAGCGTTAATCAGCGTTGATTAGTGTTCCAAAATTCCTCTTCCTCGCCTGTCTGCCATTTTCCTTTCTCCCATTTTCCTTTCTCCCATTTTTCTGTCCCCCGTCGGCGTCGGGCCTGAGCCTCACGGGATTCTTCTTCCCGCTGCTCCAGCCTATGCTCGGGATGCTCGGCCGGCCAGTCGCTCCGGATGACGGCCGGTGGCATTCTCTTCGCCTCGGGCCGCTAAGGCCCTACGGCTTTACGCAAAACGGGATGTTGGCCGTGGCCGCGTGGCCCTGTCCGTCCCGCACGAAAACGAATACGCGGTAGGCGCCTTCGGCCTGCGGCGCGACGAAGGCGAGCTTGCCGGCATCGGCCTTCACAACCAGCTCCGGCATGGGTTTGGAGCGCCGTTCGCCCATGCCCGCGTATCGGCAAGCCGGCAGTGGGAAGCGGACGGGGCCAGGGCTCAGTGCGCCATCCTAACCCGAAGCTTTAGCGCGGGCCATAGCCCGCTCTTGCACACGGAGATATATTAGGAACTGGCAACCGTTCACGGGCCGTGTTGCTTTCCATGCTGTAAACGCCTACGAAAACTAAAACCCGATGGGCTGTGCTTCGCATGCTTCGCAACACCTTCATCCACCTGCCCGGCATCGGCAGTCATCGAGAGCGGTTGCTGTGGCGGCAAGGCATTCTGGACTGGGACCGCTTCCTGGCGGCCGCCGAGAGCCGCCTGCTGCCGCAGCGCGTCTACGAGGCTGCCGTGCCGCTTGTGCGTCAATCGGTGGATGCCGTCGCCGCGGGCGACGCCGGCTTCTTCGCCGCCCTCCTGCCCAGCCGAGAAACGTGGCGGCTCTATCCGGAGTTCGGCGGCCGGGCCCTGTTCCTCGACATCGAGACCACCGGCCTGTCGCCCGGCTACGACGAGGTCACGATGATCGGTGCGCTGGGCGGCGGCCGCCTGGCCCTGTTCGTCAAGGGCGTCAACCTCGACCAGTTCCCCGCCTACATCGCGCAGTTTCCGCTCCTGGTCACGTTCAACGGCAGCCAGTTCGACGTGCCGTTCCTGCGGGCGCATTTCCCCGGGGTCCGCTTGGACCAGGCCCACGTCGACCTGCGGTTCGTGCTGCGCGCGCTGGGCTACCGGGGCGGGCTGAAGGCCGTCGAACGCAGCCTGGGGCTCACCCGCCCCGCCGCCATCCAAGGCGTGGACGGTTTCCAGGCCGTCCAGCTTTGGCACCGCTGGCGGCGCGGTGAGCGGGCGGCCCTGATGAAGCTGGCCCTCTACAACCTCACCGACGTGGTCAACCTGGTCGAGTTGCTGCAGATTGCGGTCAGCCTGCACCGCCGGCGGCTGGCGTTTCCCGGCGAATTGCCGGTCGGGGCGCCTCACGTCAAGCTGAATTACGATCCCCAGCGCCTTGGGGCCTGGATCGCTCAGGAACTGGGCTGCCGAGGGTAGGCGCGGGGCTCGTCGGCAGCTCTTGGCGGATTGCTGCCGCCGTCTACTTCTCGCCGCCCTGCTTGCCGATGCGTTGCTCGGCCAACTGGGCGTAGTGCGTGCCCTCGAAACGTTTCGCCACGTTCCGCAACCCCGTGGCGCGGCGCTTGGCGTTGCCGCCCGCCTTCTCCAGGGCCGCATCGTAAGCCTTCTTCGCCGCCACTTCCCGCTTGAACTCCTCGTCTTTCTCCAGGTAGCTCACCACGTCGCGGGCCTTCTTCCCCTGGGCGGTCGTCTTGAAGTTGGCGGCCAGCTCGGCCGACAGCTCGTAGGCCTGCAACCGCTCGCCGACCGAGCCTTTGTACAGGCCTTTGACCTCCGCCAGGCGGCCGTCGGCCCACCGCCCGATGACCGCGTCCAGTTCCTGCCGCTGCTCGGCCGCCAGCCGCGACCGGCCCTTCAAGAGCGACGCCTCCGTGGCCTGTCCCAGTTCCACCGGCCACAGCAGCGCCTTGATCTCGGCCGACATGTCCGGCTTCATGATCTTGAAGCGGCCCGCCGTCTTGCTCTCGGCCAACTCGGCAGGCAGGGCGAACTTCTTCCCTTCCGGCGCGGGAAAGAACGAACCCGCGAAACCGCTCGACACCGGCTTGCCCTTGGCATTGATGAGCACGTAGTTGTACAGATTGCTCTTGAAGCCGAGCTGCTTGTGGAAGGTCGGGTCGTGGCCGTGGCAGATGTTGGGGGCGAAGAAGGCCCGCTCGGTCAGGTACTGCTGAACGCCGCGCGACGATTCGTCGGCGTTAACGGCCAGCACGACCACCGGTTTGTCGGCAATGGCCTCCTTGAGCTGGGCGAAGAACTCGCCCGACCACCCGTTGCATATCGGGCACCAGGTGGCATAGACCATCAGCAGCACCGTCTTGCCGTGCAAAGCCGCCAGCGACGGCGTGGGCCCCGCCCATTGCACGCCCTCCAGCGGCGGCAGTTTCTTCGGCGTCGGCGCGTCCTCCTGAGCCAGGGCAACCCAAGCCGCCAAGAGCGTTGCGAACACCGTTGCACACAGGCTGAACTTCTTCATGGCAATGAGGCCCTCCGGCAAGAGTACCACCAGGCCCTAATTCTACCTTACCGCCAAAATCCAGGCCATAGTCCAGGCGGGGGGGAACGATGTGTGAGCGTCTTGATTGCGGGCCACGACCCCGCCCAGCCCGTGTCCGGGCCATCCGTCGCCCTTGCTGCCCCAGCGCGATCAGACTAGACTGCCAAGACATTCATTATGCATCGGCCGAAGAATAACTTCCGCATTTCAATGTAGTCGGCACACGCCGTGTGCGGAAATCCGGCACACGGCGTGTGCCGACTACAATAATGTCGCTGAAGAATCGCAAGGGAGTCAGACATGCG
>JBEKTY010000349.1:0-3527 GCA_049515555.1 Thermoguttaceae bacterium
CTTCGGTCTTCGGCCTTGGGTCTTGGGTCTTCGGTCTTGGGTTTTGGTGAGGCAGCGGGCGTTGACGCGGACGAATTTCGAGAATCTGCGCGTGTACGTCTTGGCGGAAGAAATGGCCGATGAGGTGTGGCAGGTTGTGCGTAATTGGGAGACTCTGGCGCGCGACACTGTGGGCAGGCAGCTTGTGCGCGCTGCGGACAGTATCGGGGCAAACATTGCCGAGGGAAGCGGCCGCGGAAGCAACCGGGATTTCCGCCGATTCCTGCGGATCGCTCGCGGTTCGCTGTGTGAAACCCAACACTGGCTGCGCCGCGCTTTTCGGCGTAAACTCCTCACGCGCGAGCAGATCGAACGTCTCAAAGCGATAGTGGACCCCCTCGCCCCCACCCTGAACGCCTATCTAACTTCGATCGGTCGAAACTGTCCCGAAGCCCCACCCCCCCAAGCCCCAAGCCCCAAGACCTAAGACCCAAGACCTAAGACCTAAGGCCCAAGACCTAAGCCCCAAGACCCAAAACCACTAAAGGAGTTCGCCATGCCGGCACAATATCGTTTTTCTTTCGGACCATGGAACATTCACACGGGGGCCGATCCCTTCGGGCCCGAGGTGCGACCCGCGCTGGAGTTCGCCCGCAAGCTGCCGCTGTACCGCAAGCTGGGGTTCGAGGGCGTGCAGTTTCACGACGACGACGCCGTGCCGGACATGGAGAAGCTGTCGCCGGCGGCGATTGTCAAGGCGGCCGGCGAGGTCAAGAGGCTTTTGGACGGCGAAGGGCTGGTGGCGGAGTTTGTCGCCCCCCGGCTGTGGGAGGACCCGCGGGGCATCGACGGCGGCTTCACGGCCAACGACCCGGCCTGCCGCCGCTGGGCCCTGGAGCGCTCCAAACGCTGCGTTGACATTGCCGGTGCGCTGGGCACGCGGCTGATCGTCCTGTGGCTGGCCCGCGAGGGAACGTACGTCCGCGAGTCCAAAAACGCCATCCAGGCCTACCGGCAGTTGGCCGACGCGATCAACAGCGCTTTCCTGGAATACGATCCGCAGATCACCGTGGCCATCGAGCCCAAGCCCAACGAGCCGGCCGATCATGCCTACGTGCCCACCATCGGGCACGCCCTGGCCCTGGCCCATTGGACGATCGACCCCGCGCGGGTGGGCGGACTGATCGAAACCGCGCATGCCCTGCTGGCCGGCCTGGACCCATCCGACGAAATGGCCTTCGCCCTGGCCGCCGGCAAGCTGTGGAGCGTGCACCTGAACGACCAGAACGGCCTGAAGTTCGACCAGGACAAGTCGTTCGGCGCGGCCAACCTGCGGGCGGCCTACAACCAGGTCCGCGTGCTGGAACTGGGCGGCTATGCCGACAGCGGACGCTTCATCGGCCTGGACGTGAAGGCCATGCGGACCCAAAAGGCCGAATCCGCGACCAGGCACCTGGCCAACAGCCGCAGCGTGTTCCTGAGGCTCGTGGAAAAGGTGCGGACCTTCCCCGCCGCGGTCGAGCAGGAATGCCGCGCCAACCGCGACTACGAGGCCCTCGAGCTGGCCGTCATCGAGCATCTGTTGGGGAAATGAGTCACGCGCATGAAACCGCTATGGACGGCGGTTTGTCTGCCAACGGGCAATTTGTCCCAAGGTGTTTGCAGTTTTGTGGAATTTTCATTACACTAGAGTTCTTGTCTTCGCGAAATAACTTCGTTGCGCCCGGGACAGAGGCTGGTGCCGTCGATCGTACGGCGGAGGCGTACCCTTCAGAGGTCGCGCCATGGGCAGACGAAAACGCCGCGGCAAGGGCGGAAACCCCCAGCCTGGATTGGCTGATGGGGGGAGGGCCGCGCCCCCACGCTCCAGGCGGCGGCTGTTCCTGGCGGTGGCAATCTGTACCGCCGGGGCGACTATTTCCTCGATCGGGGTGATCAGCTCTTGGCGTAACGGCGGGGCCGCTGAAGAGGCGCGGCAACCAGGGGCCCAGCACGCGCCGGTTGCCACGGGCAGCTTGCCTGCCCGTTCTGCTCCGGCACTGGCGGATGAGCCGCCGGTGGCGCCCACGGCGCCAGCCGACAGGCCGCCCGCGACGCCGCCGGCGCAAGGCGCGACGCCCCGTCCCCAAGGGGCCCAAGGGCCGCAGCCCGATCCCGTGGCGGCGGCGCGGGCGGAAATCGTCAGGCTTCGCGCGGAGGCGATCGAGATCGCAAAGAATGTTATCCGGGATTATCCTAACCGCACGGATGCCCTCGGCCTTTTGGGCATGGTTCACAATCGCTGTAACGAGCCGCTTGAGGCCTTGCGGTGCTGGGAACAGGCGGCCAGCCGCAATCCCAACCGTCCCGACTTGTTCCAAGCCATGGCGCGGGTTGCTGTCCGCATTGGCGAGTACGACAAAGCGGCCGCTCTGTGCCGCAGGGGATTGGCACTTTCCAGCCAGATCCCCTTTCTGCATTGCACCTTGGGGGAAGCCTTGATCGGCTTGGGCAATCCCGCGGAAGCCGTCGGCGAGCTGAAACAGGCCACCGCGCTGTCTTCCGGCGACGGGAAGAGCTACTATCTGCTGGGAAAGGCCTATTACCTGCTGGAAGACTGGGAGCAGGCCAGGGCCAACTACGAGATGGCCGTGGGATTGCAGCCCGGCAACCAGGCTGTGCATTACGGGCTTGGCATGGTGTACGCGAAGCTGGGGTTGGAAGATCAATCCAGGCGATCCATGGACCAGTACCAGAAATTGCAGGCGGATAGCATGGAGGTGGAACGGCGCGGGAGAGGTGTCGCCTATGACGTTGCCACGTACCGGCGCATTGTGGCTACGACTTGCTCCGAGGCCGCGGCGGAATATGCCGGAGAAAAGAACGACAAGTCGGAACAACTCCTCCGCCGGGGGGCCCAGGTAGACCCGACGGATACCGCCTGCCGCATCAAACTGGCGATGCTGCTGGTGCAGACCGGCCGCGCGCCGGAGGCAATCCCCGTCTGCAAGGAGCTCAGCGGCATCGAGCCGAAGAACCCGAGGCATTACATGGGCTTGTGCAGGCTTTACGCCAAGCTGCAACGCTTCGATGACGCGCTTGTTGCGGCCCAGAAGGCGGCGGAGCTCGCCCCGGACAATGGCGAGTGCCGGCGCTTGCTGGAACAGTTTCAAGGAAGGAAATAAAGGCGTGCTCCACGGATTGCGTCGGCGGCGGCGGGTGGCGGCGGATTGGTGTGCCGCCGCTCTGGCGGGCTGGCTTCTGGCCGTTCCCGCCCACGCCCAGTGCCCGATCAAGTTCCGCGACGTGACCGAGCAGACCGGCATCGACTTCGTTCACACGCACGGCGGCAGCGGCAGGAAGTACATCGTCGAGACGGTAACCGCCGGCCTGGCCACCTTCGATTACGACAACGACGGGAAGATCGACATCTACTTCCTCAACGGCAGGCCGCTGGCGGGAACGGAGGCCAGCGTGCCGCCCAAGAACCGCCTGTACCGCAACCTGGGCTCCTTCCGCTTCAAGGACGTGACCGACGAGGCCGGCGTGGGGGGCGGGGCCGGCTACGG
>JBEKTY010000350.1:0-3413 GCA_049515555.1 Thermoguttaceae bacterium
ATTGTGTATGCTCTTGCTCGTCGTCGCCGCGCCGTGCGGCTGCTTCCAATGGAACGAGCCGCCTTCCAAGAGGGAGGCGGCTCGGTGCTATGCTGCCACGATGAGCAACGCCGGCCGGCCTTCAAGTTCCTCAGGCCGCGGGGGCATTGCGACGGCGAATGATCCGCCGGGCGCCGAGGCTCAGCAGTCCCAATCCGGCAACGCCCAGCAACACCAGCGAACTCGGCTCGGGGGTCGCCGTTACCGTTACCGTACCCAGCAAAAAGTTACTGGTGTTGCAGTCGGTGTAGTTAGTGGTGCCCCCGCCCTTTTGATCGTAGTCAGACCAGCCGTTGGCGCCGTCCACGCCGTTGCCGTCGTCGGCCCAGACATCAAAGACCGCGCCCGAAGCCCCGACCGACGAGGCGGTGAAATTCACAGTCACCAAGCTGGCCGCCGAACTCAAAGGAGGCACCGTATAGGTCCCGCTGGTATACGGGACATTGGCGATTTCCTGCTCGATCCCGGCACCGTAAACGTCGCTGAATGGCGTAACAGTTGGTGCTGGTGTTGTGGACCAACTTCCAACGATCGAATTGCTCGTTGGGTTGAGTGCGCTGTTGAGCGCGAGCTCGCCGCTGCCCGAAACACGCTGGAAAATCAGTCCCAACTCGTAGCCGTCGAAAACGCCGTTCGCCGGCGTCGTGTTGTCGTATATCTTAATGTCCTGGCTCGGTGACGTGCCTTGGCCGTTCCAGCTTATACCCCAGCCGCCGACCAAATTGACATCGTCTTGGACGGCCCGGGCCGACACGGCCGAGGCCACCACGGCCGCCGCCACCAAACCTCGCACCAGAGTCTTGCAAAACATGGGTTGCATCTCCTCGAGCATTCAGACTTCAATACCGCACAAGCGTTATCCTACCATACTTGAAGAACCTTTGCAAGGATTTTGCCGATTTTTCAAGCCAGATCGGCATCCTCGGATCATCTCACCCCCCCAGTGGCTAGAATCACCGTGGCATGATCGTCACCCATTTCCCATCGCCCTAACCCCCATCCCGGAGGGAAAGGGGACCGGGCATCCGCAATTTGCAAGCGTCCAGTTATTGATCGTTGGCGTGTTCGTACGGCCAGTGGCGGGCAAGGCCCCACCTAGCTCGATAAATATTGCGGGTGGTTTGTTGATCGCGAAAAGTCGCGATGCTAGAATCTCGATCAATCGTGGAAGACGCGGACTGGCCTTTTTCGTGGGATTTTCATCTTCTCGTTCGGCCTCTTGTTGCAAGTCGGTTGTTAGTTCTCGGTTGGCGGTTATGGGCCGCAGTGAACTGCGGTCGGAGAGAAAAGCCCCGGCCGATTCTTTACCACTGGTTCTGATTCTTTGGAGGGGCGGCTCTTATGATCACCTGGAGTTGGTCCACAATGCGAGTCACGCCCTCCACATTGCGCGCGGTCTGAATCGCCACCTGTCGCTGATGCTCATACTGAATCTTGCCGGAAAGGGTTACCGTTCCCTTCTGGGTCGCGACGGCAACTCGGCACGGTGCTCGCACGCCACGGTTCGACAAACTCTGGCTGACTTTTTGGGTAAGAACGCCATCGGGGACAGGGTCTTTTCGCAACATGGTCAGGCTCCAAAACAGAGAGGGTTTCGCGTACAGGGCCACGAAGGGAAGCCGACCGAGTCACCGCTGAGAATTGGTCAGAAGGAGGGGGTAAAACTACCCTTCAAGCGTAATTGTATGCAGGATGAGGTTAGAAGGCAAGGCAGCAGGGCCAACTACATAGCTCCCGCCCCAATTTCCCCCCGATCAAGGGTAACATTTTGATAGTGGTCGCGCGTTTGCCGCCTCAACGCCCCGACGCCAACGGCTCTGCGTCCAGCTCCGCCTGCCAGCGAACAAGCTCCTCACCGGCCCTATCCAAGTGGCCGATCGTCGCCGGGTAGCACGTCCCCGGGGCAAGCCCCGCCAGATCATGGACGGCCTTCTTCGCTCGCCCCAGGCTCCGCACCGCCTCGCAGAACGCTTGACGGAGCATGGCCTCATCCGCCGGAGGCCCTGGCGGGTCGGGCGGCAAGTCATCGTCCGGCTGGGCCTGCTCGGGCTCTACCACCGCCGGGTCCTGCACGCGCTCGATGGCCACGGGCTCAGCCTGCTGCCCCACCGGCACCGCCTGCGCCGGTATCAGCTCGGGGACCGCTGCGGGCGGCGTCGGCTGCTCCCCGTTGCTGGCCAGCACCTGCTCAACAGGCTCGGGCACAGGGCCCGGAGCGGGGACCACCGCCGGCGTGCGCTCCAGGTTGGCCGTGTCGTAGACTTTTCCATCTCTCCCAACCCGCTGTGTCACCTGTCCAACTTGGACAGGTGCGCGGTACTTCGCCACGGTCGAGGGCGAGACCCCGCACAATTCGCCAATCGCACGATCGCTCATACCGGGCCGCTCCCTCAGAACGAGTTTGATGTTATGCTGCTGGTCGGCACGGCTCAGACGCTCACCCCGGTGCTGGAGGTTATCCCGTAGGCCGTACTGAAGGGCATCCCATTGGCTCCCAGGCCGGACGAGGCAGGGCATACGAACCTCGCCCGCCAGGGCATACGCTGCCTTTCGGTGAAAACCAGCAGACAACCTGAGCTTCTTGTCATCGCCGAGGTATACCACGGCCGGGTCAAACTCCTCTCCCTGCTTGATCCGTTCGGCATACTCCGCTACGACCTCGCGCCGAATAATGTGACGGGTCTGCGTCCCTTCCGTGCAAATCTCCGTCAGCACCACCTTCTGAAGCCTCCCATTCTCGACCTTCACTTCGTCCACCATCGTAACTTCTCCTTATCGTTGAACTTCAAGCTTCTGCCGGCCAGCGAAAAGTGCTGACGGCAACTCAATCCTCCGACACGTAGCGACACTTGCTTGCGGTCCCGCGGTTCTCGGGCCCACTCTTGAAAGTACACTTCAAACGCCCCTCCAGGACGAGCAGACGTAACAATTAGCCTGCTCGGCGCTCATACCATCGTTGCCTCCACTCGCCGGCATTGGAGATGCTGGCCACACTTACGACAACGCCGGTTGACGAAGCCGTCGAAAGTCGGGATTTCCTCCACGTCGTCGTGGGGACAGGCCGGGGCGGCCACGCGGGGGAATGGGAAAACGTTGACCGCCCCTTCGCTGTGGGGCAAAATGACGAACGGGACCACATCGCAACTAGCGCCACGGTCCCGGAAGAATTGAAAGTCCCTCCGGCTGCCCGAATGGGTGACCGAAGAGGCTTTCAACGCGAAAATGATGGGTTGCAAAAGGTATGCGCCCCATGGCGGGTAGGGGCGCACCTTGCGGTGCGCGCCCCCCCAGGAACCGTACGTGCGATTCTCACCGCATACGGCTCGACCTCAGAGACCACTGAAAGGCACATCTTTCAGCGAGGCCAATGTTTG
>JBEKTY010000351.1:0-3366 GCA_049515555.1 Thermoguttaceae bacterium
AAGGTCGCATTGGCCCGCAAACTGCTGGAAGATGGCCGAAAGAACGAGGCCAACCGGGCCGAGCAGTTCGTCTTGCTGCGCCGTGCCGGGGAAGTCGCGCGCGACGCGGGTGACACCGCCGCGATGCTGGAAGCGGTCGATGCGATGGTTGCCGCAGGGTTCGACATCCGGCCCCTCCAGGTGAAGGCGCGGCTGCTGAAGCAGCTTGTCAGTGTACCGGGCGGGGCCACCCAGGTTTCGGCCGTAATCACCGCATGCGTAAAATTTGCCGAAGAGACCGCTGCCGGCGGCGCGCCTGACGAGGCGCTCGATGTGCTGGGCGCTGCCAAGAAGACGTTGGCCGACTCTACAAAACGGGCGCAGAACGCCAACCGCGTTGCGCGGGCGGCACTGGCCCGCGCACGGTCCTCCGCGGATAAAGCCGCACAGGAGAAGAAGGCCGACGAGGCGCAAGCTGAACTGGAGGCAATAAAATCCGCGCAGACGGCGCTGGCCGATTGCGCCAAGGGTCTCCAGCAGGTGCGGCACGAGCACGAGGTGATTTTGGCGGCACAGGAGAAACTAAAGACCGACCCCGACGATGCAGACGCCTGCCTGGCGGTCGGCCGTTGGTATTGCTTCTACGAGGGCGACTGGGACGAGGGGCTGAAACTGTTGGCCAAGGGCAGCGACGACGCCTTGAAGTCGTTGGCCGCCGAAGAGTTGGCGTCGAAACCGGCCAAGGCCGAAGACAAGGTCGCCCGCGGCGATGCGTGGTGGGACTTGGGCGAGAAGGCCACGGGCAAGACCAAGGCCGCCATGCGGCGTCGTGCCGGTCAATGGTACCAGGAAGCGCTGCCCGAGTTGGCGTCGGGCCTGGGGAAATCGCGAGTGGAAAAACGTCTTGCCCAAGCTGCCGACGAGCCAGCTCCGGAAACAGTGAGTCGGCCCGCTCACATCCTCCCGCCCCTTGCGGTAGCGCCCTTCAATGAGAGGACGGCGCTCCTGCATCAGAAGCGTTGGGCCAAGTATCTTGGCGTGCCGGTGGTCCAAGCCAACTCGATCGGGATGAAACTGGCTCTAATCCCTCCGGGTGAGTTTGACATGGGCTCGCCGAAAGAATTGATTGGTACGGAGGCACGCTTGCACGCCAACGACGGTTGGTACCGAGACCGTCTTCCGGGTGAGGGGCCGCAGCACCGCATACAAATCACGCGGCCCTTTTTCGTGGGCGTGACGTGCGTGACACAGGGAGAGTACGAGCGTGTGATGGGCACCAATCCGAGCAAGTTCCAAGGAGATCCGAAAAGGCCCGTTGAGCAAGTGTCGTGGAACGAGGCGGTTGAGTTCTGCCGGAAGGTTTCAGAGCTGCCTGGGGAAAAGGAGGCTAAGCGGCGGTATGGACTGCCGACCGAAGCGCAGTGGGAATATGCTTGTCGTGCGGGTAGCCAGTCGCGCTGGAGTTTCGGTGATGACCCGGCGAAACTCGGTGAATATGGCTGGTTCAACGGCAACTCTGGCGGGATGTCGCATCCTGTGGGGCAGAAGCAGCCGAACGTCTGGGGCCTATACGATATGTACGGGAACGTGTGGGAGTGGTGCGGGGACGGGTACGAGAAGGGCTATTATGAGAACTCGCCCAAGGATGATCCGGCTGGCTCGTCCGGCGGCTCGCAGCGCGCGTTTCGCGGCGGTAGTTGGATCATCGCGGCTTGGGCTTGCAGATCGGCGTTCCGCGACGGCCGCGGGCCTGCGGAGCGTGACAACAACCTGGGCTTCCGCGTCTCCGTGAGTCTGGCGGATGATGCGGGCGGAAAGAGTCCGACCGCGACGGCGCTTGCCCCCGTTGAGCACCATGCCCAGGTCGAGGCCGCACCGGAGGCTTCGGGCCGGCCCGCTCGCGTCCATCCACCGCTGGCGGTAGCGCCCTGCAATGAGAAGACGGCGATCCTGCATCAGAAGCGTTGGGCCAAGTATCTTGGCGCGCCGGTGGTCCAAGCCAACTCGATCGGGATGAAACTGGCACTCATTCCGCCGGGCGAGTTCCAGATGGGGTCGCCCAAAGAGTTGATCGAAGAGGAGTGGCGGCTGCACGGTGGTTACGGCTGGTACAAAGATCATCTGCTGGGCGAGGGGCCGCAGCACCGGGTGCGGATAACGAAACCGTTTTGGTTGGGCGTGACCGAGGTGACGCAAGAGGAGTACGAGCGCGTGATGAGCAGCAGTCCGAGCAAGTTCCAAGGGAACGGGAAACGGCCCGTCGAGCAAGTCTCATGGAACGACGCGATCGAGTTCTGCCGGAAGCTATCGGAGTTGTCCGGGGAGAAGATGGCCAAGCGGCGGTACGATCTGCCGACAGAGGCCCAATGGGAACATGCGTGCCGTGCGGGCAACATGGGTCGTTTTAGTTTCAGCTCAGCTCGCGGTGAGATACTCAAGGAAACCGAGGAGAAGGAACTGGCCGAATATGGGTGGTTCGGCGAGAACGCGGGGGGGCTCACACATGCTGTGGGCAGCAAGCGGGCCAGCGTATGGGGATTGTACGACATGCACGGCAACGTGTGGGAATGGTGCCGGGACTACTACGACAAGGGCTATTATGCGGAGTCGCCCACGGATGACCCAGTGGGGCCGTCCGGGGGCTTGAATCGCGTGTCCCGTGGAGGTAGCTGGGTCTTTCCGGCATGCGCCTGCCGGTCGGCGCTCCGTCACTACGATGTACCCGGGGGCCGTGTCGACTCTGTTGGCTTCCGCGTCTCCGTGAGTCTGGCGGATGATGCGGGCGGAAAGAGTCCGACCGCGACGGCGCTTGCCCCCGTTAAGCACCATGCCCAGGTCGAGGCCGTACCGGAGGTCGAGCGTGCGGCGTGGTGAGCATTTAGGGTGGCACGCCCTGAGGGACGAAGGGCGTGGCGAGCCCGGTAAACCACGCCCTTCGCCGCGCTCAGGGACAAGTTCGGCGCGGGTCTCCCGACCGAAGGTCTCCGACACGCTCGGGAGACCTTCAAAGCGGCGGCGTGGCTCGGTCGGAGACCGGCCACAGCGCGTGAGAAGCAGGGCCTTCGCCGCGGCGGCGGCGAAATCCGACTACGCCAGGATGCCCTTCACCACGTTGCCCGCCACGTCGGTCAGGCGGAAGTCGCGGCCCTGGTGCAGGAACGTGAACCGCAGGTGGTCGATGCCCAACAGATAGAGCAGCGTGGCGTGCAGGTCGTGTACTTCGACGACGTCGCGGACGGCGTGGTAGACCAAGCGGAGCGGGTCGTCATCTACCATTCGCGTGGCGAACCCGCATCTTGCTGCATGATGGGCGGGCCATTTCTGCCAAGAAGCTCCCGAAGAAAGCTGACGGCAGGCAGGAGTGGCAGGGCGGCCGCGGCCGCCCTG
>JBEKTY010000352.1:0-3324 GCA_049515555.1 Thermoguttaceae bacterium
GCCGCCCTGCCACTCCTGCCTGCCCCCGATTCCCCCTTGATTTACCAGTTCTCTCTGGTACACTCACTCTTGGTCGGCGAAATCAAATTTCCTATCACTAATTTCCTATCACTCGTTGCTGGACCGCGTGATTCCTGTGCCGGACGGATAGGGTCGCTTGGCCCTGCCTTCGCTCCCATCCCTCACCAAATCCCCGCCGGGGGCACGAAAATGCCTCGTGGACCCCACCTGAGATCTGAATTCCGGGTAGCTTCATCAATTTGGAGGTTGTCGGCGGGGGCGCTTTACTTTCCCGCAGGGGCAAGGCAGAATAGCAGTCGCACCGTTCTGACTCCTCGGTGCGCGGTACCCGGCAAGCCTCATGGTTCCCGGCAATGACCTGGTGCTCACCGTGCCGGAGCCAGGGACGCTGGCGCTGCTTGTGGTGCTGCTAGCGGCTCTCTTCGGCTGGGCTTGGTGGCGAAAGCACAATGCGTTCAGTTTCATGAGCTACGGCGGAATTGTAGGAAAGGAATCAGTGCTATCCCCCTCTTCATCCCTTTGTACCCCCTGAGACGTGTGCGATGAAGATCTTCCATATCGTGGTTCTGTCGTTGGCTGTTGTAGGTATGCTTCGGCCGCTACACGCCGATGACTGGTCGCCCTTGTGGACTACGGCTAGTCTCTCGCAGCCACGCCAATTGCCGGCAGCGACGGTGGTCGGTGGCAAGGTGTTCTTTGCCGGCGGCGCGACGGCCACCCGCTCAGGCGGGAGCTTTATTCCCAGCAATGTCGTGGACATCTACGATATGGCCGCCGGCACATGGTCGACCGCAACCCTCTCCCAAGCGCGGTTCGGGCTGGCCGCAGCCACGGTCCGCAATGAGGCTTTCTTCGCGGGGGGAAACGACAATGCGGGACATTATTTCGCCACGGTCGACATCTACGACGCAACTGCCGGCACATGGTCCACGGCGTCCCTGTCGCAGCCCCGCGAGAACCTCGCGGCCGCCGTCGCCGGGAATAAGGTGCTTTTTGCCGGCGGCGATTTCTATTACGCCGGCTCCCACCAGGAGTCCAACGTCGTGGACGTGTACGACTCGACCGCCAACTCGTGGTCCACCGCTACCCTATCCGTGTCGCGATCGGCGATCGGGGCCGTTTCTGTCGGCGACACGGCAATCTTTGCGGGCGGCTGGACTACGGCCGCGTCGAACGTGGTGGATATCTATAACGCGGGCAGCAACACCTGGTCTACATCGCCATTGTCGCAACCGCGGGATGGCCTCCGCGGAGCATCGGCTGGCGGCAAGGCGTATTTTGCCGGCGCTTCGGACAGCGCGGGCCAGGACAGCAGCACGATCGACATCTACGACCCGACCGCGAACTCCTGGTCTTCGGCGAGTCTTCCACAGGCGCGAGGCGACTTGGCAATGGCTTCCGCAAATAGCAAGGTCTTCTTCGCCGGCGGCATGGACAATTGGGTCGGCGCTTGCAGCAACACGGTGACCATCTACGACACGGCAACCCAGCAGTGGTCCAGCGGCGCGCTCTCCAAGGCACGGTATAACTTGTCGGCCGTCGCGGCCGGAAACAAGGTCTTTTTCGCCGGAGGGGTGGATAGCGGCGCCAATGTCAGCAGCGTCGTGGACATCTACACGTTTCAGTCGTACCCTTTCATCACGAGTTCAAAGTCCTTCACACTAGTGGACAACACCACCGTAACCGGACGAATGCAGCTTAATGGCGGAAGCCTCGGGTTGGCAACTTACAGTCTTAATGTCGGGTCGATGAGCGGTTCCGCCCCAATCAACCTGAGCAACCAGACGCTCACCGCCGGCAGCGACGGCACCAACAGCACCTACGCGGGCATCCTGTCCGGCGGCGGCAGCTTGACGAAGACCGGCAGCGGCGTGCTCGACCTCGCCGGCAGCAACACCTATAGCGGCCGAACGACGGTCATCCAGGGCACGTTGACCGTTGACGGCTGGCTGACGAATTCTGCGGTCACGGTCCAAGGCGGTGGCAGTCTCAGCGGCACGGGCAGCCTGACGAGCGTAGTGGTCAACGCCGGCGGGCACCTCGCGCCGGGCGACGCCTTGCCGGGCACGCTCACTTTGACCGGCAGCCTGGGCTTGCTCTCGGGTTCCTACTGCGATTTCGAGCTCGGATCGGATGCCGCCTACGACAAGATCGCCATGCCCGGCCAGCTTCTGACGCTCAACCTCCAGCAGTTCTCCGATTTCGACTTCACGCCCGCGGCCGGTTTTGGGCCGGGTAACTATACGCTCATCGACGCCGGTTCGGTCAGCGGCAGCCTGGGGTCGATCAGGAGCGGCACGATCGACGGCCTGCCGGCCACGCTTTCCATCGACCCGGTGCAGCACGACCTTGTGCTGAGCGTCACGCCCGAGCCCTCGACCCTCGCCCTTCTCGCCGCCAGTGCCATCGGCCTGCTAGGCTACGGTTGCCGTCGCAGGGCAACGAGAAGAACTGCGAAGCCAACGGCCTTCGACCAACAAGACGAACCGCCCATTCTGGTCTTCCCTTCGTATTCGTCCGCGGCGAGCGCGGGACGAAGGGCAGCTTGATCCAACGATGTCGAGCGGCGAGGTGCCGTCGCTCCCCATCGTTGCCTGCGTCGGTCACCCCCACCGAAGCGTCGAAACGTATCTTGCTTGCGCGCGTCGGTCACATCTTACAGACACATCGAAACGGCACAGCCGAGGTTAAGTCAGAGAACACTGGCTTTTCGGTGTCCGGCTGCCTGCTGCACTGCGCCTGGCGCCCCGCAGACTCGTAACCCGCCGTGCAGAAAGGAGTTGCCGCCGCCGGCGCTCAAAATGACATCGTGTCCTTTTGATCGGCAAACCCATGCGAGTGGTGGGCTTTGCCACGGCAGCCGGTTGCGGCAAAGGCATCCGCGTCCGCTAGTGGCAAGAGGCTCCCGTCAGCCTCTCGTACCTCTTGAACCCCCATAGTTATTGACTTTTGCCCCCCCAGATGCTCATTCAGCGCCTGGTCATCACCAACCGGCCCGCGGCAGTGGGGAGAGTAGTGGGGTATTTAGCCGCCAGCCCCCCTTGCACAGGCCGCAGCAGTCGCGATAATACGGGGAATAGACGAAGCCGCCGCCACCCGACAAGCGCGTCAAGACCAAGGACAAGGACGACTTGCAGAAGATTTTCGAGGACCCCGAAGACTCGGACCACGGGACGGGCGTGAAGAAGGCCAAGCCCGGCCACAGGCCGTAACTGGACCTTTGCAGATTATGGAGCAGTCCCCGCCGAGCCATCGCATCCGCGTTTCGGGCGACGCTCTGCTCCTCAGCGCCGCGCATTTCAT
>JBEKTY010000353.1:0-3305 GCA_049515555.1 Thermoguttaceae bacterium
GCCAGCGGGAGTTGGGTGAACGCCGCCAGCGATAACATGGCGGTTCCCGCGGCCGGGAGGTATTCGCTCGTCAATGGCAAGCTGCAGTGGGTCGTCACCCGGGCGGCCCAGCCCGCCATCGGTCAATACGCCGTCGGCGACTATGTGGGCTCCTATGCCCAATTCATGTCGGCCGGGCAACCGGGCAACGGTCATGCCCTGGCCGATTTGCGATCGAGCTGGGGCATGGATCCCACCACGCATACGGTATGGGCGATCCTCAACATCCCCGGGGGCGGCCAGTTCGGCGTTGTCTCGTAGCAGACGGCGAAGTTAGTCTCTGACGTGGAAAGTAGACGCGGCGCCTTGCCGCGCGTGTTGGAGGGCGACACGGGGCGACGTTTAAGAAGAAACACGCGGCGAGAGGCCGCGTCTACGATGGGCAATTCTGCCCCCGAGAAGCCTGGGCATCAAGCCTCGCAAACTCCTTGACAGCCAGCGAGTGCGGAGTTACCGGCATGGGCGGTTAGAAACATGAGCCTCATCCGCACACGCCGGTTCTCCCTTGGTTGGCGTCGCGGAGCGATTGCCAATCCCATTTCTCGTGTGCGACGGGCCGCTCCCCACGCGCGCCGGCTGGGCTTCGAGGCTTTGGAGGACCGGAGGCTGCTGGCGGGCCTGCCCGGCGCCGCGCTTGCCCATCCCGATCTTGTTGTGAGTCCCGACGCTACGGGTTCTTCCTCGCCCCAGTCGAGTTGGTTCACGCCGGCGCAAATCCGCCAGGCTTACGGCATAAGCGCGATCAAGTTCGGATCGGTCCCCGTTTCCGGAGACGGAAGCGGCACCACGATTGCCGTCGTCGATGCCTACGATCAGCCGAACATTGTCGCCGATTTGCAGCAATTCGACGCGCAGTTCCAACTCCCCGATCCCGTGTTTACGCGGGTCAGTCAAGCCGTCGGCACGGCCCTGCCGCCGCCCGACCCGAGCGGCGGCTGGGGACTGGAGACCTCGTTGGACGTGGAGTGGGCACACGCGATTGCCCCCGGCGCCAAGATCCTGTTGGTGGAGGCGACTGACGCGACCGAAAGTAACATGTTCGCCGCCGTGGATCGCGCCCGCCAGACAGCCGGCGTGGTCGTGGTGTCGCTCAGTTGGGGCTGGAGCGAGTTTTTCGGGGAGAATACTTACCAGAGGTATCTGACGACCCCTCCCAACCATGCGGGGGTGACGTTCTTCGCGGCCACCGGTGACGCCGGCGCACCTGCTGAATATCCCGCTGTCTCACCAGATGTCGTGGCCGTGGGCGGTACGGCGGCGTTGACCACGAACGGATCCGGTAATTACAGCAGCGAATCCGGCTGGTATAACAGCGCGGGCGGTATTTCCATCTACGAGAGTCAGCCCTCGTACCAGGAAGGGGTCGTCACCCAAAGCACGACCAAGCGCACGGTCCCCGACGTATCTTGGAACGCTGTGAACTATGCGGTTTGCGATTCCTATGACCTCGGATCCGCAACTCCCTGGGAAGCCATGGATGGGACGAGCGCCGCCTGCCCGCAGTGGGCGGCCCTGGCGGCCATCGCCGATCAAGGCCGGGCCATCGCGGGCATGTCCCCCTTGGACGGACTAAACCAGACGCTGCCGGCCCTCTATTCCCATGCCACCGCCGGCAGTTTCCACGACATCGTGACAGGCACCAGCACTGGCTCGCCGAATTATAACGCCGGGCCCGGCTACGACCTGGTCACCGGCCTGGGCTCGCCCGTTGCCAACGTGTTGATTCCGCAACTGGTGGCGGCCGGCTTGCCCGTCGTGACCGGGATCAGCCCTGCGCAGGGATCGGCGGCCGGCGGCACGCCGGTGACCATCACGGGCACGAACCTGACCGGAGCCACGCTGGTGGACTTCGGCAGCCAACCGGCAACCAACGTGGTAGTCAACTCGGACTCGCAGATCACGGCCACCAGCCCGGCGGCGACGGTCGGTACGGTGGACGTGACCGTGGTTACGCCGGTCACCACCTCGTCCGTGAACCCCCCCGCCGATCAGTTCACCTACGTGCTCGGTAACACGTCTACCACGGTCACGACCGCCGCCGGCAGTTCCACGTACGGCGCCGCGGTCACGCTTACGGCCTCGGTGACGCCTTCCGGGGCGGGCGCGCCGACGGGAACGGTCACTTTCTTCGACAACGGCAGCAGCCTCGGAACGGGAACATTGAACGGCAGCGATATTGCCGCCTTCACGACTTCCTTGCTCTCGGCTGGAAGCCATCCGATCACGGCCTCATACGGTGGGGATTCGAGTTTCGCGGGCAGCACGTCCTCGCCGGCCGTCGTATGGACGGTCAACAAGGCGTCGCTGGTCATCACGGCCAACAACGACAGCAAGACCTACGGCACGCTGAAGACCTTCGCGGCCACGGCCTTCACCGAGGTTGGCCTGGTGACGGCCAACGGCGACACGATCACGGGCGTGCCCGAGACCAGCGACGGGGCGGCGCTTTCGGCAACGGTGGCCTCATCGCCGTACACCATCACAATCATGCCCGGCTCGACGACGGGCACGGGCCTGGGCAACTACACGATCACCTGCAATACCGGCCTGTTGACCGTCAGCCCCAAGGCCCTGACGTTGACGGCCGACAACCGGACCAAGACCTACGGCGACTCGCTGGCGTTCGCCGGGACGGAGTTTACGCCCACCGGGCTGGTCGCGGCCAACGGCGACACGGTTACGGGCGTGACGCTGACCAGCCCCGCCGCGGCGCTCTCGGCCGGGGTGGCCGGCTCGCCGTACATCATCACAATAATCCCCGGTTCGGCGGTGTTCAGCCCCCCGTCGGCCGCCGCCGACTACGCCATCACCTACAATACCGGCCTGTTGACGGTCGACCAGGCGACGCCGGTGTTCAGCAACCTGACCGTGCCGGCGATTCCCGCCGGCACGGCCACGGCCACGCTTTCAGGCACGATCTCGCTCGTGCCCGCCGGCGAGAGCATTTCGATCACCCTCAATGGTCTGACGCAAACCGCGCCGGTCGACGCCTCGGGAAACTTCTCCAGTTCCTTCGACACGCACGCCCTGGCGGCTGCCGGTTCGCCCTACACGATTACCTACGCCTACGTGGGCGATGCGAATCTCACCGCCGCCAGCGACGCCAGCCAGACCCTGATTGTCGATCTGGCCGCGACGGCCGTCGCGCCGTATGTAACCGGCGGCACGAGCGGCATGAACTCTTACGGCGCTCCGCTCTCGATTCCCATCTCCGCCGGGCCCTACGGCGGAATCGGCAGCTATGACGGGCCGACCGCCGCCAATGC
>JBEKTY010000354.1:0-3298 GCA_049515555.1 Thermoguttaceae bacterium
GACGTGCTACAATCGTTCCTGCGAGTCGCTGACATTGTCAAGCTCCTTGTGTAAAAGTTTGAAATTGCCACTACTTGGAGCTTAACGCAGCGACTCGCTCTCTACATAGCATCTACTCTCTGTCAAGCCTCCGGCTCGGGTTCCAGCATGGTGGGCGCCCCAAGACAGGAGCCCCGTGGAACGGGGCTGACGGCCGCGACATTTAGGAGAAGGTGTTGCGGTGGGCACGCCGTACCCATGCTGAAGCATGGGCCTATTACCGGCTAGCGCCGGCAACGGGCCTGAAGGCCCGTAGGATACGCGCAACGCGGCCCGCACGGCCATTCATGGTTGTTTCCGGCGCAGCCGGTATTCGGCCCGGCCGTTCACGGCGGGTTGGCCGGGCGATGCCCTTGCTACGAGCGCGGGGCGCTCACCCGCAAACGTCCCCGTCCGGCCTTGTGCCGGCGCCAGCGCTGATTGACCACTACCAGCGGATTGCTCCGATAATCCTCTTCCGGTGGCTTCCGCCCGGCCCACCGGGCCGGGCGGAAGCCACCGGAAGACAACAAAGTCGCTTTGTTGCGGCGCTGTAGTGGAGAATCAGCGCTCCGCGGGGACGAGCCCACGGGGGTGTTTACAGTTTGAGCTAGGAACGTTCAGAGAGTGCCGAATGTTTGGACGTTCGGTTTCGAGTCGGCCTATCGTGGAGGGCTCACCAACCCATTCGCCCACTGATCCAAGCGTTCCGTCAATTCCTCGGCCCTCTGTTTTGCCAGCACCTTCAGTTGAGCATCAATAATCGCCTGGTTTGTCGATCGACCGGAGCTTCTGCACCAACAGCTCGATCAATGCGACCACCAGGTTCTCGTCATTGTACGGAGCCCGCTGCCTACAGAATTCGGCCGCCCCGAGAACCATGCGGCAAGGCGTTCTCAGGGCCGACAGCCCACCCCTAACCCTCTCCCGGAGGGAGAGGGGACCGGGCATCCCCAATTCCCGACGCTCCACCGGCTTAACTTTGTTCGTTTGGGGCCGGGGGGGAGCGCGACGGGCGACGGAGGAGGGGCGGAAAGGCTCATGTCCGTCGTCCGTCTCCCGTCGTCCACCGAAAGCGGCCGCTCTACACCATGTCCTTCAGGACTTTCAGGGCCCGCAGCTTAACCTTGCTGGAGGCGGGCTTGGCCGGGATGTCGCGGAGCTCACCTGGTTTGAAGGGGTTTGGCACACCCTGTTGGGCGGGCCGGGCGGGCACCGTCTTCTTCTCGATCTTCACCAGCCCGGGAAGGGTGATCGACCCGGCGCCCTCGTCACTGAGGCTCTTGCGGATCTCGCCGGCCAGGGCGTCCAGCACGGCCGCGACCTGATTTTTCGGCACGTTGGCCGCCGCCGCGATGTTGACCAGTAGCTCGGTCTTGTTAAGTGGTTTCTTGGAAGGGGCCTGCTCAGCCATGGTTTTCGTCTCCTCCAGCAGGGCAGCTTGTTGGTCCGGAACTGGAAACGTGGTGCATTAGACCGATTTCGGCCGGAATTGCAAGGGGAGTCCGGGAAGGCGGAAGGATGAGGACGAGTCAGTCCCCCACGGCTGCCTTGATCCTACCGCTTTCGAGGCATCCCCTTCCTTGTTTATAGCCAACTCATCCTTCCGCCTTCCTCCTTCGCCGTGGCCGGTGGCGGCGGCGCGGCTTACGGTCGGGGGGCGAAATGCTCCAGCCCGTGGGTCTTGGCAATCACGGTCAAGCCGTTATCGGTGACGAGGAAGCCCCGCGAGCGGTCCAGCTCGTGGTCGTAGCCGATCTCGATCCCGGCGGGGATTTCGACTTCCTTGTCGATGATGGCGCGGCGGACCTTAGCGTGCCGGCCCACGTCTACGGCCTCGAACAGGATCGAGTCTTCGACCTGCGAATAGCTGTTGATGCGGACGTTGGGTCCCAGCACCGAGCGCTCGACTTGGCCCCCGGAGATGATCGTGCCCTGGCAGACGATGCTATCGAGGGCCTGGCCGCGGCGGGCCCCCGGGCCCTTCTCGGCGAACACGAATTTCGGCGGCGGAAGGTTCAGTTGATGCGTGCGGATGGGCCACCGCCGATCGTACAGGTTCAGCAGCGGATCGACGGCGATGAGGTCCATGTTGGCCTCGTAATAGGCGTCCAGGGTACCCACGTCCCGCCAGTAGGCGTCTTTCTTGCGGTTCTCGTCGAGGAAGGGATAGGCGAACACGCGGTGTGTGTGGATCACCGACGGGATGACGTCCCGCCCGAAGTCGTGCTTGCTGGCGTGCCGCGTGGCATCCAGGCAGAGCTGCTCGAAGAGGAAGCGGGCGTTGAAGACGTACACGCCCATCGAGCACAGGGCGTGCTCCTGGTCGCCGGGGATGGTCTTGGCCTGCTGCGGCTTCTCCTCGAAACCCAGCAGCCGGCTGCCGGTATCGACCTGCATCACGCCGAAGCCCCGCGCCGCCGCGAGCTCCATCCGCAGGGCGGCGATGGTCAGGTCGGCATGGGTCTCGATGTGCCGCTCGACCAGTTTCACGTAGTCCATCTTATAGATGTGGTCGCCGGCCAGGATCACGATGTAGCTGGGCCGCTCCTTCTCGATGGTGTAGATGTTCTGGTAGACGGCGTCGGCCGTGCCCTGGTACCAGTGCTCGTCGATCCGCTGCTGCGGCGGAACCACGTCGATGAACTCGCCCAGCTCGCGGCACAGGTATCCCTGCCAGCCCAGGTTGATGTGCCGGTCCAGGCTCATGGCCTTGTACTGCGTGAGGATGAGGTTCTTGCGCACCCCGCTGTTGAGGCAGTTTGAGAGGGCGAAGTCGATAATGCGATAGTTGCCGCCGAAGGGCACGGCCGGTTTGGCGCGGTCCCGCGTCAGCGGTTCCAGGCGCGAGCCCTTCCCGCCGGCCAGGATTACGGCCAAAATATCCAGCCTCTCGACGCGATTGGGCACGGCAGCGCTCCT
The DNA here is from genome assembly GCA_049515555.1 of Thermoguttaceae bacterium. GTDB lineage: Bacteria > Planctomycetota > Planctomycetia > Pirellulales > Thermoguttaceae > JBEKTY01. The sequence goes on from JBEKTY010000354.1 coordinate 2,941, forward strand.
CGGCAAGTGCAACGGCCTCAGATTATAGCGATATTCGCATCAATTATAAAGGTGTTGGCGGCAGGGAGAATCGTTTAATGTAGCCGGCACACGCCGTGTGCCGTAAGTGCAAACGGCACACGGCGTGTGCCGGATACAATTCACGCGGGGTGCCACTGCTGGCTTGCCCAGCAGTGCCGCTTACACTGCTGGACAAGCCAGCAGTGGCACCCGATCCACAGGCGTCAGTCGCCGATCCACTCCCGCCGCCACAGTTCCAGCACCAGCAGGGCCCACAGTCGGGGGCCGTGGTTGGCTCGGGCGGCGTCGTGCTCGGCCAACAACTGGGCGACGGCCCCGGGCCGGAAGTACCCGCGGC
>JBEKTY010000355.1:0-3173 GCA_049515555.1 Thermoguttaceae bacterium
TACTGAAGAACAACCATACGTTGAAGGTCGGTGTGAAGAACAAGCGTCTCGCCGCCGGTTGGGATGACTCCTACCTGGAACAAGTGCTCTTCGGACAATGATTTATGGTGCAATCGCCCTGGGGGACATGGTGTATGTCGCCGACACGATGAACAATCGCGTACAGATATTCCGGCCGCGCGCGGCCGAGGGAGAACGTCATGGCAGCTAGCCCACCCGGCGCCATCAGGAAACAGATGCGGCAGTTGGCCGACACGATGGGCGCTACGCTCTTCGGCGTGGCGGACGTGTCCCGCGCCTTCGAGGTGTGGCCCGATTCGTTCAAAGAATGCGGGAAATTGCTCACCGGCATATCCATCGGCGTGGCGGAGGACGACGACTTGCTCGACGGCCTGCCGCAAACGGACGATAAGTATCGTACCTCCCACTATAACGTGAAAATGGCGCTGGCCCTGCGGATTGGCGACGCCATCGCCAAACAGTTGGTGGAGCACGGATATAAGGCGCATCGGATGGCGCACCCGCCGATCGACAAACCGACCGGCTTGTACAAGCTGGTCGCGCGGTTCTCGGGTCTCGGCTGGATTGGAAAAAACCGGCTGCTGATCACGCGGGCAAGGGGGCCGCGGGTTGCCCTGGCGACCGTCCTGACCGACGCTCCCCTGCCGCCCACTGCCGAGAAACCACTGGAAAGCCAGTGCGGCTCGTGTACGCGGTGCATCGACGTTTGTCCGGTCAAGGCGTTTTCGACTGAGCCTTTTGGGGAGACCGATTCTTTGAAGGGTTTTGCCACCGGTCTGTGCGGCATCAACCGCGGAACAATCAATCCCACGATCTGGGGTGGCTGCGGCAAGTGTATCAAGGTTTGCCCGTTCGGCCGGCGCAAGGGCAATCTGTTGGAAGAGGCCGTCAAACGGGCGGCCACCGGGAGTGATTCGCCATGAAGGAATTGTCGTTTTCACGCAGGGAGTTTATTCGTTCCAGTGCGCTCTGGACAGGCATGGCCGGGCTCGGCATGGCGAGGGCGTGCAAAGTGTCTGCCGCGGTCGGTTCCTTGCCGACTGCGCCGGCCGATAAGGAAACCGACTTGATCGCCCAGGTTCTGGCCTTCGTCCGCGAGGAACAGATCGAGTTCTTCGGCATCGGCGCGATGGCGGCCGCATATCAAACGCTCCAGACCGCGCTGAAACAAGAGATTCCCCAAGGGTCTCGATTGCCCCGGGTGATCTCGCTGGCATTCACTCGACCGCCGGCCGTGGCGGAGGTCACGCCAGACAGCGGAGTCCAGCGCCAACCGCACGAAGTGTCTATCCCGCGTCCGCGACTTTCATCCACCACCAGCCGCTTGTGTGAATTGTTCCGCTCCCGCGGCTACCGCGCCAAGACTCATGCTCCCGGCTTGCCGGGCCTGCCGAAAATGGCCGGCCGGTTGGCCGGACTGGGCTGGATCGGCCGCAATTCCCTCCTGATCATCCCGGGCCCGGGACCGCGAGTGGCGTTGGCGGCCGTGCTCACCGATGCGCCGCTGCCGGTCACTTGCAAGGAACCCGTCGAGAACCACTGCGGCAATTGTCGCCGTTGCGTGGACGCCTGCCCGGCCAACGCATATACCGGCGAACCGTTCCGCGAAACCGATCCGCTGACGGTGCGTTTCGATCCGGACAAATGCCGGCGTTGGTGTGAAGAACTTCGGGACCAACGCAGATCGCCGGAGATTTGCTCGGACGAGGGGGACTGCTGCGGCGGCGTGTGCAACTTGTGTGCAAAAGCCTGTCCCTACGGGGAAGGCAAGTGTCTGTTGGGAGGCTGACAGGCAGATCCTCTCGGCGGCGCGGTAGTACTTACACTCAGCGAGGCAGGAACCATGAAACAATCCATGCGAATATGCGTGTTGGCAACCGGTCTAACCTGCTTGGGTTCCGGTAGTGGCTTCTCCCAAGAAAAGGCGGCCGAAAGGCCCTGGCGGAAGATCCAACTCAACAAGGACTTCACCTCAGAAGGGATATACTACGGCGATTTCAACCGTGACGGCAAGACGGATATCGTCGCCGGTCCTTACTGGTACGAAGGGCCGGATTTTGAGAAGAAACACGAGATTCTCAAGCCCGTCACGTATGATCCCCACGGATACTCGGCCACGACCCAGCCTTGCTACACGGGCGATTTCAATGGCGACGGCTGGTCGGACGTCCTGTATGTGGTGCGCGAAGCCGACGGCTGGAACCTCGTCTGGTACGAGAACCCGGCCGGCAAGGATCTTCCCTGGAAGAAACACCTGGCTCTGAAGGGCGTATGGAACGAGTCGCCCGTGTGGGGCGACATCAACGGCGACGGCCGACCCGAGTTTCTCACCCACCACGACGGCGCTCTCGGCTACGCCACCTACGACCCTTCACACCCGGATGCCGCGTGGGTCTTCCATCCCGTCAGTCCATCGCTCTCTTACAAGGGGCCAATGCACGGCATCGGCCTGGGCGACATTGCCGGCCATGGTCGAAAGGACCTGATCACGTCGGACGGCTGGTGGGAGAATCCCGCCAAGGCGGACGAGCCGTGGACCTTCCACCGGTTCAAGTTCGCCGAAGCCGCCGCGCAAATGTTCGTTTACGATGTTGACGGAGATGGCCTCAATGACGTCGTCACCGTGTGGCATGCCCATCGTTATGGCCTGGTTTGGTGGAAGCAACTGCGGGACGAGAAAGGCGGAATCACGTGGAAACTGAACGAGATCCTGCCGCGCAACCCGGACTTGAATTCGCCCGCTCTGCGCATCAGTCAGATGCACGCGCTGGAGTTGGCGGATCTCAATGGCGACGGATTGAAGGACATCATCACCGGAAAACGCTTCTGGGCGCACGGGCCGACAGGCGACGTGGAACCAGGCGTCCCGGCCGTGGTTTATTGGTTTGAACTGCGGCGCGACGGCAAAGGCGGAGTGGAATTCGTACCGCACCTGATTGACGGCGACTGCGGTGTCGGCACGCAAATCACGGCGGTCGATTTGCGGGGCGACGGACTGCCCGACATTCTGACCAGCAGCAAGAAGGGAACGTATACCCTAACGTTGCATAAATTGCGTGGTCTCAAGAGGCATTCTGAAGCCGCGCCAGAAGGCTCAGCACACGGTTCTTGATCCAATGACCGGCACTGATCGTCAGTGTGAGCGTGCCCTG
>JBEKTY010000356.1:0-3147 GCA_049515555.1 Thermoguttaceae bacterium
CCCGTGACGGCCGCCACCGTGCAGCGACCGGCGACCTGGAGGGAAAATTGGGCAAGCTGCCGGCAATCTGGAGAAAGTTCAGCCTTGGTGGTCTAACAATTGTGATTTGCGGCACTAGTGGCGACGGCTGGGTACCGGGCCGTCACCGGGGACCGCCTACAGGCCCCCGCGCGCCGAGGGGCGTCACAAGCGCTCGGGTTGTCGATCCACCAGCGGCGTGGGCACGGGCCGGCCGGTCCCCGTCGATTGGGGGCAAGAGAGGCGGGGAACCGCACCGGGGCATACGCCCCCCGCAGCGGCGCCAATCGCGGCGACACCGGGCGCGGCCTGCCACCCCCCGTCCCCTGGCGGAACCGCCCGGCAGGTTCTCCCCGCCCGTAAAGGATTTTCTCGGGCCGCCTCTTTCCCCCGCGAAGACGGATAACTAAACTGGTGGCTACCGGGAGTCTGGCGGGGTCGCTGCGTGTCGAGCCGAAACGAGCACGGGGTAACTGCCGTCTCACCCGCCTTTCCGGCGGTCGGGCATGGCGATGGCCGCAGCTGAGGGCGAGTCGGGGCGCACCCTCGACGCAGCGGAGGGCCAAGGCCAACCCACGGGGAGCCACACGTAATTCCCGGTGCCTGCCTATGACCCCTGTTCCCACATTCACTTCCGTGAAACGAAAGACCTTATGACGGGCACTGAACCGCGCCTTGAGCACCAGACATTCAGGGTCAAGCAACTGGTGGAAGATTACCGGGCCGGACGGATTGTCATTCCGGAGTTCCAGCGGGAGTACGTGTGGCGTGGTAGCAAGGCACCGCGCCTGATCGACTCCCTTTACCGCGGATTTCCCATTTCGTCTTTCCTTCTTTGGCAAAGTGACGAGGAGGCACGTGCGCGCCGACCCGACCCCAGGCCCCTCCGGGCCGCAATCATGAACTGGCTGATCGACGGCCAGCAGAGAATCATTACCCTCTCGCGCACAATGAACGGGGACGAGGGCATTGAGGTGGTATTTCACCCCGACGAGAGACAGTTCCGGCTCGCAAATGCTGCCACGCGCAAAGACCCCGACTGGGTGCGGGTGTCGGAAATATGGGACGACGAGAGGTACCGGCATTTGAGGCGCAACCTGGACGGTAGCCGCAACGCGGAGAGGCGGGAGGCACAGTTCGAGGCCGTGAGGCGGATCCTTGACTACGAGATACCCGTGGTCCGCATGGTTAACCACAGTTTCGACGCCGCAGTGAAGGCGTTTACCCGAATCAACACGCTTGGGGTCCGCCTCAAAAAGGAGGATATTGAGAGCGCCCAGATCGCCGCTCGCCACTCGGGGTTCATCGCGGACGAGGTCGTCCCGTTTCTTAACAGGCTACGGCAACAGGGCTTCAACCGACTCAACGTGATGCACCTGTTCCGCGCGTGTGCTTTCGTCGCTAAGCCTGACGGGCGGACTCGTACACCGCTTCACGAGTTGGAGAGGCGGGAAGTGCTGTCGGCTTGGAAGGCAACCGAGAAGGCCGCCGAGCAGGCGGTCGGCCTATTACGCAGCGAGCTCGGGCTTGTGAACATGGACATCCTTTGGTCTGGTGCGCTCTTGGTTCCCATAATCGCAATCTGTGCGACCGTGCGCCCTCGCGAGCGTGACTCCAGGGAAATCGCTGGATGGCTTGCGCTCGCCGCGCTATGTCACCGTTACAGCGCTTCCAGCGAGACGGCGCTCGACCAGGACCTCAAGGCGTGCCGAAACCCCGACCCTATCGGCGCGCTGCTGGGCAACCTCCGGGACGTCGGTGCACTCACGGCCAAGCCCAGGGACTTCTCCGGGGCGCTCGCGGACCGTAGCGGCCTTCTTGCCATGTACGTCGCCTGTGTAAACCGCGGCATTCTCGACTTCTACACGGGCGGGAAGGTGCTCCTCCAGAGCAATGTCGATCGGCACCACATCCTGCCTCGCGCACAGTTCGATGAGGACGTTCGTTCGGAGGCCGACAACATTGCGAACATCGCGTTCATCGCGGGCGACGTGAACAAAGCCATCTGTCAGGCTGGCCCAGAGGTGTACCTGCCCCGCATCAAACCGCGCGTACTGAGAAGCCAGTGTGTTCCCACCGATTCGGCTCTTTGGCGCATCGACGAGGCCGACGCATTCTGGCGGGCGAGACGCGAACTCCTGGCAGATTCGTTCAACGACTACGTCCGAAAATCGCTTCCCCAGCGCCATCTTTAGGAACGCGGCCGACCCAGGCGGCCCCCGCAAGGGAGGCGGCACGCGGCATAGCGACGGCGGCGGGCCAGGTAGAATAGATCGGCGCGGATAAGATCGCTCCCGAAAACCGGAAGCCTGTCCGGCGGCGGGGCATGCCTCCCGCCCGGCCCCCGCCAGCCCCGCGGCTGCCGTTTTTTCGTTGGGGCGGCAGACGGGCGGAAAACGAGTTTCCGGAGGCCAATGCGGAGTGTCGGTGGAGTGTTGACCCCATCCTACAACTAGCCAATAGCCACCAGGCACTATCCACGGAAATAGGACCGGCAGGATTCGAACCTACAACCAAGGGATTATGAGTCCCCTGCTCTAACCGTTGAGCTACGGTCCCTCGCTGAAAGCACACCTAACAATACAGCGCCAGGTTGGCAAACGGAATCTGATGCAAATGACCAAATCCCAATGACTAATAATGACCAATGACAACGGATGACCGATCGCAGGGAGCTTCTTAGAGCCACTAGCAGAATGAAATTCCCATTGTGCCAGGGGGCGATTCAGGGCCCTGGGCCGCTTGGGACCCCGGGAAGTCCGTCATTGTGTTAGATGCCCTTAGTCATTGGTACTTGGTCATTGGTCATTCCTTACCGGGTCGCGGCCGGACGTAGCCGTGTACTACCAACCGGCCGAGTGGGCGTTACTGGATTCGAACCAGTGACCTCCACGGTGTGAGGCCCCGCCTTAGCCCGGCCGAAAAACTCGCGAAACCCGTTGGGCAACAATGGTTTCGGTACCATTATACCGCGATTTCAGCCTGTTGCAATCCGTCTCAAACAGTCGCGAGCCGGTTGCGTTGTTGGCAACATCTGCGTTGCCAGGGGTTTACGGAGGCATCGCAAAACGGCTTCCCCGCAAGTCGGCTCGTTTTCGTCGCAGTTCGGCGATGCCGCCTGCAATTTCG
>JBEKTY010000357.1:0-4549 GCA_049515555.1 Thermoguttaceae bacterium
GGTCTGGGCGGCCGTCTGGCGGTCGATCAGGTCGGGTTGGGCTTGCCAGCGCCACTTGATTTCCAGTTTGCCCTCCCGCAGGCCGCGCTCGCCAATGACGACGCGCAAGGGGATGCCTACCAGGTCGGCGTCCTTGAACTTCACGCCGGCCCGCACGTCGCGGTCGTCCTCGAGCACGTCGATGCCGGCGGCGGAGAGTTCGGCGTACAACGCGGCGGCCGCCTCGCGGGTGGCCGGGTCGGTGATCTTCACCGGCACCAGCAGCACTTCGTAGGGCGCCAGCGAGAGGGGCCAGACAATGCCGGCCGCATCGTGGCAGGTTTCGACGAGCGCGGCCAGGATGCGGTTCACGCCGATGCCGTAGCAGCCCATGATGATCGGGCGGAGCTGCTCGGCCTGGTCCAGGAAGCGGGCCCCCAGGGCCTCGGAATACTTGGTGCCGAGCTGGAAGACGTGCCCCACCTCGATGGCCTGACGCAGCGCCAGGTTGCCGCTGCACCGCGGGCAGGGATCGCCGTCCAGGGCGTTGCGCAGGTCGGCGAAGCGGGCCACCTGAAAGTCGCGGTGCAGATTGACGCCGGTCAGGTGCGTGTCGGCCCGGTTGGCGCCGCTTACGCCGTTGACCATCCCCTGCACGTCGCGGTCGGCATAAATGGGAATGGGCTGTTTCAGGCCCACCGGCCCGGCGAACCCCACCGGGGCGCCGGTAACCGCTTCGATTAGTTTCGGCTCGGCCAGGGCCAGGCGGGCCGCTCCCACCACGCGGCGGACCTTGCCCTCGTTGGCCTCGTGGTCGCCCCGGATCAAGACCGCCACCGGCAGGCCGTCGGCCGCGTAGATCAGCGTCTTGATCATCTGCCGCGGCGGGCAGCTCAGCAGCCGGCTGACTTCGTTGATGGTCGTGGCGCCAGGGGTGGCCACGCTGGCCAGGGGCTCGTGCGGCGTGTCGGGCGGCAGCGGGTCGCGGCTGCCGATCTCGGCCTTCTCCTGGTTCGCCGCGTAGCCGCAATCCTTGCAGTGCAGGACCGTATCCTCGCCGTTGGGCGCCAGCACCATGAACTCGTGACTGGCGTCGCCGCCGATCGGCCCGCTCTCGGCCTCGACCGCCAGGTAGCTCAATCCGCAGCGGTCGAAGATGCGGCGATAGGCGGCGTACATCTGCTCGTAGCTGTGTTTGAGGCCCTCCAGCGTGGCGTCGAAGCTGTAGGCGTCTTTCATCAGGAACTCGCTGGTGCGCAGCACGCCGAACCGCGGCCGCTCCTCGTTGCGGAACTTGGTCTGGATCTGGTACAGCGTGAGCGGCATCTGGCGGTAGCTGGAGACCTGGTGCGCGACCAGGTCGGTGACGACCTCCTCGTGGGTTGGGCCCAGGGCCACGTGCACCTTGCGGTTCTGCCGGCGAACGGTGAACTGCATCAGCACGTCGCCGAAGGCCTGGTCGCGGCCGCTCTGCTGCCACAGGCTGATGGGCGTCAGGGCGGGCATCAAGAGCTCGACGGCCCCCGCCGCGTCCATCTCGCGGCGGATGATGGCCTCGGCCTTCCGCAGCGCCCGCAGCCCCAAGGGCAGATACGTGTAGGCCCCGGCCATGACCTGGTTCACCACCCCGGCCCGGAGCATCAGGACGTGGCTGGGAATCTCCGCCCCTTCGGGCGTTTCTTTCATCGTCGGGATGAGCGTGTGGGTCCAGAGCATGTGCTTGCACTCTCGGCGTCGGGGGGCGGCGCAGTGGCCGGTGGCTGGCCACTAGTCACTAGTGGTCTGTCCATCTCGACTTTACGAGTTGGGTGCCACTGCTGGCTTGCCCAGCAGTGCCGGACACACGGTTGGACAAGCCAACCGTGGCGCCCGTAAGCTCGACTTGAACAGACCACTAGTCACTAGCCACTACCCCGGATTGTAGGGCAACTGGCCAGTGGGTGGCAAGGGGCCGGCTGGACAGCCGGGGCCGGCCCTTGTGAAGCCCTCCGGCCAGGGTTAAAATACAATGTTCCTTCCCTCACCCGGAACCCGCACCACGCCGATGTCCCGCCGTTACGTCAATCAACTCGGCCACCAGGAATCGGTCGACCAGGTGTTCCTGGTGGCCGACAAGCAACTGCGTCCCAACCGGAACGGGAACTTGTATCTGCAGATGGAGCTCTCCGACCGCAGCGGCAAGATCGCGGCCCGCATGTGGAACGCCTCGGAAGCCCTGTACAAGGCCTTCGACAACGGCGACTACCTGCGCGTCGAGGGCACGACGCAATTGTTCCAGGGGGCGATGCAGTTGATTGCCACCCGGCTGACCAAGGTCCGCCCCAGCGAGGTCAGCGCCGACGATTTTGCGCCCTTGCGGGCCGTCGACGTCGATCGGCTGGTGCTCCGCCTGGGCGAAATCCTGCGCGGACTGGCCGACACCGCCTTGCAAACCCTGGGCGAGTGCTTCCTGCTGGACCAGGCCTTCATGGCGAAATTCACCCGCGCCCCGGCCGGCATCAAGAACCACCACGCCTACCAGGGCGGCCTCCTGGAGCACGTCGTCAACCTGATGGAAGTCGTGCTGCGGCTGAGCCCTTGCTATCCCCAGATCAACCGCGACCTGCTCCTGATGGGGGCCTTCCTTCACGATCTGGGCAAGGTCGACGAGCTGCGCTACGACCGCGAGCTGGCCTATTCCGACGAAGGACAGCTTGTGGGCCACCTGGTCATGGCCGTCAGCATGCTGGAAGCCAAGGCCGCCGAGGCGGAAAAACTCTCCGGCGAGCCCTTCCCCGCCGAAACCCTGCTCCGGCTGAAGCACATGATCGTCAGCCATCACGGCGAGTACGGCTTCGGCAGCCCCAAGCTGCCCATGACCTTGGAGGCCATCGCCCTGTACTGCCTCGACAACCTCGACGCCAAGGTCAATTCCTTCTACCAACTCCTCCGCGACGATCCCAACGTCGACAGCCCGTGGACCGGCTTCTACGCCAACCTGGATCGAAAGCTGTTCAAGGGCAAGGGGGGAAAGCCGTGAAGGCCGTGGCGCCGGGTTCTGGGGAAGGCGGAGGGCGGAAGGCGGAAGGCGGAGGGCGGAAGGCGGAAGGCGGAGGGCGGAAGGCGGAAGGCGGAGGGCGGAAGGCGGAAGGCGGAGGGCGGAAGGCGGAAGTCTCCCTCCGGGAGAGGGCCGGGGTGAGGGGAACCTGCGTCGGTCGCGAGAACTGAAGAGGCAGTATCCTCACCCATTTCCCCTCACCCTAACCCTCTCCCGGCGGGAGAGGGGACCGGGCATCCGCAATTTGCAAATGTCCAGTTGCAGATTGGCGGCGTTGCTCAGCGTAATCCTGGCGTGTGTCGGCGCGGCCTGCGGCGCGGAGCCGGAAGCGCCGCCGGCCATGGAGCGGGTCGAGCTGGCCGATCACCCGCCCTACGAGGGCCTGATCGAGTCGGAAGACGCCGATGAGATTACGCTCGTGCAGATCCAGCGTCGGCGGGGCGAGCCCACGCACCTGGTGATTCGCCCCATTGACCGCCGGCAGGTGGTGGCCGTGGTCCGGCTGGACGAGGCGGGCCGGGCCAAGCTCCGCCGCGAGATCGAGCAGTTCCGCAACCGGGCGGCGATCGAGGCCGGCCGCCGCGAGGCCCTCGCGCTGCAGCCGCTGGCCGCCGAAGGCAATCACTATCGGCATTATGGGGGCAAGTGGTTCAGCCTGGACAGCACCGCCGACGAGCCCAGCACGCGGCGGGTAATCGTCCGGGCGGAGCAGATTTTCGCCGCCTATCGCCAGATTCTGCCGCCGCGGACCGCGCCGCCGCAGCCGCCACGGTTGGTAATCTTCGGCACGCTGGTCGAGTATCAGGCCTTTCTGGCCCGCTGCCACCTGGACATCCACAACTCGGCCTGCTTCCTGGAAGACAAGAACCTGGTCGCCGCCGGCAGCGAGCTGGCGCGCTTGGATGCCGTCATGGCCAAGACCAGCGCCGAGAACGAGCGGCTCCGCAGGGAGGTTAAGCAGTTGGAGGGCCGGCTGCCCGAGCGGCTGCGGCAACTGGCCGAGCGCCTGCGCACGAGCGGACTGTCGGCCGCCGAGGTGGCCCGGCTGGTAGCCTTGGAACGCCGCAAGTTCGACGACCAGCGGAAGAAGATGCTCGACGACCTGCTCCGCTCCGATCGCAAGATCCTGCAGGTCTTCAACGACAACACGCGGCAGACGTTCGTGCGGCTGTACCACGAGTCGTTTCACGCCTACCTGGCGAACTACGTGTATCCGCCGCGGAGCTACGACGTGCCGTATTGGCTGAACGAAGGATTGGCGGTGATGTTCGAGGGGGGCGTGTTGGAGGGCGACACGCTGCGGATCGACGCCCCCAACGCCGCGGCCTTGAAGCGGCTGAAGGAGGACCTGGCCGGCGACCACCCGCTGGCGCTGGAAGAGCTGCTCGCCGCCGGCCGCGGGCAGTTCCTGCCGAAGGGCGACGCGGCCTCGGCCGCCGCCGATCGCTACTATGCCCACGGCTGGGGACTGGCCTACTATCTGGCCTTTGAAAAACACCTGTTGGGCAGCCCCGCCTTGGACCGCTACGTGGC
>JBEKTY010000358.1:0-3102 GCA_049515555.1 Thermoguttaceae bacterium
ACGTTCTCCTGGCTCTCATGGGGATGACCTCCTGTACGTGGTTCAGCGGTATCCAATACCGCTAATGTAACCACTTTTGAGGCATCCCCTCTTTCCTATCTATAGCCAACTTCGGGGTGCCGCTGGGCCAACGCCTCGTATCCCAGGGTGCGCTCTTGCGCGACCCTGGGCTGCGGGGTTACACGCCTTCGGCGTGGGTGTTGAACGGCTCGAAACGCGGAAGCTGTTTCTCAACCCCAACCTCCGCGCACCCCGGGCCTCCGCGTGAACCAAACCGAGGCCCGATTTCAGGCCAGAACTAACCACGAAGGCACAAAGGTAATGAGGACCAGACTTTGTCCGCGCCGGGAGCACCGCCTTGGAAAGTCAGTTTCATCGGGCCGGGTGCCTCAAACTTCGTGCCCTTTGTGCCTTTGTGGTGATATCTTGCGGTCTGAAGTCTGACCATGAACCAAGCCGAAACCCGAGCCCGGCCCATCCCCCCCCGCAATCCGCCTTCCTAACCGGCCTTCGGGCTTCTGATTTCTTGAGACGGCAATACGCGAGCACCAAATACTGGACAGAATACGACGGCTACCGGCGGCAATATAATGCGTACAAGGCAACGAAAAGGTATCGAGAACCGCAAACAACGGGAGCAATTGACATTCCACCGCGGCCCCCTACAATGGGCCGTTGCTGGCCAGTCTAGTCCATTTCTCGGTTACACGGTAGGCCCATGTCGCACCGTCCTCTTCCGCTGGCCGCCACTGCCCTTCTGCTGTTATCTACCATTGCCCGAGGGGCCGCACCTGCGCCAAGCGAACTTCACGGCGACCCGGTGTCAGGGGTTTTCGGCGACTTGAGCTCGCTGGCCTTCGATCACGACGGCGCGCTCTGGATCGGCAACCGCTATGCAGGCATTTTCGTGTTGCGGGATGGACGGTTCACCCTGTTCGATGTCTACAATACGCCGATCCCCGACGGCGGCATAACCGCCATTCATGTGGATAAGAACAACACGAAGTGGTTCGGCACTGGCCGGGGCTACCTGTACTCATTCGACAATCGGCGTTGGCAAGTCTTCCCCACTTCGACAAGACTTGGCCAGCCCGCCGGCGCGGTGACCTGCATTCGCGCCGATGCGAAGGGCACTATCTGGTTTGGGACGCACAACGGCGGACTGTGGCGGTTGGAGAACGGGGAGGTCGAAGTGATCTATCCTCGCCCGACGCCCAGCAAGGCGCAGACCGGGGGAGAGTTTGGTTGGGCAGCGACTAAAGGCCTAGGCGAAGTCTTCGCCCTGGATATCGACCGCCGGGGACGCCTTTGGGCCGGCGGAAGGTACGCCCTGACCTGCTACGACGGGAGATCGTGGACTTGGTTCACCGACAGAGAGCAGCCAAATCTCGTTATATTTTGCCTATGGTGCAACCCCAAGAACGACGAGGTCTACCTGGCAACTAGCGACGGCCTCTACCGTTTCAGGGACGGCAATTACCGGAAGGTCGAAGAGGCCGGCGTGTCCGGCCGTGCAGACACCGTACGCGGCACGCCGGACGGGCGAGTGGCAGCCGTCTATTTCCACCCCGGCGGTGCGATCGATGGCGACGGCCTCCATTTCCGACGGTACGCTGAGCATTCACCGCTGGCGGAAGAATTTGTCAAGGATGTCGCCTTCGACAAACAAGGCCGCATCTGGTTCGCCTGCCATCGAAATGGACTAGTTTGCCTTGATGGCGAGAAGTGGGAGACCTTCGCCCCAGTCCGGTCCGACGATTTTCAACGTGTTGCCACCGCGCAAGCCGTGTTGCAACGGAACTACCCTCACGAGATCGTTCGCGAGCAAGTCGCCGATGCCGACATCCATGACGTCCTGAAAGATCCCCGCAAATACGCCGGAAAGAAAATCCGGATCGTAGGGGCGATTGCCTCGGGTTTCGAGTACGCCCAGATGCTCGACTCCCACGGCGAAGGACTTGGAATCTCGCCGGAATATGCCTGTTGGTTCTGGGATTTCGTCAGGGCGGAGGGCTTGGAGACGGAACTGAGTGGCAAGGCCCAGTTGAACGAGTTCGTGGGATACTTGGACTGGGGTGGGTATTTTGGACATATGGGGGGCTCGTCCCGGCAATTCACCATTGTCGAGATATACCCGGCCGGCGCCGACAAGGCCCGGAAGGCGGAAATCAAACGCCTCTGCCTGAAATACTTGGATGGGCTTGCCGCCGACCTCATGATTCCCGACCTCATCCAGACGCCCGACATCAGCCGCGCGCTGGAGGCGCTACAGGGCGCCTGGACGGTGACAGATATCAAGAACCAACAATGGCTACTTCGCGGCGACCTGGGCTCGCGGTGGACCATCGTGGGGAACCGGCTTACCACCGGCGCTCCCGGCGACTGGTCGCGAGGGAAGCTCAGAATCGATCCGCGTCGAACACCGGCGGCAATCGATTGTTACGTAGCCGATTCTCCTTTTCACGACTTAGTATTGTGTGGGATCTATTGCTTGGAACGTGATACCTTAAAGGTCTGCTGGTCGACAGGCCGCTCGAACACGCACAGGAGACCGAGGGAGTTCGCAGCCGACCGAAATTCCCAGACGGAGCTGTTTACCCTCAGGCGCGAGCCCGGGGGCCCGGTGACGCCAAAACCGGCGGACAACGAGCCCACCGAGCCCGACGATCCCGAGGCAATCGCCGCCCTGGAAAAATCCAGCACCCGACTTGAGCACGACGACCAAGGGAACGTCGTGGCCGCCGATTTCGGATTCATTCAAGTCGAGGGCAGCCGGCTCATCACGGACAAACATTTTGCACCGCTGAAAAAGCTCCACCATCTCGAACGCGTCAATGTCGCAAACGGGCAGCTTACGGACGCCGGCCTCGAGTGCCTGGCGCATTGCCGCCGCCTGGTTCGCCTCGATATAGGCGGTGAAGGCATCACGGACGCCGGCCTGGAATACCTCGGCGGGCTCAGTCGGTTGGAGAGCCTCTGGCTGGTCTGATTAAACGCCTAAGTTACTGTGGCCAATTGTGTTGCGCTTCGGAATTCCTTGTACGTGGCGAGTCGCTTGGAGATTAGGGTAACCCCCAGGTTCTCGCGAGTCCATTGTTGCAC
>JBEKTY010000359.1:0-3011 GCA_049515555.1 Thermoguttaceae bacterium
CCGCCTGCGCTATGTAGTCCACTGCCAGCGCAACCGCCAGCGACCCCTGCAACTTGACCGTGGCCGATAGGTCTTTGCCGTCCACGTATTCCATGACCAGGAAATGCACGCCCCGGGCCTCGCCAGCATCGTGGGCGCGCACGATGTTCGAGTGGCGGAGTTTGGCGGCTGCCTCGACCTCGCGTTGGAATCGCTTGATTGCGTCCGGGGATTTCGTGGCGGCCGACGGCAACATCTTGAGGGCCACTACCCGTTTCATCTTCCGATGCTGCGCCTTGTAGATCTGGCCCATGCCGCCCTCGCCCAATCGGTCGAGCACGACGTAATTCCCGAGGACCAGACCGCGGGTCTTGCCCTGGTAGACCGCTTGGGCCTGGAACTTGGTGAGCACTCCCCGACGGAGCAACTCGCGCGCCAGTTCCTCGGCGGTTCTCGGCCGATAGTCCGCGGGTAGGCCAACCAAGAAACCCTCGATCTCCGCGGCCGTCATCAGGCCGGAAGCGGTCAGGCGTTCGACGAAGGACTCAACGCTCGGCACGGGCTTCGCAGTATTCTCTTTCATCGCACACACCGCTACGGTTTGGGCCGGAAGGCCTCCGCCAGCGGAATCCTCATTCGTCGTCCGTGGGCGCCGGCGGTTGCGCGTCGCCGGTAGCCGCCTTCTTCTCCGTGCGGGAGGTGTTGCTGATCGGAACAAGCCGGAACTCTCTGAGTGTTTTCGATTCGTTGTCGAACCGAACCATTCGCTGGCCGTCCACAGAGACGGTCATCGTTCCGGTGGATTTCCACGGCAGCACGTGGAGCGTACGGGCGGCCTTGTCCAGCAGAATCGTCCGCGTGTATCGTTTCTTCTCTAACAACATCAATTCCAAGCCTTCCGAAAAAAACTCCACCTGGGCGAGAAGTCGCTCAGGCGACAGAACCAACGCATGGCTGAAAGTAATCCTCTCTCCTGTCACCTTGAGCCATTCATCGGGTTTCCGCGAATCCTCCGTGTCACTCGAGGCAGCCTCTCGCGAGGGCCGGATTGGGTAGCGACAGATGTTCGCGGACCAATTTGTCACGTAGAGATGCCCGGGATCAAACGCGGGCACCTGAATTGCGTAGCCGGCCCCTCGATTGCACAGTTTCTTGATCGACACCGGCGACCGTCCCAAGACCGTGTACAGGCCGTCTGGCGGCGACCCGTTCAGGCCGAAATAGCACGTCCCCGAGCCATCAAATGTCACCGGTCCGCCAAAGCGCCGGAAGTATCCGGCGGCGCGGCGCTCTTCGATGGATTGCGGGTCCGCAGATCGGTCCGGCTTAATGTCGACGACCGATTCCCGCAACGCGCCATTCTCCCAAAACAGCAGATACCTCGCGTTCTGATACGTGTTGTGCCTGCGGTAACTGAGCTCGTAGGACAGGCCGATCCGTCCATCGGGATGAGAGGCTACGGCGTCAGGATGTACCTTTGGCGCCAGGCCGAGCAAATGCTCTTCCACTCCCATCAGGCCACGATAGGCAGGTTTGAAGCGAGTTCCCGACCATGATACTTCATGAATCCGCCGGTAGAACGGCAGGCTTTTGTCGGGCGACTTCTCCAATTCCGCTTGCGTTAGGTACCCGGGCGCAGCGCTGACGGGAGCGATCTGCTCAACGCGCAAAACGACTTGCAAGTCCGACCTCAGGTATGCGTCTCTTAAGGCGAAAACGTCGCCCACGCCGATGGCACCCAAGGCAGGCAGAGAATTCCAGCTCACAGTCGTCTTAGTTACAGTCCCAAAGATGTCCTTTGCCGGAAACTGGACCGTTTCAATGTCCTTGAAATCCTTGAGACGAACCGCACAATAGTTGACTGGGAGCAGTTCGCACCGCTCGCCGTCCCACTGTGAGATGTTGCCTAGGTAATTGCCGCAATTGTCTTCCCAAGCCTTGCTCTCTAGCCACTTTTCCCCCACCACTTCCTTTCCCGTGATCATGCGGTGGACCCCCGTGCGCCATTTCATCGCATCCCCTTGGCGACACCACCACCGCAATGTCACCTCGCGCTGTCGGTATACCGGTAGGTCAACCTCGGTTGTCTTCCCGGAGACGATGGGGACCTTCTCGCCAGTCGCAAGCCATTCATCGTTGGGGTGAACCGTCAGGACATACTCCCCCGGCCCGACGCGCGGCGACGCCCAAACAGATTGCCCGCTCTCTTCCCGAACCAAGGAAAGGGGCACGGCCGACGCATCGGCCCGGGTAGATCGACTCAACAGCACGAATGCACCGCCGAACGGGCGTCCTTGTTCCGCCAATACCCGCACCCGGACGGCCCCCTTGCGGGAATCGGGCCAGCTTGTCAGCACCACATCGCCAATCGGGACGACCTCGCCGTTGCGAAACGGCATCGGGATCTCGGGTGACCGATGATTCACGGCAAGTAACTTCAGCGTGATGCAGGGGCTCTCTCCAGCCCCCGATGCGACTACCAAGGGCAGGAATTCACCCTGCCGTATCCCCGTCACGAGCCCTGTGTACCCCGTATTCCAGATGCCCAAGCTGGAGACATTCTTGCCTCTGCTTATTCCGAACGACTCTGCGGCACCAGTCGGGGGCTCGCCACGAATCCGCAGCAGCAGAAACGTCTTCGAGTGACTGTTTCTCCAATTGCGGTCTCGGCTGATTTCGCTCTTGAAGTCCTCCAGCTCCTTTTTCCACTCGGGGGACGACAAGTCGGGCGGCACAATCGAATACTCGTTCTCAACCACTGCCTGGCTCGATGGTGCCGGCGCCGAAACCGGCAAAACCTTCAGTCGCAGCGTCAGACGCCGCGACTCTCCGGCCTGCGGTTGAAGTTCCTGCGTCAATGGTTCGTAGCCGGGATAGGCAAGCTTCACGAGGATCTTCCCTCGCCCATCAGGCTCAATCACCGTGATGCTGCGATGGAGGCCTTGACCGGCCACCGAAACCTGCTTGCCCTCCGCCGTTAGGGTGGCGTGCGACGGATCGACATCCACCTGATACGTCGCCGAGGGCTGCTT
>JBEKTY010000360.1:0-2963 GCA_049515555.1 Thermoguttaceae bacterium
CGAGGCCTGGCAGTCGGCGGGCCGGTGGTTGGCGGGGCGGGCCGAGCGGCCGATCTTCCCCCGCACACCGCGGGCCGACCGGCTGCCCGACTGGCGCGCCTGGCGCGCCGCCTGCGAGTGGGTGGCACACTCGGGCCGCATAGCGCCGGATGCCAGGTTCCTCACCCCGCGGCAGGCCCAAACCTTCAAGTGGTACGCTGAGCGCGGCGAAGTCGCCAACTGGAAGGAAATCCCCCAAGACGCCCGAAGCATGGTCCAGTGGTGGCAGCGGATCCAGGACATCTACGCTACCGGCAGCACGCTGCCTGGAGCACGCTACTCTGATTGGTTGCTCGCCCGCACGGCCGAATCGTTGCGACACCTGGGAGCCCAGTATCAGGCCGATTACCTGATCACCGTGGCCACCGGCAAGCGACTGCCGCTGCCGGTCGAATATAAGAATCGGTCGTACATAATTTACCGCTTGGGGCCGCCGCCAAGTTAACATTGCCCCGGGTCATTCCCATGGTCGAGCACCGCCGGGCCGTGCGGATGGCCTACTGGAACGGGGCCCTCTGGGCGATCGGCAACGGCCTGGCCAGCAGCCCGCTTGTCCTTTACCTGGTGATGGAGTACCAGGTTTCGGGCCTGGGGGTGGGCATCGGCCTGGTCCTGGCCGCGCCGCACCTGGTGGGCCTGTTACGGTTGGCCGTACCGCTGGTCATGGACCGCTGTGGCGGCCGCAAGCCGTTCTGCGTGGCGACGTGCCTGCTCAGCGGACTGGCCTTGGTCGGGCTGCCGGCGGCCGCGGCGGGCGGGCGGCTCTCGACCGGCCAGAGCCTGGCCGCCCTGCTCGCGCTGTGGTGCGCTTGCCAACTGCTGGAATACCTGAGCATGATCGCCCTGTGGTCGTGGCTGGCCGACCTGGTGCCGCGGCCGGTTCGCGGCCGCTTCATCGGCCGACGCGAATGCTGGATGGCCGTGGGCCAGGCGGCGGCGATGCTTGCCAGCGGGCTGTTCATGTGGGGTTGGGCGCGCATACACCCAGATGCGCCGCGGTGGGTCGGCTATGCGGTGACCATCGTGTTGGGTGGCGGATTCGTGCTGGCCGCCGCGGTGCCGCTGGCCCTGATGCCCGCGGCCCGGGAGCGGCGCCATCTGGACAACAGTCCGCGGCACCCTCCCGGCCGGCCGCAGCGCCCGCCGGCCAGCCTGGCAGCGCCGGCCGTGCCCCTGGTCCGCGGCCGATTCCTCCGCCTGCTGGTAATCGGCTGCTGGATCTCGATCACCAATGGCCTGCTGCAATCGCCGCAAACCATCTTTCCCAACCGTGTGCTGGGGTTGAGCGTCCTGGCCATGCTGGCCTTGAAGGTCGGACTGCGGCTGGGGCAATGGCCCATCAGCCCGAGGCTCGGAAAGCTGACCGACCGCTGGGGCAATCGGCCGGTAATGGCCTTGAGCCTGCTCGTTGTGGCGCAGGGCCCGGCGTTTTACTTTCTGGCCACGCCCCGGCAGCCGTGGTGGATCGTCGGCGCGTGGGCCTGCTGGATCGCCTGGGCGGGGCTGAACATCGCCTTGCCTAACCTGATGCTGACACTCTCGCCGGCACGATCCAACACCCCGTACATTGCGACCTACTTCGCCGTGACCGGCTTGTGCCACGGCCTGAGCACGATTCTCGGCGGCAGCCTGTTCGACCGCTACGGCGGCGCGGCATGCCTCTGCCCGGCGATCCCACTGGACTACTATCACGCCGCTTTCCTGCTGGGCTGGATTACCTGGAGCCTGGGGGCCGTGCTGGTGCTGGCGGTGGTTCGGGAGCCGCCGGCTGGGGAGGGCGAGGGGACGGGTCTGGGGAGGTGAAAACCCGCCTGCGCGCGGCGGACTCCGATTTCGCTGTTTCCGTACCGGGATTGCCGTTCGTAGTGACCGCATTCATGCGGTCCTTGACTCTTTTTACGCTCTCCAGACCCGATAAATCGGGTCACTACTAGCCTCGGTGAATAACGCCGGCTTTTCACACTGCTGGACCAGCCAGCAGTGGCACCGCGCGATTTCTTCCTGCCATAATGGCAGCGCTACCGCTTTCGGCCGGTCTGGACGGCAGGAGGACACGTGCGGTTTTTCCCTTGCTGTGAACGCCTGGAATGACGTAAAATATTTGGTGGGCGATAGTTATTGTCATCCGCCCCGGCCGCCGCGAGAGAAATCCCCACTGGTACTGAAATTGCGTGTCCTTCTTGCCTTGTATTCCTATTCCTCACGCTCCGCGTGAGGACGTGCAATAGAACCTCACGCGGAGCGTGAGGAGTACATAAGAACAAGCACTGCCGGCATGACACCCATCGCTCCATCGCTGCTGATCACTGACGACGACCGGGATTTCCGGGAGACGCTCAGCGGAGTGTTTGCCCCGCGGGGGTTCAATACCCTCTTGGCCGGCGACGGGGAAGAGGCCCTGCACATCGTTCACACGCAGGAAGTGCATCTGGTTCTGCTGGACATGCACATGCCGAAGCTGACCGGGTTGGAAACGCTGCGGCTGGTCAAGCAGTTCCGGGCCATGCTGCCGTGCATCCTGTTGTCGGCCCAATGGGATGACCTGCTCATCGAGCAGGCCCGATTGGCGCAGGCCTTTCTGGTACTGCCCAAGCCGGTAACGTTGAGCCAGATTACGGGGGCCGTGCGGCAGGCCCTGGAGCGGACGTATCACTGGCAGGCCGCCGGCGGATAGCGAGGCTTCGGTTGCGATGGTTCCGTATGAGTAGGGTGGGTCGCGCGGAGCGAGCCCCACCAAAATCCGCGAGCAACCGCTGGTGGGGCTTTTCTGCGCTCGACCCACAACTAAAGCCCTCACCCTAGCCCCAATACCGTTGAATTAGCCGTAAAGTATTTGTGTGTAATAAGTTATGAAAGTACATTGATTCTGTGTGTGATCGTTGCAACGTCGAGCCCGATTCATCGGGCTTTCCGCCGAAGGCGGT
>JBEKTY010000361.1:0-2879 GCA_049515555.1 Thermoguttaceae bacterium
ATCGCCCTGGCCACCGATCGCAAGGATATCATCGCCGTGCCGCTGGAGAACCCTCGGCAAACGGCGGCCTTCGACTATGCCGACCACTACAGTCCCAAGAGCCCGAAGTTCTGCCGGGCCATAGCGCTCTCTTGCGGCAACTATGCGACCATCTTTGTCTCCGGTACGGCGAGCATCACGAACTCGGAAACGCAGCACGTCGGTGATGCTGTGGCCCAGACCCACGAAACCCTGGACAACATTGCGGCCTTGATTTCCGAGGAAAACTTCTGCCGCCACGGCTTGCCCGGTTTGGGCACCTCCCTGGACGGTTTGGGACTGGTTCGGGTTTACATCAAGCGAGAAGAGGACTACGCCCAGGTCCGCGCGGCGTGCGAGAAGCGCCTGGGCGAGTTGCCGACGATCTACGCCATGGCCGACGTCTGCCGTCCGGAACTGCTGGTGGAGATTGAAGGAATTGCATTCTCCCGCCGAGAGCCGGCCCCTGCGTTGGCAGGTAACAGCCCTCATTTTCACAAGGTTTCTGCGGACGATCTCAACCATCTCGGGGATACGTTGCGATGAAAACGAAGGCTATGTCCCTTGTCGTGCCGGGCCTCGTCGTTGTAAGTTCCGGTTCCACCCTGAGCGCGGACCCGCCCAAGTTGGCACAGGCCAAGCCTGCGATTACCTCCAACTCGGTGTTCTTCATCCGCGACGTGATGCCCCTGCTGACCGGCCTGGGCTGCAACTCGGTGCAGTGCCACGGCGCGCCCTTGGGCAAAGGGGGAATTCCGCCGACGCCCGAGGAGGCGCGAGCGTTCCTCGCCGACGCCGATCCACAGAAGCCGGCCAAGTTGATCGACCGGCTGCTGGTGCGCGAGGAGTTCTTCGACTTTGCGGCGGTGAAGTGGCGCGACTTGTTGCGGATCAAGGCCGAGGAGCCGATCAATCTTTGGCCGAAGGCGGCAGAGACCTATTATCAGTGGGTCCGCGAAAGCATCGCGCGGAACAAGCCCTGCGACCAGTTTGCCCGGGAACTGCTCACCGGCAGCGGGAGCGACTTCCGCGACGGTCCGGCGAATTACGTGCGGGCCGCGCCCGAGCGCGACCCGCAAACGCTGGGGGAATCGACCGCGCTGGTCTTTCTGGGCGCGCGGCTCTCATGTGCTCGGTGCCACGCGCACCCGGTCGAGAACTGGGGCACCGACGACGACCTGGGCATGGCCGCCTTCTTCACCCAGGTGAAGATGAAGTCGACCAACGAGTGGAAGGAACAGATCGTCTGTCGCGATCCCGGCAAGAAGCTGCGCCACCCGAGGACCGGAAAGTTCGTCAGCCCGAAGCCTCTGGGCGGGCCGGTGATGGCACTGGACGATCCGATGGACCCCCGGCGGAGACTGGCCGACTGGCTCACCGCGCCCGGCAATCCGTGGTTCGCCCGGAACATCGTGAATCGCGTGTGGTTCTGGCTGCTGGGGCGGGGGATTGTTCACGAGCCCGACGACGTGCGGCCCACGAACCCTCCCGAGAACCCGGCGCTGTTGGACTACCTGGCCAAGGAACTGGTCGATCATCAGTACGACCTGAGGCACATTTATCGGCTGGTGCTCAACTCGAAGACCTACCAGCTTTCCAGCGATCCGCATCCGCTCAGCGAGAAGGACACGGCCCATTTCTCGCATTACGAGGCGAAGCGACTGACGGCGGAGCAGATTCTCGACACCATGGTGCAGATCACGGAGAACCCGCGGCACTACCGCCAGTTCAGCCGGCCCAACACTGCGCCCTCCACGACGGTACCGATGGATGTGAAGGCCGCGCAGATGGCGGAGACCAGCGAGGCCTCCACGCTTGCCGCCATGTTCGGGCGGCCGGAACGGGGCACGGCGATGGAGCGCGAACGGGCCACCGACATCAACCCGCTGCACATCCAGTTCTTCGTCAGTTCCAATTCGGTCGAGTGGGGTATTGGCGAAAGCCCGCGGATCGAGCGTATTAGGAAGGGGAAGAAGGACGCGGAAATCATCGAGGAGGTCTTCCTCATCGTGCTCTCGCGATTCCCCAAGGAAACGGAAAAGAAGAAATTGGGCGATTACTTTGCCCAGGACAAGGACCATCGCCGTGCGGTGTGCGATCTGATCTGGGCACTATTGAATACCGAGGAGTTTCTGTTGAATCACTAGGAATTCCAAACCCATAAGGAGGCACGGCAATGTTCGACGGCAAGTTGGCTCGGCGTGATCTTCTGCGCGCTGGAGGCGCGGGCGTGGTGGGGCTGGTGTGCTGGTCCACCGACTTTCGTGGTGTAAGGTTTCGGTCAGAAACTGTTGCAGCTTTTCGAGTTATCATGCCCGTTAAGGATTGAGGAGGTGAGAACTTCTCCGCGGCGAATCAAACCAAGTGTGTCAGGAGACTGGTTGCCATCGGCAACTGCCAGAGGTCAGGCTGCGCGGGCTGTAACGATTTGAGCGGTTGTCGTGTCAGCGATCCGCACCATATAGACTACTGTGTCACCCTATCATGCTCACAGCCTTGACTAACGCAATGGTTGCTCGCCCGGGGTGGGTTTGTAGCGGTCGTAGCCACGAGGATGCCGCCGCGCAGAGACGGCACAAACCGCTGCGGGCTGGAAACGATCATCGGAATCACTCATCGCCGTCATTTCCCACCTCAAGGAGGTCTGTCGGCAGTGACCTCTGAATGACGTGCTAGCCCGGGTTCCGACAAAGGCTTGTAGCTCGGCTCACGAAGCGCAAAACTCGGTGGACCAGGGCAGGGGCCCAGTCTCTCGTGCGAAATGCTCAGCACGCCCCGCGGCACGTCGGCGGCGATCGTCCACCCGTCCCGGCTGACCGTGGTGGCCGCTTCAGTTGCCGCGCCAGCCGTCATCGCCAGCC
>JBEKTY010000362.1:0-2854 GCA_049515555.1 Thermoguttaceae bacterium
CCGGCCCATGCACCGCTCGGCGATGTCCAGGTACTTGTCCATGATCGAAAAATCATAGTCATAAGTGCCGTCGGCTTTCTTGATGAAACGGACCATCGACTGCTCGTTGCCGCTGTTGGTCTCGGCGATGAGCGGGACGTGGACCACCCGGCTGCCGATCTCGCCCATGTAACGCAGCGAGTCGGCGATCATCAACCAGTGCTTCTCGCTCCACAGGGGCACCTTGTACTCGGCGGCCAGCGTGTCGGGCGACTGCATCAGCTCGATCCAGGTGCGGTAGTCCTGCGTGTCGGGCACGGAGAAGTCGGCGAGCTCCAGGCGAACGGGGACAGTGAGGGCCTGCTGGCCCTTGGCCTCGACGGTCACCTCCCCGCTGTAGACGCCGGGTTTGGCGTTCTTCGGCGCCTTCAGCGTCAGCCAGATCGGCACCACCGCCCCTTGGCCGGCGGCGGTGGCAGGGAACGAGTCCAGCGGGGTCTCGAGCAGGCAATCCAGTTCCGCGGCGTTGTTGCCGTGGTCGTAGCCGTTGGAAGCGGTGCGCCCGAACGGGACGGCGTAGCGGGCCCGCAGGTGCGCGGCGGGAATGACCGTTGCACCCTGTTTCAGGTCACCGCAGGTGACCTTCAGGCCTTGGATGGCCTTGGGCGAGCCGAGCACGATCTTGCCCGAGAGGTATCCGTTGCCGGGCCCCCTCAGTTCCACCGGCCGCAGGGCCTCGCAGCGGTCACCGAAGTCACTCGTATAGTCGGCGGCCAGGATGTCGGCGTTCCAGGCCTGGAGCTCCTGCGGACGCGAGGCGTTGGGCACCAGACCTGCTGCCCCGGCCGCCGTCAGTTGCACCCGCCGAACCTCGCAGGTGCTCCAGGTGAGATCGTAAGGGCAGTTGCGGGTGGCCAGCTCGCGTTTGTCCGCGGCCTGATTCTTCTTCTCGTCGAGAATCTTGTGGTAGGGCGCGCGGACGATTTCGATGGCCAGCACGTTCACACCCTTGCGAAGGAACTTGGCCGGGATGGCCACGTCGGCCAGGGTCCGCGCCCGGGCAGCCAGGGCCTTGGGATACTTATCCATCTGCCAATCGGCGGCCGGCAGCATCTTCCCATTCTCCGCGACGAAGGCCTCCGGCGGATACCCGTCGGCCAGGGTCGGCGGGCCCTCGTTCGAGACATGGTCGCGGACAAGCTCCCGGCCGTTGACGTACACGATCGCGCCGCCGTAGTACGTCAGCGAGAGACGGAGGTCCTTCACCCGGGCGGGCTCGGTCACCTCGAACCGTGCCCGCAGGCACACTTGGGCCAGGTAGGGCGTGCGCGACGCCGCCCGCGCGCCCCCGCGAAGCCAATCGCCGTCGGGCAAGTCGGGGTTCGTCCAGTCCGTCGGCGCCGCCACGGTTTCCCGGTCCAGCCACTGGTACTTCGACGTGACGGGCTTCAGGCCGTCGTCAAGCTCGATCACCGGCGGCTTGAGGGTCTCATGAATCCGCCACACGCTCAGCGTATCGAGCACGGTCTCCCCGCCTTGTGCCGAAATGCACCCCAGCGCCGCCGAGAAAATGACCGACCCAACCAGCACTCTTCCAACCGCTCTGGGCATGACCTCCTCCAATGACCTTTAGCGCAAGACACTTGGCTTACTTCCGGCCCACCTTTCGTTCCACTTCGCCGGCCAAAGCGTAGAGCTTCTGTGCGTTGTCCCGCCACCCGGAGCTGGCGTACCAGTAGTGGCCCGCCAGGCCGGCACTTTCGTGGAACCAGGGGTTCTTGGCCGTGGCATAATCCTGGCCGCAGAGCTTGAGGTTGCTGAACGCCTTCAGCTCCTGGCAGACGCGGTCGTCCAGCAGTTGCTGCGCTTGCTGCGCCAGGCCGAGGGGGAGCTGGGCTTTTTTCGCCTCGTCCGTCAGCACGCTCTCGATGGCGATGCGGGCCTCGCACTCCTGGAGGCCTTCGCGCATGAGCTCGTAGCGAGTGGAGGCTACCGGGCCGGCGGGGCCGGGCACGAGCATGTGGCTCATCAGGTTGCAGCTATGCCAGAGGCTTTGCGGATAGCGGTCCCAGATCCAGGCCCGGCGGCGGCCCTGCCGGTCCTTGTAGACCGGCCAGAAGTCGGCCCCCACGCGCCCCAGCCCCCGCTGATTCCCGGTAATCTGCAGTTCGGGGAAGAGGAGGATCGTCGACGCCGGCCAGTCGTTCAGGTGCGTGAAGCGGCGGAACTCGGCGTACAGTTCCGGCCTCTTCCAACCGTACATGCTGAGGCTGCCGCTGTCGGATCCCTTGGGCGCATCCGCGTTGATGTGAAGGGCTTGCGGGAATTGGGTATCCCAAACGAAGGCTTTATAGGCGACGGTGATTAAGCCGCGCCCATAGTCCCCGCCGTGCGTGTGGTGCATCCACGGCAGGTTCCCGGAGGCATCTTCCAGGACCTTCACCTCTTCCTTGCTCGGCAAGACGTCGGAGGCCATGCCCAGCAACGTCGTCTTCTCCAACCCGCGCTTGGCCATCCGCTTGTGCAGCTCATCGAAGAGCGGCTTCCAGATCGCCTTGGCGGCGGGGTCCTCGAACCGCGGCAGGTTGGTCGTGCCGATCTCGTTTGTCGCGGGATCTACCGTCGTGACCAGCGGGCCCTTGCCGCGAAGCTCCCACCGGGCGGCCTGCCAGGCGACGTCCCCACCCTCTTGACTCGACATCCCCTCCTTTTTCGTGAACCTCACTTCCTTATCGGGCGTGCTGAGGTAGCTTTCCCAGGCGATGAAGGCCGTGATCTTGGGCCGGCCCATGCACCGCTCGGCGATGTCCAGGTACTTGTCCATGATCGAAAAATCATAGTCATAAGTGCCGTCGGCTTTCTTGATGAAACGGAC
>JBEKTY010000363.1:0-2839 GCA_049515555.1 Thermoguttaceae bacterium
CCGCCGGAATGGCTCTTGACGCGGAACCCGGAACTGTACCAGCAGCAGGCGGCGCGGATCGCCGCCCGCTTCGACGAGGCCGCCCGCATGGCGGAAGACGCCTTCATTGCCGAGCTGGCCGGCCTGGTGCAGACCCTCCAGGACAAGCTGGCCGGCAAGGCGGACGGAGTGGCCAAGCGGCTGCATGACACGAACGTAACCGACTTGCGGGAGTTCTTCGAGAAGTTCCGCCGGCTGAACATCCACAGCAGCGAGGCCCTTGAGGCGATCGTCTCGCAATCCCAAACGGCCCTGACGCTGAACGGCCTATTCGACCTGGGCGGGGTCAGTGCCGACCAACTCCGCGAGTCGCCGTCGTTGCGGCAGGCCGTGGCCACGCGGCTTTCGGCCGTCAGTGCCCAGTTGGACGGGCTGATGGTCAACCGTCCCCGCCGTGCCATCAACCGCCGGCCCAACGCGAGGGATGGGGAGCAGGAGTAGAACGCGAACCCGAGGGGCGCTGGGAGGAACCGCCGCGCCAAGTGCCTGCGAAGAGACCGCTCGACCAACACGGAAAGGACAGCGGTCAACGAAGTTGATCCGGCGCAGCCGGACTTTGCCACTCGTCCTTTGTTGGCGGCACCGGGTTAGTCTTACGCACTACTTGTTTCGTTGAGATTCTCTCGCTGCGATCCTTCCTCTTACCCGGCTCGCGCAGAGTTCTGCTTCCTGGCCTGCTGCCTCCACGGCAACAAGCCCTACAGGATCCTCAATGCCAACTTGATACAGTTGTCTGACGCCATCAGCACGTTCCTTCCAAGCGGCGACAGCGTCGTCATATTCCTTCTGGCACTGCACAAGGTCGCCTTTGGCCCAAGCGAGACATCCCTTGGCCATGCAGAGTCCGGCCTTTGCCTCTAAAGTATCTAAGGCGCCCACGGTGCCCGCTTTGTACCTCGCATCCATCACGCTGACGTTCGCCCCAGCACCCCGGACTAGCTCTTCCAAGCAACTTACCTCGACCTTCGAGAACTGCCGATCGAGCAACAAGGCGTCAACGCGTGCTGCCGCCGCGCGGACCTTGGCGAGAATCAGTTCTTGGGCCATGACTTCGACTTGCCTCTGACTCGCCTTAAGCTTCGCCTCAAGCTTCTCAAGTTTCGCCTCAAGCTTCTCAAGCTTCGCTGCATTCTCGCTGGCCTCCCGCGCATTCTCGTCGACTTGCCGCTCAATCACTCGAAGCTTCGCTGCGTTCTTCCTGGCCTCCTGCGCGTTCTCTTCGGCCAGGTTCCTTTGCCGCTCGGCCTCAGCCTGTCTGGCCTCGGTGTCCTGTTCCACAGCCCGTGCGGCAGCCTCCGCCCGCCTCGCGCGCACCGCCTGCCAGGTGCTGAAGACCGCGCCCGCCAGGAGGAGCGCGATTATCACCGCGGCCGTCGTCAAGTGCCTCCAATTCGTATTCCACATACCCGTACCCTCCGGTGCCGCCAACAGAATCTAAGACAGGCTGCCTGGGAAATCCAGGGTGACACTGGCAGCGAATACGTCGCATTGTACTTCGTCTGAGGGAGCCTGCCAACCGGGGTAAGAATCGCTGTGGCAGAGGCCCCAAACAACCAGCCGGCTAGGTGAAGGGGTTCACCGAAGGCGGTGCGGGGCCAACGGTACACCGCCCTGCGCCGCCGTGCCGGCCTTCACCCTGGAGCACCACAATGAGCGAGCTTCGCCCCATTGGCACCGAGTTCGACGAACTGGGCGGCCGATTCCGTGTGACCGGCTACCGGTCTCGGCCCGGCCGCGACCCGGTCGAAGAGGTCGAGTGCCTCCGGCCCGTGCCCTTCCACCGGCACAAGACGGGCCGCAGACGATTCAAGCCCCCGAAGTTGGACATCACGTTGCCGGGGCTGCCGCCCGAGGTCCTGGCGGCCCTCGCCGAGGTCCAGGCCGCCACTCCGCCCAAGTCGCCACGCCAACCCAAGACGACGACCAATCGCAAGCGGCAGACCTACCGCCGCTACCGGGCACCCTATCAAGTCAGAACCCCCCGGCCGAAGCCAGCCCCCGAAAGCCCCTGGCCGCTGGTTGTCATGGTGGCCGTAATCATCGCCGTCCTTGTCTCGTGCGACGCCTTGCAGCGCAATCGTCCCCTCCCCATCCCCAATTCTGCCCACGTTACCCACCGGAGATAAGTGACCATGCCCGTCCATGGCTACTGCCGCGTTTCCACCGAGGAGCAAGTGCTGGGCTGCCAGGTCCAGCAGGACATGATCCTCGACACCTGCGCCCGGCTGCACCTGGGCGAACCCATCGTCATCTGGGACGACGGCGTATCGACCAGCGCAGTGCCGTTCAACGAGCGGCCCGGCATCATCCGCCTCTTGCGGTCCCTCCGCGCCGACGACCATCTGGTGGTCTGGCGGCTGGACCGCATCGAGCGCGGCTTCCTGACGTTCTACGACGCGCTCCGGCAGATCGTAGAGCGGGACGTGTGGATTCACTCCATCGAAGAAAAGGGCGGCCAGGCAATCGACCTGAACACCGCACAGGGTCGGGCCTTCGTCGCGGTCCTCCAGATCGGTTGCGATATGTACCGGGAGACCGTCAAGGAGAACACCCGGCGGGCCCTGGAGTGGCGCAAGAAGAACGGCATGGCCGTCTCTCAGACCGGGTTTGGCAGGCGGATCGTGGTCCGCGACCGCACGGGCAACCCCAAGCCCCGGCAGCAATTCGACAAGCACGCCGGCGACGTGAAGCTGGTCGAGTGGGACCAAGAGCAGCTTCGCTACATCGTAGAGATCGCGGAGCGGTTGGGGCGGGGCGAAGAAGTGGCCCGCGTGGCGGCCGACTTCCTGGCGCGGGGCAT
>JBEKTY010000364.1:0-2824 GCA_049515555.1 Thermoguttaceae bacterium
GTGGCGTGGGCCACCAACTGGCCGCTTGTGGACTTTAGCGTCTATGACCCGGCGCGTGGGGGCTGGCAGACGAGCGCCCCTGTGGACGTGAAGGGAAACACCGTAACGCAGTTTCAGAACGTGGGCGGCATCGTGGCGTGGGCCACCAACTGGCCGCTTGTGGACTTTAGCGTCTATGATCCGGCGCGTGGGGGCTGGCAGACGGGCCCCCCTTTGGACGTGTAGGGAAACACCGTAAAGCAGTTTCTGAACGTGGGCGGCGTTGTGGCGTGGGCCACCAACTGGCCGCTTGTGGACTTTAGCGTCTATGACCCGGCGCGTGGGGGCTGGCAGACGAGCGCCCCTGTGGACGTGAAGGGAAACACCGTAATGCAGTTTCAGAACGTGGGCGGTGTTGTGGCGTGGGCCACCAACTGGCCGCTTGTGGACTTCACCATCTATGACCCGGCGCGTGGGGGCTGGCAGACGAACGCCCCTGTGTATCTCAGTGGGAGCGCAGCCCTGGTTACCATCGATAATGCCACCGTTCATTACACGACGGCCTCGGGCAATTACACGGAGGGGTACAATTCCCCGAGCCACAAATGGTACGCGGGTCCCACGATTCCCCTGGCGCGGATTTCCTGGTCACCGGTGGCGGGAAAGGCGCCGCTGACGGTCTTCTTCTGGGACCTGTCGGTTGGGGACGGCTACTGGAACTTCCAGGACGGCAGCTCGGGACCGGGCCAGGAGCTTGTCCACACGTTCCCCGGCCCCGGCCGTTACAATGTCGGACATAGCATGACCGTCGCGAGTGATGTCAGCAACGCGGAGACCACGGTCACGGTCGGGTTCTCGACATCGACGGTGCTAGGCACCTCGGCCGCCTCAGTGGCCTTCGGCCGACCGTTGACGCTGACGGCCCGCGTTGCCACCGACCCATCCAGCAGGACGACGCCCAGCGGCGGCACGGTTACCTTCCTGGATGGAGGCGCAATCCTGGGCACCGCGCCCCTCAGCGCGGGCGCCGCCCGCCTTACCATTTCGTCGCTGGCGGCGGGCAAGCACGCGCTGCGGGCGATTTACAGCGGCGACGGCGTCAGGTTCGCCGGGAGCAGCACCACGGGCAAGATCACCACCGTGGCGGGCAAGGGCACGGCGGGCTATGGCGGCGATGGCGGCCCGGCCACCGCCGCCAGGCTGAACGTGCCCTTCGACGTTGCGGTGGACGCCGCCGGCAACATATTCATCGCCGACTCGTTCAACAGCCGCGTCCGCGAGGTCAACCACGCCACGGGCAAGATCGCCACGGTCGCGGGCAACGGGACGGCGGGCTACAGCGGCGACGGCGGCCCGGCCACCGCCGCCGAGCTGAGCGACCCCGACGGCCTGGCGTTGGACGCGGCGGGGGACATATTCATCGCCGACGCGGGCAACAACTGCATCCGCGAGGTCGATTACGCCACGGGCAAGATCGCGACGGTCGCGGGCAACGGGACCGCGGGCTACACGGGCGACTTCGGCCTAGCCGCCGCCGCCGAGCTGAATGATCCCGGCGGCCTTGCCCTGGACACCGCCGGGGACCTGTTCGTCGCCGATTTCGGCAACAACGCGGTCCGCAAGGTCGATCTGGCCGCCAAAACCATATCCACCGCCGCGGGCAACGGCACCGCAGGCTTCAGCGGTGACGGCGGTTCGCCCACCGCCGCCGAGCTGAACGGCCCTGCAAGCGTCGCGCTGGACGGCGCCGGAGACCTCTTCATTGCCGACCAGGAGAACAAGCGAATCCGCGAGGTCGGCCACGCCGCCGGCAAGATCGCCACCGTCGCGGGCGATGGGAATGACGGCTTAAACGGCGACGGGGGGCCGGCCACTGCCGCCGGCCTGTACTCTCCTGCCGGCGTCGCAGCGGACGCCGCCGGGAACTTGTTCATCGCCGACACCTTCAACCGCGTGATCCGCGAGGTGGACCATGCCACGGGGGTGATTACCACTGTCGCGGGCAACGGGAGCCTAAAGTACAGCGGCGACGGCGGATCGGCCGTCGCCGCCGGTTTGGTCTGCCCCTTCGCCGTCGCGGTGGACGCTGCTGGAGATCTGTTCGTTGCCGACACCTCCGGCAACCGCATCCGCCGGGTCGCCAGCGGGGCAACCGTGCTGACGGTCATCGGGGTCCCAACGACGACGACGGTGACCTCCGATCACCCGCAAGGCGCGGCGTACGGCCAGGCGATAACGTTCACGGCCGTAGTCCACGGCTCGAAGCCCGGTACGCCCACCGGAACCGTGACCTTCAAGGACCACGGCGTGGCCTTGCCCGGCAACAGTACGGTGCAGCTCAGCGGCGGCGCGGCGACCTTCCTAATCTCGACGTTATCGGCCGGCGCCCACTCGATCACGGCAACCTACAACGGCGACGATACCTTCGGCGCCAGCACCAGCGGCAAACTCAAACAGACGGTTGTGTCCGGGGCGTCGAAGGCCCCGCTAGTGGCTGCCGTGCCATCCGCGCTACCGGCGGCCGTTGCCGATTTCGGCGATAGCAAGTTGAACGCGGCTCTTTCTTCGGCGGGCAGTTCTGCCCAGGGTTCCGCCACCGATGCGGCGCTATTGAGCCTCCCAAGCTCTCCGGCCGACAGGGTCTCCGTCCGCCTGGCTACCGTAGACCAATTGCCGGGCCGCTAGTGTAGTGTCTCCGAATTAAGGTGTTGTATCTTGCGGAAGTTGGGCAGGTTGGGTGCCACTGCTGGCTTGTCCAGCAGTGCCAAACCACCACTGACGCAACACTGCTGGACAAGCCAGCTGTGGCACCCCCAAAATCATGAATCACCATTTGTGTGAGACG
>JBEKTY010000365.1:0-2788 GCA_049515555.1 Thermoguttaceae bacterium
GCGGCAAGCAAGGCGCCATCGTGTCGAAACACGGCGGGGTGTGCCTGGAGACCGCCCACCTGCCCGACTCGGTCAACCACCCCGACTTCCCCTCGATCATCCTGCGCCCGGGCCAAACCTACTGGCAGACCTGCATCTACCGCTTCTCCGCCCGCTAACGTATTCCTCTCGCTCCGCGAGAGGTCGGGGCGAGTCTGCCAGGTAAGCGTCAATAAATCGCCAGCTAGGGCGTGCAGCTCTCATTCCGCGAGGGTCGGCTTTACAGTTGCACTGGGGCAGCCAACGGTTCGATGGCCTGGACGGCTTGCAAGCGATGAAGGCATTTTTTGCCTTCGCTCGATGCGACGGCAGGGCCACGCAACCGGCTGAGACGCCCGAATGGCTGCCTCTTGCTCTCGCCTCCGGGCTGGAGAAACTCGGGATTTTCAGGCTTGGCCGCGGAACGAACAGGTCCACTCTGATCCTCGACATCGGCTCGCTGATGGCTCGCCGCTTTGTTGCAAAGTCGTTACAGGCGGCGCGGGCGTCTCGTGCTACAATCATGGCGGCAGAAGGGCGGTCGCCGTTCCCGAATCAGACGTCTCGAAAGAGAGCAAAGGAGGATCGAATCATGCGGACCGTGGCCATCGTGAGCAACAAGCCCCGCCAGCTTGTCGCCTTGGTCTTGGCAGGCGCGGCAGTCTCCGCCGCCTTCGGAGGAGAATCACCGACCATCAGCAAGGACGAAGCGTTCAAGCAGGAGGTGGGGCGGATCGCCCATGCCCTCCGCTACGAGGACGGCCTCCGCATCAGCCAGGTCAGTTGGAACGGCCGGCCGGCAAATTCGGCCATCCTCTGGCGGACCACCTGGAAACTCAAAGACCTTCCTCAGGGCACGGACGCGGGGGTTCGGATGGCGGCTGCCGCCATGAAGCTGCCCGAAACCGAGCGGCTCGAGAGCATGAACCGCTTCGACGACCACATCCAGATATGGGGTGTCGAACTGCCGGCCAAGGCCGAGCCTTACGACAAGGCGGGGCTGGTCGCCGCCGACGAGCCGCATCGGCGGCACCGGGAGTTGTTCTACCTCGGCCGGGACAAGAACTTCGCCTGGTGCGGCTTCATGCCGATCTACGACTTCGCTCACCTGCAGCGGTGTCTGCGTCTGAAAGGCGAGGACGTGCTCCCGGCTCTCGTCCGGGGTGTGGCGGTCGAGGACCTCGGCAGTTGTACGGCCAACTCCTGTACGGACTTGTTGGGCAGGGAGGGGGTACGGGCGTTGAATGTCATCGACAATGCCATTGCCGCTCGCTTGCCGCAACGGGCGCGGCTGGTGGCGGCGATGGGCAGGTCGCCGGACGAGGCGGTCACACGCTGGTTCATCGGCCTCTTGGCCTCGACCGACAGCGACGTGGCCGCGGCCGCCCGTAATTCGCTCCTCGGGTGGCCGCGCGAGGAGGCGAATCCGCTGTATGCAAAGTGGCTTGCGGAAGGGGCCGGCCAACGGGACGTGACGCGGGAACTCGCAGTCTGTCGCCGGATGAAGGTGGCGCAGGCGGCCTCGTCGCTGCCGAAAGTCCTGGCGGCCCCCGCCTCCGTGCATGAATATCGCCTGGCGCTGGAAATGTCGCACGAACTGGCCGGCAAGCCGGCCATGCCCGCCGACGCGCTCGCGGCCGAAAAGCGGATCCGTAAGTTCGGCTTCGGCAGCGGACCCAGATTCGACCAGGGGAAAGTCGACGAGGCGGTGGACACGATCCTCGCCGCCGCTGCCGCGGAGGACGCGGCGGCCATCGGCATGTCGCTGGCGGTCTACATGACCAAAGGGGATACGGAAGCTATCCGCCAGGCAGGCGTGCAGATCCTTCGCCGCGTACCCGGCGGCGAGGGCAAGCGTCTGGCAAGGCTCCTCGCGCGAACCAACCGTGTCGGTCAAGCGGAACTTGTAAAGGCTGCCGCGGAGGCGGTCGATAGCCAATAGATTCCGGACAAGTAGACGTCGCCCAAGTATGCCCGTCGCAAATCGACAATCATCATCACCTACTGGGCGACGGCAAGCCGACGTGCGGCACGCTTTCGGCGACGCCGAGCTTGGGCCTCGCGGGATTCTTCTTCCCGCTGCTCCAACCGATGCTCGGGATGGGCTGCAACCCAGCGGTCCGGCAGCAGGGCTTCCAGGGCGGCAGCGTCGTTGGGCGCAATCGCCGGAAGGCGGCGCAGCACGTCAGTCAGATACGGCCACACGTCCACGCAGTTCCGCCGGGCGCTCTGCACCAACGCGTAGAGTGTCGCAGCCGTCTGGCTGCCATGCTCGCTTCCGAAAAACAGGTAATTCTTGCGACCGATGGCGATTGGCCGCAGAAGCCGCTCAATCACGTTATTGTCTATTGGGATCCTCCCGTCACTGGTATATCGGACGAAGGCTTCCCAGCGGTTCAGCACGTATTCGATCGCCTCGGCCAGCTTCGACGTGGGACGCAACGTGGGCCGCACCTCCTCGAAACGAGCCTTCATCCGCGCCAGGATCGGCAACGCTTCGGCTTGGCGTGATGCCCGGCGATCCTCCGCCGACACCTCTTTGGCACGATCCTCGATGTCGTAGAGTTGCTGCGTCCAGATCATGGCTTCATGGACGAGCGGGTTGCTGGTCGCCGGAAGCGCTTCCTCGAAGCCCCCACGGGCCTGCGAAAAGGGGTCGGGAGGAAAGCGCCGGGATAGACCGGCATGGAGTAGCGGATGAAAGAGCCGCATAGGAAAGGAGTAGCGAACCATCCTAACCCCGAGTCATGCGCCGGCGGTGGTAACATCG
>JBEKTY010000366.1:0-3453 GCA_049515555.1 Thermoguttaceae bacterium
ACGGCCAGCGCCTACACGGTCGCCAACGGCACGGTGGGCGCGAACCTGGCCGGCACGGCCGGGCTGACCGTGACCGGCGGCGGCACGGTAACCCTCAGCGGGTCGAACACCTACACGGGCGGCACGCTGCTCGACGATAGCGCCGGGACGCTAATCATCGGCGAGGGCGACGCGCTGCCGCAGGGC
The DNA here is from genome assembly GCA_049515555.1 of Thermoguttaceae bacterium. Taxonomy (GTDB): domain Bacteria; phylum Planctomycetota; class Planctomycetia; order Pirellulales; family Thermoguttaceae; genus JBEKTY01. Next base: position 187 of record JBEKTY010000366.1, read on the forward strand.
GCGACGCAGTCGGACGGGACGCCGGCGGGCACGGCCCTGGAGATCGACGCCGGCGGCGCGGTCCTCAACAGCCCCTTGATGGACGCCTCCGGCCTTGGCTTCGCCAGCGGCGATACCCAGGACACGCTCGCCTCTGGCGGGCGCCGATCAGCACAGGCGCGCCTGGACGACTCGCAGCCGCAAGGCGACACCCTGACGATTACCATGACCGCCGACCCGTCGGCCTCGACGGCCACCGGCGTCGAGTACAGTTACGACGGCAACGGAAACGTGACGGGCGCGGCGGTTGGCCCAAATGCCTCGGGTTACATCACGCTGGACGTCTGCGTCTCGGACAACAACCCCACGAGCGACGGGTTGGTCAATACGCTCTCCGCCCTCGTCGGGGGCTTTTATCAGACGCAGTCGGCGGGGGGAGCCTCCGCGTTCGACAGCGGGACCGGCCTGGGGGCCTTCGGCCACGGCAGGATCAGCAGCCTGTGGCAGTTCGCGCCCTGCGCCAGCCGGGGAGTTACCCAGAGCAACGGGGATATCTACGGAACGAGCAACTCGGTGACTTCCGGATGGTGGGCGGCCTTCGCCCAACTCGATACGGGCAGCACTCCCGAGGTTGACGACGGCTGGCAGATCGCCGCCGCCGCGCCCGGCACCATTGTCGGCACCGTTCGTTACTACCTGAACCCAGTGTCGAGCCCGGAGGAGGGCGCCCAGACGCAGCAGCAGCCCGGCCTTCAACGGCGGCAGCGCATATCCGGCGCCCGCGGTATGCTGGAGCGTGAATTCGACCGCGGTGGCAGATGATGACTTTGGCGGGGCAGTCGGCGGGAATATGGCGACGGGGACGGGCGAGAACGCCCGGACCACCCCCGGTGTGACCTTCCAGACGAACAGCTTTGTATTGACCGCGGCCTCGGGCGAGGAAGGGGACAGTTCCAGTTTCGTCGGACGAAACCCGGGACAGTCCCCGATGGCACAGCCTGCGATTGTGAAGGCTGAAGGCGGAGGGATGAAGGCGGAAGGCGGAGGGATGAAGGCGGAAGGCGGAGGGATGAAGGCGGAAGGTGGAGGGATGAAGGCGGAAGGCGGAGGGATGAAGGCTGAAGGCGGAGGGATGAAGGCGTCGTGGGTCCCATCGCAAGTAACGACGGTTTGGCCCGGTGCCTGCCCTCACCCTGCCCTCTCCCGGAGTGAGAGGGGACCAGGGGATTTGCTCCCTTGGCGTCCGGGAGGCGACAGCCGCAGTTTCGCCGGAGGAAACTGGAGACAGTCCCCGGCACAAGCAGCCGACACATCCTGGGCGGAGTGCCTTTGGGCCGTGGAGGCCACAGCAACCGGGAGCCGCGATCACAGCCGCGCGGTCGATGCGGCCCTGGCCGAGGAACTGCTGCCGGCCACGCCCTGATACGGCCCTCGCTCGGCGTGTGAAAGCGGAGGGGCTGTCAGTTGTCGGCGGGGACGGGAACAGGGAACACCGAAGAATGCAAAATGTAAAATGCAAATTGCAAGATGAGGGCGGGGCGGCGGTTTTCAGTTGGCGGTTGTCGGTTGTCGGAAAGGGGCGGAAGGGGGAAGGTGGAGGGCGGGAGGCGGGAAGGCAAATTGCAAAATGTAAATTGCAAAATGCAAAATGAAGATCGAAGGCGGACGTCCCAAGACCAAAGTCCCAAGACCCAAGACCAAAGTCCCAAGACCAAAGTCCCAAGACCAAAGACCCAAGACCAAAGTCCCGAGTCCCAAGGCCCAATTCCCAAGACGGCGGCGGACGTTTGGTTAGGGTTGGCCGGAGAATTACCGCCGTACTCGTCACGCTCCGCGTGACACTGTTCCTCTCGCGGAGCGAGAGGAGTACGTGAGACTCACGCTGACCGACCGTGGTTCTTCCGCAGAAGTTACTTGACCAGCCGGGCGTTGAGCCAGTCGGCGTGGTCCAGCACGTCGCCGCGCTCGGCGTAGTCGACGATGAGCTCCAGGCGTTTGGCCCCGGCCAGATCGACTGCGATGACGGCCGGCGGCGTGCCGCCGCGGATTGGTCCGCCGGCGGCCTTCTCCTGCCCGTCTACCAGCACGCGGTAGGCAACGCTGCCCCGGCCGGCGGTCGAATCGTCAATCCCCAGCTCGGCCCGGAAACTCTTCCAGGGCCGATCCAGGGCGTAGCTCAGCCGGGCGGCGCTGTGGAGGCCCAGGCCCTTCAGCCACAGCCGGCCCCCGCACCGCAGCGGTCCGCCGGTCACGTTGCGGTCGGCCAGCCAGGGCCAGGCCAGGGCCAGGTAGGGCACGTGCCGGTACTCGGCCGGCTGGAGGTCGGAGAGGTAGACGCTCCGGCCGCCCAGCGGCTGGAGAAACACCAACTCTTTCGAGGCCGCGTGCCAGGTCTGGCCGGAAAGCGTGGTCAACTCCAGCGTAGAAGGGGACAGTCCCATTTTCGGCCTGTCCGAAGGGACAGGCGGACGAAGATCGGGACAGTCCCCCGGCCGTGTTACGATCAGCCGCCGGACTGGCAGCCGGCTGCCGTCGCTCAGGCCGATCCAGGCGTAAAGCCCCTCGGCGGCCGGCGATTGCCGCAGGGCCGGACTGAGCACGATGGCCACGATGCGGCGGAACTCGACCGAGAGCGGGCCGGCCTCGGCCTTCAGCTCGACCTTTCCCGGGCCCAGCCGCTCGACGAGTCCCGTAAGCTCGTCGCCGTTATCCAGCAGCAGGCGGTCCGAATCGCCGTTGGCCCGGGCGATGCGATCCAGCAGCTTCTGGCGGTCCTGGCCGCCGGGTGGCAGGCGGAGCACCACGCCGGAGAGCGACTCCATGGGCAGCCGCAGCGGGCCCAAGAGCTGGCTGTGGGCGGTCAGCAGCCCGCCTTCCGTACCCTGCGGGTCGGCCGGCAGCAGCCCGCCGTCGGCCAGCACCAGGATCGGTCCGCGGGCTGGCTCGACACAGGTTCCCCACGAGGCCAGGTCGGCAGCGGGGAGCGTTTGCTGCCGGCCATCGGTGTCCAAGGTGACTTGCCAGTGGTCGTCGACGGCCGCCAGTTGGGCGGCCAGCGGCGCGCCGTCGGCCATAGTGGCCGTGGGCGGCTCGGCCCGGGCCGAGACGGCGGCCGCCGCCAGGAGAAAAGCCAGAAGACTTGAGATTTGAGATTTGAAATTTGAAATTTGAGATTTGCAACTGGACTCTTGCAAATTGCGCATGCCCGGTCCCCTCTCCCTGTTCTAAGCTTGTCAACAGGTGTTTTCTAGGGGATGCCTATTCCATAGGTAAAGACGTTGAGCGTGT
>JBEKTY010000367.1:0-2744 GCA_049515555.1 Thermoguttaceae bacterium
TGCAGATCGCACCGATGGTGAAGTCTCGCATCGACAGACACAACAAGGACAACCTCTGAATTTGCCGAAGATAAGCCGCAAAAGCCTTCCGAACCGTCACTGCGTTATGCAACTGGAGGGTACAGACAGTGCAGGCTAGCTTGGAGAATGCCTTCGGTAATGCGGTTACCTGCGCCCGTGTCCCGTGGCATGGCTGTCCTCCTGCTACGGGAAAATCGGCTCGGACTTCTTGGCAAGCTTCTCAATAATCTTCCGCTCATCGTCGTTCAATGGCACAAGTGCCCCAGCCTGGGCCAAGTCCAACGCCATCTTCAACAACTGCCAATGACCGGGCGGAAACATGGCGGTCACGGGCAGGTGCAGGGTGAAACGCAGACCCAGGGCCGCCGTGTCGATTTCGTCGAAAGGCTCGTAAAATGTCTTCGACCATCGCCGTCGCTTGCCCTTCGGCCATTGCCGGTGCGCCATCGCCTTCAACGCCAGGATACCCATCCCCGCCTTTTTCGCCCGCTTGTACACTGACGGGCCGAACTTGGCCTTGATCCAAATCGGGAAGCTCAACGGGAACAGGATGGAATCGAAGTCGAAGCGATCCATCGCTGCGTGGGCCGCTTCCTCGCTGTGTGCAGAAAAGCCAATGTAGCGAATCTTGCCGTCCTGCTTGGCTTTTAGGATCATTTCCATCGCACCGCCAGGGCCGAAAGCCTGCTCGACTTCATCCACGTCGATGAGGGCATGAAGCTGATAGAGCTCGAAGTGGTCGGTCTTCAGCAATTTGAGGGACTGCTGCAATTCCTTCCCTGCCCCAGCAGCATCCCGCTCCAGAGTCTTGCAGGCCAGGAAGCACTTGTGGCGGTAGGGCTCCAAGGCTGGGCCAAGCCGCTGCTGGGCATTGCCATAATACGGAGCCACGTCGAAGTAGTTGACCCCTCGATCCACGGCCTCGGCAACAAAGTTGGCAGCCTCTTTGAGCGTCACGTCCTTTACCACAATGCCGCCAAAACCGATGATCGAGAGTTTTTCCTTGGTGCGTCCATACTGCCGCTTCGGAAGTTGCCGCCCAGCGGTCTTCCCTGCCGCCAGTTTCTCCTTGGCAGCGAGATAGGCAGGATCGAGGCCCGATAGGATGGTGGTTTCGTGGTGTTGCATTATAAATCCAATCTAACACTAATGTGCCTATTCAGTAATTGATTATTTTGTTTCTTATTGCGAGATGGACTCTAACCCCACCCTGGCGTTTGTAATCAATCCAATCAATCCAAACGCATCCTGGTGCGTTTAACGGGATGTTTTCAATATACTTCACCTCGGCTTCCGGTGGCCCGTTCCCAGAGCATCCTCACTTACCAAGAGGGCTCTGACGACCTGTGATCGCCGTTCACTGTTTTTTCTGGGGCCTGGAACTTCGGCGTGCAAGTGAGCCCCGAGGCCGGGTCGCATTATCTTGCTTCTTCAACACGTCGTCAACCCAACTCACCGCTGCGGCGACTCTGGGGAATCCAATGGTGCTTACCAGCAGCAGGACTGCATGGTAGATCTCCTCGGGCGTTGCCCCGGCTGCGGTTGCCTGCTGGGCATGGCTATGAACGGCACCTTCCGACTGGATCGCAGCCGCCGCCGCAAGTTGGATCAGGTGGGCCGTCTTGTTCTCCAGCGGCTCTTGTTGGCGCACCGTCCTTCTCAGTTCTGCTAGGGCCTCCATGACCTTCGGGAAGCTACTCTGCATAGAGGCGAAATGGGCGGGTAGCTTATCCTCTAACATGGGCTTACGTCACCGCCGGCCAGGTCGTCGCCCACATGGATATCGACGTGCTCACGGCCCAGTTGAGGGAAGCCGAGGCAAAACTTCGCGAGGCGAAGAGCGCCGTGGAGACCGCCAACAAAACGGTGGAGCAGCGCAAGAACGAGAAAGAGGCGGCGCAGGCCGTGGTGAGGAAATGCCAAGCCGACCTCGACCTCGCCAAGAAGAGGCTCGCCCGTACGGAGAGCCTGGTTGGACGCGGTGGCGCTTCGGAAGAGGAATTCGATATCCGGCGTGCCGACCTCGCCAGTGCAGAAGCGGGCATCAGCAAGGCCAAGGTGGACGTGGCGGCCGCGGACGCCGCCATCGCGACGGCCGAATCGCTCGTCGTCCGATCACACGCGTCGGTCGAAGCCACCCAGGCAACGATCGAACGCACCCGGGCCGACATCAATGATAGTACCTTGAAGGCGCCGCGTGCTGGTCGCGTGCAGTATCGTGTCTCCCAGCCCGGCGAGGTGCTGAATGCGGGCGGGAAGGTGCTGAACACGGTTGATCTCGACGACGTCTACATGACCTTCTTCCTGCCCACGGACTGGGCCGGCCGGGTCAAGCTGGGGGCCGAGGTCCGGCTGGTCCTTGATGCCGCGCCGCAGTTCGTCATCTTGGCCAAGGTGACCTTCGTTGCCGACGTCGCCCAATTCACGCCCAAGACGGTGGAGACGGCCGAGGAGCGGCAGAAGCTGACGTTTCGCATCAAGGCGCACATCCCTCCGGAGGTGCTCAAGAAGTACGTCCGCGACGTCAAGACCGGGTTACCGGGGATGGCGTACGTGCAACTGGACCCGCAGGCTCCATGGCCCGCCCATCTGGAGGTCAAACTGCCGCCATGAACACCCCCCACCTCGACAGCGTTGGCTCGTCCGACCCGGCATCGGTGGCGCGCCTGCGGGACGTTTCCCTGGTGTACGGCAAGACCCGCGCCCTCGATGCGGTCACGCTC
>JBEKTY010000368.1:0-3531 GCA_049515555.1 Thermoguttaceae bacterium
GATCGGGGTCAGACTTTCAATATTCACTTTACCGCGTGCGCGGGAAGTGGTATAATCCGGGCATGCCCCGAGCACCCCGCATCGACTTTCCCGACGCCCTGTACCACGTCGTTTCCCGCGGCAACGGGCGGGCTGATATCTTCTGGAGCGACGCCGACCGCCTGCGCTTCCTGCGACAGCTTGGCGACGGCCTGCAAACGGCCGGGGTTCTGCTTTATGCCTATGTCCTCATGGACAATCATTTCCACCTCCTGGTCCGCACGCCGCGGGCCAACCTCTCGCGTTTCATGCAGCGACTGGGCACCAGCTACGCCCTCTACTGCCGCTACAAACACCGCAAGCCGGGGCACCAGCTCGAAGGCCGCTTCAAGGCCAGGCTGGTCGAGGATGAAACCTATCTCCTGGCCCTGACCCGCTATATCCACCTGAATCCCATCCGCACCACCGCCGCCCGGCGCCTGCCGAAGGCCGAGCGGGTTCGTCGCCTGAACGCCTGGGCGTGGAGCAGCTACCCGGGCTACGTCTGCGCCGAACGCGCTTCCGATCTGGTGTGCTATGACCTCTTGAAGGACTACGGCCGCTCGTTGGCGGCCGCGCGGCGAAACTACCGTGCGTATGCGCAGGCATGTATCCTGGACGACGATCGGCAGCTCCAGGAGGCGCTAAGGGCCAGCCGCTACGCGATCGGCTCGCCGGCCTTCATCGAGCAGACCGAGCGGCGACTGCAAGGCCGCCGCCGCGGCCGGATTCAGGACGCCGACCTGGCACTGCCGCGCCTCACGGTGCCCATCGAGCGGATCGACCGCCTGGTGGCCCGTGAGTTCGCCATCCAGCCGGCGGACCTGAAGGCCCACGGGCACCATTCCGGCGCAGCCAAGCGAATTGCCTTGGAGCTGGCCTGCCGCCTGACGGGCTGGACGCAGCGCCGGATCGGGGCATACTATGGTGGGATCGGTTGCGGGGCGGTGTGCATGGCCCGCCAAAAGATCCGCGCCGAGGCCGGGGCTACGGCGGAAATCGTCGAGCGCCTCCACAAGCAACTCGCCGCGGAAGACAAGGCACAAGCCGAACCGCAATCAAACTGAATATTGAAAGTCTGACCCTCAAAGTCTTTTCGATAGGATGCCTGTCCCACATGGAGGAAGGCTCCGTCAATGACGCGTGGGAGATCCCCAAGGCCATGTGGACATTCGCCGGTGGTGGCCACGGCGATGCTCTTGGCATTAAGCTTCCGATAGAGGACTGGCCAGTTTCCACCGCCCGTGTCCAGGCCAAGTTCGACGCGATGCTTGAAATCAAGCGCGACGTTCTCAATTTGCGAGAAACGGAAAAAGCAAAAGCCTGCCCACAGATTCCATGCGCCTGACAGCGTCTGCGACGGGACTTTAGGGCCGTAGACGCTCGCTCCATCCATTCGCTTTGCAATGTTAAACGGTATGAATGGAAAGCAATCGTGGTCGATGAAACCAAATATCCCCGGCCTCAATTCTCTTACCAGGTTGTAGAATACCCAATTCATTGCGATCCCGTGAGACCGATTAGGGCTCCACTCGGGATTTCTCGGCAAGCCAATATATGAGACGGCATGCGTTTGGCAGATCAGTTCTATCTGGGCACGTCTTCTACGATCGGAAGAATTATCTACGACGACCAGTTTGAGACCCGTTGGATATCGTCTCCAAGCCGCTATCAAAATCTCCATGACCCACGGCGTGTTGAACGCAATTGTGAAGCACAAGCCGTTTGTATCGCGCGAAAGCAGCGTATCGACCAGCTTCTTCCCTTCGGCATGGCCCCGAGAGCGAAAACGACGATCTAGCAGACCGTTTCGCCAGTTCTTTGCCCTGCGAATAATCGGATTGTGATTGAGGGCGTCAATCAGACGTCTTAGTGGTGCTTTGCCGACAGTCATGCTGCTACCGATGTAACGGTTGCGGGTAATTGGGGCAGCCCATGCGCACGATGTCCGCGGTATGGGAACGTGCGCGTGGATTATAACCTTCGGTCGAGGTGGGGCAATGCCAGAATCCGAGCAGGGTTTGTAATATGGCGTGCTTGGCTAGGTCAGGAAATATGTCGCAGGAGACCGGGTTCGTGGGACAACGTCCATTCCTCCATATTTCCCTGTTGGCCGATGTATGGCCCCTCCCAATAAATCTGCAACAGCGATCTTGACATGGGCGGCTTCTCTTGGATAGTCTCCCGCCCGCCATGTGCCAAGGAAGGTATTCGACCTACGACATTCGTGCTCGGGCGGTTGACGCTGTGGGAAACGATTGATTCAAGAAAATCCGCTGTGAGCGCGGCCTGGACCGGCATTTGTGAACGCACAATCTACTGTCGCCAGGCATAGACCAGGGCGCTGTCGGGTCGGGCGTTGACTTGAAATTGCTTTGACCGGAGAAAATCGCACAACGCCTCCTTGTTCTGGCTGGGTTCGGAGCCGAAGTGCGCTTCAAGGGCGATGCGGCTGATTGTTTTCAGCAAGGCGTCGTCGCTTTTGTAAAGGATGGCGTATTCGCTGCCCTCGCAATCCAGTTTCAAAAAATCAATCTGTTTCAGGCCGAAATCAGACATCAGTTGCGTGAGCGAAGAACATTTCACGGTAATTTCGCTCTGGCCGTCCACGCCCTGCAAAACGGAGGCGGCAGTGGTGAAACCCTGCGTGAGGTTGTAACGCAGGACAATCTCGCCGTTCTGTCCGTCAACCGCGCCGTCGACGAGGGAGATTTTTTTGTCCGCATTCAGGGCGGCGTTGCGTTTGAGCAGCGCGAAATTTTCCGGGATGGGTTCGACGCAAACCATCCTCGAACCGGGATGTCGCGACAGCCACCATAATGAAAAATAGCCTGCGTTGGCGCCGACATCCACCACGATCGGCCTGTCCAGATCGCGGACGACCCGGCCTGGAAATCCACGGATATAATCTTCCGCAAAGACGGATTCCTTGAAGGTTGGGAGCAGCCGCACCGGCACTTCGGCCTCCACGCCGTTCCGCAGTTTCAGCAGAAGCGGGTCGCGCTTCGAGAGGCCAAACTTGGTTCCGAGATACGTCAGAGGATTCCGCAGGTTGCGGAACATGTTCACCGGGCGGATTAATTGCTTCAACATGGCAAAGTTCTATGGCAGCAGTTTACTTCCGCCTGCTCACGGGAGCCACCGCCAGCGGCACCTGGTCCATTGTGGGGCTTGATCGACCCGATGTGTTCTGACGGAAAGGAGAAGGGGGGACACTCTACTTTTCACTGATAACTGATAGGAATTTTGATCCGGCTGGGCGGGTTCGGACGGGGGACTGAATTCATGTCGATGCTGTTCCGACGGAAGAAAACGGACAGTTTGAGGCCGAACGGCAGCAGTGAGTATAGCCAGCGAGGGGCGAAAGGTCAATGCCGCCTGCCCCCAAACGGAGCCGGTTGCGTTGTTGGCAACATCTGCGTTGCCAGGGGTTTACGGAGGCATCGCAAAACGGCTTCCCCGCAAGTCGGCTCGTTTTCGTCGCAGTTCGGCGATGCCGCCTGCAATTTCGGC
>JBEKTY010000369.1:0-2576 GCA_049515555.1 Thermoguttaceae bacterium
TGCTCCAAAATCGTGCCACGGCATGACTTAGCGAGCGCCGTAATCCTGTAAGCATATCGGTCCGCCAAAGGAGTGTCAAGGGGACCGGCCGAGCTGCCGAACCATTACCCCGCTGGCCTGCGCCTGGGGGGTAATGCTGAGGTTTATGAAGCTCTCGCCGGGCGGTGTCGCCGGGTCGGTGACCACGGCTAGCGGGCACTCGGCGTCGGGCGTCTGGTAGTTCAGCACGCCGAACAAGCGGCCGGCGCGGAGGGCCAGCAGACTGGCGATTAACTCGACCATCCCGCCGCCGGCCCCCAGGTTGCCGAAATAGCTCTTGGCGGCCACCACCGGCAGCGACGCGGCCCGTGAGCCGAACACCTCGCCGATGGCCCGGGCCTCGTCGATGTCGCAGGTGCGGGTGCTCAGGCCGTGGGCATGGACGTGACCGAGTTGGCCCGGCGCCATCCCCGACTGCGCCAGCAGGGCCCGCAATACGTTGGCCAGGGCCTGTTGCCGCAGGGCGAGGAAGGGGGGGCTGGCGGCCGAGCGGCTGGCGGCCGCCACGACCTCGCCGTAGATTTCCGCCCCGCGGGCCCGGGCATGCCCCAACTCCTCCAACAAGACCGCCCCGGCCCCCTCGCCCAGCACCATCCCCGTCCGATCGCGGTCGAAGGGCCGGCTCACCCGGGCTGGGTCGCCGTCGCCCGGCGCAACCTCCTCCTGCTGCAGCGCGTGCACGATCTTCAGCCAGTGCAGCCGGGTGCCGGTGGCCCCGCAGAGCATGACGTCGGCGTCGCCCCGGCGAATGATCTGGAAGGCCTCGCCCACGGCCAGGTTGGCCCCCGCCTCGCGCAACGTGATCGAATTGTTCGGCCCGCGGAAATCATTGTAGATCGCCAGGTGGCTGGCCGGCATGTTCGGCAGATATTTCAGCAGCCACAGGGGCTGCATCTTGGGCATCCCCTCGCCGCCCCAACGGGAGAACAGCACTCGCCCCTGGGCGTCCATGCACTGCCGCATGCCCTCGGTAAACTCCTCCGGGACGCTGAGCATATAGTCTACGCCGAAGCTGATGCCGGTGCGGTCCGGGTCGAGCCGGCCGAAGGCCACCCGGGCGTCAGCGAGTGCCAACTGGGCCGCGGCCACGCCCATTTGGCACTCGCGGCACATCATCTTCAGCCCCTTGCGAATGGCCTTTCTCTGCTCCTTCTCCAGGGGGCCGAAGTCGTCGATCTCGCCCCGAAAGCCCCCCGCCGGTGCGCCGACGCGGACCGGCAGGTCCCCCGGCTGGGCCATCGGAATCAGACCCACGCCGCTTCGGCCGGCGACAAGCGCCTCCCAAAACTCCTCCTTCGTGTCGCCCAGGGGGCTGATCAGGCCCACCCCGGTGACCACAATTCGCCGCAAGTTGGAACTCATCCGTTATCCTCGGTACGCGTCTTTTCGGTGTGCTATCCGCAGTACCAGTACGATCAAATGGTCATCGTGGATTTCGTACAGCACCCGGTAGTTCCCGATCCGTATTCGCCAAAGGTTCTCGTAGCCTCCCATTTTCACAACGCCCGGCGGCCGTGGGTTCAACGCAACCGCGGCTAATTCACTGACGATTCGGCGTTGAATGTCCGGGGGCAACTTCTGCAACTGCCGATCGGCCGACGGCTTGAAGAAAACCTCGTAGGGGGTCATGGCCTACTTCATACCCAGTCGGGCCATTACTTTTTCCAGGGGTACGGCGCCTTTTTCCTTGCGGGCCTTGAGCGCCGCTCTTACGTCCGCGCGGTCCTCCAACTCCTCCAACAGCTTCAAGTCTTCCATCGACACCACCGCGGCCACGCCCTTCGCGCGGCGCTTCAACACTACCCGCTCACCACCGTAGGCCACGCGGTTGACGACTTCCGCAAGATTGCCCCGCACGTCCACCATGTTCATTTCCATTGCCATTTCCCTTATATGTACGTTGCGACCCCAACGTACATTATCGACATTACCGTCCCGGCCGTCAACTGGCCGTGGGCAACCGGCCCCCGGAGGGCGGAGGGGGGAGGGCGGAAATAGCCATCGGGCGGAAGGCCGGCGGCGGACCCGGACGGCCCCTCCCGCCTGGCCATCGGCACAGGGCACAATCGGCCCTTCGCAAGACCTCTTGCCTCGGGCGCGGGACACGCTTTGCGAAGGCGCTTTTCTGGCGAGCCCCAACGGGGCTTCGTAGCCTAGCCCAGGGTTGCGGCGCAGCCGCTATGGCTGGGATAACCGGGCGAACAAGGTACAAACCCCAACGGGGTTTCGGAGGGCCAGTCTCCATGCCGCAATCGCTGGCCAACGTGCTGGTTCACCTGGTGTTCGCAATTGACGGGCAACACGTCTGGGATTGATTCGGCCGCCCACGAAACCCCGTTGGGGTTTTCTCGCTGTTGGTGCTCACGTTCCCAGGGTAGCGGCGAGTACGCCGCAACCCTGGGCTAGGGTCCGAAGCCCCTGTTCTAAGCTTGTCAACAGGTGTTTTCTAGGGGATGCCTATTCCATAGGTAAAGACGTTGAGCGTGTGGCTTCGGCCGCGCGCGGCCGAAGCCACACGCTCAACGTCGCTCGCGGCG
>JBEKTY010000370.1:0-3645 GCA_049515555.1 Thermoguttaceae bacterium
TCGACAACGGGGGCGGCCAACTGGTAGTAGGCCATCGGGTTGTCGAGGAACACCTGTTGCCCATCCGCCGTGCGGTAAATGTCCGTGTTGGAAGTCATGAACATGGGCACGCCGCCGATATTCAGCGCGCAGAAACCCCCGCCGATCGCAGACCACCAGTGTTCATTCTTCGGATCCTTGCAGATGGGCCTGGTCCAGGCCACCTTGCCGGTCTTCGCATCGAGGGCCTCGATGTCGTACATATAGACGATCACCTTGCCGCCGACGAGCAACGGCGAGGTCTGGTAACCATGGTGCTGCTCGCCGGGGCGGTTGTCCAGGGTGATCCAGCGGCGATTGCCGTCGAGGTCGTAGCAGGCGGTGATGCCGCTGGCGAACCACGCCCAAACGTTCTTGCCGTCGCTCATGGGGACGAAGCCCGCCATCCCAAAGTCCTGCTGGCGGGTGAGGGTGTACTTCGGCGGATCGATCTTCACCATCGTCTCGTAGAGCTTCTTCTGGGCCTCCGCCTTGGCGGCAAGCTGCTCCTTACTCGGGCCGGCGGGCGTGCCGTAGGCGTCGTTGATCCGGTTCAGTTCCGCCGCGAGCTTGGCGGCCTCATCGAACAGCGGGTTGCCCTTCCGGTCGGCCTCGGGTGTCGCCTCGAAGTAGTTGACCGACCTCGCCCACAGGATCTTTCCGGAGGTCTTGTCCAGGCATACGAGGTCGTAGGGCTCGGACAGGAGAAAGAGCCGCTGGCCCACGACGATCGGCTCGGCCATCCCGCCGATGGGCACCGTCCAACGGACGTTCTTCGTCTCGTACGGCCCGCGGGGGTCGCCGTAGAAGACCGGACGCATGAACCAAGCATAGGCATTCCACCCGGTGCTGGCCATAATGCGAATGACTAGCCGGTTCCAACCCTTCTTCAGCGGGAGATTCGCCTGCTGGAAACCGATCGGCCAGGATTTCTCGCTAATCCTGAGCGCCTCCTTGCCGTTGACCCACACGAGGGTGCTCGCCGAGCTGTTGATGTCCAACAGCAGCGTCTGGTCCGCAGGGGACCAGAGGTAGACGGCCGCGTAGGCGACGACGTCGGTTTTCTTTCCCCACAGCGACGCGAAGTCCAGCATCTCGTCTTCCGAGTGTCTGGTCCGCAGGGGACCAGAGGTAGACGGCCGCGTAGGCGACGACGTCGGTTTTCTTTCCCCACAGCGACGCGAAGTCCAGCATCTCGTCTTCCGAGTGGGCCGCCTTCCAGGCGGCCTTCCCGACCTTGTCACCCGCGTCGGGCGCAACATCGGCCTCCCCCTTGATCATCTCGAACTTCGCGGTATCGGCCTTCGCACCGGCCGGCACCGCAACGGGCCCCAGCACGAGCCACTGGCGAATCACGCCATCGGCCAGCGACCTCCCCGCGGAAGCGTCCCCCTTGGGTTTCGCGGCCTGATACCTGATCTGCTTCAGCCCCGTCGAGGCCCTGCCCCATTGTGTCGGCGGCGTGGCAGTGGGGTAGCAACCGCTCCCGTTGCCGCGCCAGCCAACGATCTGCGTGTCGGCCGCCACAGCCGCGGATGCGACAAGCAGGCACGCAAACGCAATAAGTCCTCTCATCGTTTCTCCTTCCTCAAGGTAGTAGATCGTGCATCATTCGTGAGTCTGTTTTCGGCGCCGGAAACGCGGGGTGGGTCGCCAGAGACGATGGTCGTGACGCACGCTCTGGGGTTTCTGGCGGATAAGGCCCTACTTGCGCAAGGCCTCGATTGCGTCGTCCAGCTTGCGGCGGAATTCGCTCCAATCGCTCGGCGAGAACAACTGGTCGTGCTCCCGCTGACCCAGCTTGAACGCGGCCATGCGGGTGTCGATCAGCTCTTGGGCGGCCCGGGCAGCCGGCGTGCCGGCCTTCTCTTTCGATAGTCGCGCCAGCGTGATCAGCCGGCGATAATCGTCCAGCCCCTCGCGGAGTTGCTCGAAATGCACGGCCGGCACCAGCCGCCCGTCGGGCGTCGAGTTGCACCAGGCGAAGTCGTCCTCGCGGCAATCCAACGCATAGTACGGGTCGCCGGCCACGATGTTCCAATGCCACGAGATGCGGAACTTCATGCCGAATTGCTTGGCCGCCTTGTACATGTAGACGCCGTAGGTCCAGCGGTTGCCGCCGTTATAGAAGGCCCAATCGCTGCCCGACTCGTGGATCAGGCCCACCGCCGCCTCGTCATGCCCATTCCAGTTCGGCACGTGGAGAGCCTTGGCCAAACGGAAATGCGGGTTCTGCCGGTCGTTGCCCGTAAAGCTGCTTGCGCCGCTGAAGTACGGCGGCCCTTTGGGAAATGCCTTGCGGTAGGCATCGGCGTTCTCCGTCGCCCGCAGCAGGTCGTCGCCGCCCGGCTCGTCGCACAGGTTATAGTAGACCGGCAGCCAACCTTGCGCGTCGGCGTGTTTCTGAACCTCGGTGTACACGGCCCGAATGAATGCCGCGTAATCCTGGAACCCGGCCGACTTCATGGCCGCGGTGTCCTGGTTATATGCGCTGAGGCCGGAGACGCCGCCACCGTAGCCCACCAGCGCCAGGAACCCCAATTCCTTGGCGACTTTCATTTGCGCGTCGGCGGCCTTGAAATCCAGCACCGGCTTGCCGTCCTGGAACCCGCCGTAGGCGATCTGCGGAATTCCGCTGCACGTGGTGAAGCCGTACTCCCGCATCTTGCGCAGGCTCTTGAGCATCATCGCTTCGTTCGAGGCGGCCGCGGCCGGGTCGTCGCCGTACCAGGGAATCCCGATCGTGTAGCCCCACGGCCCGGCAGGGATGTCCAACGGATCGAGCGTGCCCCTGCGCACGCGGAACTCGATGGGAATCTCTGCCGCTGGGCCTTGTTCCGGCCGGACCGTGACCTTGCCACGGTACAGCCCGGGCTCGGCGTCAGCCGGGGTCTTCACAGTGAGCCAGAAGCGCCGCGTGATGTCCTTGGGCATTCGGACCACGCTGGTCGGCATGATCAGCCGCGGCGTGATGGTATACACCGACCCTTCCATGTTCACGCGCGCGATGCGGTACGACACATAGCCAACGTCGATCGCACCCGATGGAATGGCGCCAGCCGGGCCGGCCAGGTCGCCGGCCGTGACCGTGACCTTGCCCAGGTCTTGGAGCGGCACCAGGGCCACCGTGAGCGGCTCATACTCGCCGGCGAAGGCATCGCCCACAAGCGGCTGGCCGGTTTTGCCCGCCGGCGGCGTGTCGTTGTAGTAGACGTCTTGCATGTAATCTCGCGTAAAGGCCACGTAGCCGCGCCGCTGGTCCTCCGCCGTGGGCCGCAGCGGGTCGCCCGCCGGCTTGTGCAGGACCCGCTTGAAGTAGTTGTCGAAGTAGAACCGCCGCTTCGCCTCGACCCAGCGGAGGAACTTCTCCCCTTCGGCTGCCTTGGCAACCGGGAAGATCACTACGGCCGACACACTGCACGCATAGTCCTGGCCCTGGAAATCGATCCGGAGTTGCCCGTCGGTCACATCGACGTCGAAAAGCTTCTCGTGGAAATACGCCTTCTGGTACTTGTCGAAGGTGTTTTCCGTAGGCAAGTCTTCGGTGTCCCAGAAGCGGAAGTACTTCTTCTTGAAGGACTCGAGGTCCATGGTCTCGGTCACGACCGGCTTGCCCTGGGCCAGGAC
>JBEKTY010000371.1:0-2520 GCA_049515555.1 Thermoguttaceae bacterium
CAGGTAGTGCAAGGTGCAGCCCAAGCTATAGATGTCGGCCCTGGCATCGGCGTGCTTGGTGCTGAGGGCCTGCTCGGGGGCCATGTAATCGACCGTGCCCATCACCGCCCCGGTGCCGGTCAACTCGGCCTGACTGGGGGCATTGCCGCCGGTTTCGATGCGGGCCAGGCCCATGTCCAGAATCTTGACCGTGCCCTCCGCGTCGAGCAGAAGATTCCCCGGCTTAACGTCTCGGTGGATCACTCCTTTCTTATGGGCGAACTCCAGGCCACGGGCCGCTTGCAGGATGTAGTTGACGGCCTTGGCAACGGGGAACGGGCCATGCTTCTTTACCAGGGCCGATAGGTCTTGGCCCTCGACGTATTCCATGACCAGGAAGTGGACGCCATTGGCTTCGTCTGCATCGTGGGCGGCGACAATGTTCGGATGGCTGAGCTTGGCTGCGGCTTCGACCTCACGCTGAAAACGTGCGGTTACAGCCGCATCCTTGGTTACCGCCTTGGGCAGCATCTTGATCGCCACGGTTCGCTTCATGCGGCGGTGCTCGGCCTTGAAGACCTGACCCATGCCGCCAGCCCCGATCTTGTCGAGGATGGTGTAGTTGCCGAGGATCAGCGATTTCGCTCGGCCCGAATAAATCTCCTGGACCTGGAACTTCGTCAGGTGCTTGCTCTGGACGAGCTGCCGGGCAAGTTCCTGGGCGTCCTTGGGCGAGGCTTTGGGCGGAATGAAGTTTTCCAGCTTGCCGGGGGCGATGACACCGGAATCGGAAAGTTGCTTGACGAATTGTTCGAGGGCAACGGCCATGGCCTTCCTCGCAAAAGCCGGTCGCCCCCCATTGTAGCGTAGCTCGTCGCGAGAATCTACCTATGGCTGGCTTCGAGCCGCAGCGACCTGGTTTTGCTCACGAATCCCCCAGTATGGCTTGGGCGACGACGTTTTCCACGGCCGGAACAAGCCTTTCGCCGCTTCTCACCAGGCATCTTTCGCGGCCAGTGCTGGTTGGGATCACCGCCGCACTCCTGGGCCTGCTGATTCATGTTCCCAACTCCTCGTTAAGTTCGGCCGCGACCGGCGCATGATCCGACGGCTTCTCGCCCTTCCGCTCCTCGCGGTCAATCTCGGCGCTGGTGCAACATGTGGCCAGCGGCGCGGTGGCGAAGATGGCAATCTTAATGGTGCTGGTACAATCGTGATCCGTAACCGTGGGGGGGATTTTCACGGCTTCAACTCAATCGACCAATCGTCCTCCCAGGTCAGCTTGGCGATATTCCCGTCCTCGTCAAATTTCAACGGGCTGCTCCAAAACTGAAAGTCGTGCCCTTTCACCTTGTCCGGCGTGGACTGCCAACGGTCGCCCATCCAGATGTATTCCGTGCCGTGCGCAGTCGGCAACTGGGCGATGTGCGTTTGCTGGGCGGCAATGATCACCTTGCCCTTTTCGTTTCGGTTGATGTTGCCCCTCTGCGTGTACGGTCCCAAGGGGGATTCCGCCGTATAGACTCGGGCTCCACTGCCCTGCGCGCAGAAGCAGCAGCATCCGTCGAACAAGGCGTAGTAAGTCTTGTTACGTCGGGACAATGCGCAGGCTTCGCAACCCTGAGCGAGAATCCCGCTGTTTTCACGAGTTGAACTGAGATAGTCGTCCGTCAGTTTCTCGATTGAAATACCGTGGTTCCGCTCAATCGAGGTGTAGATCAAATATCCGGTCCCGTCGTCATCGACGAACAATCCGAGATCGCCCGGCTTGGGTTCTTTCACCGCGACCTTCGGATCGTGAATCGTGAACGGCCCCTGCGGCGTGTCGGAAACGGCCACGGCATACTGCCCATTCCAGAGTGTCGGATACCAGTTGTACCAGAGCACGTAACGCTTGGTTTTCACGTTGTATTTTACATATGGCCGATAGTGTACGCCGTGCTGCAAACCTTTCACCAGGTCTCCGTGCAACGTCCACTGCATGAGATCGGGCGAACTGTAGACCACGAACCGATTGGCCGTGCCAAATCCGTCTGTCTTGCCATAGGCTGTCCCATAGAGATAGAACCGATCTCCAAACCGCTCCAGGCAACCGTCATGCGCGTCGATGATTTTCCCTTCCACGTCGCGCCGCGGTTGCGCGTTGCTGATCGTTACCCGGTTGCCGTTCTTACCGCTCGGTTCAGCCGCCAATCCGTCTGACGTCAGGACCACGCCACATATCGCAGCGGCACCCATTTCAACCCAAAACTGGCGGCGGTCAAGGCGCTTTTGTCGTTCGTATACCATGATAGTCTCCCTGGGAGTATTCCCTTGCGTCCGAGTATACCCAGCCCGGCGCGCCCTGCAAGCCAATTCCGTGCTGAAGCCGGATACTCGTCGGAGGGCTAAATCGAGCCAAAAACCGCGTAATAATCCCATGGGTGCGACCAGTTAGCTGTGGACCTTTGGGACTCCAACCCCTTACTTGCAAAGGAGAAACAGCTCACGAAGCTGATGGTACTACTGTCGGGCATGGCCCCCAACCGTGCCCGAACCTCT
>JBEKTY010000372.1:0-2506 GCA_049515555.1 Thermoguttaceae bacterium
GAAACGCCAAAAGAAGTTTGGATTAGTGGAGGCGGTTGCAGTCATCAAAGTCGTCTGTGCCGGTCAAGCGAGTTTTGTGCCGTGTCCGTCCGTAAACCTTCGTCCAACCCGTCGTTGAGGCTGTCAAGAGTCGACGGACCGACACACCTTCATGGATTGCCGATCAAACGGGCGTTGGCCCAATCGGCATGGTCGGAATTGATCCCGTCGCCGGCGTCGGTGACGATCAGGAGCAGCTCTTCGACGCCGTCCAAGTCGATCAATACCTTCTTGGCCGGCTGCTTGCCGCGCATCACGCCGCTGTCGAAGACCTTTCGCCCGTCGGCCAACACCTGGAAGACCACCGTGCCGCCGCCGTCCTTCTCGTCGTCCACGCCGGCGTCGGCCTCGAACCGGCGGTAACGGTTATCCAGGGCGTAGTGGACCTGGCTGTTGGCGTGGGTGCCCAGGCCGCGGGCATACGTCTTGCCGCCGATCCGCAGCGGCTTGCCGTCGACGCTGAGCGATCGCTGGAGCACGCCGCAATCCTGCTGCTGGCTGACTGGTGTCAGCGTATCGAGCCAGGCGTCAGGGGCCTGGCCCTTGGGCAGCGGGCGGCGCACGACCTGCCCCGCCGCGACCCGGGCCGATTCGCCCTGCCAGCCGACGGCCGAGACCTCGTAGCGGTATGTGCCCTGGTGCCGTAGATGGTCGACGAACCGGCAATCGGCGGTCTCGTCCACCAATTCACCGTTGCGGTAGACGCGATAGGCCACGGCGCCTTCGCCCTTCCAGGCGACGACCACCGATGGTCCCTCGGCGGTCGCCTTGGCGCGGCCAACGGCCGCCGCGGCCGCCGTCGCAGAGGTCTTCTCGAAGGCCAGGCTCCAGGCCATGGTCCGGTTCTCGTCGCTCTTGAGGGTGAGGACCGCCAGCGGGCCGTCGATCTTCGCCCGGGCATCGGTCGAGGTCCAGCCGGGCGGCAGCGTGAATCGCAGCTCGTAGTCGTCGCCGCCCACGACGCGGCTTTGCCCTTTCCACGTCGCATGGGCCGGGTCCCACGCGGCCTCGATCAGGTCGTCGGCCCCCTGGGTTAGATGCCGCGACGTGCCGGCCAGTTGCGGGTGATCGGCCGCCGGCCGGACGGCCAGCACTTTGCACGAACCGGGCGCCAGGGCGACCGTCAGGCCGCCGGGGCCCGTCCCCAGCAGCTTCTTTTGCCAGACGTCGTAATAGAGGAAGCGGCCGGCCGGCCAGCCAAGATCCTTGGGTTCCAGCCGCACCGAAACGGACTGCAGCGCGTCCCAGTTGAACACCGCCACGACGTCCCATTGCCCGGCCCCGGCCGAGGCGACGCGGAGATCGAAGATCCGCGGCTTTCCGGCCAGGGGATACAGGTCCATGGGCCGGATGTCGGCCACCGGGAAGATGCGCTTGACGAGCTCGACCCGCTCCGGGCCCAGCTTCGGCATGTCGTCGCTGGTCATCAGGAGCTGCCCGGTGATGCCCAGCAGCGTGGCCCACAGCCGCGCCTGGTCGAGGCTGAGCGGCGGCCGGACGCAGACCACGTCGGGATCGGTCCAGAAGCAGAGATTGTTCATGTACAGGCTCTGCATGGTGGCCTGGATGGCGGGCTGCATTCCGGCCCAATCGGGCCCCACGTCGCCGCCGATGCGGATGCCTTCGCACAGGCCGGCGCTGGAATACTGTCCGCCGCAGTTCAACAGGAAGCGATCCTTTCCCATGACCGCCTTGATCGCCTGGAGGCCTGCGCGGTAGGCGTCGTCGGGCAGGAGCTTCGGATCGGCCAGGCGCTGGCGATACTGGCTGCAGGCCCCGGCCGAGCCCCCTTGGCCGTCGATCTTCACGTAATCGTAGCCCCAATCGATGGTGATCATGCGGAACAGATCGGTGAACCACCGCCGGCCTTCCGGTCCGGTCGGGTCGACCACGTAGCGGCCGGTCCAGTCGATCTCGGTCTTGCCCGTTTTCGGATCGGTCGCCTCGTAGACGGTCGTTCCGTCGTTGCGCCGGATGAACAGGTTCGGCTGCTGGGCGAACAGCTTGCTGTCGCTGGTGGCGAAGGGGATGAGCCACAGGCCCGGCCGGAAGCCCTTGCCGCGGATGTAGCCGGCCAGCCATTTCATGCCGTGCGGGAACTTGTGCTTCTCGGTGACATACCAGTCGCGATTCTCGCCGTTGCCCTGCCCGACGCCCTGCCAGCCGTCGTCGATCTGCACGTACTCGCAGCCGAACTTCTTCAGATTAGCCGCCAGCCAAGCGGTGTTCTCGACGACCTGCTCCTCGCGGATGCCTTGCCAGAAGACGTACCAGGAGCACCAGCCGGCCGGCGCGCGGGCGAAGGCCTTCTTGTCCAGCGGCCGGAAGTAACCCAGCCCGCGCTTCAACTTCATGTAGCCCTTCTCGACTCGCACCGCGAGCGGCCCTTGGGCCGAAAGATGAAAGCGGCCGCCCGGCGACGAGAGCTCGACGCGCTCCGCCTCGAAGCAAAGCGCCTCGTCGCGCG
>JBEKTY010000373.1:0-3676 GCA_049515555.1 Thermoguttaceae bacterium
CGCTCTGCAGCATGAACAATATCCCCACACCGCCCAGGACCAGCAGCGTCAGCGAGGAGGGTTCGGGGACAGAGACCATATCGGCTGGCCCACGCGGGGCGAGAAAATAGTTGCCGGGCGAGATGGGGTCGGCGGGGATGACGATGCCCGTGATGTCCAAGGGGCCGCTGGGGATCGGGTAGCCGGTCAAGCCCAGGTCGTCCGAGACAATGCGAACGGTGGCGGAGCCGCCAGTAAGAGCATAGTCGGAGCCAGCGGCGAAGAAACCCGTGTCGGCGAACGAGACGTTGTTCAGGCAGACAAGATTGCTTTCGTAAGGCGCGGCGATGTCCGAAGGAGCCACGAGCAAGGAGTTGGTGAGAAGGGGAAGGGTAGTGGTGCGTCCGGTGACGGCAAAGCCGCCGAACGTCCCAGTGATGAGCACGAGCGCACCACCGCGATTGGCGGTTTGGCCGGAGATCTCGATGACACTGCCGACGCCGAAACCGGAGAGGGCAGCGTCGATCTCGGCGTTAGTGCCGTAGATGGTGATCGCCCGAGTGGTGTCGCGGAGTTGAAAGCTCTTGTAAAGGGGGTCGGCGGTGAGATCGGTCGTCGAGAGGATGACGGCCTGGTCGATGGTGGCGTCGGTGCCCAATGGAAGGGCCGAGACATCGGCAATAGTGCCGGCAGACACGGGGGAAACGATCCACAGGCCCACCAGAAGGACGAGGAGCGGCAAATGCCGGTTCATGGTTGTCTCCTAAGAGTGGCTCTTCCGGTAACAGGTGCAAACGCCGCACATACCGGAAGATTGCCGACAGGAGGGATTCTATCCCTGCGGGGCTATTTATTTTCTCTCCTGTCTTCGGGCGAATGAATGGGAAAGCACGCGACGCATCACAAACACGCTGATAAACCCAGCCGAAGAATGGCCCGCGCGAAGGCAACGCCTTCAGCGGCGAGCAACGGCGGCTAGGTTGGAACTGCGCTGCCTCGACTTGGCGGCTTGTGCTGGAGCGCGGCTCCTTGCCCGCACCCTGTGTGGCGTAACTACCCACAGGAGAGGGCGCACCCCGCGCTCCGTTTCCGGATATCGACAGTACCCCTAATTTAGCGTGCATGTATGGCCCTTGCAAGCAATTGGCAGGTCCTCGGGTGAAGTATCTTGAAGGATTTGATACCCCCCACGAAAGAGTAGGCGTGGAGGCAGGTTGCTCTCAGGGGGTGCTTCGATGGGTGGCACACCGGCGCGGCGGTCGAGGGCCAGTAACAAGGCGCGAATGGTTACCAAACAGTCGGGCCGGCCGGCCCTGATGGTCAGGGCAGGTCAGTACCAGGGCACCCACTGATACTCGAAGAAAACACGCACACAACAAGCACAAATGAGTGATGGGTGATCCCTTTTTCCGGCCTCCTTTTTCCGGCCTCAGGGCGTTTACGGGGCCGTGGCGGGGTGTGAACATGGGCAATTCCAGCTTGCGAAACAGGGCTAGCGGCCGTCAAAAGGGGCTTGACGCACGTATAGCAAAGGATATACTATCAGTATGCCAGTGAAGAACGGTTCTCCGAGGTCAAGGCGATGCTGGAGCGCGCGGGCTATCAACTGGTGCGCATCCACGGTTCGCATCACTACTTCACCAAACCGGGCGAGCCGCCCATTTCCATCCCCGTACATCAAGGCAAGGCAAAACCATACTATGTCCGGCAAGTCGAAAGAATCTGCCAAGGCCGTTGACCGTCCGTTCTCCCCGGGCGTGTTGAAGGAAGCCAAGGGCATCGCCCAAGCATATCAGGTGATCCTCAGTTGCGAGGAGGGACACTGGTACGGGCGTGGCCTGGAACTGCCCAACGTCTTTGGCGATGGCAAGACGCTCAACCAGTGCATGGAAGATACTCGGGAGGCGCTGTGCGGCGCGGTGGCCTACATGCTGGAGCAGGACCAGAAGCCCCCGGCCCCGGCGCGGGAAGGTACGCGGACCCAACAGGTGAATGTCCGCTTGACGGCTGAGGAAAAGGTGATGTTGGAAACGACGGCGAAGCGCAGGGGCTTCAAGGGTCTCTCTGACTTCATCCGCGCGGCGGCGATGGAGTCGGTCAAGTAGCGCTTGTCACAGAAATGACCAATGACCAAGCACTAATGACTAAGAACTGGACTTTTGCAAACTCTCAAATGGCGTTGGAAAAATGGGGGTTTTGGAGTCTGTAGCATCATTACTGGGGATTGTTATTGACACGCTGAACGTTTTGCCGTATTTTTCCGGCCCCAAGCTGACCAGGGAGGGTAGGCATGTCGGGATCGGGAGAATACCGAGCGGATTGTACCGAGGGGATCACCCGTGTTGAAGACCTGCCGAAGGCCAAGGTCATCTGCCGCCGCCGGAATTTCTCCCACCGCCCGTGCCCAGAGTGCGAGCGGAGTCTCCACGATGTGGGCGATCCGATTTCCGAGCGGCCCCGTGATGTTCTCGTTACGTACTCGCAACATTATTGCTGTAAGTGCAAGAGCTACTTCAACGTGGACATGTCGGACTTGGCCCTGCCCAAGAGCCACTACACCCACCGGGTCGTGGCGATGGCCGTGCGTTTGGTGGTGGAGGACGGCTTGCCCTACCGCTCGGCGAGTTGGCATCTCTGGAGGGACCACCGCGTCTTTGTGCCCTACGCCACGATTCAGAACTGGGTGGAGTGCGGGGGGGAAAAAGGCGGCGCAACGCATCCGCGGCGATTATCTGGACGCCGCGCTGGATGATTTCTCCGGCTACATCGCGGCCGACGAGTTGTACGACGGGCCGTTCTGCGTTCTCTCGATCGTGGACAACCGCACCTTTCGCCGCCTCATCTACGAAGTGTTGGACCACGACCCGGACCATGCCGACATCGAGCGATTCTTCCGCACGTTCCAGGCGGCGCTCCAGAAACGCAAACTGGTGTTGCACGGCATCACGACCGATGGCTCGAACCTCTATCCCGAGCCGATTTCCAAGGTGTTTGGCGACGTTTCCCACCAACTCTGCGAGTTCCACGTCATCAAGGAACTGACGAAGGCCGTGCTGCACGCGGGTGCCAAGGTCCGCAGGGAGTTGGCCGCCATGAAGCCCAAGCTTGGCCGCGGGCGTCCGTCTTCGACCGCCGCCCGCAAGGCGGCGCGGCAGGCCAAGCGGATCGAACGCAAAGTGGGGGACCTGTTTCAGCATCGGTATCTGTTCGTGCAGCATGTTCTCACGCGAGCCCAGCGGCGGACTCTGATGCGCGTCACCCGTGGACGGCCCGAGTTGCGAACGCTTCGAGGTGTCATGGACGAAGCCTACCGCCTCTTCGACCGTCGCTGCCGGAGTGACACCGGGTTGGAGAAACTCGCCCGGTTGCGGCGTCGTGTTCGGCGCTTCAAGTGGATCGGCAAGACGTTGCAAAAGCTATTCTCTCCCAACTTGGAGAAAGCCTTGACCTTCTTGGACGACAAGCTCCTTCCTTCCACATCCAATGCGGTGGAACGCGGGAACCGCCGTCATCGCAAAATGCAAAAGACCGTGTATCGTGTTCGCACCAGGTCCCACATCTCTTCGCGGATTGCTCTGGACATGGAACGCGAGGAGCGGACTCAACAGCGTGACCGAACGACCGTTACACTGCACGCCGCCCGCGCCAAGCGAAAGGCTGCATGACCCCCAGTAATGATGCTACAGACTCGGGAAAA
>JBEKTY010000374.1:0-18603 GCA_049515555.1 Thermoguttaceae bacterium
GGCGCTACGTGCCCAGCGGGTTCACTCTGCCAGGATGGTAGTGTTTCAATCCTCACCCAGCCCGGAGGCTGGGCGCTACTTCCCGGCCGCTGCAATCGCTCGCATCTCACTCTTGTTTCAATCCTCACCCAGCCCGGAGGCTGGGCGCTACGCAAGCTCCTGGATGCTTAGGCCAGCGATTCTTGGTTTCAATCCTCACCCAGCCCGGAGGCTGGGCGCTACGCCGTGGCCAATGCCGTCAAGGCCATCGCCGTGCCGGTTTCAATCCTCACCCAGCCCGGAGGCTGGGCGCTACGGCGGGATGCGATTGAGCACGCCCAGGTAATTCGTGTTTCAATCCTCACCCAGCCCGGAGGCTGGGCGCTACGACACCACCCGCAGGGCCCCCGTTGCGGAATCCATGTTTCAATCCTCACCCAGCCCGGAGGCTGGGCGCTACCTCAGCGCGATCGCCGGATATCCGGCCGACGGACCTGTTTCAATCCTCACCCAGCCCGGAGGCTGGGCGCTACGTCCGCCCAGCGTGCAATCGCAGCCCGAGGAAGACGTTTCAATCCTCACCCAGCCCGGAGGCTGGGCGCTACGCCCCCGCCGCCGAGCATGGCCGCCACGGCCCCCGAGTTTCAATCCTCACCCAGCCCGGAGGCTGGGCGCTACCTTCCTCCCGTGCCCACCACCATCCTCGGCCCCACGTTTCAATCCTCACCCAGCCCGGAGGCTGGGCGCTACGAGGCGCTCGTCTTGGCGACCTTGTTCACGGTGTCGTTTCAATCCTCACCCAGCCCGGAGGCTGGGCGCTACCAGCGAGTCGGCGGCGAGCACCTGGCCCGCCAGCGTGTTTCAATCCTCACCCAGCCCGGAGGCTGGGCGCTACGCGCGGGCCGCCGGCGATCGGGGCGTCGCCCAGGTCGTTTCAATCCTCACCCAGCCCGGAGGCCGGGCGCTACACGCGGAGGTAGATCCCCAGCGCGATCTGGGACAGGTTTCAATCCTCACCCAGCCCGGAGGCTGGGCGCTACGTTCGGCCGCGCCGCCCACCAGGCGGGCGAGGAGCTGTTTCAATCCTCACCCAGCCCGGAGGCTGGGCGCTACAACGCCGGCTACGACGTGATCGAAGCCGCGTTCTTGTTTCAATCCTCACCCAGCCCGGAGGCTGGGCGCTACACGCCACCGCCGCCGACAACCAGGCACAACAAGAGTTTCAATCCTCACCCAGCCCGGAGGCTGGGCGCTACGGCACCACCAAACGCACCGACATCATCCTCCCCCTCGTTTCAATCCTCACCCAGCCCGGAGGCTGGGCGCTACGGCCGCTTTTCCGGGAGTCGGATCGCTTATCCCTTGTTTCAATCCTCACCCAGCCCGGAGGCTGGGCGCTACGCCGCTTTTCCGGGAGTCGGCCCGCTTTTCTCTTGTTTCAATCCTCACCCAGCCCGGAGGCTGGGCGCTACTCCGAACATCGAGATCTCCGGAGGGCTGCGAAATGTTTCAATCCTCACCCAGCCCGGAGGCTGGGCGCTACGGGGAGCTACCCCCGGCAGTTCACCGCGCAGGCGGTGTTTCAATCCTCACCCAGCCCGGAGGCTGGGCGCTACGGGCATCGCCGGCACTGAAGGAATCAACTCCGAGGTGTTTCAATCCTCACCCAGCCCGGAGGCTGGGCGCTACGCTTCCCTACTGGCGGCCGGCCCGGGCGCTTTTTTAGTTTCAATCCTCACCCAGCCCGGAGGCTGGGCGCTACGTCAGCGGTGTCTCCAGCCTCCGAGTCTCCAGACCAGTTTCAATCCTCACCCAGCCCGGAGGCTGGGCGCTACACCGCTCCATCATGCGGTACCTGGCGCAGCTCTGGTTTCAATCCTCACCCAGCCCGGAGGCTGGGCGCTACGCGAACCCGTGTAATGTGTTCCTTCCTCGACGTGTGTTTCAATCCTCACCCAGCCCGGAGGCTGGGCGCTACCCAGCCGGCTCGTCACGATGGCCCGCACCGGCTTGTTTCAATCCTCACCCAGCCCGGAGGCTGGGCGCTACAAATACCAGCGGTCCGCGTCGGTGCGCTGGTAGGCGTTTCAATCCTCACCCAGCCCGGAGGCTGGGCGCTACGCGGCGACGGCGACCTACGGCAGCCAGGCCGTTTGGTTTCAATCCTCACCCAGCCCGGAGGCTGGGCGCTACCTCGAAGTTGACGGCGCCCTGGTTGCCTTTGGTGGTGTTTCAATCCTCACCCAGCCCGGAGGCTGGGCGCTACGCGTGGCCGCCCGTGGTCGTGACGGCCGTGCTGTTGTTTCAATCCTCACCCAGCCCGGAGGCTGGGCGCTACGGCATCGCAACCTTCCCGGGCGTCGAGGCTTTGATTGTTTCAATCCTCACCCAGCCCGGAGGCTGGGCGCTACGCCCTCGAGGTCCGAGAACAGCACGGCCGCCACTTTGTTTCAATCCTCACCCAGCCCGGAGGCTGGGCGCTACCGGCGGCCCTGCCGCGATCGCCGCGGCGGTCACGCGAGTTTCAATCCTCACCCAGCCCGGAGGCTGGGCGCTACATTAGCGACGGCGTTAGGATTACGGGTATGAACACTGTTTCAATCCTCACCCAGCCCGGAGGCTGGGCGCTACGTGCCTCAGCACGCAGTAGCCCGGCAGTGGCTTAATGTTTCAATCCTCACCCAGCCCGGAGGCTGGGCGCTACGTGGTTGTTGCGCGACACTACCAACCCCAACAATGTTTCAATCCTCACCCAGCCCGGAGGCTGGGCGCTACGATGGCCTCCCGCCGAAAGCCGAGTTCCAAGGTTGGTTTCAATCCTCACCCAGCCCGGAGGCTGGGCGCTACACGAATACCGCGCGACCCTCACTCTCGACCAACGTTTCAATCCTCACCCAGCCCGGAGGCTGGGCGCTACGCAGCCGTGGCGGGCCAAGTCGTGTAGGAACTGATCGTTTCAATCCTCACCCAGCCCGGAGGCTGGGCGCTACCTCGAAGCCCATGACGCCTGCCCGGCACAGGTAGCGTTTCAATCCTCACCCAGCCCGGAGGCTGGGCGCTACCGCGTTTCACAGTCCGTAGCGTCGTACCAGTGCGGTTTCAATCCTCACCCAGCCCGGAGGCTGGGCGCTACGGTGGCTGGGGCGGTTTCAGGTTCGCCCTCTTCCCAGTTTCAATCCTCACCCAGCCCGGAGGCTGGGCGCTACGCCAGGCCCAGGCCATGATCGCCAGCGTCAGGGTGTTTCAATCCTCACCCAGCCCGGAGGCTGGGCGCTACGGGGATTGGCCGTCTGTGCCGGCGGGGGATAACGGTTTCAATCCTCACCCAGCCCGGAGGCTGGGCGCTACGGCCTCCTCCGACATCGGGAAGAGATACCGCACGTTGTTTCAATCCTCACCCAGCCCGGAGGCTGGGCGCTACCCTCACGGGTTAGGGGTTGTCCGCTGCTCTGCGCGGTTTCAATCCTCACCCAGCCCGGAGGCTGGGCGCTACGTTGTTTCGTGGTATCCATTGCGGTTTCTCCCTGGTTTCAATCCTCACCCAGCCCGGAGGCTGGGCGCTACCCTGGCCATTCTGAGGCTTGGACCATGCCAAGGGATGTTTCAATCCTCACCCAGCCCGGAGGCTGGGCGCTACATCGAGGCGGAGGATACCAGCGAGGCCCCGTTCTGTTTCAATCCTCACCCAGCCCGGAGGCTGGGCGCTACTCCGCGCCCCGAAAACCCCTGAAACCCAGGTATTTCCGAGGCCAAAATCGCGAACTGGCTCCCCGCGTGACCGTGGTGGGCAGGCGGTAGACGGGCCAGAACCGCTAAACGCTCATGACGGAACTGGTTCCGTCAATCGCGAACCCCCCAGGGTTTTCGTGTCCGCTGGCGGTCCGCGGAGGTTCATAGTCTTTCCTTCTTGTCACACGACCAATGGGCCGTCGAAATCTACCGTGGCATTCTGACCAAAGTGCTCGACATAGCCTTCCCGCCGGGCGGGCAGCCGGTAGAACCGCAGGCTGTCCTTGTCGCGGTCGATGATCTCCAAGAGTTGGTGTTTCATCTCCTCGTACTTCATCTGCGTAACCGAGCACTCGAAGACCGACTTCTGCACCCGTTGCCCATAGTTCAGGCAGGCGGTGGCCACGTGGCGCAGCCGCCGACGGCCTTCAGCGTTCTCAGTGCATACGTCGTATGTAACCAGAAAGTCCATCGAGTCCATGGCTCGCTCCCTATCGGTAAAGGAACGGTGGGTAGGCCTCAAGGTCGCCGCGAAGGTGGCGGGCCAGCAGCCGGGCCTGGGTATGGGCCACCAGGCCCAGGGGCATTTTTTGGTCGAGGACCGGATGCCGGACCTCATCTTGTTTGCGCCTCTGGTAGGCGACCACAACCGCCTTCCGGGCCTTCTCGCCCAACAGGACCGCGCCGCCGGGCCGCTCCTCAAAGTCGGCTGCCGTAAGCTGGCGGCGGTTGATGAGGGTTAGCGCCAGGCGGTCGGCCAGGACCGGGCGAAGTTCCTCCATCAAATCCAGCGCTAGGGCCGGCCGGCCGGAACGCAGGGCGTGAAGAAAGCCGACCTGCGGGTCCAAGCCCACCCCTTCGGCCGCTGAAACGCAGTCGTTGACCAACAAGGCATACAGGAAAGACAACAGGGCGTTAGTCCGATCCCGGGGCGGTCGGCGGCTGCGGCCCGAGATGGCAAAGGCCTCGCGGTCTTCGCGGACCATCTGTGGGAAGGCACTGAAATATGCGCGGGCGGCTTCGCCTTCGATGCCCCGCAGCTCGTCCAATCCGCCAGCCTTCTGTACCCGCGGGAGAGTGGCAGCCAGGACCCGTGCCGCCGCTTCCAAGGGGGATTTACTTTCCGTCGTTTCCGCCTCACGACCTGCCCGCAACAGGACTTGCCGGCTGTTCTGGATCTTTCCCGCCACGACACTGCGGGCGATGGCCAAGCATCGGGGCGAAGCCGACAGGGCCGCGTGCTGGTCACGCCGCAAGAGTACGTTGCCGGATACCGGCCCGACGACGCGGGCGCGGAACCGGCCATAGGGATCGAAAAACACGATCGCCCGGCCGTCCAGCGCACAGCGGTGGATCAGGCCGACGGTGGGCATGACCCGCCCCAAACAGCAGATGGCGCCCAGGTGCAACAGCGGAACCCGGAGCTTGACCTCTTTCTCGACCTTGACCTTGAGCGTGTCATGGTCCAGGCTTAGCATGGCCCCTTGCGTCATGACGTAAAGCGTGTTGAGGATCTGTTGCATACGGCCTCCGGTTATTCAATCGTCGCGGGCCACATAAAGTTCGTCCATTACCGCCCGCACACGGCCGGCGTCCGCGATCGTGCCGGGCATGCACGACTCCCGCAGCGAGCACAAGCGGCAGCGGGCATCTCGGACCGGCGGCGGGAGTTGCCCGCTGCGGAGCATCTGGCGGACGGCCGCCGCACACTGTTCGACTTCATCCTTCACGGCCGGCGAGAAAACAACCTCCCGCCGCCGGCGTGAGCCGTGGTGGTACACGGCCCCGCACGGCACCGGCTGCCCGGTCATCTCTTCCAGGCAAATCGCCTGGGCGCACAACTGGAGCAAGACCGCCCCGCTGGAACGCCGTCGCCCGACCTTGAATTCGACCGGGTAGGGCCCACTGCCGTGGAACTCCACGGCGTCGGCCTTGCCCACCAGCCCCAGCCGATCGGACCACAGCGGCAGGGCGTGCTCCACGCGCACCCCTTCGCGCGCCTCGTGGTCCGGCTGGTCCACCTTGCGGTGCAACAGCCGGCCCCGGAGCGTATAGACGTTCTCGTCGAACGTCTGCTCCAGGTGGATCAAGGCGCATTGCCGCGGGCAATAGCGCCAGTGCTCCAGGGCGGAGATCATGACAAGGTCGTCGTCGGTCCAACTGGGACAGGGTGTCGGGCTCACGACATCACCCGACCAGACGCGCCGCTGTTACGCCCTTGGGCACGCCCTCTTCGTTGAAGGTGGTGCAATAGTCGCTGAAGGCCCGCGGGGCGCTGACCCCTTCCTTGCGGCGGACCCCAATAAGGTCGAAGAGGTCCTGGGCCGGGGCCTTACCGACCGCTGTCTCGTGGCTAAACACATAGAGCCCCCGCAAGGCCATCAGGCCCCGGGCCGCCGAGCGGTCGATCGTCCACATCTGCTGGAGGGCCTCCCAGAACAAGGCCAGGTCGTCGGCCGTTACGCCCGTCTTCTCGGCAAAGTGGGGCGTAAAGAAGCCGTAGCCACGATAGAGCCCGTAGGGCAAGAGGGCCTTGCGGCCCATCGTGCCGGTGGCAGCCTTCTCGTCGTCGCTCTCGGCGGGCTTGTCACCGTGGTTCTCCAGGGCTACGCGGGTGATCGAGAGGTCCAGCGGCACCACTGGGTCGATGGAGCGGGCGAATGTCAGTTGCACGGGCCCGCGGACCTGGCCGCAGTTGTAGCCCTCGCCCTTCTTGCCCACCAGGACCGCGCCGAACATGCGGATGTCGAAATAGTTCTGGCACATCCAGCGCTGGGCCTCGTCGGCCTTGGCGTCGTCCCCCTTCTTGGCCCCTACGGCCTCGTAGGCCCGCTTCTTGTGGTCGGCCAGGTAGCCTCGGTTCTCGACGAAAATCTTGCAGCGTGCGTCGGTTCCACGGGTGGCGTCCACCCAGTTGCGAACCTTGCGCTTTAGGCACACGTCGGTCACGATGCCCTGCATCGTCTCGGGATCAACCCGCGGGAGGTTACCGGCGTCGGGGTCGCCATTGGGATTGCCGTCGGTGACATCGAAGAGAAGGACGAAGTCGTGTCGCTTGGTGGGGTCGCTGTAAATGGGGCTGTTCATGATCGGTTCCTTTGAGATTGGAGAACTGGTTATCTCGATATACGGAAGGCATCAGGCCGGAACATCGGAGGCCGGCCCCTCTTCGCGTTGCTGCTTGTGGGCAATGGCATCCGCGCGATCCTGGGCCCGCTGGTGGTAATACCCGAGGCCGAACAGTCCTTGCTGTTCCAGGGTAAGGGTCCGCGGAAAGGCCTGCACAGGAGCCTGGATCTCCTCCAGCTTGCCCTGGAGTGCCCGTTCCGCACCCGGCTTATCCCTGCGGAGCTTGGCCAGGTGGGCCTGGCTCTTTCGCAGGAGCACCCCGACGACCGACGCCGGCGCCGAGGAGAAGGTGCCGTAGAAACGATCGGTAATCGTGGAACCGGCGCCGGGGATGGCAAGCTGCTGGATACGCTCCAGCACGGCCAGCAGCCGGCCGCACAGATACGCGGGCTCGTGGTTTTCCTTATCGAGCTGAACCATGGTATCCTCCGAAATGGGACAGGTTTCTTGGGAGAGTAGAACCATCTTGACCAGCGCCGCGCGGGGGCGGGTGATCGCCTGCTCGGCACGGTTGCGCCTGACGGCCTGGTACAGCAGGCTGCTGGGTAGCGGGCCGCCCTTAAGGGCCGCATGCAGCAGCGCCTTTGGGACGTTGGGGACGAGGTCGGACGCCTCGCGAACGGTCGCCGTGGCCAGGGCAAAAACTCCAGAGGGCCGCCCCTCTTTGCCATCGGATTCCACGATCCGCTGGATCGCGAAGTAGCGGGCGATGTTTCGCCGGGCAGCGTCAACCGTCGTGTCTAGCCAGTCCCGCACCGCCACCCGGGCCCCGCTGGCCGAGAATGCCGTGGCGTAGAATGGCGTCGCGTCGATCGACGTGGCTGCCTCCCGGCCATGAAACACCGATTCGATTAGGGCATGGACCTCCTCCGGCTCCGGGTTGGACAACAAGGAGGCCACCGAGAAGCGGCTTTCCTCCTTGGTCCAGAACAGATATACCAGCGGCCCGACACTGATATGGGTGGCCTGATCCTCGATCAGCGCATTGGCGGCCTTGCTGAACCGCTCGCCGCAATCGGCGCACGTCGGCGCAATGAGGGAGGCCTCCAGGCCGTAGGACTCGAAGGCCGGGGCATTGGCCGAGATCAAGGCGTTCCCGGCGGTTTGGCCACCCGGGATACGTTTGATCTTGAACGGCAGCCGTTTCACCGCTGGCCGTCGGCGGCCGCAGACCAGGCACTCCATCGTGTCGGATTCATCGGCCGAATCCTCGTCGCTGGTAGCGGCAGAAGCCCAGTAGGCCGACACCGTTCCCAGGTGGATGGGCAGGGTACCGTCCACGCGGAAGGTGACAACCATCGACGGATCGAAGTCTGGGGGAAGCGGCACCCGCGTGGGGTCGAGGTTCTGGAGGAACTTCAACACGCCCAGAACAGTAGGTTCCCTCGTGGCCTCGGCACATTTGCGGACCTCTTCGACAAACGCCTCGTGGCACTGCCGGACCCGCTCGGGTTTCGACTTCTCCCGGGCGATGCCCAGGACATACTCCCCGTTGTCGGCCAGCAACTTGGCTTGGACGGCGGAAGACCGTCCCACGTGGGGGGCAAAGAACTCCTTGCCTCGATCGTTCTTCTTGCCGGTCCCGGTGGTTTGGGCAAAGCCCTGGCAGTTGCCCACTGGGTCGAGGTCGATCAGCCACCGGATCGGGGTCTTGAGGTACATGGGCGGGGCCAGATCAAGCCGGTCGGCGTACTGCGACAACCGTTCAAGGAGCATGGCTCGACCCTCCTTCGGCATATAGCGCCGCCGGGACGCGCAGCACGCCTGATTCCAGACGGGCAGCGAAGAACCGAGGCTCGCCGCGGCCGGAATGGCCCGGGGCATAGTCCAGGTCGAAAAGCATGCGGCCCAGGTCGTCGGTCACGTCGATGGGCCGCTCGCTACCGTCGGGCGGCCCAAACTCCGCGGCGCACTCACGGCAGCCCAGGTACGGCCGGTGGTAGCACTGCCCCCGACCGACCCGGCGTCGGAACTGGTCGCGGTACTTCGCCACGTCGTCGGTTGCATGGGGCCGCAGGGCGATGTCGGCCTTGACCAGGTAGGCCACGTCGCGCAGGGCCAGGGAATGGCGCTGCGCCCGGTCCTCCTCGGCGAAGTAACCACCGCCCGATGCGTCCCAGCCACGCGCGGTCGAGACCACGGCCTTGCTGTTGACCTCGTTGCGGAGGATAGAAACGTGCCGGATGGGCTTGAGAATCGCGATTTCACAGACGCACCAGGAGAACTCCGGCTTCCAGAAAATGGCCTCCAGAACGCCCCGGGCGGCCGAGGGAGTCATCACCGGGTAGCTCACCCGCTCGGCCTTCATCTCGGGGCGAGTGAAACAGGCCAGCTCGCCCCACACTTTCACCTCCAAGGGTGGTGAATACGTCACATCGGGCCTCCCTTCTAAACAACGAGGGTTTCGGGATCTTGTCCCTTCGGGACCAGTCCACGTATGGGGTCATAACCGCCACACCACCGCCACAGGCCGGTCTGTAGTTCGTCCAGCAAACCGTCGCGCTGGTATTGCGGCAACAGGTGCGAATAGATGTTGACCAGGTAGGGCTGCAACCGGCGCAGGAGCCGCCGCGGTTCGTCCGTCTGCCGCGAGATGGCTTCCACGAGCCGATCTACCTCACGTTCATGCCCAGGCGGCCGGACCACCACGGAGACGTTGTCCGCGGGGATCATGCGGAAATGGTCCGCAACCTCCGGGAAGTCAAGCTTCGCCCGGAGGGCCTGGATCCCTTCTGCGTCCAATTCAACTTGCTGATAGAGGCGTTGGAAATACTGCCTGTAGGCGGCCGGGTCGTGCAGATCGAGCCCGGCGCGGAGCATCGCCGCGGCCAGGTCGTAGCCGGCGCGATAGGCGCCCGGTGGAATTCCGCCCTCCAGCGGGTCGAATACCACGACCCGTCCGGCCTCCAGGCGACCCTCGCGGTTGCAGCGGCCCGCCGCCTGAACGATTCGATCAAGCGGTCCCACCGCACGCAGTACGACGGGGAAGTCGAGGTCCACTCCGGCCTCGACCACCTGGGTGGAAACCAGCCGGCAGGGTTCGCCCTGCTGCAAGCGGCGGCGAATCTGCCACAGAGTCTCCCGGCGATGGGCCCCGCACATAAGCGTGGAAAGATGAAGGGCCGAGGCATCGTCCAAGGCGTCCATCAGCGCCATGGCGTCGGCCTTGGTGTTGACGATCGCCAGGGCCTGGGGTTCGGCCCGCATCCGCTCGGCGACCCGCGGCCACGACCATCGCTCGGTGAGGGCCGGCACCTCGTAGCAGACGCGCCGCAGCTCCTGGAAGTAT
Organism: Thermoguttaceae bacterium; assembly: GCA_049515555.1. Classification (GTDB taxonomy): domain Bacteria; phylum Planctomycetota; class Planctomycetia; order Pirellulales; family Thermoguttaceae; genus JBEKTY01. The sequence continues at coordinate 10,127 of JBEKTY010000374.1, forward strand.
CGTGAAGGATCGGGGATGATCTCCTGCACGTCCTTCAAGCCGCGCATGTAGGGAGATTCCTCCAGCGCGGGCTGCGTGGCCGTCGACAGCACCACGGTCGCGTGGTAGTGCTCGACGAGTTGCCGCAGGGCGTCGAGGATCGGCTCCAGAAGCCCAGGTGGAAGGGTCTGCACCTCATCCAGGACGATGACACTGCGGGCGAGGTTGTGGAGCTTGCGGCAGCGGCCTGGCCGATTGGCGAACAGGCTCTCGAATAGTTGGACGGTTGTAGTGACCACGATTGGGGCGTCCCAGTTCTGGCTGGCCAGGCGGGACCATGTCTGCTCGGCCGTCACCGGGGCGTCGCCGGTCTCCCCCCAGCCCACGGCACTGTGATGTTCCAGAACCGTGCCTTCCTCGTCGCCAAAAACGCCACGGTACACGTCGGCCGACTGCTCAATGATGCTGGTGTAGGGGATAGCCACAATCACCCGGTCGAGTCGGTGCTGGAGGGCGTGCGGCAGGGCGAATCCCAGCATGGACCGGGTCTTGCCGGCACCGGTCGGCGCGGTCAGGCGAAAGAAGCCCTGCGGGCGCGTCGCGGCAGCCAGGCAGTGCTGGTAGATTTCTCGACGAGCCCGGTTGATTCGACCGGTTGTGCCAGAGATCAGCGAAAGCTGGCTCTGTTGGAGTTGTGCCCAGAGCTGGCCAAGGTCCGCCCCCACGTTTCGGCGGGAGGATTGGCTGGGGTAGAAGTGGGCTTCGGTATCCAGGAAATCGGCATCCACCAGCGCGCTGAAAAGCATGCGGATGAAGAATTCGGCGACGCGGGCAACAGCGTCTTTCGGTTGCGCTTGTGATCGGGCCGTGAGGAACTCAGGCAGATGGGCCTGGATTGGGCTGCCGGGCGCCAGAGCCGGCATAGCCCGCTGGGCGAGCGCCAGAGCTTCCTGCACGGCCGGCATCGTGGATTTCTCACGAATTCGGACGCGCAGGTCCTCACGGCTGCCCAGCCCGGCGTGGTGTCCCCCGATCGCGAAGGCCAGGAGGTCAAGGAACCCCGCCGCGTGGACGGCGCCGGCGCTGGAATGGTCGGGGCCACGCCGGCCCTCGGGGCATTCCAGGTACGCGGCGAAGTCTGGGTGGAACTTGCCCAGGTCGTGCCACAGGCCGACCCAATATCCCAGCTCGCCCGCCTCGAATTTGCCGGCCAGCTTGCGCGCCGCGCCTGACACCTGGGTCAGGTGGTCGACCAGGCAATGCCTGACTCCGGCACGGTTCTGCGAATGGGCGAAGTAACGCTCCATCTCCCCTCCGAAGTCCGCGGGGAACCTGTGCCCTTTGGTTTATTGTATGAACTATCGTGCAGCGATGCACCCAATGTATGGTTTCCGTCCCCTGCCTTGAAGGGGACCGCACCGATTTTCCGCGTGTCCGCAACGGACAGGCGGACGACGATTGGGGCCCCACCTGCTACGCCACATTCGTGCAACCACAAGATAAATACGAAACTGGGCTTGCAATTTGGACAAGAATATGATACAAGTGTATAGTATAGGGGCGAGGGGTGAGTGGGGAGTGGGGAGTGGTGAGGGCGGACGGGGGAGGGCGGAAAACCCAAGGCCAAAGACCAAAGGCCAAAGAGCGTTTTCAGTGCTCGGTTTTCAGTTTTCAGCACGAGCCCGACAACTGACAACGAGTCGCTAGCCACTACCCACTACCCACCACCGGGGGCAGGAAACCGCACATGTCGAACAAATACCTCACAAGACGTATAATTTTACGCTCACCGGCCGAATCGCTAATGCAAGCCAGCCAACGGGTTACAGACTTGTCGATCAACGTAAGTTTCGAACGGGGTGCGGAGGCGTTCGACGAGCCGAGGGGCGCGGGGAAAGGGACGAGTGGCGAGGGGTGGGTGGCGAGGGGCGAGGGATGAAGGATGAAGGATGAACGCGGAGGGCGGAAAGACCCAAGACCAAAGACCCAAGACCCAAGGCCAAAGAGCGTTTTCAGTGCTCGGTTTTCAGTTTTCAGCATGAGCCCGAACGCTGAACACTGACCGCTGAACACTAAAGGTCAATCCGTGTTCATCCGTGGCTCAATTGTCCGCAGATTTCAAAGCTGCGCGCACCCCGGGCCACCAAAAAACTGCGGAAGTGGAAGGCGGCCAAGCGGTTATGGCGACGGGAAGGGCACAAGTCGAACACGTACCCCTGCAGACGTATGACTTTACGTTCACCGGCCGAATCGCTAGTGCAAGAGGGCAAACTGGTTACAGACTTTTCAGACACGGTAACTTCTGAAAGGTACCTTGAGGCGGGCGACTGTTCGACAGGCGGAGGGATGAGGGATGAGGGATGAGTGGCAAGGGCGGAAGACCCAAGACCAAAACATGAGTTTTCAGTGCTCGGTTTTCAGTTTTCAGCATGAGCCCGAACACTGAACACTGAACGCTGAAAACTCGTCCCTCGCCCCTCGCCAAACCAAACGGCGGCTCGACCTCGTTAGGGCCGAGCCGCCGTCTTGGCTAGACCAGACCTTCTGAATCGCGTCGGAAGGCAGACACGTTCCTCATGCCACTGCTGGCCGCCGTCTGCCCCTGGGAGGGGGACAGTCCCATTTTCGGCCTGTCCACGGCGGACAGGCGGGCGAAAATCGGGACCGTCCCCGGGCTCCGCCGCTCCCTAGCGACCCCCGCGGCAGGGACACGGGCAGCAGACCGTGACCGGCACCTGCTTGCACACCACCACCGGAACGCAGCGGGTCACCGTGTAGCACACCTCCCGCGGCACCAGCTTCCAGCAGTTGACCGTCTTCTCGTAGCACACCGGCTTGCAGACCGTATAAGGCACCTGCTTGACCCGCGTCTCCGCAACCATCTTGCAGACCTTGTACGGAATCTCACGGCTGTGGCACTCCTTGACCATGTGGCAGACCTGGTAGGTGCAGGTCTTCACCCGGTTCTCAGACACCATGCGGCAGACCTGGTAGGTGCAGGTCTTCACGCGGGTCTCGGGCACCATCCGACAGACCTGGTAGGTGCAGGTCTTCACGCGGGTCTCGGGTACCATGCGGCACACGGTGTAGGGGATCCGCTTCTCGCAGCACTCGCGGACCATGTGGCAGACCTGGTAGGTGCAGGTCTTGACGCGGGTCTCGGGCACCATGCGGCACACGGTGTAGGGAACCTTCTTCACGCAGGTCTCGCGCACCCACCGCGTGCACTCGACCTCTTTCTCGCACACCTCCGGCACCCAAACGCGGCACTGCATGGTCGGGCAGCAGCCCTCGCAGCAGGGGTCGCAACGGCGGCAGCAGCAGGCCACCTGCCGGCACTCCCAGTGGCCGCAGCACACGCGGACCGTCTTGGTGCACGTCACCGGCCGGCACACGCTATAGCACACCTCGCGCTCGCAGTTCTCGTACACCGGCTTGCACACCGTATAGCAGACGTCCTTGCTGCAGGTTTCCCAGACGGGCTTGCAGACCGTGTAGTGGCACACCCGCTCGCAGGTCTCGTACACCGGCTTGCAGACCGTGTAGCAGTAGTTCCTGGTGCAGGTCTCGTACACCGGCTTGCAGACCGTGTAGCGGCACACCCGCTCGCAGTTCTCGTACACCGGCTTGCAGACCGTGTAGCAGATGTTCCTGGTGCAGGTCTCGTACACCGGCTTGCAGACCGTGTAGTGGCACACCCGCTCGCAGGTCTCGTACACCGGCTTGCAGACGGTGTAGCAGTAGTTCTTGGTGCAGGTCTCGTACACCGGCTTGCAGACCGTGTAGCAGATGTCCTTGGTGCGGGTTTCCCACACCGGCTTGCAGACCGTGTAGCAGATGTCCTTGCTGCAGGTTTCCCAGACGGGCTTGCAGACCGTGTAGTTGCACACGCGGACCTGGGTCTCCCAGCACGGCCGGCAGACCGTATAGGTGCACTCGCGGTAGCAGGTCTCGGGCACGTATTTCGTGCAATGGATCGTTTTCTGCTCGCACACCCGTTCCCAGCAGGTCTTGTGGCACGTGTACTGCCGCTGCTCGTGAACGACCTCCTTGCAGGTCTTCATGACCGTGCAGGTTTGGCAGCAGCACTCCTTTGGGCAGCACTCGTCGCAGCAACGGCACCGGGCAATGCCGCACAGGCTGGCATCCGCCCGGCTGGTCACAATCGCAGCCAGCACCACTGCAATCCACGCTAACCCCAACACCTTCTTCATCGCACGCCTCCTTCCGGCACCGCGGGAACGATGGGTCGATTGTCCTGGTCTAGTCGGCAGGAAGCGATCCCCGCCGAGGTCTTGGTCGTCCTTACCTTTTTTTCTGCATTTGCTGGCTTGTCGGGTGAGCTAATGCGCCTGCCGTGTCTTTTTCTGCGCAGAGCGCGCAAGCACCCCAGAACAACCATTCTTCATGGATTGTTATCGGCAAGCTGGGACAAACACTTGATGTGGAAAGTCTCGGAAGTCTGGGGTGTACAGCATATATGAGAAGAGTTTATCTTGTGCGACTCTCGACTCACCGGCCGCTACTCCCCTTGCCGAAATCTCGACGACGAAATAACATACGGTTGTTGTCGTTGAAGTTCCTACCCGGTGGTGTAATGGTAACACAAGGGACTTTGGCTCCCTCGTTCCTGGTTCGAGTCCAGGCCGGGTAGCTCTGTTTCGCGCCGAGAACGGTCTGCGATAGGGGGGCCGTTTTTCGGTTTCCGCGGGTAATTCGGCCTCGGCCGGTCGGGTTTGTGGTGCGAATTCTCGGCCCGTGGGCTGGCGGCCGGGCGCTCCGGCGGCTGTTGGCCGCCGGCTAGTGCCTCGACCGACGTGAAATGACGGGTGCCACGGTTGGCTTGCCCAACCGTGTTCTCGGCACTGCTGGACAAGCCAGCAGTGGCACCCAAACTGTCAACCGAGGACGGTCGGGGCGTTAGTGGCGGACTGGCGGCTGCTGATGGCCCGCCGGTTGACTACACAGCCGGAAATCATTAGACTTTTGGGTCTAGCGCCTTGAACGGTCCAGGGCGACCCAGAGTAAACGAACTGACCGAGACACCCAACGAACGCCGGACGCCTCCCTCGCAAGGGTGGACTTTGCCGGTGTGCCTTTCCAGGAGACGTACTTTTGGCTACTGTTCTTGTCAAAGACCTGATCGAGGCGGGGGTCCATTTCGGCCATCGCGCCAGCCGGTGGAATCCCAAGATGCGGCCGTACATTTATGCTCGGCGCAATCTGATTCACATTATCGACGTGCGGGAGACGATCCGCGGCCTGTTGCGGGCCCGTAAGTACTTGCAGCGCGTGGCCGCCCAAGGCAGCCTGGTGCTGCTGGTCGGCACCAAGCGCCAGGCTTCCGACACGATCGAGCAGCAGGGCTTGCGCTGCGGCATGCCGTTTGTGAGCGACCGCTGGCTGGGCGGCACCCTGACCAACTTCCGCACGATCCGCAGCCGGCTGGGCCGCCTGGAGGAGCTCGAGACCCTGCGGGCGGGCGAGGAGCTGGCCACCTATTCCAAGAAGATGCAGTCCGCCCTGGGCCGCGAGTACCGCAAGATGTACCGCAACCTTAACGGCATGCGGACCATGAACCGCCTGCCCGAGTGCCTCGTGGTCATCGATCCCCGCAAGGAGAAGAACGCCGTTCGCGAGGCGCGGAAGCTGGGCATTACCACCGTGGCCCTGATCGATACCGATTGCGATCCGGACGAGATCGACCTGCCCATTCCCGGCAACGACGACAGTATCCGCTCGATCGAGCTGATCGTGCGGCTCTTGGCCGAGGCCGTGTTGGCCGGGAAGAGTGCGTCCGGCGAGCAGAAGGCGGAGTCGTCGGAGGGGGCCGAGCCGGCGCCGCCAAGCGCACCGCCCCCCGTACCGGTCGCCGCCACCTGAAGCCCGCCATGCTGTCATGGCTTCCAACCCAAATCCCCAAATCCCTAAATCCCCAAGTCCCTACACGAGAGTGATTCATAATGGTTGAGATTACCGCCACGGCCGTCAAGACGCTGCGCGAGCAGACCGGCCTGCCGATGATGGACTGCAAGCGGGCCTTGCAGGAGACCGGGGGCGACGTGGCAAAGGCCGTCGAGTGGCTTCGCAAGCAGGGCAAGAAAGTGGCCGAGAAGCGGGCCGGTCGCTCGACGACCTGCGGCCGGATCGCGGTCTATGCCGACCTGGCGGCCGGCGCGGGGGCCATGATCGACCTGCGTTGCGAGAGCGCCCCGGTGGCCAACAACGAGCAGTTCGTGGCCTTGGCCAACGACCTGGCGCGGCAGTTGGCCTTGGGGCCGGGGGCCGCCACGCCCGAGGAGCTCTTGGCGCAGCCCTCGCCCTCGCTAGCCGGCCGGACGCTGGCCCAGCAGTTCGACGACCTGAACAACCGCATTCGCGAGACGTTCAAGCTGGAGCGGATCATACGGCTGAGCGGCCCGTGCGCCGGCTATGCCCATCACAACGGCGCGGTGGGCGTGCTGGTCGAGGTCGAGCACGGCGTGGCCGAGCTGGCCCGCGACGTGTGTATGCACATTGCGGCCATGCGGCCCACGGTGGTGGGCAAGGAGGATCTCGATCCGGCGGCGATTGCCAAGGAGCGGGAGATCCTGGCCTCGGCCGCCCGGGCCGAAGGCAAGCCGGAAAAGATCATCGAAAAAATGGTCGAGGGCCGCCTGAAAGACTTCTTCGCCGAGCGCTGCCTGCTGGAGCAGCCCCACGCCAACCAGGCGAAGTACGACGGCAAGCCCGTCGGGCAACTGGTCCGCGAGGTTGGCATGAACATCGTCCGTTTCGTGCACTGGGAATTGCCCAAGGAGTAGCGCGCGATGGCATCTGCTGGCAATTCGCCCGCCGGGCCGCCAAGTCGGCGGGTCGTGCTGAAGATCTCCGGCGAAGGGTTCACCCAGCCCGGCGAGCGGGGCATCGCCATGGAGGCCGTGGTGCACATCGCCCGCCAGATCAGCCAGGCCGCCCAGCACGGCGTGCAACTGGCCATCGTCATGGGCGGCGGGAACATTTTGCGCGGGGCCCAGTTCACCTCCGCCGGCTCGAGCATCCGCGAGGCCACCGCGCACTACATGGGCATGCTGGCCACGGTGATGAACGGCCTGGCCTTGCAGGATGCCCTGGAATCGCTGGGCTGCGATACGCGGCTGATGACGGCCATCCGCATGGACGGCGTGGCGGAGCCCTACATTCGCCGCCGCGCCCGCCGGCACCTAGAAAAAGGCCGCATCATCATCCTGGCCGCCGGCACGGGCAGCCCCTTCGTGACCACCGACACGGCCGCCGCCCAGCGGGCCCTGGAACTTGATGCCCAGGTTCTGGCCAAGGCCACCCGCGTGGAGGGCGTGTTCAGCGACGACCCGGAGAAGAACCCCCACGCCGTGCTCTACAGCCAGTTGAGCTACGAGGACGTGCTCCGCCAGAATCTCCGCGTGATAGACGTCGAGGCCATCGCCAAGTGCCGCCAGTACCAGTTGCCGATCCTGGTCTTCAATTTCCGCACGGAAGGCAACATCGAGAAGGCCGTGCGGGGCGAGCGGGTCGGCACGCTCATCCACGGCGGCCAAGGATTAGTCCAATGACATCCGAAGATATCCTGCTGGACGTGGAAGAGCGGATGGAGAAGGCCATCGGCGTGCTGCGCAGCGCGCTGGCCGGCATCCGCACCGGCCGGGCCAACCCGGGACTGGTCGATTCGCTCCGCGTCGAGGTCTACGGCTCGCAGGTGCCGATCAAACAGCTTGCCTCGGTCGGCGCACCGGAGCCCAATCAGATCGTCATCCGCCCCTACGATCCCGGTACGACCAAGGACATCGAGAAGGCCATCCAGGCCAGCGACCTGGGTTTCAATCCCCAGAGCGACGGCCGCGTGATCCGGCTGAACGTCCCGCCGCTATCGACCGAGGTGCGGCGGAAGATGGTGGGCCGGATCCGCGACCTGGTCGAGGAGGCCAAGGTTGCCGTCCGCAACGTCCGACGCGACGGCAATAAAATGGCCGATCAGGCCGAGAAGGACAAGGACCTCTCCGAAGACGACCGCGACCAGACGAAGGACGAGATTCAAGACCTCACCAAGCGCTACGAAGGCCAGGCCACCGACCTGGCCAAGGCCCGCGAAAAAGACGTCATGGAAGATTGAACCCGCTTTTCTGGCGAGTTCCGCCCGGGCGGTTGTTCTTTTATTTTTTTTGTTTTTGGCGCCCCAGGTTCTCACTTGTTGGACGCGTCAAGGGAAGCAGAACCAGGCAGAACTATTTGCCATCGAGCAATTGAGGGATCCAAAGGAGCCCCGGCCCTGGCCTCCGGTGGCGGTGCTATTCTGATTTGGAACAGAAGAAACCTGGGCCGCCTCTTTCGGTTCCGGCAGGGAGGATTGGAAAGTTAATTTTTCTACAGCAAGACTTTTGGTATTGAGTCGTTTCGATGATTCGAGGCATACTGTCATAATGTTGACCATGGCTGTAAGGGCTGGCCAGTCCCTTGTTCGTGGATTTCTGTCAGGAGGACAT
>JBEKTY010000375.1:0-7436 GCA_049515555.1 Thermoguttaceae bacterium
ACGATCCAGGAGCCCAAGGGCTTCACCGTGTCCAAACGGCCGAAGAAGAAGCGCACGCCCGCAGTGTCGCCAGCCATCGTCGAGCGCGTGAACTGGAGCGCCGGGGACTGGCTGCGGTGGTACGCCAAGCAGAACGGCAACGGCCAAGGTAATCCCTCGCCGGGCCCCTTTCCCAATCCGTGACGAAGCATTGTCGCGGGAGAGGCCCGCTTGGCAACTTGTTCGTGGGAAGCGTCGAATAACGTCTTTCGGCATCAGCGGAAGGAACGCTGGTGTGCCGTGGATCTGTTCGGTGGGGCGGCCGCGTTCCTTCAACGCTTTGACTAACTCGTTGGTCTTCACCAGCGCGTCACGGTTCTGGCCACCTTGGCCCGTCGGATACTGGGTGGTACAGCGTTTCGGCGCCGTTGGGGGGCACGATGTGCTTCCTGGTGCTGTGGGCCTACCACCGCCAACTGGGGCTGACGCTGGCCCGGCCGCAACGGCCAGCCTTCGGACGCTGAGGCCCGCCCTCCGCGGTCTGAACGTCACCGCCGCACAACTGATAGCTGGCTCAAATTCGTCAGAACCCGCTGTCAGTCGTCGGTGCGTACGGAGACGTATCGTTGGTCTTCGGTAGGGGCGAAGCCGATTGGTTATCGCCCCCATCGAACAACGAGGCGTCGCGCGCCGTCGCAACCAGCCAGTTGATGACACCGGGCGTCGCAAGTGTTCCCGACGCGTTGTCGCTGGTCGGATTCGCCCACGTCTTCATGCTGTTCTCGAGTGCGTCCAACTGGCCGTTCATGTCAAATGCACTGCCAGTGCTGTTCGCCGTCACCGGATACCCAGCGTAGGTTAACGTCTGGCCCGGTAGAACGATCTGGGGGTCTAGGCCGTCCTTCTGAACCTGAATACCTTCTCCAGGCGGAAGATTTGTAATCGTAATCCCACTCTTCGGATCCGTGGACATCGTCGGCCCCTCGGGCACCCATTGCCCTGTGTCCGGGTCCGTGTGCCAGTAGGTAGTGGGCGAAGTAAAACCACCCTGCTGGTTATTGTCTGCGGTGGGACTTGCAGAACTTGCAGTGTCAGCCCAGCCCTGCCCCTCGGACCCCTGTTCGTAACTCGCTAGCTGGACAGCGTTGCTGTCAGCACCGTCCAATGCGTCCCCGTCCACACCGCACTGTAGCCCGCTGGGGTCGGTGGCGTTGGTCGGGTGGTTCCCCACGTAGCGGTACAGGTTGGCGTCGCCGGCGGAGAACGACAGCGGGTCCTGGCTGAGGAACCGGCCGCTGGACGGGTCGTAGTAGCGGGCGTTGTCGTATTGCAGCCCCGTCTCGCGGTCCAGCACGCCGCCCGCATAGCCGAACAGGAAGTCGGTGGCCGCCTGGCTCTCGCTCACCAGCCGCCCGAAACTGTTGTACTCCAGGTGGTCGGTCACCGCGCCCGCCGAGCTCACCAGGTTTCGCACCGAGCCGAGGCGGTCGGCCAGAGCCCAGGACACGACCCCGCCGGCGTCGTCGGCCAGGATCCGGTCCACGCCCGGGCCATACAAGCAGCGGTGCGTTACGGCGCCGCTAGCGCTGAACTGCATGGCGATCTGGCCGCCGCTATAGACGAACCGCTGGACCGTAGCGGGCAGGGGCCCCGCCCCGTCAGGGTCTACCGACTTGGTGATCCGCTGGTTATTCACGTCGTAGGTGTAGTCCGCCTCCTGGGTGAGCTGGCCGGCGGCGTTCTTCGAGACCACCTGCGTCAGGCGGTTACGGTAATCCCAGGTGTAGTGCGTAACGTCGCCGGTGGCGATCTCCGTTCGTTGGACGAGATTTCCGTCCTTGTCGTAGGCGTAGTTGTACGTGCCGTCGCTGAGCAGTTGGTTGTCCTTGCCGGTCTGGATCCCCTTGCCGGTGCGGTTCCCGTTGGCGTCGTACGAATAACTTTCGGCCGGTAAATAGGTGCTGCTGGCCGAGGTCAGTTGGTTGTCGGCGTCGTAGGCATAGGTGTTCGTCCCGTCCAGGCTTGTTTCCTGGGTGACGCGGCCGACCGCATCCACGGTCCAGGCGTACTGCGCCAGGGTCGTGGTCCCCTGCGAGTCGGTCTGCTGGGTCAGCCGGCCCGCGCCGTCGTAACCGTAGCTGGTGGCGGCGACCAGCGCGGTGCCCGCCAGGTCGGCGTAGCGGATCATGCCCATCAGCTCGCCGGCCGCGTCGTAGGCGAAATTGACGCGCTCGGCGGCGACGCCGCTGCCCGTCTCGGTGATCTGCGTCTCGCGGCCCAGCACATTGTAGGTCATAGACTGCGTGGCCCCGGCCGTGCCGTTGATCGTATACGAGCACGTTAGCGCGTTCCCGGCGGCGTCGTAGGTGTAACTCAGCGCCACGTCGGGCAGGCCCAGCGTGCCCTTGTTGTCCACCGACGTCAGCCGGCCCATCAAATTGTACTTGTAGGTGTAACTCGATTCCGGATCGCTCTGGGCGGTCAGTTCGCTGTCGGCGTCGTACGCGTAGCTGATGACCCGCACCGGTGTACCGTTGGCGGCCAGCCACTGTTCGGAAGTCTTCCGGTTGCGGGCGTCGTACGTGTATCGCGTGGTCCGGCCATCGGCGTCGGTATAGCTGGTCAGGTTGCCAGCCGCGTCGTAGGCGTAGGTTTGGGTCGCACCGAGCGAGTCCGTTTGCGATATCTTGCGGCCGAGGGCATCGTAGGAGTAGCTCGTCACGTTGCCGGCCGCGTCCGTGATCGAAAGCACGTTCCCGCTGGCGTCGTAGGTCGTTGTCGTGACCTGGCGCAAAGCGTCGGTGCCGGAAGTCTGCTGATCGAAGGCGTCGTAGCCGTACTGCGTGACGTGTCCCAGCGGATCGGTGACCGAAACGACGTTCCCGTCGGCGTCGTAGGCGGTGGTCGTCGCATGGCCCGGGGGGTCGGTCACCGTGGTTCGCCGACCGAGCAGGTCGTAGCCAAAGCTGGTCGTGCGGCGCGAGGGGTCCGTGACCGAGATCAGGTTGCCCGCGGCGTCATAAGCGTTTGTGGTCACATCCCCCAGCGGGTCGGTGGTCTGGATCAGGCGGCCCAGTGCGTCGTAGGTAAAGGTCGTGGTGTTGCCCCGCGCGTCGGTCGATGTCGTCTCCTGCCCCGCGGCGTTGTACTGCAGCGAGGTCTTCGAGCCGTTGGCGAAGGTAGTCGTCGAGAGCCGGTCGCGGCTGTCGTACGTCATGCGCGTGGTCCGGCCTAGATCGTCAGTTTGCGAGACCATGTTCCCCGTCGCGTCATAGGTCGCCTTCCAGGACGTGCCATCCGGGTTCACCCGCTTCACGAGGTTATGCCTTGCGTCGTAGACGAAGGTCGTCGTGCGCCCCAGCGCGTCGGTGGTCGCCGTCGACACGCCCATGGCGTCGTAAGCGTACGTGCTCGCGCCGCCCAGGGGATTCTTCGTCTGGGTCAGCCGCCCCAACGCGTCATAGCCATACGTTGTGGTATTGCCGCGGGCATCGGTCGAGGTCAAGCGGTCGCCGCGGGTGTCATAGGTGAAGCTCTGCTTTGTGGAAAGGCCCGTCGAAACCGACAGCTCGTCGCCTGCGTCGTCGTAGGCGTACGTCATCGTGTACGGCACGGCCGACGCCCCGGCCAAGTTGCCCTTCGGACGGGTCTGGGTCAGCGTCAGCCCGTGCGAATCGTAAGTCATCGTCGTCACGTCGCCCGCGGCGTCGATCACCTCCAGCGGATTCCCTCGCGAATCGTAACGCACCTGTGTCACCCGGTTGCCCGGCTGGCTGAGGTTGGTCATCTGGCCGAACGTCGGGTTGTAAGTGGCCGTCGTCACGTTGCCCATCGCGTCGGTGGCCTTGGTCACGTTACCCGTCGCATCGTACCGGTAGCTCTGCGTGTGGCCCAAGGCGTCGGTGAACGCCGTTTCCACGCCGTTCTGCCAGGTATAGGTTTCCTGAGCGTTATCCGGATGCCTTACCGAGATTACGTCGCCCTGGCTGTCGAACGTATAGGTCGTTACGTAGCCCCGCGCGTCGGTCACCAGCGTCTGGTGCTGCGCGGAGCTGTACCATAGCTTATCGGTGAAGCCGCCAGGGTTGGTCAGCGTCACCACCCGCTTGTAGCCATCATAGGTGAACTGGGTGAGCCCGCCGTCCGGATCGGTAACCTGATCGAGCAGGCCGTTGGCCGAGTAGTAGGCATAGTGGACGGTTACGGCGGCCGGCGCCGTCACTTGTACCAGTTGATTGCCGTTGTATGTATAGCTCCACGTGCGGCCCGTGCCGTCGCTGATGGCCGTTATGTGGCTGCCGGAATAAGTAAAGGCCAGCGCCCGCTCCGGCGCGTCGGCCTCGGTCACCGTGGACAACTGCGCGCTGGCATTGTAAGTGACGTTCAGGGCGTTGCCGTTGCGGTCGGCGATTTGCACCAGATGGCCCTGGGAGTTGAAGCTGTGGACCAAGCCCTCGGGGGCCCGGTATGCGTAGCCCGAGGCCGTCTTGCTGAACGTGCCGTAGGTGCCCGCTGGGTTCTGATAACCGCCTTGGCCGTTGGGGGTGAACTTGGTGCTCGCGCCCTGATTGTCGGTCCAGGTGATCGTGCCGCCCGTGCCGAACGTCAGGTAGTCGCTGTAGCTGTTCACCCAGCCGGTGCCCATCCCTACGTCGGCGGTCGAGCGGGACTGGTAGTACCGCCGAAAATCCAGCGACAGGCCGATGCCAGGCAACTGTATGTCGGTGGCGGTGCTGGCCGCGTAGCCCACGATGTTGGCCGACACCGAAATGGCCGGCACGGATCCGGCCAGAATGCCCGGTTCATAGGAAGAAACCCACTGCGGCGGGGCTTGCGGCTGAAGGGCCGCCGGTGTGCCGGTAGTCTGGCCAATGCTCAGCATTACCCGCGATTCGAGCGACTCCAGCCGCAGCCGCCGCACGTTGCGCCGGCCGACCGGCCTCATCGAGGCCAGCCATCCGGTAAGATTTCGCCGCAACCTGGCAGGTGAATGAGACATAGCGATTTCTCCCGTTGGGGATCTTCTGGAACGTGAGCAATGAACTCCACCCATGATCATTTAATCGCCTCTCTTATACTACGCTCTCTTGAAGACCACAATAACCAGGATGGTGGGGTGTACGGTCCGGGACTCAGCCGTGCGGGCGAGAACGGCAAGACACGGGCCTCGCTTTACGCGACCAAGGACGGCCCAGGTCTCGGCCTGTTTGACAAGAACAGCAGAATCTTGCGGAGTCTACCGTAAGAACCGTAGCGACCGGCTCGACACCGGCGAACTGAACAGCGACATCATGGATGCCGTTTAAGGCAGATCAGCCTGGCCCGCCGAAGGATTCAACGTGGCCGCCATCCCCTCCTTCACCAGCATCGGCTTGTGGACCCGCGCGGCCATCCGGGCTTCTTCCTCCTTCCGCCACTGCTCCCGTCGCTCCACCCGGTGCCTGGCTTTGGCTTCGGCCCGCTTCCGTTCCCGCCGGGCAGTTCCACCCGGCGTCCACCCCCGCGACTTGGGCTCCTCCCCAAAGCCCTTGGGCTCCTCGATCGACTGCCCCAAGTCGTAGGGGGGCGGCAATAGCCCCTTCCACTTCATCCGGTGGAACCATCGTACCGCCCGGTAGAAATGCTGGTAGGGGCTGGGGTTTCGATGCCTCCCAAGCAACCACCGTAGGGCCCGGTTGAGCTTCTGGGCGCGCCTTTCGGTCTTCGGCACCTGCTGGCCCCACAGGCACCCCCGCCGGTCTTTGATTCGCCGGCGCCACAGGTCCTTGGCGACGGCTGCCGCGCCCTCCCTGGGGAGCCGGCGGGCGATCTCCGCGATTATGGCCAATTCGTCGAAGTCCCATTGCAAGTGCTTGACCCCACCCCGCACGACGATTTTCTTGGCAGTCGGCACACCGCCATAGGCCAAGCCCTGTTCCTTCCGCTGCCGTGCCAATTCAGTGAAACGTTCCGAGCGGAGGACCTTCTCAGTTCTCCCGCGCATGGCGAACAGTTGGAGCATGGCTCTGCAAAGGGTTGGGTCGAAGTCGAATCGTCCTAACTCTGACCGGATCGCGTAGACGTGTACTTCTCTCGCGGCCAGCGTGGCAAGGGTCTTCTCGACATCGCGGACCGAGAACCCCAGGTGGTCCAGGGTGCGGACGATCAAGGTATCGCCGGACTGGAAGGTCTCCAGCATTTTCCTCGCCTCAGGGCGGCCCACAATGGCGGCCTTCCCGCCCGGCGATTCCCCGTGGACGAATAGCAGCGCCAGTTCGCCACCCAAAGACTCAGCAGTACGCTGCATCTCTGCAATCTGAGGTACGGGGAGTTCCTCCTCTTTCAGCCCAGGACAGCGGATCAAGCCGTAGATTGCCATGGGATCGCCCTCCTTTTTTGGCTTCCGCCCTTCAAGCGCTACAAGATCGTCGCTTATCTACGAGGTTGCGTGTATTGCCCCAATTGCCAAGTGTGGCGCACTACATACCGCTCCCCTCGCCAAAAAACTGGTCTGAGCGCAAAACGGCGTTTTTTTCCCACCCGCAGTGGGATAGCCCGCCGGAAATGTCGCTTGAAACATCTAATCATTATCAACATTGTAATGATTCCTGCAAGAGGTTATCGTAGCATCCACACGAACCTCCCCGACGTCCGGCACCGCCAAACCCGCTACCCTCTCCTCACCCCCTCCATCGCCCGCGCTTGCGGCGCCGTTAGGCACTTGCGTCCGAACTTCGCTCCGCAAGCCCGGGAGAAGTTACCGGGTAAGGAAACTGGCTGGCCTACGTGGGCTCTTGGCACGTTCCGAACCGCCAGCGATGCCTGGGCCGTCACGGACGATAAACCGGAAAACCGAATAGCCTGGTACGTGTTTGCAGCGTCCAGGGGCACTGGGCGGCCAAGCGGACCCCGCACCATAATGCCGCTCCGGAACGGCAGACGAGTCCCGCGACGGAATGGAAGTCTCCGCAGAACCCGCCCGGCCGCTAGCCGCCATCACGGCACTCGGCTATGACTGATATTATTCTCCAAAGCCGCCCTCAGAGCCGCCCGCTGCTCCGGGGTCAATCGGCCGACCGCCTCCGCCAGCCGGGTGGGGTCCGCGGAGATTTGCAGCGCCATTTGCAGCGCGTCCGGGGAAATGTTAGAATCCCACTTGACGTGTGGGCGGGATTCGAATCCAGTAACGCCCACTGATTGTAAGTTCAGCCGAAACTTGGAGTTAAGTTACCTGCCGGCGGTCGGCAGTGCGGCTCGCAAGCCCGTTGAAAAGTGGTAGGACTACCACTTTTCCGGGCGAGAGGAGTTGCACATGACTTGCCGGCGTTTTTTTGTCCCCTCCTATCGGCTTCACAAACCTTCCGGCCAGGCTCGCGTCATCGTCAACGGTGAGCACCGGTATCTCGGCAAGTACGGGTCCGCCGAAAGCCGAGAGAATTACGCCCGCCTGATCGCGGAACTGAACGCGAACAGTGGCC
>JBEKTY010000376.1:0-19773 GCA_049515555.1 Thermoguttaceae bacterium
CTCCGACGGATTCGTTGCCTCCTCCGCCGCTTCGATTGCTACTGGGCAAGCGACCCTTCCCAGGCGGGACTTCCACCCGCTAAAATACACACGCATTCACGGCGCACGGACATTCTACTTTTCTCCCTCCGAGATTCGCGGGCGGCCGCGTGGGTGAAGGCTTGCTTCCAGGCCCAAGCGTTCTGCCGTGGCGTGCTGCCACGACTCGTTTCCGTAAGGCGTGCCCCGTTCGACGCACTTCCGCAAGGCCGCCAGTTCCGCCTCGCTTTGCGGACGGTTGACCCAATCCAGCCAATTCTTTCTTCGTGGAAGCGGGCCGGGATGCAACGTCCCCACGCGTTTTCCGCCCTTCAGTGCCGCCGCCGAAGACCACAGCCAATCTTCCGCGCGCTTCACCAGATTCGCGCGCAAAGCATTTCGCTCGACGTAACGCAGGACCGTCCACAAATGCTCGTCTTCTTCGATGGGAAACGCCTTGAACCGCCCTTGCCAGACGTGCCCGCTGCCATGATAGTGCCGATGATATCGGCGCACATGCGATGTCAGCAGCCATTGCATCCATCGGCTCAAGTCTCCGTCGCCGTGCGGCCATAGAACCAGATGAAAGTGGTTCGGGATCAGACACCACGCAAGCAATCGCATCGGCAGTCGCTCGCTCGCCTCCTCGATCAAATCGAGAAAGGCGATGTAATCTTCCTTCTTGTGAAAAACCGCCGCGCGACCGTTGCCCCGGTTGAGCACATGGTAGCAAACTCCGCCCACCGACGCCCTTGCTGTTCTTGCCATGCACGGATTGTATCGGCCCGTCCCATCTCCAACAAGACGAAAAGTAGAATGTCCCCTTTTGCCCCCCTTCTTTTGCCTCCTTTTGCTCCTTTTGCTCTTTTGCTTTTGCCCCTCGTCGACGAGCTGGCCGCCGGCGACGTGATCGACTTCCTGCATCAATATCTGCCGCGGACTTGACCCGCCGGAGCGGCTTGAGTAGGCTGGTAAGATGGGGATCTACGGTCCCCCGTCCCCTCAATATTACGGGGATCCTGGAGACGCCGGATGCCGCGGTCGTTGCGCCGACTGTTGCTGTGGGGAGGGCCCGCCTGGCTCCGCTGGCTGGTCAGGCTGATTCTCTTGGCGGGCATTGCCCTCTTGGGATGGATTCCTTACCGTCATGAGGTCGGCGGCGACTGCCGCGTGGCGCCCGGCGCTCAGGTGAGCGTGCGTTCGCAGATCGAGGGCGAAGAGGTGCTGGGCGTTTTCGTCCGGGAAGGCGAGCGGGTCGAGGTCGGGAGCCCCATCGCCGCACTGGCCATGCGGAAGGACCTGGCGGCCGTGGCGACGTGCAAGGCGGCGCTGCAGCACGCGCAGGCCGAGTTGGACCTGCTCGTGGCCGGCCCCCGCGCCGAGGACATTGCCATCGCCGAACAGAAGGTGGCCCTGTGGCAAGCCCAGGTCGTCTACGCCGAGAAGCAGTTGACGCGCATCAAGGCCTTGCAGAAGAAGGACTCGGCTTCCTTACGCGAGCTGGACGATGCCGAGAAGGCGCGTGCTGCCGCGGCTGCCGAGTTGCTCTCCGCCCGGGAGAACCTCGAGAAGCTCCGCGCCGGTTATCGCCCGGAACGCATCCGGGCCGCCCAGGCCGACGTCGAGCGGTGCCGGGCCGAGCTGGCCTACCACGAGGAGCGGGTGCGGCTCGGCCGGATCACCGCACCCATCTCCGGAAACGTCGTCACGGCGAACGTCCGGGAGCGCGTGGGGCAGAGCGTTGCCACCGGGGACCTGATCGCGGTCATCCACGACGCTTCGCCGCCGCAGGTCGAGGTGTTCACCGAGGAGCCCGATGCCGCCCAAGTGGAAGAGGGCATGCACGTGCACGTCCGCCTCTGGGGCAGCCAGGGGCGGTTGCTCACCGGAAGGGTGAGAAAGGTGAACCGGGCCACGGAAGAATATGCCGCCTTCCACATCGAGCGGATCCGCTCCGACCGCGAAGAGCTGGCGAAGGCCTCCGCCGACCGCGAGCCGAACCGGCGGCTGCGGATTTGCGTGGACCTGGACCCGCCGGCCGAGCCGGTCGTCCCCGGCATGACCGGCTACGCCCGCATCGTGCTTGAAGACGGGCTGTTCTGGCAAGCCCTGGCCCGGCCGGTCCTGCGATTCTTCCGCGTCGAAGTCTGGTCTTGGCTGCCGTAATCTCTCGCCAAGATCTGTCGCCATCCCCTATCCGGTCTATTGCTATCTGCCTGCTCGCATAGTATAAGGGCGTGGCTAGGCCGGTAGCAGTGGTGGCCGTTGCTTATGCGCCAGACAATGCCTCAACGGGAGAGATTACAATGTCTCGTTCACCTGCCAGGTTGCGGCGAAATCTTGCCGGATGGCTAACCTCGCCTAGGCCGGCCGGCCAGCGCAAAGCGCGGCGGCTGTGGTTGGAATCGCTCGAATCGCGAATGCTGCTGAGCATTGGGCAAACGACGGGCACGCCGGCGGCCCTTAAGCCGCAAGCGCCGTCGCAGTGGGTTTCCGCCCAGGAACCGGGCGCTACTATCGGCACCATGCCCGCCATTTGGGCCTCGGCCGACATCCTGGGTTACGCGATCACCAAGGCCACCGATATCATTCTGCCGGGCATCGGCCCGGCGCTGGATTTCGAGCGATATTACCAGTCCAAATCGACCGCCGACGTGGGGATGGGCACCGGCTGGGTGAACAGCTACAGCGACTACCTGACGTTCGGCACGGGCGGTACGATCACCTGGACCGACAACCAGGGCACGAACACCACGTTCACCCCCAACGGCCAAGGCGGTTATCAGGACCCGGCGGGCACCTTCGGCACGTTCAGCAAGACGGCCTCGGGCTACGCTTACCGGGCCCCCGAGGGCCTGGTGCACAGCTTCAATCCCCAAGGCCACCTGGTGCAGATCGCCGACCGCAACGGCAACGACCTGAACGTCATCTACGATGCCAGCGGGCACCTGGCCAAGGTCACCGAGGCCGACGCGACGGAGCGGGCCCTGACCTTTACTTATACCGGCAGCCACATAACGGCCGTCAGCGACGGCACGGGCCGCACCTGGAGCTATACCTACAACGGCAACCAACTGGCGCAGGTGGCGGCCCCGGCCGGGGTGACCGAGCACTACGCCTATTATTCGGCCAACGGCCTGTTGCAGCAGATTACCGATCCTAACGGCGGGAGCACCCAGTTCACCTATGACGGCTACAAGCGGGTAGTGACGCTGATCAACCCGGACGGTTCCACCGACAAGCTGTGGTACAGCGCCGCACAGCACCAGACACTGGTGGCCGACGCGCGGGGCTACGTAACGACCTATACGTTCGACAGCCAGGGGGACGTGACGGCGGTGCAATCTCCAGGCGGTTCGCGGGAGACTTACACCTGGCAGAACGGCGTGGAAACGGCGTTCACCGACGCCTTGGGCCACACGCAGAGCTACCAGTACGACGCGACGGGTAACGTGACCAAGGTCACCGACCCGGCCGGCAACGTGACGACGGCCACTTATGACCCGACGTTCGGCCAGATGACCAGCCTGAGCCAGCCGGGCAATCGGTTGGTGCAGGTGCGCTACGACTCGCGGGGGAACCCGCTCCAGGTGATCGACGCCGTGGGCGACGTGACGACGATGACCTTCGACTCTCACGGGCTGCTGCTGACCCAGACCAGTCCGCGGGGGAACGTAACCGGGGCGTCGGCCGCCCCATACACGACGACGTACACCTACGACGACGCCGGCGACCAGTTGTCGATTTCGACGGGCCTGCCCTCGAAGCAGAGCTTCACCTACGACGCCCGCGGCGACCGCTTGACTGCAACCGACGCCCGCGGCAACACCATAACGTATGGCTATGACGCGCTGGGGCGGATGACGCAGAGCAAGAACCCCTTGGGCGGCGTGAGCACTTCGACATACGACGCGGCCGGGGACCTGCTCTCGGTCACCGACCCATTGGGGCGCACAACACGCTACGGCTACGATCTGCTCGGCCGGCAAACCACGGTGACCGACGCTCTGGGTCGTACCACGACAACCGCCTACGACGCCGACGGCGACATCGTTTCGGTCACCGATCCGTTGGGGCACGCCACACGCTACACCTACGACGCGCTCGATCGGCAGATCTCCAGCACCGACGCGTTAGGCAACGTGACAAGAACGGCCTACGACCCCAACGGGAACGTGCTGTCGGTCACCGACCCGCTCGGCAAAGTCACCACCTACACTTACGACGCCCTGGGCGACCTGATCCAGGTGACCGACCCGCTCGGCGATGTGACTACCGACGCTTACGACGCCGCGGGGGACCTGATCTCAGACACCGACCCCTTGCACCATACGACCAGCTACGGCTATGACCTGCTCGGCCGGCAAACCACGGTGACCGACCCCCTGGGCCATACGACGACGACCGCTTATGATGCTGACGGGAACACCGTTTCGGTCACCGATCCGCTGGGGCACGTCACGCGCTACGCCTACGACGCGCTGGATCGGCAGACCACGGTAACGGATGCCCTGGGCCACGTGGCGACGACCACCTACGACGCGACCGGGAACGTACTTTCGATCAAAGACCCGGACGGCAACACGACGACCTATGCCTACGACGCCCTCAACCGCCTGACCAAGACCACCGACGCGCTGGGGGATGTGACCACCGACGCCTATGACGCCGACGGCAACCTGGCCAGCGTCACCAACGCCCTTGGTCATTCGGCGACCTACGCCTACGACGCGCTCAACCGGCAGATCTCGGTCACCAACGCCCTGGGCGGGGTGGCTACCGCGGCCTACGATGCGGTGGGAAACGTGATCTCGCAGACGGACCCGCTGGGGCGGGTGACCCACTATGCATACGACGCGCTGGATCGACTCGTCAAGACCACCGACGCGCTGGGGGACGTGACCACCGACGCCTATGACGCCGACGGCAACCTGACCAGCGTCACCGATGCGCTCGGTCATACCACAACCTACGCCTACGATGCGCTGGGCCAGCAGATCTCCGTTACCAATGCGCTGGGCGGTGTGGCCACCACGACCTACGACGCGGCGGGAAACATCACCTCGAGCACCGACCAGTTGGGGCGGGTGACCCGTTACGCCTACGACACGCTCGACCAACTCGTCAAGACGACCGATCCCCTGGGCAACGTCACCTCCTCGACCTACGACGCCGGCGGCAACCTGACCAGCGTCACCGACCCGTTAGGTCATACCACGAGCTACGCCTACGATGCGCTCGACCGGCAAACGACGGTCACAAACGCCCTGGGCGGGGTCACCTCCGCCACCTATGACGCCGACGGCAACCTGACCAGCGTCACCGACCCGCTCGGTCATGCCACGAGCTACGTCTACGATGTGCTCGACCGGCAAGTCTCCGTCACGAACGCCCTGAGCGGGGTCAGCACCACGACCTACGACGCGGTGGGAAACGTGACCTCGAGCACCGACCCGCTGGGGCGCGTGACCCATTATACCTACGACGCGCTGGATCGGCTCACCAAGACCACGGATGCCCTGGGCAATGTCAGCTCCTCGACCTATGACGCCGACGGCAACCTGACCAGCGTCACGGACGCCCTTGGTCATACCACGATCTACGCCTACGACGCCCTCGACCGGCAGATCTCCGTGACCGACGCGCTGGGGCATGCCAGCGGCTCCCGTTACGACGCCGTCGGCAATCTTGTTAGCCTCACCGATGCCTTAGGCCACACCACCAGCTACGCCTACGATGCCCTGAACCGGCAGATCTCCGTCACCGACGCGATTGGGGACGTGACCACCGGCCGTTACGACGCCGTCGGCAACCTGACCAGCGTCAGCGACGCGCTGGGTCATACAACGAGCTACGCCTACGATGCGCTCAACCGGCAGATCTCGGTCACCAACGCCCTGGGCGGGGTGGCTACCACGGCCTACGACGCGGTGGGAAACGTGACCTCGAGCACCGACCCGCTGGGGCGGGTGACCCACTACGCCTACGATGCACTAAATAGACTCGTCAAGACCACCGACGCGCTGGGGAACGTGACCACCGGCGCCTACGACGCCGACGGCGATCTGACCGGCGTCACCGACGCGCTAGGCCATACCACGACCTACGCCTACGATGCGCTCAACCGGCAGGTCTCTGTCACGGACGCCCTGGGCGGGGTCAGCACCACGGCCTACGACGCAGTGGGAAACGTGAGCTCGCAGACGGACCAGTTAGGGCGGGTGACGCACTATGCCTACGACGCGCTGGGGCGACTCGTCAAGACCACCGACGCGCTGGGGGACGTGACCACCGGCGCCTACGACGCCGTCGGCGATCTGACCAGCGTAACCGACGCCCTGGGTCACACCACGACCTACGCCTACGATGCGCTCGATCGGCAAACGACCGTCACGAACGCCCTGGGCGGGGTCAGCACCACGGCCTACGACGCGGTGGGAAACGTGATCTCGATCACCGACCCGCTGGGGCGGGTGACCCACTATGCCTACGACGCGCTGGATCGACTCGTCAAGACCACGGACCCCCTGGGCAACGTCACCTCCTCGACCTATGACGCCGTCGGCAACCTGACCGGCGCCACCGACGCGCTAGGCAATACCACGACCTACGGCTACGACGCGCTCAACCGGCAAACGACCATCACGAACGCCCTCGGTGGGGTCACCACCGCCCATTACGACGCCGACGGCAACCTGACGAGCGTCACCGACCCGCTAGGCCATGCCACGGCCTACGCCTACGATGCCCTGAACCGGCAAGTCTCCATCACCGACGCGCTCGGGGATGTGACCACCGACGCTTACGACGCCGTCGGCGACCTGACCTCGGTGACGGACCCCTTGCACCGCACGACCACCTACGGCTACGACGCGCTTGGCCAGCAAACCACGGTCACCGACCCCCTGGGCCATACGACAACCACGGCTTATGACGCTGACGGGAACATCGTCTCGGTCACCGATCCGCTGGGACACGTCACGCACTACGGCTACGACGCGCTGGGGCGGCAGACGACGGTAACGGACGCCCTGGGCCAGGTGACGACGACCACCTACGACGCCAACGGGAACGTGCTTGCGACCACGGACCCGGCCGGCAACACGACGACCTACGCCTACGATGCCCTCGGCCGCAACGTCTCGCAGACGGATGCCCTGGGCAACAGCCAAACCTACGCCTACGACGCGGCCAGCAACCTGACGGGCTATACCGACGCCGACGGCCGGACCACGCACTACACCTACGACGCCTGCGACCGGGAGACCTCCGAGCAGTGGCTCGACACGACCGGCAAGCCCGTGCGAACCATCAGCTCCAGTTACGACGCGGACGGCGAGCTGATCGCCCAGAGCGATCCGGACTCGAGTTACACCTACACGTACGACGTGATGGGCCGGTTGACGTCGGTGGACAACAAGGGCACGCCGGGCGTGCCCGACGTGGTACTGAGCTACACTTACGACGCGGCAGGGAACGAGCTGACCTGCTCCGACACGGTCAACGGGGCGGCCGGGGCGACGGAGTCGATGACCTACGACGCCCTCGGCCGCGAGACGCAGATCACCCAGTCGGGCAGCGGCGTCGCCGCCAAGCGCGTCAATTTCGCCTACGACGCGGCCAGCGAGCTGACGAGCACGACCCGCTACGCCGACCTGGCGGGGACCAAGCTGGTCGCCGCCACCACCTACGGTTACGACGGCGCGGGCCGGCTGACGCAGCAAACCGATTCCCACGGGACCACGACCCTGGCGAAGTACACCTGGACCCTGAATGCGGACGGCCTGGTCACCCAGGAAACCAGCCTGGACGGGACCAACACCTATGCCTACGACGCCGACAACCAACTGACCGCGGCCACGAGCACCTACCTGCCGGCCGAAAACTTCTCGTACGACGCCAACGGCAACCGCACCGGCGCGGGAATCCAGACCGGCAAGGACAACCAACTGCTCAGCGACGGCACGTACAACTACGTCTACGACAAGGACGGGAACCTCGTCCAGCAGACGAATATCGCCACCGGCGCCGTGACGCAATACACCTGGGACTACCGCAACCGCCTGACACAGGTCGTCTCGAAGAATGCGGCGGGCCAGATCACCCAGCAGGCCAACTACACCTACGACGTCAACGACCAGCGGATCGCCAAGTCGGTGGACCCCGACGGGGCCGGGCCCCTGCCCGCCACCGTCCAGCGGTTCGTCTACGACGGCGGCAATATCGCCGTGCAATTCGACGGCAATAGCAACCTGACGCACCAGTACTTGTACGGTCCGGGCGTGGACCAGGTCCTCGCCGACGACGCGAAAGGGGTCGTCTCCTGGGCCCTGACGGACTACCTCGGCTCGGTGCGAAACCTGGTGAGCTCGGCGGGCGCGGTGACCGACCACCTGGAGTACAACAGTTTCGGGCGGCTGGTGAGCGAGAGCCACGCGGCCACCGCCTTCCTGTTCGGCTATGCCGGCGGCGTGTTGGATCGTGAGACGGGGCTGCAATACGACAACGCCCGCTACTACGACCCGGCCAGCGGCCGCTTCATCAGCCAGGACCCGCTGTCGTTCGCCGCCGGCGACGCCAACCTCTACCGCTACGTAGGCAATAGCCCGACCAACGCCACCGACCCCACCGGCATGTGTGCTGAGGATGAGGACGGAGAAGATTACGGTGACCAGAATGCCGTACAGCAAGCAGAGGATGGGAACGTACTTGAGAATGGGTGGGATAACAGCGGTGCGGGCATCCCTTCCCCCGACGATCCATTCGAAAACGACCGTTCGGGAAACCCTTCCGCCGATCCATTCGATACGCAGCCGTCGCCTGGCCAGGGCCCCCAGTCCCCCGAAGATCAGGGTAAAGGCGATCCGGCGACGCCCACCGGCAGCAACCAGCAAGGCCCGGCACCCCAAGGGTACGAGAGTTACGACAATGGGTCTGGCGGCCTGGTGACACCCGGTTGCATAAACTGGCTGGTTGCGGCGGCCAACGACGCCGCGCTGTTCGGAGATGAGGCGCCCTCGTCTGCATCGAACGGCGAGTACGGCAACGGTGGCCCGAGCTATGGCAACGGCTATGGCGGTCCTGGCACGCCTTCTTTCGATAACGGAGGTGGCGGTGGGTCGGAAGGCGGGGCTGGCACTAACGCGCCTATGCTCCAAGGGCATGAGAGTCAGAACGTGATCGTGCCGGGGGGTGGCGGGCAAAATGTGCCAACGGGGCAGCCCAGCCGGCCGTATCAGTACCTCACCCCCATTTCCGACACGAGTACGCCAACGGGTGGGAGTGGCGGTAGCGGAACGGGCGGGAGTGGCACCGGCGGACTGACGCTCCAAGGGCGTACGTATCAGAACGTGATCGTGCCGGCGGGTGGCGGGCAAAATGCGCCAACGGGGCAGACCGGCCAGCCGGGGCAGGGTGTCGTCCCCAATTCCACTACGAATAAGAGCAACCCGCTTGGGACCTTTTTCCGCACCGTTTTCGGCAAAGGCATTAGCAATCTGCCAAAATTCGCCGACTGGATCGCAAAGCTGTTTGGCGAGGCCAACTTCCAGGCCGCCGGGGCAGGCGCGAAGGGCGCCGGCGAGGCGGTCGCCGCGCATCCATTCGTGAAAGCTCTCAATACCGTTGCCGAGACGGTCCAGACCATCGAGGGCGCGAAGGCAGCTTTCGGTCTTCTCAAGCAGCTACCGGGTCTTGTTGGGAGCGTGCCGAAGCTTTTCCAGGGATTCGCAAAAGCATTTGGACGCAATGCCGGGGAGTCTGAGCAGCAACTGGCCCGCCTGCAACAGATGTCCGCCAGATATGCCCAAAGAACGCCGCCCGGCGGCAGCGGAACGACCTGGAGCGGCAATGGTGGGCCGGCCAATGGGCTCTGGAGGGGACGGATCGGAAAACAGGGGCCGACGGAGTACCAGGTGGGGACGAGGTATATGCCTGGGTACCCGGCGGCGGAAACGCAGGAGGTACAGGTCGGCGCTCGGTTCCAGGGGGTAGTACAAGAGGAGGGCACCAATGTGCCGACACAGTTGCTCCAAACCAACGGTGGGCCCGTAACGTTAATTGGGCGGGGCGAGTTGTCGCCTGAGGCGCTGCGGAAGATGCAGCCGACGTGGAGCGAGGCCAAGATCGCGGAAACGATCGCGAAAAGAACAAATCGGATTAACGCCACCTTGAACACGCTCAAGAACAATCCCATGAAGGGCTACCAGGACGTCGCCGTGCATGGCGGGCCGCACTCGGTAGGTCTCGTTAATATCGACGGCACGGTAACCCACTTGAATCCCCAGCAACTGGTGCAATTCCTGGAGTCGTGGGGTGTCCGGCGCGGAACCAACATTCGCTTGGTGTCGTGCGAGACCGCTCAGGTCCCCCATGGCTTTGCTCAGCAGTTCGCCCGTCTGTGGGGCGGAGATGTCGTGGCCCCGACGACGAAGGTGAACGGGCTGCTGCAGCCAACCGGATACGGTGGTAAATGGCGGCTGGTTTCTTACGACAAGTAATCCATCTGCCCGGCCGGCGGGGGCCCATGTCAGCGGCCGAAGGCCGGCCGTCGCGGCCGGGCCAGCGTCAGGCCCAGTTGGCGGTGATAGGCCCAGAACACCAGGAAGCACATCGTGCCCCCGCCCACGGCCCCGAAACGCTGCACCACCCAGTAGCCGACGCCGAAGATGAGCAGGCCGTCGAAGGCCATTCGATAGAGAAAATAGACCAGTCCGTAGACGCGGAACCAGAACTGCTCGCGGCGGCTCAGTGGTTGCGGCGCCGGCCGGGCGACGAGCCAGGCCCACGTCTCCGCCACCGCGTCCTCGTGCAGCCGCCAGTCGCCGCTGACGGCCACCAGCAGCCAGTAGACCGTGTTCTCGGCGAAGGGGTTCAACTGCACGGCGATAGCCAGCACGCCCGTGAAGATCATGATCAGCCAGAAGGCCCGCGGCAGCGTGTGCGGCGTGCTCATCAACCAGAAGCAAACGAACAGCGAAGCCGCGGCCAGGTTGAAGAAGAACTTGGTGGCGATCAGTCCGCGGAGGAACCGCGGCTTGGTCAAGAGCAGGGCGTCGCTGGGCTCGAGCACGCCGATGGGCAGCAGGTTCCGCCACCAGTACACCCGCGTCTTCTGCGCCGAGCCGCGGTGCCGGCGGCATACCATCCCGGAGACCAGCACGCTGGGGACGTTCAGTACGATGACGCTCTGGCAGACGGTGAACACGAAGGTCGGCACGAAGGCGTAGCGGTTCCAAAGCGCGGCCTCCTCGGCCACGAACTGGCTCCAGTGGTGGACGAAGGCACAGCTCGCCGCAAAGGCCAGGACCAGGATCGGCGCGATCCACAGGGGGTGCAGCAGCCAGCCGAACAAGAGCACCAACACGTCGCAGAGGAGGTTCAGCCGGCGGGGCTGGCCGGGGGCGTCCGTCTCGGCTGCCGGCGCGGCCGGCGGCTGCCGCGGCAGCGGCGGCGCGTCGTCCACCACCAGGCCCGTCTCGCGCAACTGCTCGACGAATTGCTCGATGCGGGGCGGGGCGAGCGAGCTGCCGAACTGCCCGCGGCAGGCCTCGAAAAGCTGCCCCCACGTCTGGCAGCGCTCGATCGAGAGCAGCAAGTAGCGCTCGACGGGCCCTAGCCGGTACCGCTGGCCTTCCAGCGAGACCAGCAGGTCGAAACTGCGCGAGCCGGTCCGCAGGATCTGCACTTCGGGGTGCAGGCGGCAGGACAAGCGACGGTCTTTTTCCATGTGCCCCCCGCCAACGCCCTCTACCCCGGATTATTCACCAATCGTTCGTAGTGACCGCATTCATGCGGTCCTTTACCTTTTCACGCGCTCCAGACCCGATAAATCGGGTCACTACGAGCTCCGGCCGGGTGGCACTGGCGAGACGCCAGTGCCAGCCGCCGACGCCTGCTGAGGGTCCAAGGTCCGTGCGGCACTGTGTTCGGCGGCCGCCTCCTGGTCCCTCCCCAGCTCCTCGTACACGCGGGCAAGCGCAAGGTGCGCCGGGGCCAGTTTCTCGTTCAAGGCCAGCGCGCGGCGATATTCCAGGATCGCCAGCAGGGGTTGCCCGAGCTTGCGGCGGGCCTCGCCCATGTGGTAGCGGGCTTCGGCCAGCACGGGCGACAGTTCCGCCGCCGTCTGATACTCGGCCAGCGCGCCGGCGTAGTCCGCGCGGTCAAAGTGGAGGTCCCCCAGGAGCAAATGAGAACGCGCGGCGCCCGGGTCCATCTTCAGTGCCGTCTCGACTTCGGCCAAAGCCTCGGAACTCCGGCCCTGCTCCTGGTACACGGTGACCAGCTTATAGCGGGCCATCGTCAACTGCGGATCGAGCCGCAGGGCCTCTTGCAGGGCGGCGGCCGCCTGGTCGAGCTCCTTGAGCTTCAGGTGCATTTCGCCCAGCGTCAGCCAGGTTCGCGGGCTTTGCGGATCGCAGTCCAAGGCGGCCCGGCACTCCGCGGCGGCCTCGGCGAACCGGCCCTGCTCGCTGTAGACAAGGCCCCGCAGGAGCCGGGCCTGCGCCAGCCGCGGGTTGCTGTCCAACGCCGCCTGGCAAGCCTCGATCGCCGGCGAGTATCGGCCTTCCGCCGCGTAGATCCAGGCCAGGAGCAGGTGCGCGATATCCAGGGTCGGATCGAGGTGCAGCGCCGCGCGGCACTCGGCGATCGCCCGCGGGTGGTCGCCCTCCGAAAAGTACGCCTTCGCGGCGAACAGCCGGGCGATGCTTCCGCGTCCCAGACTCTTGATCCGAGGAACGAATTCTTCCATACGGCGGCCAGGCCCCCTTCCTCGATGCTAATCGGAACGCCCCGGACGATCAAGGACAGGTCATGGATTGCCGGGCGCGGTCTTTTTGGGCCAGGGCGATCAGTTCCTGCTCGATCGCGTTGAGGACCGCTTCGTCCAGGCCGGGGGGCGGAGCGGCGGGGGCGGCGCAAGGATCCGCGGCCCGGCTCTCCGCGCCCGCCGGGCCGCACAGGCCGGTGCACGCGCGGTCGGCGATCTCGTACAGCAACGGGAGGTGCTGCGGCTCCCACTGCCGAAACTCCTCCTCGCGCGTCAGGAAATCCAGGAACACGTCCATCAACACCCGGTCCAGGTCCCGCTTGTCCGCCACCAGCCGGTACATGTGCGCGTAGATCTTAGGGAAGTGGACCTCGCGATAACCCTTGCGGAATTCCGGCGGAATGGTGAGCGGGCGCAGATCGAGCTCGATCTTCAGCTTCCCGCTCGACTCCAGCTCGATCTGCCGCTCCAGACCGGGGATGAAATCGAGGACCGAGCGGCGGTAGCGGACGAACTGGATCACGAGCTCCTTGACCCGCGAGGTCAGCAGCGGTTTCTGCCCGACGTGGCGGAAGATATCCTCCATCGCCTGGCAGGCTTCCCGGTCCAGCCCCATGCGCGGCCCCAGCCGCAGGAGGGCTTCGAGCGGCTCGACGGCCTGCTGCTTGCGCGGCGGCCGCGTCACCAGGTCGATGAAGCCCAGCATCCGCTGGCGAAAGCTCTCCCAGGTGAACAGTTTGGAGTACAGCCAGAGGAAGCCCTGCATGAGCTGCACGCGGGTCAAGCGTTTGGGGATCACGTTGTTGAACAAGCGCTGGGTGGCGCCGGCGGCTATGGCGTAGGCGTTGATGACCCGCCCTTCGGCCCGCAGCCGCCGCCATAAGCGCGTGCCCAGCGGCGCGTTGAGCATGTGCAGCGAGACGGAGGGCAGGTGGCAGGTCTGGATGAAACGGTATTGGGTCTCGAAGATGTCGGCTTCGTCGTGGTCGAACCCGACGATCATCGCCCCGCGGACGACCGTCCCGTAGGAGAGGATCTTGTGCACCTGAGCGACGAGGTCTCCGCGGAGGTTCTGAAGCTTGTGCGTTTCCCGCAGGGCCGCTTCGTTGGGCGTCTCGATTCCGACCAGGAACTGGTAGACGTTGGCGTCGGCGAGCAGTTCCAGGAGCTCGTCGTCCTGGGCCACGTCCAGGCTGAGCTGCGTGGAGAAGCGGAGCGGCTGGGGAAACGAGTTGTTCAGCCGGGCGAGTTCCCGGAGGACCTCTTTCGCCCAGCGGTGGTTGCCCGTGAAGTTGTCGTCGTTCAGCGAGACGCTTGTGACCCCCAGGCGCCGCAGAACGCGAATCTCCTCCAGGATCTGCTCGACGGTCTTGTGCCGCTGCACGCGCCCGTTGAGGTAGATCACGTCGCAGAATTCGCAGTCGTAGGGGCATCCGCGAGTGGTCTGCACCGTGCCCATGGCGTACAGCGGGACGTCGCCGACGATGCTGTCCCACTTGGGCAGGGGGCTCGCCGTCAGGTCCGGCTTTTCGATCTGGCGGTATTCGCTCCGGGCGCAGCCCGCGGCCCACTCCCTGAGGAACCTGGGCCAGAGGTGCTCGCACTCGCCGAGGAGCAGGAAATCGAAGCGGCCGCGGCAGCGGTCGGGCGCCCCCGAGACCCCCGGTCCGCCCACCGCCACCGGGACCCCTTGCGCCCGGAAGTAATCCGAGATGGCGAACGCCCGATCCAGGTTGGAGCGATGGCTGGTCACACCGACCAGATCATAAGTTCGGGGCAACGCCGCTTGCTCGACCGGCCCGCGCACCAACTCGTCCCAGATGTCGGCGCGGTAGCCCTCCGGCGTAAGCGCGGCAACGGTGGCCAGTCCGAGCGGGAAGTAATCCGCCTTGACGTCGATCTGCCGCTCGTCGGCGATCCAGCGGATCTCCAGCTCGTATTGCGGATTCACCAGCAGGATGCTCTTCATGGGCCAATCTCAGGCGCCAAGCGGCTTGCGGGCGGCAGCCAGAACGCAGCGGCCGGCCGGCGGCTCGCCCTCGCGCAGATACGATTCCCACTCCGAATAAGACAGGTCCCAAAGGCCGTCGCCCAAATCCTGCAAGGCGAGAAACTTGGCAAGCTGCCGCCCAAAAGCCACCCGCGACTCGTCGGTGACGTCCACAACCCGAACGGTCTCGAACCCGGCGGCTGACAGCCGCTCGCCGTATTCCGCGGCCGTGACGGCGGGATTCTCCGCGCGCGCGAAACCCCATCCCGGCTTGTGCCGGCCGGCTGGCAGCACGTCAAAACAGGCCAGCCATCCGCCGGGTTTCAGGGCGCCCAAGCTCTGCCGTAAGAGCCGATCACGGCGGCCGATCGGTCCGAAACCTTTGATCCAGACGACGGCGTCGAGGGAGCCCGCCTCAAGGCCCAAAGAGGGCAGTCTCCGGTGCAGGAAGCGGGCTGCCGGAGCGCGGCGGCGGCACTCGGGCAAGGCCCGCCGCCGGGGCGTTATGCCCACGACCGCTGCCGCCGGATAGTGCGCCACGAGGCGAGCCGTCGTCGCTCCCCCGCCGCAGCCGACGTCGGCGATTGCCCCCGGCTTCTCCGGGAGGAAAGCCGCCACCTCGTCGACCAGCTCCTCGCAGGCGGTCTGGGCGTCGCGCGTGCCGGGCCGCCAGTAGCCGAAGTGCCGGAAGCCGCTCTGGCCGAAGAAGCGGTGAACGAGCGACTTGCGAACCTCGCGCTCGGATTGGGGGGCGGCCGGCGTCAGGGCTTGGCTGCCCTCCAGACGCCCGCGCACCACCGCCGCGCTACTGTCCTGCGCCGGGGGCTCCGGCGGCGCGGAGCCCAGCCAGATCTCCAGGCCGCCGCGCGGGTTGTGCTCGTATTTCCAACCGGCGAGCCGGCGGACCGCCACGTGCGGACCGAACGGATTGGCCGCCCCCACGAACAGGCCGAAAGGACTGGATACCTGGTCCCGGAATCCGATGTTATAGCAATTCCCAAAACCATTCTGCGTCACCGGGACCCACGAATCGCCGTCGCGGGTTCGCCACAGGTCGCACCCTCCGAACCGATGCAGCAGGTCTTCGATGAAGCGCGGGGTAAGCAAGGGCCGCGTGTGGGGCGGCCAGCGATCCTGGCGCCCGGAATAACGCAAGAAAACGGCCCACACCGCCGTCGCCGCGTACAGCCATCCCTCGTGAACGCCCATCGACCAGAGGTAGCCGGCAAAGGGATTGCCGAAGCCGGGGCCCAGGCCGCTCCGCGGGACCTTCAGCCCGTCGGGCGTCATCCGCGGCTCTCCCACCAACAAATCCCAGGAGTCGTCGGGATTGATGCGAATGACCTCGGGCGGCGCCGGGCCGACGTGGTAGTCGAAGTCGAAGCTGCAATTCTGGATCGCCGAGCCCAGGTACAGCCCGTCCCCCAGCGGCATCAACGTCATGGCAATCTGGTTCAGCCTGCCGCGGTAGGCGCCGTGCGAGAGCACTTTCTTCCAGCGGAAGGGAGGCTCGCCGGCCGCGTCGGTCTTCCACACCTGGAAGCCCTCGTTGATGTTCATCGTACCGGCGTACAAGGCCCCGTTGCAGACGGCCATCTTGAAAATGGAGACGTTGTTCGGGTCGCCGAAATGGAACTCGCAGGCCCGCCGCCAGCCGCCTTTGGCCGGGTCGGCCGAGGCCACGATCGCCACGTAGCCCGCCACGTTCGGCTCCAGCCGCTTCTGCCCCACGACGGGCGATGCGAAGAGCCATCCGTTGAACGCCGTCAGGCCGCGCAGCGAGCGCGGACGGTTCTCGGGCAGCCCGTCGCCCGGCTCGCTGACGACCTCGAACCGCACTCCGTCGCCCGACCGCAGCATCAGCGACGACGGCGTTTGGTGACTGGCCCAGGTGGGGACATACAGTGCGGGGGCCGGATCGCTCCGCCCCTGGAACACGGCCATCGCCCGGAATCCGACGCTCAACGGCACGTCAAAACCGCCGATGCCGCGGACCAGCGGCGCCTTGTAGAGCCGGGTCCACTCGCCCGTCGGAGGGCAATAACGCCAAATCTCGGCGGCCAGATCGTTGCCCCAATAGGTGTCCGGCACGGGAACGGGCCAGATCTCCCCCATCCGCTCCGGCGTATTCTGGCGGATCTGCAGCGCGCGGTTGGCCAGGTTCGCCCGCGTGGTGCCTACGTAAAGGTGCTCCTGGAACCAGGCCATCGAATGCGGATAGGCGTTCATCGGGTCGCCCAAGCCGCTGGGCCCGACCTTGCGGAAATTCGCGCCCGTGAGTCCTAATCCACAGCCCTGGCAAGCCGGTTCTGGAACAGTCGTGAGCATGGCGCGGCCCGCCTTCATCCACCCGGGCCGGTGCCGGAGCCGGCCTTGTCCAACGGGTGCCTGCGGAAGAACTCCCACATGAGGTCCGACGCGCGGATGTCGCGGTTGACGTTGCCCAGCAGCCGTGCCAGGCCGGGCAGCGGGACGACGTTCCCGCCCGGCCAGGTGTGGCCGCCGTCCTCGAGAGTCCACAGCACGACTTCCGTGCCGTCGCGCCCCGGTCCGTAATAGAAGGCCACCGCCATGCCGACCCGCTTCGTCGAGGCCGGCTCGGCCGGACAGCCGTCCAGCGCCGCCCAGGCCGCAACCGACTCCCGGACGGGCTTGATATTGGTCTGCCACTCGGCGTCGATGGCCGGCACGCCGCCGTGGTAAGGCGCGATCCTGTCCTGAAGGCCCGCAAACTGGAGCACCGCCACGGGTCGAGGCGGTTTCGGGAACAACTGGTCCGGCGGCCGTTGCCCCGCTACGGCGGCAATCGCCGCAATCCGGCCGGACATCTGCTGGGCCAAACGGTAACTGAACTGGGCGCCGTTGGAATACCCCGCCGCGTAGACACGCTGGGGGTCGACGTGGAAAAGCGCGGAAACGTCGTCCAGCAGCGTTCGCACGAACCCCACGTCGTCCACCGGGCTGAAGGTCCCGTCGCGGAACGGACGGCCGTCGTTCCAAAGCAACGCGCGACGGTTCAAGGCCCCGCTCTTGGCCGTGCCCGCCGGATACGCCACGAGAAATCCGCCCTGGTCGGCGGTGCGGTCCAAACCGGATTCATAACGGATGGTGCCCGGGTGGCCGCCCCCGCCGTGAAACACAAGGACCAGCGGCCAGGCTTTCGTTTTCTCATAGCCGGGCGGCACGTGGATTTCGTAGTAGCGGTCCAGGCCGTCCACCTTCAGTTGACGGGCGTAGTCGCCGGGGCCAAAGGTCAGCACGGCCCCCTTCATGGACGGGTCTGTAATCCACCGCAGTGGAATACGGCTCTGGCCGCACGACTGGCTTGCCGTAGCCAGCAGAAACAACGGCACGCCGCAGGCTCCGATCGCCAAGAATAGCGCTCCTACTTGAAGAACCGGCCGGTCATGCCCCATCTACGCTGCCTTCGGTTAGCCAACCTCGCCCGGTCCCCCTAGAACATCGATTCTAGTACCGTCGCCGGAGAAGGTCAAACCACTGTCACCGGTACGGGTATATAGACATCCATAAAATGACGGGTTGCACGCTTGTAGTCAAAAAATTCGCAAAAATCGCGAACCATCATTGGCACGCGAGTTGACATTCCCGTTAGAGTAGGTAAAATCAGGGGTATTTACGGGTCAGTTCGGAGTGGTTAGCCGTATTCCGCAATCGTTGTCTTTGGCAGGCGCCTCTCAAGTCCAGTTAGCACTCACAAGGAGTCTTCGGCCATGAAAAAGTCGTCACGCGTCAAGTTATTTGGCTCGCACTTGGACAGGCCCCTGCGGCGACGTCTTCTCGGCGGCCGCTCCTTGCGTCTGGAGGCGCTTGAACAGCGCACACTGCTGTCAACGATAGCGGTAACAAGCAACACAAATTGGAGCGCGCTCCCCACTCAGCCGGGTCCGGGCGATTCCGTTGTCGTGGAGAACAATGCAATCTTGACCATCGACGTGACCAACGCCCAAGTTGGCGGCGTGCAGCTCGGTTATGCCACCGGCCTGCCCGGCAGCGGTACGTTGGCGTTCCAAGGCCCGACCGACGCCCTCAGCGCTGCCAACGTGGTGGTTGGCGCCAACGGGGCCACCCCGGAAGCCGGCACGCTCGATATGACCAACGGCGGAACGCTCCAGATCTCCAACGCCGTCATTCCGACGGCCAGTGAGAGCACTTTCAAGTGCGGCACCGGCACCGTCGATTACAACGGCCCGGCCCAGACCGTGTCGCCGGGCGATTACTACAATCTGTCGCTGGACGGCACAGGCACGAAGACCATCAGCTACAGCAATCCCGGCGGCGCATCGCCGGCGGTAAGAATCGCCGGCGCTTTCGACATCAACCCCGCCGTGACGGTCGATGCCCTGACCAACCAGTCCAACATCGAGTTCAACGGCACCGGGGCCCAGACGGTGCCTGCCATCCAATACTGCAACCTGTGGGTCGAGAAGGAGCGGGGCGCAAACGACGTCACCTTCCAGCCGGCCACGATCCAGATTGCCGGCGCCTTTATTCCGATTGCCACGTTTACTCCGCCCTCCGGCGGCACCGCCGGCAGTTACGTGGTCACCGGCACGACTTTCGAGTTTGACGGGCCGGCGGCACAAACCGTACCCGACATGCAGTACAACAATCTCGTGGTGGCGAGCGAGAGGGGCGCCAACGACGTCACCTTTCAACCAGGCACGATCGATATTGCCGGCGCCTTCCTTCCGCTGGCCACGTTTACCGCGCCCAGCGGCGGCACGGCCGGCAATTACGTGGTCACCGGCACCACTTTCGACTACAACGGCGCCGCTCAAACTGTATCGTCCTTCATCTACGACAATCTGTCGTTGGACGGCAGCGGCACGAAGACCATCAGCACCAGCAATTCCAGCGGGCCCTCGCCGGCGGTTGCCATCGCCGGCGATTTGACAATTAACCCTACGGTGGCGGTCGACACCCTGAGCACGAAGTCCAACATCGAGTTCATCGGTACGGGCGCCCAGACCGTGCC